>NZ_JAHVIO010000001.1:0-353328 GCF_019801675.1 Halomonas sp. DP8Y7-3
CAGGTGGCGGCGCTGACCCACGACATCGTCTGGCTGGAGGAGCGTCAGATCGACGGCCAGACGGTGCTCGCGCCGGTGCTGTACCTGGCCAACCTGGACAGCCGAGACGTGCGCGGTGGTGGGGTGATCCAGGGCCGTGACATCGACCTGATCAGCGGCGGTGACTTGGTCAACGTCGGCACCCTGCGCGCCACCCACGATCTTAATGCCTACGCTGCTGGGTCAGTGTTGCAGGGCGGCCTGGTCGAGGCCGGAGACGCCCTGAACCTCACCGCCCGCGACGATATCCGCAACGCCATGGGGGGACAGATTCGCGGCGATCGGGTCAGCCTGACGGCCCTTGAGGGGGACGTGGTCAACGACCGCCTAAGCGTGGCGGCTGGCACCTCACGGGACTATCGCAGCTATCTCGACCAGGGCGGCAGCATCAGCGCCCGCGATCAACTCGACATCCAGGCCGGGCGTGACGTGATCAATCGTGGCCGCCTGACAAGCGGTGCTGACCTGTCCGTGACCGCCGGTCGTGACATCGTGGCCGGAGCCGTGGTGGACGTCAGCCATTGGCAGGATGCCCGTGGTCGCGATTATCAGGACAGCGCCACGACGCTCGGCTCAACCACCACCGCCGGGGGCGATCTTACCTGGCAGGCCGGACGGGATATCGCGATCGACGCCAGTCAGGTCTTAAGCGGTGATGACCTGGTGCTGGCCGCCGGGCGCGACATGGCTATTGTCTCCGGTGAGGACAGCGACGCCAGCCGCGACGTCAGTCGTCGCCAGATCACCACTACCGATAACGTGACCCAGGTGGGCAGCACCCTTGAGTCGGGAGGCAGCGCGAGCCTTAGCGCCGGAGGCGATATCGGCCTGCTCGCCAGCCGCGTCGAGGCCGGCGAGGGGCTGGGCCTGGTCGCCGGCGGTGACATCACCCTGGCGTCTGCGGCTAACTCCAGCGAGAGCCACACCCGCAAGCCCAACAAGACCTACGACACCCGCACAGTGCGCCAGCAGGGCGGCGAGCTGGCGGCCGGCACCGACCTGACGGTGGCCGCCGGGGGCGATCTCACCCTGGTGGCAAGTACCGCCAGCGCCGGTGATGAGGCGTATCTGTATGCCGGTGGCGACGTGGTCCTGCTGGCTGCCAACGACGAGGATTACTCCCGCTACGAGAAGAACGAGAGCGGTGGCCTGTTCGGCGGTGACAAGCATCGTCTCGATGAAGTGCAGGACCTGCGCGCCCAGGGCAGCGAGATCGCCAGCGGCGGTGACCTGATCATCGTCAGCGACGGCGACCAGACCTATGAGGGCGCCCGACTCGATGCGGGCAACGATCTGGTGCTGGACAGCGGCGGCGAGATCACCTTCGCCCATGCCCGTGACCTGCATAGCGAGACCCACGAGAAGAGCTCGAGCAATGCCGTCTGGCAGTCGGCCAAGGGCGAAGGCGAGACCGTCGAGACCCTGCGTCAGAGTGAGCTGGTGGCCCAGGGGGAGCGGATCATCCGCGCCGCCCAGGGCGTCAACGTCGACATCGAGCAGGTCGATGAACAGAGCATCCACCAGACCATCTCCGCCATGGTCGAGGCCGACCCGAGCCTTGCCTGGTTGGCCGAGATGGAAGCCCGTGGCGACGTCGACTGGCGCGAGGTCAAGGCCCTCCATGACCAGTGGGACTATGACCACTCAGGCATGAGCGCCGCCGCGCAGCTGGTGGTGGCGATTGTGGTGGCCTACTACGTCGGCCCCATGGCCACCAAGCTGGTCGCGGGTGGTGCGACAACTGGCGCCCTGGCGGCTGGTGGCTGGGCCAATGTAGCGGCTGCTACCTCGCTCACCAGTGTGGCCAGCAATGCCGCCGTCAGCACCATCAATCAACAGGGGGACCTCGGCGAGGCTTGGGGCGACGTCACCTCCAGTGACGCCCTGCGCGGCTACGCTGTAGCGGGCATGACCGCCGGGCTGACCAACGGCCTGTACGACGGTTGGACCGGCACCCAGACCGGCCTGACAACTGGCCTTCCTAATAGCGGGACGGTCACAGGCGCCCCCCTTGGCACCTGGCAAGGGGCGGGTCAGTTCGGCGCCAACCAGCTCTTGCAGAACACCACCTCCGCGCTGCTGGACCGGGCGCTTGGCGGTGACGCTGCGCTGGGTGACGCAGTTCAAGTGAGCCTGGCCAACACCTTCGCCGCCGCTGGTTTTAACGCTATCGGCAATACCTCCCTTGAAAACGGCAGCCTGAACAAGGCCGCCCTGCACGCCGTCATGGGCGGCCTGGCCGCCGAAGCCGCAGGCGGTGACTTCACCACCGGTGCACTCGCCGCCGGTGCCAACGAACTGCTGGTCGACAAGCTCGCTGGAGAGTACAGCGACCTGGACCAGGCCGACAAAGGCCGGTTGCTGGTAATGAACTCCCAGATCATTGGCGTCATTGCCGCCGAGATCGCCAGCAACGACGACAGTGAGCTGCAGATCGGTGCCCAGGTGGCGGGGAGTGCGACGCAGTATAACCGGCTGCTGCATCCGCAGGAGCGGGAGGTTTTGGCAGACCGGTCTCGCGAGCTAGCAGCGGAGCGGGGTGAACCTAGTATTGGTGATCTGAGCTGGGACGATATGTTCGCACTGGTCTCTGGCGCTCAGTTGGACGCTAGCCAAACCACCGCCTTCAGTGACTTGCTCGCCAGCTTGGGCACATCCAGCAATGCAAACAACCCACAGTATGCGAGGTTCATGAGTGACCTTCAGGTCGCACAGGCCGCCTACAATGAAATAAGGCAACAGTATGCTGGGCAGCCGCTCAGGTGGAGTGATGGAGAAGTCATCATCGCTCACGGTGAGCCAGTGGTCATGTTCCAAGCAAGCGAGGCCCAGTACCAAGATGGCAGCCTGTTTGGAGCGGTGGATTCCAGCTACTGGGGAAGTGGGCTCGACTCACCGTATAGTTTGGGAGCAACTGTCCACCACCAGGGCGAGATGGCTTCGATTGGCAGCGCTGGCTCCGCCGATACCATCAGGGTGTATGATCAAGCCTACTGGAGTGCCATGGGGGGCGGCGCTGAAGTCGACACCACCGATGTTGATATTGTACTGACGCTATCGGGTGGTGGTGTTGCAGCCAAGGCTGCGGCGTCGGGGATCAGAAGGTTGCTGCAGTCGCGGCTGGTTACCAATGGATCAATACCGCTTAGTAGGTTAGGCGACTTTTTTGTTGATGGGGCTATTCCTAAAGCTAGTGAGTTGAAAGTGTGGGCTGAAAGCCAGGGGTGGGTTGCAAGCCAGAGTGCTAGAGGTCCTTTAAAGTACTTGGACCAGAACGGTGTTGCTCGCATCACAATAAAGGGCGGAAGTGAAAGAGCACCGGGTAGTGCTGCGCCTCACATCGAGGTTAGAAATTCGGCAGGGCAAAGGATTGATCCGAAGACTGGAGAGTTGACGAGTCGTCGCTCGCCAGGGAATCACACGGAGATTGAACTTGATATATAATGACGAGAAATATAAAAAATGGAATGAGTACTTTACTATTCAAGGTCTTAAGGATGTTTATCTTCAGGATAGTTATGTTCTGAAGATTGATAAAGGGCCTGATCATATATCTTTTTTCATGGATTTTGTATTAATGGAAACGCACTCTAAATACATTAATTATCATCCAGGTGAGCAGTATTGCTACAGACGCGGTGTTATCGAGTTCGCTGTGGTGGAGAAAGTTAATAAGTTCTATAACAGTTTTATGGTTTTTAGTGATCTATCAGAAGAAGCTGATATGGGGAATATTGATGTTTTTTTATGGAAAGGGAAAAGGTACATCCTACAAGGAGATTGGGGGGAGCTGGATGTTGAATGTGAACGTGTAATGGTATACTTATACGATTCTTGAACCAGATGGGCACGGTTTTCGGTCTCAATGAGCAAGTGGAACATGAGATTGATCAAGTAAGCTATCGCATGACTCGCCGGGCAGACTCAGCCTCCAGGCGCAATATTATTGGAGTGAAGGAGCGCAAGACTCCTGAAATAACGTAAGTTACGTCTCGGATGTTCAATTGGCCAGAAAGGGATGTCCGTTACTTCGGCCTAGCGCCGTAACGGAGTTGACGATCTGGTCAACGCCGGCGCCACTCAGGGGAGTGCGACGCAGTATAACCGGCTGCTGCATCCGCAGGAGCGGGAGGTTTTGGCAGACCGGTCTCGCGAGCTAGCAGCGGAGCGGGGTGAACCTAGTATTGGTGATCTGAGCTGGGACGATATGTTCGCGCTGGTCTCTGGCGCTCAGTTGGACGCTAGCCAAACCACCGCCTTCAGTGACTTGCTCGCCAGCTTGGGCACATCCAGCAATGCAAACAACCCACAGTATGCGAGGTTCCTGAGTGACCTTCAGGTCGCACAGGCCGCCTACAATGAAATAAGGCAACAGTATGCTGGGCAGCCGCTCAGGTGGAGTGATGGAGAAGTCATCATCGCTCACGGTGAGCCAGTGGTCATGTTCCAAGTAAGCGAGGCCCAGTACCAAGATGGCAGCCTGTTTGGAGCGGTGGATTCCAGCTACTGGGGAAGTGGGCTCGACTCACCGTATAGTTTGGGAGCAACTGTCCACCACCCGGGCGAGATGGCTTCGATTGACAGCGCTGGCTCCGCCGATACCATCAGGGTGTATGATCAAGCCTACTGGAGTGCCATGGGGGGCGGCGCTGAAGTCGACACCACCGATGTTGATATTGTACTGACGCTATCGGGTGGTGGTGTTGCAGCCAAGGCTGCGGCGTCGGGGATTAGAAGGTTGCTGCAGTCGCGGGTGGGAGGTGTTGGTAAAGTCCTTAATGTACCTGCAGAGGATGTAGCAATATCTATTGCTCCAAAGATTGAGCGGCAAATGGGGCGTAGAGGGTGGGACCGATCTTCGATTAGCGAAACGATTTTGGAACCCAGAAGAAAGGTTTCAACTTGTGATGTACGTCATAACCCTGAAATTGGTAGGAGGAATGATGATCCGGCTACAGCGTACATTAATAGTGACGGATCTTACGTAGTTAGGAAGATCGAACTGGGGATATTGTTCAGGTTTCAGATCGTACTGATCCTGATAGGAGATCTCCTTTTGATTGAGGTGAATGGAGTGGAGACTGACTATTTAACCATGAAGAATGCAGTTAACTTTCTTCATGAGTGTGAAAGTAAAAGAATCTTTGTTTTTGGTGTGGAGAGATTTTTATGTGGAGATGATGGAAACTTCCCTGATTTAGATGGAATCGCTGATTTTTCATCGTTAGGGGAAGAAAATGTATCTATGTCGATTATGTCGGCAAAGCAGTTTATGTCGTTGTTCGGGAGTGATGAGAATGAACGATTCAAGATTGTCTTTTGAGTTGTGAGTTCTAACCACCTTTTTCATCAAAGCGCTGAATAATAGTTGTTAGCTAAGGGTGGGCCAAGGGCAGATCAGCTTCTAAGTGCAACAGGATCAATGGGCGGATGGGGGAGCCTCATGACACTTCGCCAGGGATGCAGCTGCTGAGTGCTCCCCCCTGGCCGTGATTTCCACTGGTGGCACGTTCAGGACTGGCGAGGAAGTATATGTCGATGAGATTACGGACCGGACTGTGAACAGTTCGAGAGTTCGGGATGAGCGACAGACTGCTGTGGGCCGAGATGGTATCGCGGGTGATATTGGCGGGCATATTCAAGCTTGCCGTCATGGCGGCACCTGTGATCGTTTCAATCTGTTTCCTCAGAACTAGATTTTCAACAACAGCGCTTATAAGCGGTGGGTGAACGAAATCAACCTGTCTCTGCAAAATGGCGATGATGTGGGAAATGTGCCTGTGCGGCTGAACCGGGCCGATCCATGTAATCCGAGGCCGGATAGCATTGAGATCGAGTATCAGATCAATGGGCGAACCTTTACGCGTGATTTTGAAAATCAAGCGGGGGAAAGGGCAATGAACTCTATAGAAGAGCAACTGCAAGCCATCGATCAACTGACGTATGCTAGCTTGACTGATGTTCCGAGACGTGTGGTAAAAATTTATGATGCGAGCAATATAAGTAATGCTATCCGGCTAAACCACCAGCTTGCGGCGGAGGAAATTGCAAGCGGCCGTGGTTTGAAAAGCATATTGTTCAACAGTGCGAATTTTCAGGTTTTCAAATAGAAATACGTTAGCAATATAAAGATCATATTGAGAATGTTTTAAATAGTCCAAGCAGTGTTCGCCACACCCCCGATGGGAGGAGCTTCCATTTGCATGAAGATACGGGAACTGTGGTTGTTAGAAATCCAAATGTGCCAGATGGGGGCACTGCATTTCAGACACTTAATTGGACCGAATATGTCTCACAGCTCCCCACAAGAACGGAGCCATATTGATGGACGATAACCCTCTACTTTTAATCATAAAACGGGCTTTGCTTTCACTAGAGGAAAAGGGGGAAATTGTGGTGTGCTCTGCTACGCCGGACTTTCCAGCCGAAATTATACTTGAGGCGGTAGAGGCCTTTGTTCCAAATGTAGAAATTTCTTTAAATGAAAGGTCAAGTTTGAGATCTTTAGTCTTCCACTCAATCAAAGATACAGAGTTTTTTGATTGGGAGATGCAACTGCTGACAGGTCTTTCAGCAGATGAGTTTAGCGCTGTTGCTGAGAAACTCCCGAAAGGCTAGTTTTCAGGTCCAAGATGTTCAATTGAACATAAGCCGGCCTCTCCCAAACCTCTGTGAACCTGCGACGTTCGGGAGGGGCTGTGCGCCTCTCCTTGCTTTAGCAGTCTGTCTTGCTGTTTTACCCTATGATGAGAGAGGATTGTTTTTCCTGTAGGTTGTCTTTTGAAGAACTTTTCGTTTTTGTTGGAACGTTTCCACCGCAAAAATCTCGTGCTTCACTCGTGATAAATTCTTTAAAGGCTAGCGATGTCGTAGGGACTAATGGTAGTAGCTATGTTTACAGAGTGATTTATTAAGATGTTGAGAAAAATATTTCCATTGGAGTTGGTTCAAGTGGATTTGTGGTTAGGGCAAGCCCTGTAGGTAAATGGAAGTCATCGCCATGACTAGATTATATTTAATGTGTGAGTTTCTGGCTAGTCCAATTTTCTGTCCTGATATAGAGAGTATGGGCCATATTGGTATCGAAAACCTTCCAATCTCTATTGGACTTTGACGTAGAATTTTGTTGTGGGACTACACATATCAGGGCACCTATTGTGATGACTATCCCCCTGACTCCGGGTTTCAGAGTCGAGAGGAAGAGGTTGCACACGATAGAGAAGGGAATAAGTTAGCGAAATTTTTACAGCAAGAGCTCGGAAGTGACTACTCGGTGGAATACAAAGGCGTGAACTAATTTTGCCTCATTAGTCCTAGATTCACGGAATAACCGTAGCACTTTGGGCAAGGGTGGGGCATGACCCGGTGATGAGGTAGCGGGTGCCACCATTGCCTCCAGGCTGAATGAGGTCATGTCTTCAGACACAAAAAAAGCTCCGACGCGGAGGGCGCAAGAGCTTTTTTCATAAGTATTCAGTGGTCGGAGCGACAGGATTCGAACCTGCGACCTTTGCAACCCCATTGCAACGCGCTACCAAGCTGCGCCACGCTCCGACTTGGCCTTTGGGCTCTGTGACCGTCTGGCCTGTCCCCCGAAGACGAGGCGTATACTAGCGCGTTCATTTCGAAATGAAAACCCCTTTTTGCGCTTTTATTTCAATTGGTTGGAAATTGACCGCTGGTGATGGTCAGCGCTGCCCAGTTTGTCTGTGCTCTGACACACTATAGGGAGAGTAAACAAGGTGCGGAGGGGACGCGGATGCCGCTGATTCTGGGAATGAGCCTATTGCTGGGCTGTCAGTTTGCGGGTGAATTATTGGCTCGGCTGTTGGGGCTGCCGATTCCGGGGCCTGTTATCGGGATGGTCATACTGCTGGTGGGTCTGACGATCCGCGGCAAGGTACCTAAGAGTCTGCGGACCACGGGTGAGGGGCTGCTGCGTTACCTGACGCTGTTGTTCGTGCCTGCCGGGGTGGGCTTGATGGTGCATGGTCGACTGATTGCCAATGATGGCGTGGCCATCGCGGCAACTCTGGTGCTGTCGACCGCGCTGACATTGGCGGTAACGGCCTGGGTGATGTCGTCGCTGGCGACGCGCAGGGGAGGTCGCTAATGGAAGCCTCTGCCCTGGATGAACTGTGGGTCTATCTGTCAGGGAATCCGCTGGTCTCGCTGCTGGTGACGCTACTGGCCTTTGCCCTGGCCGTGCGCATCAATCGTTGGCTGGGTGGGACGCCGCTGCTGCATGCGGTGACGCTTAGCATTGCGCTGATCATTACCTTTCTTCTGCTGACTGGGATTGACTACGCGACGTACTTTGAAGGCGCTCAGTTCATCCATTTTCTGCTGGGCCCGGCCACCGTCGCTCTGGCGATACCGCTTTACGATCACCGAGAGCGGGTGCGCCAACTGCTGGTGCCACTGTTGGCCGCCTGTGGCGCGGGTATCGTGACGGCGGTGGCCTCGACGCTGGGTCTGGCGCTGCTGTTCGGCGCGTCTCCGCAGACAGTGCTGTCGCTGGCACCTCGTTCGGTGACGTCGCCGATTGCCATGGGGGTGGCGGAGCAGATTGGTGGTATTCCATCGTTGGCGGCGGGCCTTGTGCTGATTACCGGCTCCATTGGATGTGCCCTGGGGCCTTTCATTTTTCGCATGCTGGGCGTTCGTGATCCGGTGGTGCAGGGCTTCACCATGGGACTGGCGGCGCATGGCTTTGGTACCGCCCAGGCTTTTGCCAAGCTCGGTGCCATGGCGGGGGCCTTCTCTGGACTTGCCATGGGGCTCACAGGTTTGGTGACGGCCTTTCTGCTACCGGCGCTGGTAGCACTTTTCGGACTATGACCTTCGTCTAATGCGCAACGCAAACTGTCTCCGGCTGAACTATGGTCAAGCGAAGGACGAGGGATGACTTGACCTGACCGGAGGTCGCGATGTGGAAGACCATTACGTCTGTACTCGCCGCCTTCTTTGGCGTTCAGAAGGAATCCCGACGGCAGGAGGATTTCACCTCTGGCAAGGCGTCCAGTTTTATCGTGGTAGGCATCCTGGCAGGGGTGCTGTTTGTGGTGGTACTGGTAGTGATCGCCACCTTGGCGGCGGGGTAGTGACTCCACCGTCGAGGTGGCGATCTGCGTTGTGGCACCTGGTGTTGGGGAAGTGGGTGATGCGCTACCGGGAAGTGCCGGGTCAGGCAACAGCGCGGTGTTGCTTGTCGGATGCATCAGGTCATGACGGATGCGTCAGGTGAAGATCCAGGGAATTCGCCGATCAGCCCCCATCTACAACCGGCCACAGACATTACACGACAGACGAATAACAACCGATGTATCACACAGGCTCCAGGAGGCATCGATGCGCATACGCCACGTATGGATGACTGCAGGAATGCTGGTTGCAGCGCTGATGACCGGAGTGAGCGGTCCTCTCCTTGCGGCTGACTGGAACATGCCGGTCGGTGTCACTGACGTGAGTCGTGAAGTGCACTCCTTGCACATGACGATTTTCTGGATCTGCGTAGTGATTGGCGTGGTGGTCTTCGGCGCCATGTTCTATTCGCTGTTTCGCTACCGCCATTCCCAGGGGGCCAAGGCCGCCACGTTTCATGAACACACCACGGTAGAGGTCATCTGGACCGCGCTGCCTTTGCTGATTCTGGTCGGCATGGCGGTACCGGCCACGGCGACGCTGAAGAAAATGTATGACGCTTCTGACGCTGATCTCGACGTCATGGTCACGGGCCAGCAATGGCGCTGGCATTACAGCTATCTGGGTGAGGATGTCGACTTTACCTCCAATCTTGCGACCCCGCGGGAACAGATCACTGGTGACAGCGCCAAGGGGGACCATTACCTGTTGGAAGTCGATGAACCGTTGGTATTGCCGGTGGGCAAGAAGGTGCGCCTACTGCTGACGGCAGATGACGTCATCCACTCCTGGTGGGTTCCGGAGCTGGCGGTCAAGCAGGATGCGGTGCCGGGATTCGTCAACGAGAACTGGGTAAGGATCAACGAGCCGGGCATCTATCGCGGCCAGTGCGCCGAGCTATGTGGCAAGGATCACGGTTTTATGCCCGTGGTGGTCGAGGCGGTGGAGCAGGAGCAGTTCGACACCTGGCTGGCACAGCGCAAGGAGGCCGCCGCCCAGGAGGCGCAGGGCGTCGACCGCGAGTGGAGCATGGATGAGCTGATGGCCAGGGGCGAGCAGGTGTATGGCTCGATCTGTGCGTCTTGCCATCAGGCTGATGGCAGCGGACTGCCGCCGGCTTTCCCCGCCCTGGCGGGTAACCAGGCGCTGCTGGATGATCCCGGCCGACATGTCGACACCGTCGTCAACGGTGTGTCGGGGTCGGCCATGCCGGCGTTTCGCACCACGCTGAATCCTGTCGAGATAGCCGCTGTCATCACCTATGAACGTAATGCCTGGGGCAATGACTCGGGCGAGGTCACCCAGCCCGCCGAGATCGCCGCAATGCTGGCCGAGTGACGCCCCGTGCGTCACCCAGCCTCGATACACAGATTGACGTGACACGCTGACACCTGGTCCGTGTCGGACGGACTGCCAACCGGGGAGAACTTCGCCATGGCGTCACTGCCTCCCAAGCATCGTCTGCAATCCTCCGCAGCGGATAGCGCTGCGACAGGCCAGCACGAGCATCATCGACCCCGCGGCCTGATGCGGTGGGTGCTGACGACCAACCATAAGGAGATCGGTACGCTGTACCTGATCTTCTCCTTGACCATGTTCTTGATCGGCGGTGTCTTCGCCCTGGTGGTGCGGGCCGAGCTGTTTCAGCCAGGACTTCAGCTGGTTCAGCCTGAATTCTTCAATCAGATGACCACCATGCACGGGCTCATCATGGTGTTTGGCGCGGTCATGCCTGCCTTCGTGGGTCTTGCCAACTGGATGGTGCCGCTGCAGATAGGGGCTCCGGACATGGCGCTCCCGCGGCTTAACAATTTCAGCTTCTGGCTGTTGCCGATTGCCTTTACGCTGATGCTGAGCACACTGTTCATGCCTGGCGGCGCGCCGAACTTCGGCTGGACATTCTATGCCCCCCTGTCCACGACCTACGCACCTCCGTCCACCACCTTCTTTATCTTGTCGCTGCATATTGCCGGAATCAGCTCGATCCTCGGCGCCATCAACATCATTGCGACCATTCTCAACCTGCGTGCCCCTGGGATGCGCATGATGGACATGACCTTGTTCGTTTGGACGTGGCTGATCACCGCCTTCCTGTTGATCGCGGTGATGCCGGTCCTCGCAGGCGTTGTCACCATGATGCTGATGGACATTAATTTCGGCACCAGCTTCTTCAACGCGGGGGGCGGCGGCGATCCGGTGCTGTTCCAGCATCTTTTCTGGTTCTTCGGGCATCCCGAGGTCTACATCATGATCTTGCCGGCGTTCGGCATCGTGTCGGTGATTATCCCGACCTTTGCGCGCAAGCGGTTGTTCGGGTACGCCTCAATGGTCTACGCCACGGCGTCCATTGCCATCCTGTCCTTTCTGGTTTGGGCGCACCATATGTTTGTCGTCGGACTGCCATTGGTCGCAGAGCTGTTTTTCATGTACAGCACGATGCTTATCGCGGTACCCACCGGGGTGAAAGTGTTTAACTGGATCACGACACTGTTTCGCGGCTCTATCAGCTTTGAGCCGGCGATGCTGTTTGCCATTGCCTTTGTCGTACTGTTTACCATCGGAGGTTTCTCGGGCTTGATGCTGGCGATCTCACCAGCAGATTTTCAGTATCACGACACCTACTTTGTGGTGGCTCATTTCCACTATGTACTGGTGCCAGGGGCGGTGTTCTCGATCATGGCGGCGGTCTATTACTGGCTGCCGAAGTGGACCGGCCATTATCCGCACCTGCGGTTGTCTCAGTGGCATTTCTGGCTGTCGGTCATTGGCGTGAACCTGACGTTCTTCCCGATGCACTTTTCTGGTCTCGCTGGCATGCCACGGCGTATTCCCGACTACTCGCTGCAGTTCGCTGACTTCAACATGGTGTCGAGCATCGGTGCCTTCATGTTCGGCCTTTCGCAGCTGCTGTTCGTGGTGATCGTCATCATGTGTGTAAGAGGTGGCAAGACCGCGCCCGCCAAGGCGTGGGACGGGGCTGAGGACCTGGAGTGGACCGTGCCAAGCCCGGCTCCGCTGCATACCTTCGAGCACCCGCCCCAGTATCGACCGGTCGAACACTGACGTGCGGGAGATCGCCCATGGTGAATGTCGTCGAGGAGCGCAGGCCGCAGGTGCGACGCACCGTCATCAAGACCCTGGTGGTGCTGGCGGGTATGTGCGTCTTTGCCTTCGCGCTGGTGCCCCTCTACGACGTCTTCTGTCAGGTGACGGGGCTGAACGGCAAGACGGCGTCCAGCGCTCAGTCTCTGGTGCACCAGGAGGTGGATGCCGAGCGTACCGTGACCATGCAGTTCGTGACACGTGGTGCGGCTGGCCTGCCATGGCGGCTGGAGGTGGAGGAGCGACAGATCCGGGTGCATCCAGGGCAGAGCGCAGAGGTGCACTTCACCTTTCGCAATCTTGGTGAGCGCTCGCTGGTGGCCCGAGTTGTGCCAAGTGTGACGCCGTCGCCGGCATCGCTACATCTCCGCAAGCTGGTGTGCTTCTGCTTCGAGAACCAGCGTCTGGCGGCGGGCGAAAGCTTTACGGCGCCGCTGGTGTTTCAGCTGACGAGGGACTTGCCGCCCGAGATCAAGACCGTGACGTTGGTGTACACCCTATATCCCCAGGAAAACGACACCGTAACAGCCGCGATGCCGGACGATGGCAAGCACATTGACGCTGTGGCCACACGGCGCTGGGCGGACAGGTTCTCAGGAGGTGAAACATGAGTGGTGGCAGCTACTATGTTCCCGCAACCAGCAAGTGGCCAATTCTGGGCTCTCTGGCGATGGGCGTGATGATGGTCGGAGGCGGCACCTGGCTGGTACATGGAGCCGTGGGGTCGCCGCTGATGCTGGCAGGGTTGGTGGGGATTCTCGCCGTCATGGTGCTGTGGTTTCGCGATGTGATTCGAGAGTCCATGGCAGGCCTGTACGACGCGCAGATGGATCGCTCGTTCCGCTGGGGCATGGGCTGGTTCATCTTCTCTGAGGTCATGTTCTTTGCGGCCTTCTTTGGCGCACTTTTCTACGTGAGAACCTTGGCACTGCCCTGGCTGGATGGCGAAGGCGCCAAGGGGGTGACGGCGCTGCTTTGGCCTGATTTTTCGGCCAGCTGGCCATTGCTCGATCCGCCGGATAGCCGCATTTCGGGACCCGCGGAGACTCTCAGTCCGTGGCAGCTGCCGCTGGTCAACACGCTGTTGCTGGTGTCATCCAGCATCACTCTTACCGTGGCTCATGAAGCGCTGAAGATGGGGGAGCGACAGGCAACGCATAACTGGCTGTTCGGCACCGTACTGCTGGGGACCTGCTTCATCATTATTCAAGGAGTGGAGTACTACGAGGCCTACCATCACCTCGGGCTGACCCTTGAAGCCGGCATCTACGGTTCAACCTTCTTCATGCTGACAGGCTTTCACGGCCTGCACGTCATCATCGGCACCATCATCCTCGCCAGCATCCTGCTGCGCATACGCAAGGGACACTTCAGTGGCGCCAACCACTTCGGCTTCGAGGCCGCAGCTTGGTATTGGCACTTTGTCGACGTGGTATGGCTTGGGCTTTTCATCTTCGTCTACGTCTTCTGACGCTGACAGGCACCGGGTGATGGCAAGCCCGCGTCCCTCGCCTCAAGGCACATGGGGGGCGAGACCAACAAGGCTGAAGCGGTCGAGAAGAAGTGGACTGAGACAGGGCTTGCTGGGATAGGGCTGACTGAAACAGGGCTGAATGAGACAGGGCTGACTGAAACAGACATGCTCAAGACAGAAAACGACCCGGGCGGGTCACGGACTGATCGGTTCAGCCAAGCGTGCCGCTGGCAAAACCATAGATCAACAAGCCCAGGAGCAGGGCAGCCAAGCCAACGCGGATCTTGAGTGAGATCAGCAGGCGGCGAGATTGACTGTCGTCCTTGAGCAAGAATCCGACGCCTGCGGCCAGGCTGGTCAGCATGGCAATGAAGACGATCAGGATCAGGGATTTGAGCAGCATGGCAAGCGTCCGTTCCGGTGACAGTGAGTGGCGGTGGTCGCCCCGATTGGTGGTGTGGTGCGTGCTCTGCGCAGCGCTGATCGTGCTGGGAGTGTGCCTGGGACTATGGCAGTGGGAGCGGGCTGCCGACAAGCGCCTCTATCTGGAACATCGCGATACGGCACCGACGGTGCACATGCCAGAGACAGTACCGCCAGACGGCGCAAGAGTGTCGTTACAAGGGCGGTTTATGGGTGCCGAAACCCTGTTTCTGGACAATCGCACCCTTGGTCAGCAACTGGGTGTGGCGGTGCTCACACCCTTTGTTGACCTGGAGGGACGGCGTTGGTTGGTGGAGCGCGGGTTTATGGAGACCGGCGTTTCAAGGATGGCACCGAGCGCTGATACGCCAGAGGGTACGGTCACGATCAGCGGCGAATGGCAGATCGACAGCCGCCGTGCGCCACGCTTTGGTGACAATCTCGAGGGCACTCGGTTGCAGCGAATCGAGCTGGCCAGCTGGCAGCAGCCTTTCACCTACCCCGGCTGGCTGCACCAGCGGCAAGGCGAGGGCCATCTGCTTGATTGGTGGGTGCCCAGCGTCATGCCCCCCGAGCGCCATCTTGCCTATGCGGTGCAGTGGTGGGCCTTGGCAGGGGTCGCGACGATCGCTTTGGTGGTGGGTGCCAGGCGGATGCGACAGGACCAGCTGATCAAGACAGACCTTGATGCACGGTAGCGACCGAAAATACGGGAGGGCCCATGACGGCATTGGCATGGCAGCGCACGAAACTGATCGCTCTGATATCGATCTTCGTGGCACCGATGTTGGTAGCGTGGATCATGGCCGAATGGCGTATCGGCATCCCCGTTGAGCGAACGGCACACGGCTCGCTCGACAGCCAGGTGCCGGTGTTGTCGGAGTGGCCCATCGAGGCTCTGGAGACGGGGCAGGGGGTGACAGGGTCTGCTGATGAGGACAGCCAGGCCAGCGGCGAACCCATGGCGAGTTCAAGGGCGTGGCGGCTGGTGTTTGATTGCGGTAGTGGCTGCCAAGCAGATGCTGACCGTTGGTGGCGGTTGCACCGTGCATTGGGTAAGGAAGCGCATCGGCTGACCAGGCTTCGCATTGGCGGAACGCCGCCTGCGTTACCCGGCGAATCCCTCTGGCGTTGGTCGACGGTGCCAGAGTGGAGTGGCCAAGGCAGAGCGTGGTTGCTGGATCCCGTTGGGAATGTGGCAGTGGCCTATGCCGATGGTACAGAGACCAGGGCAGTGATGGATGACATCGAGCACCTGTTCAAACGCAATCCAGAGTGGCCAGCCGCGGCAAGGCATCAGCAGGCTACGCCTGGGGTTGCCGGCGCACTTGATGGGCCTCCTTCGATGTCCGGATCAATGTCTTTTCTCGGTGGTCGCGTTGATGCAATCGCTATAGCTGGCGCTGAGGCCTGGGCGGAGACGCGGCCAATGGCCTTGTCTAGTGCACAGGCTTTTACGTCGCTGGTCAGCAGGGAGGTGGCCCATGAGTGATCGGCGGCTGTTCTGGTTGCGAGTGTTGAGCCTGGCGGGGGCCGCTTTCACGGCGGTGGTGATTCTGGCAGGGGCATGGACCCGGCTGCTTGATGCGGGGCTTGGCTGCCCGGACTGGCCGGGCTGTTATGGCAACTTCATGGTGCCGGATGCTGACCAAGCGCTGCGACACAGTCCCGACAGTCCGCTTGATGCCACCAAGGCCTGGATGGAGATGATCCATCGCTATCTGGCCAGCGGGCTGGGATTGCTGGTGGTCAGCCTGCTGGTGATCGCCTGGCCTCACCGTCGACGGCAAGGCATGCCCTGGCGCCAGATGCTGCTGCTGTTTGCAGTGTTGATGGTGCAGGGCGCCTTTGGCGCTTATACCGTTACCCTCAAGCTGTGGCCTCAGGTCGTCACCTTGCATTTGCTGGGTGGACTGTCTGTGATGAGCCTCTTCGTCTGGCTGCATCTTCGCATGAGGCGCCTGGCCCGCGGCCAAGGTGTTGGCGAAGCGCGTCGGCCCGGTCGTGTGCTGACCATCGCGTTGTTGCTACTGGTGATGCAGCTGGCATTGGGTGGCTGGACGTCGAGCAATTACGCCGGACTGGCCTGCCAGGGGTTTCCTACCTGCAACACACAATGGTGGCCGGAGACCGATTGGGGGGAAGGTTTTCATCTCACCCAGGCAGTGGGGCCCACTTACCTGCATGGGGCTTTGCATGCTGAGGCGCGAACCACCATCCACCTTGCCCATCGCCTTGGAGCAGGATTGCTGGGCATCGCCTTGATGGTCGTCGTGGTCTGTTACTGGCGGCGTCGCGAGATGCGGCCCTGGCTGGCGAGCTTGGCTGCCGCGCTACTGCTACAAGTCGCACTGGGCGTGGCCAATGTGCTGTGGTGGCTACCCCTTGGCCTGGCGTTGCTGCATACAGCAGGGGCGGTATTGCTGGTGTTCACGTTCACTCTGGTGGTCTGGAAACAGCGCTACAGCACGGCCGTGGTGGTCCGCCAACGTCGACCAACGTCGCTGGTGCTGGCTGTGGATGACCTGGACGCCGACCGGCGGCGAGTCGGCAGCGCAGGCTCTTTGATACCTTCACGCTCTGGGCAAGATGTCGGTAGTGAGCCCCAGCGCAAGAAGCGGGGGTGGCTACATGCGTGATGGCCAAGCGGTAGGTTCCGGCATGGCGCCTGTGTCCGTATGGCGTGACCTGTTGGTGCTGTGCAAGTGGCGTGTCGTGGCGGTGATGCTGGTCTGTGTCCTGGTGGGCATGCTGCTGGCGGTGCCCTTGCCGCCGCTCGATACGGTGGTGCTCGGTCTAATGGGGATTGGCCTGTCTGCGGCCGGAGCCGCAGCGATCAATCATGTGGTGGATCGCAAGCTCGATGCCAGAATGGGGCGCACCGCTCGCCGGCCGCTGGCCTCAGGTCGGCTATCAACGCCCCTGGCATTAGGGTGGGCGCTGTCGCTGTGCGTGGTGGGGGTAGGGGTGCTGGCCATCGCCGTCAATGACCTGACGGCCTGGTTGACCTTGGCCTCGCTGGTGGGCTACGCGCTGGTGTACACCGTCTTTCTCAAGCGGGCCACACCGCAGAACATCGTCATTGGCGGTGTTGCCGGGGCCGCGCCACCGCTGCTGGGCTGGACCGCGGTGACGGGCACCATGGCGCCCGAGCCACTGTTGCTGGTGCTGATTATCTTTGCCTGGACACCTCCGCACTTCTGGGCCCTGGCGATCTACAAGCGAGACGAGTACGCCGAGGCCGGAATTCCCATGCTGCCGGTGACCCATGGCCTGGACTTTGCGCGTTTGCAGGTGTGGCTTTACGGCTGGCTCACGGTCGCGGCGACGCTGTTGCCATTTGTCATTGGCATGAGTGGATGGTGGTACTTATGCTGCGTCCTGCTGCTGAATATACGGTTCATGCATTGGAACCTGAGGGTCTGGCGTGGTCGCGATGAACAGGTGCCGCTGCAGGCATTCTGGTTCTCGATACGCTATCTGTTGGGCGTGTTTCTGGCGTTGCTGAGCGACCACTACCTGTCTCTGGTGCTGACACTCTGGGCCTGATGCTCTCTTTCAGGTTCGCCCTTGCAGATGGGCTCTTAGGTATTCCCGGGATTTAGGCCCGGGTGTTAGGTCTCGGGCTTAGGCGTCAATTTCATGCCTCGGTTTTGGCCTTCAATGTTAGGGCTCGGTGGTAGGTCTGGGGCATGGGTTCATCTGATCGTCACTGATAGCCGCTATGCTTCCTCGAAAGGGGGCCGAGACCGACTGCCGCTGTGCAGGTCTGCTGGCGCGGATGGGGGCGTCCGCCCTCGGCGAAATCGGTTCCGCCCATTGTCAGGATGTGTAGAATGCGCCCTTTGACCATTGCAAAGGGGGCTTCTATGTCCACGACGCTTGCACTTGTCCTGCTGGGAATTGGCTGTGCCGTGATTGCAGGCATGGGCGGGTACGCCTGGTCACTGCGCAAGGAAGTGCGTCGCCGCGAGGCCTTCCGTCAAGACGAGGAACGTCGCGCGCGGGAAAACGGCCTGGAAAATCTCGGACTGGTTGCGTCGGCCCTGGTGCAGCGACAAGTCGATGTGACAGAGGGCTGCTGGCGCCTTAAAGTCCTGTTTGAACTGATCGACCCTGCGCTGCTTGAGCGGCGCGAGTTTCGCGTTGTTGCAGAGGTGTACGAGCAGACACGGCATCTGCACACGCACCAGGCTCGTCAGGCACTTACACCGAAAGAACGGTTTGCCGAGGACAAGCAGAGGTTGGCCGTGGAAGAGGCAAATCGTGAGGATGTGCTGGCTGCGGCACAGGCTGCGCTGGATTTTCAGGCCCGTTACCCCGACAGTCTCAATTGAGCGATCTCGAACACTGTTCGATGAAGTGAATGACGGGCGTCTATCGGCTGTGCTAATTTGATTGTACAGAAGCGATACGTCATGATGTCGCCTGCAAGGGATTGGTCGTGCAGCGCATTTCTTGCACGATGGGCCGTCGGCGGAAGACGTTGAGATATCGAAGGCTATCAGACTGGCTAGTCGCGATATTTCATGCTTTTCTTGCCTATGAGGAAGTAGGGTACCTATCCTGTTTCTCGATCGGCACAACATTGGACCCGCTGAAGAACAGGGTTACCCGTATTCAGCATTGAGTGTCAGAAAGAAGAAGGAGTCTTAAATGAAAAAATCAACGACTGGCTTGCTGCTCGGTTCTGCTCTGGTTGTCGGCCTCTCTGGCTGCGCCAGCTCCGCTTCACAGTCTTCCTCCGGCATGAGCGACGCTAAGCCGTGGTACCAGCACCCGATGGTGTGTGGTATTGCTGGCGGCCTGATCGGCGGCGGCATCGGCTACGGCACCACCAGCGACGACGACGAAGAAACCGGCGCAGCTGTTGGCGCTACTGTCGGCACCGTGGCTGGCGCTCTGCTGTGTGCTGAGCCGAACAAAGAGCCGATGGACGCTCCGAAGGATTCCGACGGTGACGGCGTTTATGACGCCAACGACCAGTGCCCGGGTACTCCGGCCGGTGTCGCGGTTGACGCCGTGGGCTGCCCGCTGGATTCCGACAACGACGGCGTGCCGGACTTCCAGGACCAGTGCCCGGGTACTCCGGCTGGCGTCCAGGTCAACTCCCTGGGCTGCGAAAAGGACCTGGTCCTGCGTGACGTGAACTTCGAGTTCGACTCCGCCACCCTGACAGCTCAGGCTGAGCAGGTACTGGTCGGCATCGCTGAGCGTCTGCGTGCCAACCCGAACGTCGGCGTGCGCATCGAAGGCCACACTGACAGCGTCGGTTCCGACACCTACAACAAGCAGCTGTCTCAGGAGCGTGCCGCTTCTGTTGCTCGCTTCCTGGCCAGCCAGGGCGTGCAGCCGAACCGCATGCGTGCTATCGGCTACGGTGAAGAACAGCCGATCGCTACCAACGACACTGATGCAGGTCGTGCGGAAAACCGTCGTGTCGAGCTGGGTGAGTGGCAGTAAGTTTGCCCTGACCGAGTCTGTCTCGATCAGCTGATCGAGCGCGACGACATCAGCGAGGCGCCTTCGGGCGCCTCGCTGCGTTTGGTCGCGCAAGATTGTTGCGACATTCGCCCGCCGCGAAGGTAGAGCGTGGCGTCGACGACGCTGCTTCTGGTAGGCTATGTCGCTGTTTCACCCATTGAATCCATTTTGGCGACACGTGATCCCTGGTATGGATCACCACTGCGCACAAGGACAGCTTGCATGCCCATCGTGACACTGCCTGACGGCAGTCAGAGAACCTTTGATTCCCCCCTTAGCGTCATGGAGTTGGCCGAAAGCATCGGCCCGGGACTTGCCAAGGCCTGCGTGGCTGGCAAGATCGACGGCGTATTGGTGGACGCCGCGGACCTGATCGAGACGGACGCCGAGGTGGCGATCCTGACCGCAAGAGACGAGGAAGGGTTGGAGATCATCCGGCATTCCTGCGCCCACCTGATCGGGCACGCGGTCAAGCAGCTCTATCCCGAGGCCAAGATGGCCATCGGCCCGGTGATCACCGACGGCTTCTATTACGACATCGATTTCGGCCAGTCGATCACCCCGGAAGACCTCGAGACCATCGAGAAGCGCATGAAGCAGCTGATCGATGAAGAATACGATGTGGTCCGCGAGTACGTGGATCGCGATAAGGCGATGCTCGAGTTCCTGCATCGCGACGAGCCCTACAAGCAGGAAATCGTTCGCGGCATTCCCGAGGGCGATACCATCCGGCTGTACCGGCATCAGGAATACACCGACATGTGCCGCGGGCCTCACGTGCCCAACACCCGTCACCTGAAGGCGTTCAAGCTGACCAAGCTGGCGGGCGCCTACTGGCGCGGCAATGCGGACAACGCCATGTTGACCCGTATCTACGGCACCGCCTGGGGCGACAAGAAGCAGCTCAAGGCCTATCTGCACCGGCTGGAAGAGGCCGAGAAGCGTGACCATCGCAAGCTGGCGCGTCGTCTTGACCTGTTTCACATGCAGGAAGAAGCTCCGGGCATGGTGTTCTGGCACCCCAATGGGTGGACGCTGTGGCAGCGTGTCGAGCAGTACATGCGCGGTGTCTACAAGGAGGGCGGCTATCAGGAAATCCGCTGCCCGCAGATCATGGACGTGTCGCTGTGGAAGAAGTCTGGCCACTGGGACAACTACGCCGACGGCATGTTCTTCACCGAGTCCGAGAAGCGTGAATACGCGCTGAAGCCGATGAACTGCCCGGGGCATGTTCAGGTCTTCAATTCCGGACTACGCAGTTATCGCGAACTGCCGGTTCGCTTTGGCGAGTTTGGCGGGTGTCATCGTAACGAGCCCTCTGGTGCGCTGCACGGCATCATGCGCGTGCGTGCGTTCACCCAGGACGACGGGCACATCTTCTGTACCGAAGAGCAGGTCCAGCCTGAAGTGACCAGCTTCCACCGTCAGGCACTGAAGGTCTACAGTGACTTCGGCTTCGAAGACATCGCGATCAAGATCGCGCTGCGCCCTGAGAAGCGTATCGGTGATGACGAGACGTGGGATCGTGCCGAGAACGCACTGCGCGGTGCGCTTGAGGCCTGCGACGTCGAATGGCAGGAACTTCCTGGCGAAGGTGCCTTCTATGGTCCCAAGATCGAGTACCATATGAAGGACTGCCTGGGTCGCGAATGGCAGGTCGGGACCATGCAGGTCGACTTCATGATGCCGACTCGCCTAGGTGCCCAATACGTGACAGAAGAGGGCGAGCGTAAGCCACCCGTCATGCTGCATCGTGCCATTGTCGGCTCCATGGAGCGCTTCATCGGCATCCTGATCGAGCACTATGCCGGTGCCATGCCTTTGTGGCTGGCTCCTGAGCAGGCGGTGGTGATGATTATCACCGACGCGCAGAAGGAATATGCCGAAGCTTTGACCTCTCGTCTGCAAAAAATCGGTTTACGCGTCAAGTCGGACTTGAGGAACGAGAAGATCGGCTTTAAAATTCGCGAGCATACGTTGCAGAAGGTACCCTATCTCCTGGTGGTCGGAGATAAGGAAGTAGAGGCCGACTCGGTGGCTGTGCGTACGCGCAGCGGCGAAAATCTAGGCACCATGACGGTGGATGCCTTCATCGAGCGAGTTCAGGCCGAGCGGTACTAACGGGTAGGCGGCATGGGCCGCCCCCTCGTGCGAAGCTCGTAAAGGCACGCACCTTCCCAGCTCTCGCACCTTCCAAAGCTATAGTGGAGACGGAACCATCAAGCGAAGCAACCCCAGAGGACGCCCCCAGGACAAGCGTCCGCCAATGAACGAGCGTATCACCGAAGATCAGGTCCGCCTGATCGCTGCTGACGGCGAACAGCTTGGTATCGTGGATACCCGCGATGCTCTTGAGCGCGCCGAGGCTGAAGGCCTTGACCTCGTGCAGATTTCAAATGCCGATCCCATCGTCTGTAAGATCATGGATTACGGCAAGTTCGTCTTCGAGCAGAAGAAGCAGAAAGCTGCTCAGAAGAAGAAGCAGAAGCAGATCCAGGTCAAGGAAGTCAAATTCCGGCCTGGCACCGACGAGGGTGACTATCAGGTCAAGATGAAGAATCTGATCCGGTTCCTCGAAGGTGGCGACAAGGGCAAGGTCACCCTGCGTTTCCGCGGGCGTGAAATGGCGCACCAGGACATCGGCCGCAAGCTGATGGAGCGGATCGCGGCCGATCTCGAAGAGATCGGTACCGTGGAGTCCTTCCCCAAGATGGAAGGCCGCCAGATGATCATGATCATTGCCCCCAAGAAGAAGTGATTCGACGGCCCGTCCAACGAATGGCCAGCTCCAGAGCTGGCCATTGGCCCCGAATTTTCTAAAGAAACTCGAGCGGAGTTATTCTCATGCCGAAGATCAAGAGCAACAGTGGCGCTGCCAAGCGCTTCAAGAAGACTGCTAACGGCTTCAAGCACAAGCAGTCCTTCCGTAGTCACATTCTGACCAAGAAGTCCACCAAGCGTAAGCGTCAGCTGCGCGGCATGCAGCAGATCCACGATGCCGACAAGGCACTCGTGCGTCGCATGCTGCCGTACGTCTAATCCTTGGTGAACCCCCTTTAACGTCAGGAGAGTGCTATGACTCGTGTCAAGCGTGGTGTCGTCGCCCGTCGTCGTCACAAGAAGATCATGAAGCAGGCCAAGGGTTACTACGGTGCCCGTTCGCGTGTTTTCCGCGTAGCCAAGCAGGCCGTCATCAAGGCCGGTCAGTACGCCTATCGCGACCGTCGTCAGCGTAAGCGTCAGTTCCGTGCCCTGTGGATCCAGCGTATCAACGCCGGTGCTCGTCAGCACGGTCTGTCCTACAGCCGCTTTGTTGGCGGTCTGAAGAAGGCCGGCATCGAAATCGACCGTAAGGTCCTGGCTGACCTGGCTGTTCACGAGAAGGCGGCATTTGCTGCCATCGTGGAAAAGGCCAAGGCTGCCCAGTAAGCGCGTTCGATGGATGACCTGACCCTCTTGAAGGAGGGTCAGTGCATGATCGCCCCAGGGGAAGAGCAGCCGCTCTTCCCCTGTTTTTTTGGCGACCCTTTTATCATCGCTACTCTCCACTAAAGAAAGATCAACGCTACCGGAGCTCAACGTATGGACCACCTTCCCGATCTGGTTCAACAAGCTCGCGACGCCATCCAGTCCGCCGAGGGCATGGCCGGGCTAGACGATATTCGTGTCAGGTATCTGGGCAAGAAAGGCGAGCTGACGGCGCTGCTCAAGGGGCTTGGCAAGCTGCCGCCGGAAGAGCGTCCGGCCGCAGGTGAACGCATCAACCAGGCCAAGCAGGAGCTGGCCAAGGAGCTTGAGGCACGTCGTGACACCCTGGCCAAGGCAGAACTGGACGCCAGGCTCGCTGCGGAGCGTCTTGACGTCACTCTGCCCGGTCGCGGCCAGCCCGCTGGTGGCTTGCACCCGGTGACTCGAACGCTGGAGCGGATCGAGGGACTGTTCAAGCGGATTGGCTACGATGTGGCGGTAGGGCCTGAGCTTGAAGATGACCACCACAACTTCGAAGCGCTGAATATTCCTGCCCACCATCCTGCCCGCGGCATGGCCGACACCTTTTATTTCGATGCTACGCGACTGCTGAGAACGCACACCTCTCCCGTACAGGTGCGCACCATGAAGGCGGAGGAACCCCCGATCCGCATAGTGTGCCCGGGCCGGGTGTATCGCAGCGACTCGGATCTGACTCACACGCCAATGTTCCACCAGGTCGAAGGCCTGCTGATCGAGGAAGACGTCAGCTTTGCGGACCTCAAGGGCACCATCGAAGACTTCCTGCAGGCGTTCTTCGAGCGTGACGACCTGTCCGTGCGCTTCCGTCCGTCCTACTTCCCGTTCACCGAGCCATCTGCCGAGGTCGACATTGCCTGTGTGATGTGCGCCGGAGAAGGCTGTCGGGTCTGCTCCCACACCGGCTGGCTGGAGGTGATGGGCTGCGGCATGGTGCATCCGGAGGTGTTCCGCCACGGTGGTATCGACCCCGAACGCTACACAGGCTTTGCCTTCGGCATGGGGGCCGAGCGCCTGGCGATGTTGCGCTACGGCGTCAATGACCTGCGCCTGTTCTTCGAGAACGATCTGCGCTTCCTGCGCCAGTTCCATTGATCAGAGGCCCGCACAGCGGCCCTTCGAAGAACATTGACTGCGTGAACAGGACGTCAAGGAGTCCTCATGAAAGTATCTGAACAGTGGCTGAGGGAGTGGGTTTCCCCTCAGCTGTCTACCCAGGGGCTGGCCGACCAGATCACCATGGCGGGGCTCGAGGTAGATGCCGTCGAGCCCGTTGCGGCGTCATTCAGCGACGTCGTGGTGGCACAGGTGACCGACAAGGTCCAGCATCCCGACGCTGACAAGCTGAACGTCTGCCAGGTTGACGATGGCAGCGGTGAGCCGGTTCAAGTGGTGTGTGGCGCCCCGAATGTGGCGGTGGGACAGCGGATTCCCTTTGCTCGCGTCGGCGCCGTGCTACCCGGCGATTTCAAGATCAAGAAGGCCAAGCTGCGTGGTGTCGAATCTCGCGGCATGATCTGCTCCGCATCGGAGCTGGGCCTTGAGGAAGGCACTTCCGAAGGCATCCTGGTGCTCCCCGAGGACGCACCGGTGGGGACGGCCCTGCGTGAGTACCTCGCGCTGGATGATCACACCATTGAAGTGGACCTGACGCCCAACCGTGGCGACTGCTTGAGCGTGCAGGGTCTGGCTCGGGAAGTGGGCGTGCTGAATCGTCTCGGCCTGACTGAGCCAACCATTGACCCGGTTGCTGCACGTCACGACGAGACCTTCCCGGTACGCGTCGAGGATGCTCAGCGTTGCCCGCGTTATATCGGTCGCCTGATCAAGGGTGTCGACATCAGCCGTCCGACGCCAATGTGGATGATTGAGCGCCTGCGCCGCAGCGGCGTGCGTGCGATCGACCCCGCCGTTGATGTCACCAACTATGTCATGCTCGAGTTGGGGCAGCCGTTACATGCCTTTGATCGTGCCAATCTTGAGGGTGCCGTCGTGGTGCGCCTGGCGCGCCAGGGTGAGGAGCTGGTGCTGCTTGACGGCCAGACCGTGTCCCTCGATCCGAGCACCTTGATCATTGCTGACGACAAGGGTCCTCTGGCCTTGGCGGGCGTCATGGGCGGCGAGCACTCCGGTGTGGGGGCCGAGACGCGAGATATCTTCCTGGAAGGCGCGTTCTTTACTCCTCTGGCGGTCGCAGGCCAGGCCCGCTCCTACGGGCTTCACACTGACGCGTCCCATCGTTTCGAACGGGGCGTCGACCCCGAGCTGACGCGACGTGCCGTGGAACGTGCGACTGCGCTGTTGATCGAGATCTGTGGCGGCGAGCCGGGCCCGCTCAACGAGCAGGCGGATGACGCTCATCTGCCCGGTCAGCGAGACGTCACGCTCCGCGCTGAGCGGTTGGCGAAGGCACTGTCAAAGCGCCTGGACGACGCTGAGGTCAGCGAAATCCTGGAGCGTCTCGGCATGGCGGTTGACGCCCATGATCGTGGTTGGACGGTCAAGGTGCCGAGTTGGCGCTTTGATATCACGATCGAGGAAGACCTGATCGAGGAGGTGGCCCGCATCCATGGCTACAATCGTCTGCCGGTACGCCGTCCCGCAGTACGCTTGGGCTTGAAGGCTGACCATGAGGCGCAAAGCCCGCTGGGCAGATTGCGCAGGCAGATGACGGCCCGTGGCTACCAGGAAGCGATTACCTATAGTTTTGTCGCGCCTGAGCTGCAGCGGGCCTTGCTGCCTGAAGCGGTATCGCCGGTTCTCGCCAACCCCATCTCCGCGGACCTGTCGGTGATGCGTGCCAGTCTGTTTCCGGGGCTGGTGAGGGCGCTGGAACACAACCTCAATCGTCAGCAGACCCGTGTGCGCCTGTTCGAGAGTGGCCTGGTCTTCCGCGGCGAGCTCGATGACCTTGAACAGGTGCCGATGCTAGGCGCTGTCGTTTGCGGTTCGCGTCTGCCCGAAGGTTGGACTGGTGGCCGTGACAAGGTGGACTTTTTTGATCTCAAGGGAGATCTGGAGAGCCTGCTGGAGGTCAGCGGTGACGCCGACGCCTGGCGTTTCGAACCAGGCGAGCATCCCTCACTCCACCCGGGGCAGTGCGCGCGGATCCTGCATCGCGGTGAAGAAGCCGGCTGGATTGGCACGCTGCACCCCGCGGTCAAGAGCAAGCTGGGCCTCAAGACTGACGCCGTGTTGTTCGAGGTTCGCCTGGATGCACTCAGTCAGGGCCGTATCCCGGCCTTCGCACCGCTGTCGCGCTACCCCGAGGTGCGGCGTGACTTGGCCTTCGTCATCGATGAGGACCAACCGGTACAGGCGCTGCTCGACCGCGTCAGGGCCGAGGCGGGTGAATGGTTGACGGATCTGGCGCTTTTCGACGTCTATCAGGGCAAAGGTGTAGCCGAAGGTCGTAAGAGTGTGGCCTTGGGCTTGACCTGGCAGCATCCATCGCGCACGCTAAATGACGAAGAAATCAATCAGTTGGTCGATGCCATCGTGGCAACGGCTCGGCAGGGAGTCAATGCTGAGCTGCGTGCTTGACGCTTTAGCCTGACGGGCGCGGACGGTTGGCGTGACCATCACCATGAGGATGACGACATGGGAGCGTTGACCAAGGCAGAACTGGCCGAGCATCTGCACACGGAACTTGGCCTGTCCAAGCGGGAGGCGAAAACCATGGTGGAAGCCTTCTTCGAAGAGATCCGTGCCTGTCTGCGAGAGAATGAGCAGGTCAAGTTGTCGGGGTTCGGCAACTTTGATCTGCGCGATAAGCGCGAACGTCCTGGCCGTAACCCCAAGACCGGGGAAGAGATCCCCATCTCGGCGCGGCGTGTGGTGACCTTCCGGCCTGGCCAGAAATTAAAGAGCCAGGTAGGTCATCCAGATGACGAGGAATGACCCGCTGTAAAGCTGAAGCGCCGCCTGATACCAGGCGGCGCTTTTTTTGGTGCTGGTCCCGCTGTATCGATGGGCTGGTCATGTCGGTAGCCCGATGCGGGTTGTCGACCGCTTAGCCGTTGTCAGAGCCGGTGGCCGCCGCGCTGGGTGTCGCTGTCGTCGGTGGCTCGTCTCTCTCGGCGGCTTCTTCGGCCAGCGTCTTGCGCGGCAGCAGCAGGTTGAGCAGAAAGGCGCTGAGGGCCGCGATGACGATGGGCGCACCGCTCACGACATTCTTGAAGGTTTCCGGGAATTGCTCGATGGCGGCTGGCTCCGAGGCGATGCCAAGGCTCAGTGCCAGTGACAGGCCAACGATGGTCATGTTGCGGGCCGTCATCTCGTCTTTGATCAACAGCTGAATGCCGGTCACGGTGATCATGCCAAAGACCGTGATGGTGGCGCCGCCGATGACAGGGTAGGGGATGGTCGTCATCAGGGCGCTGAATTTAGGACTGAACCCCGCCACCAGGACGATAATGCCGGCAAGCAAGAAAACCGTGCGGCTGACCACCTTGGTAATGGCGACAATCCCGACGTTCTGGCTGTAGGTGGAGGTCGGCAGGGCACCGAAAAGGGTGCTGATGGTGGTTGTCAGGCCATTGCCGAGAAGGCCTCCGGTAAGCTCCCTGGTGGAGAGCTCCCGGTTCATGCCGGCGACGCTGGTCGCAGATAGATCCCCAATGGTCTGCACTGAGTTGATCACACAGATGACCACCATGGAGATGATCGCAGCAGAGTGAAACTCCATGGCAAAAGGCATGGCCTTGGGCACTGCCAGCCAGGGCGCGTTATGGATCGGGCTAAGGTCGATCATGCCCAGCGGGATGGCAGCCAGATATCCCACCAGCATGCCGATGATGATGGCGGACAGCTTGATGATCCCGCGACCAAACTGTGATGCTAGTAGCACGGCAATCAAGGTCAGCAGTCCGAGCCCCCAGTTGGAGAGATTCCCGAAACCCTCTGCATTGACGTTGCCGCTTCCTGCAATGTAGCGGATCGCGATGTCATACAGCGACAGGCCGATGACCAGTACCACGGTGCCCGCCACGACCGGTGGAAACAGGTGACGAATGAACTGTATGAAGTAGCCCACTATCACCATGGTAATGCCGCCGATAAGTTGGGCGCCGAGAATACCTTCGATGCCATATTGGCTGCCGACGGCGATCAGCGTCGGAACGTAGGCAAAGCCGACACCGAATATGGCCGGCAGGCGAGCGCCAAACTTCCAGAGTCCGTACAGGTGGAACAGGGTACAAGCGCCGGAGGCCAGGATAGCGACCTGGATGAGCTGCAGTTTCTCGGCAGGGCTCACCCCCACCACGCCCGCCACGATAAGCGGAGGAGTGATGACTCCCGCAATCATTGCCAGCACGTGCTGTAACGAGATGGGAAGCGCCTTGGCCAGGCCTGGACGCCCGTGGAAATCAAACAGTGTCTTGGGAGGAGTGTGCATGTTCTCGGCCATTGTCATCGTTGTTGTTGTGCCAACAAGATCGGCCGGGACGAACTGTTGGCCAGACGTAGGGGCAGGGCGTGGGCGCTGCTCCTGATCCTGATGGCGAGGCGGTTGCTGTTGCCTACCTGGCTCTAGGCTAGTGTATTCACGACAATGTCGCGTGTGTATACAGGATAAGTGCGCGATGGTGCGTCATGATTTGATCGATATCACACAGAGGCGAGGAGAAAGACGACTCGAGTTGAGGTTCTGGTTCAACTCGATGGGAGAGCGCCGCGTGGGCAGGGCACCCAGCCGCGTATGTCTTTGTTGGTGGGAGAGGGCCTGGCGGCAGACAATTCTGTGCTGAATGGCTGCGCTGTGCGGATCGGCTGTGCTGAATGGCTGCGCTGTGCTGATTGAGTGGTCCGTGCAAGTGGTTCGCACGCTGAGGGCCGTATGGATGCTGATGGGAGATATGGCAAACGGCGCTCCACGACCTGCTGGCGTGGACCTGGGCGGGGCGCAGCAGGGGGAAGAGACCGACCTTGGCGGGTCTAGACGCCGTGGCTTTCGAGGTACCAGGTGATCGCCACCTTGGCCACATAGCCGAGCATTCCGGCCCCGAGCACGATGAACAGCATCAGGGTGCCAAAGCGCCCCGCCTTGGATTGCTTGGCCAGATCCCAGATGATGAAGCACATGAACAGCATGAGTCCGCCGATCATGATGGGGGTGATCCATGTCTCGAAGGTGTCTTGCATAGAGGTCTCGCTGTCTGGGGAGGCGTCTTGCTTGCGCCTGCCATGGTAGCGCCTTGCCGGGCAGATTGCAGGTCGCCGGGGATGCGTCGGTCTCGGCCAGCATGCTAGAATCCGACCAGAATTCTCAGGTAATTCCTTTACATGCCTACACTCAAGATACTGGTTGGCACCATGTACGGTGGTGCACTCGACGTGGCGGAGCAGGTCAAGCCGCTGTTCGAGGAGGCCGGGTACGACGTCTCGGTTCTCGAAAATCCCTCTCTGGCTGATGTCACCGACGATGCGCCGGACCTCGCCCTGTTCTGCGTGTCGACGACAGGTAGCGGTGATTTCCCCGGCAATTTCGTCAGTTTCGTACGCGAATTGCAGGACAAGAGCCCGGGGCTGGGCCACCTGCGCTATGGACTGATCGCCCTGGGTGACAGCTCCTACGGCGACACCTTCTGTGGTGCCGGCCGCCGTCTGGATCAGCTGCTCGAGGAGCAAGGCGCGACCCGCCTTGATGACCGACTGGAGATCGACGCCATGGAAACCTTCATGGCTGACGATGAAGCCTTGCCCTGGGTCGAGGGCTGGATCTCTCGCCAAGATCTCAAGGTGGCATGATGGCACGGGCAATCGCGAGCCCCGCTCGCCTCAGCCTGATGGTGGGTCTGATGCTGGTATTGGCGCTGACCCTGCCACGTTATCAGATGGCCGGCCTGGCGACCCGCGAGACGCTGGTCTACATCGTGCTGGGTGTGCTCGCCCTGGCTTCCCTGTTTCAGTGGCGCCTGCTCGATGGCGCCGGGCGCTCTCGCTTTCTGCGCATGTTGTTCACCCTGCTTGGCTGCATGGTCGTGGCGCTGGTCGCCATGGTGATCTACAAGCTGGTGGTGGGCGGCGTGGCCCTGGGCGTCATCACGTTATCCCAGGGAGCGACCGCAGGCCTTTTGTTGCATGCTGTAGTACTGGTGTTTTCCAAGCGAGATTGAGCTGAGTTCAGCTGACGCCAGCCAGGGCGAGGTCCTGGCGCGGCCGACGCGATGACAAAACGCCCTGGATCATGGGTCCAGGGCGTTTTTTTACCTGCCAAGAAGGCGATATCCGTCAGCCGGATCTACCTCCAAGGGTGTAGCACGGCACGTAGTCGCCGGCCAGCTTCATGCGTCCTTGGGCAACGAAGGAGGTCAGCAGGGCGTCCAGCTTCTCCATCAGGTCCGCTTCGGCGTGCAAGCGGAAGGGGCCGTGTGCTTCGATGGCGCGAATCCCTTGCTCCTTGACGTTACCGGCCACGATGCCCGAGAACGCGCGGCGCAGGTTGGCGGCCAACTCATGCTTGGGCAGTTCACGATTGAGCTCGAGCCCGGCCATGGCCTCGTGGGTGGGGACGAACGGCTCCTGGAAGTTTCGGGCAATGGTCAGGCGCCAGTTGTAGTAGAAGGCATCCTGACGGGCGCGCCGATACTCCGTGACCTTGTCGATGTTGGCGCGCATGGTGCGGGCGACCTGGGTGGGGTCGTCGATGATGATTTGGTAGAGCTCGCGCACGGACTCACCCAAGGTATAGACCAGAAACTCATCGATACGCTGAAAGTACTCCGCGGCACTCGCCGGCCCGGTGAAGACCACCGGCAGCTCCATGTCGACATTGTCGGGATGCAGCAGGATGCCGAGCAGATACAGAATCTCTTCCGCCGTGCCCACGCCGCCGGGGAAGACGATGATGCCGTGGCCCAGGCGGACGAAGGCTTCGAGGCGCTTCTCGATGTCCGGCATCACCACCAGCTCGTTGACGATGGGATTGGGCGCTTCGGCAGCAATGATGCCGGGCTCGGACACGCCGAGGTAGCGTCCTGGATAGCGCCGCTGCTTGGCGTGGGCAACGTTGGCCCCCTTCATGGGGCCTTTCATGGCACCGGGACCGCAACCGGTGCAGATGTCCAGGTCACGCAGGCCGAGGTGGTATCCCACGTCCTTGGTGTATTCGTATTCCTCTCGAGAGATGGAATGCCCCCCCCAGCAGACGACCAGGCTGGGGTCGCGGCTCGGCTTGAGCGTGCCGGCCTTGCGCAGAATGTGGAAGACGGCGTTGGTGGTGCCTTCTCCCGTGGACAGGTCGAAGCGCGACTGGTTCTGGATCTCGTTGTAGACGTAGACGATATCCCGCAGCACGCTGGAGATGTGCTCGCGGATGCCGCGGATCATGCGGCCGTCGACAAAGGCTTCGGCGGGGGCGTCGGTCAGCTTGAGGCGCACGCCGCGGTCTTGCTGGAGCAGCTCAATGTCAAAGTTGGGGTAGGTTTCCAGCAGTGCCAGGCCGTCATCCATGGGGTTGCCGGAATTCAGTACCGCCAGCGTGCAGCGACGCAACATTTCATGCAGCCCGGTTTGAGAGCTGTCGCGGAGGCGGTTGACTTCATGCTGGGACAGGATTTCGAGGCTGCCCTCAGGGGAAATCGTGGTGGAAATGGTCTCGGCCATTTTTGGGCTTCCTTGTCAGAGGCGATTCAAGGCATCGGTGCCTTGTCGCACGCCTGGTTGAAGAGTTCGCGCACGGCTGTTTGGTCCGCGTCGCTCATGCCATCCTGGGCAAAGGCGCCATCCAGCCATTCATGGAAGACGGCGTCGAAGTCGTCGCTGCTTACCTCGCTGGGGTTGTAGTCAAGCTGGTCCACCACCAGGGGGATCTGCGGAATCAGATACCCGAGGGGAAACAAGTCGTCGGCACTGGCCTCACGCTCCATGTCCAGCAGGGCATCATGAATGGCGTCGGCACGTGCGGCGATGGGGTCATGCATGGAAAGTGACTCTTGTGCTGTGGTGGAAGGTGCTGTGGCTGACATCGAACTCTTGATCATGGTGTGATGCTATCACGGCCGTGCGTTCAGGCGCACCGCTGCGGCCCCCGGGTGGAAGTGGTAGACTATGCCGCGTCACCCGGATTGTGCCTGGCCCCGTCGCCTGATGGCCCAGGACGCCGGCGAATCATCCTGGCGTCATTCCATGTTCAATGCCCTGTATTTTCGTACCTTCATCACGCTGGTGGAAACCGGTAGTTTTACCCGTACCGCTCAGCGTCTCGAGATGACCCAGCCTGGGGTCAGTCAGCATATTCGTAAGCTTGAGCGGTACCTGGACAAGCCGCTGCTGGAGCGCCAGGGGCGACGTTTCCGGCTGACCGAGGCAGGGCGCCGTGTCTACGACTACGCGGTGAAGCTGTTTTCGGAGCACGAGCAGTTCCGACATTCTCTCGACGACGAGAGCCTGGACAGCGGTGAGTGCCGGCTGGCGTCGCCGGGCAGCATCGGCCTGATGCTGTATCCGTTTATTCTCGGCCAGCAGCAGCGCCATCCCGGGCTTACCGTCTCCTACTGCTTTGCCTTTCATCAGGAGATCCTGGCCGATGTACTGGCCGGGCGACATGACCTTGGGATCGTGACGGAGGCAACCCGGCATCCGGACCTGGTCTGCGAGCCATGGCACGACGAACCGCTGAGCCTTGTGGTGCCGGCAGACTTTACCGGTACCACCCTCAACGATCTTCTCGGACTGGGCTTCATCAGCTATACCGACGGCCTGGACAAGGCGGTGAGCCTGCTGCGAGCCAATTTTCCCGATGACTTTCGCTCGATGAGCCACTTTCCCCGCCAGGGCTTCACCAACGAGGTAGGCATGGTGCTGGATGCGGTGGCTCGAGGGCTGGGTTTCAGCGTGGTGTCTCGGCTGGTGCTTGAGACGTCGCCGTGGCAGCGCCAGGTGCGCGAAATGACGCTCAGCCAGCCGTTGGATGAGACGCTCTATCTGGTGAGTCGTCGCGGTGCTCAGGTGCCGAGTCGTTACCACCATTTACTGGAAGCCTTCCGTGAGCAGCGCCACCTGGAACGCTTCGGTCATCCTGATGGGCGAGCGCTGGAAGGCTAGCTTCAACGCACGAACCCCGCCAATTGGCGGGGTTCGTGGTCTAGCGAGGTCCGCTTAGTCGCGATACTCGTCGATGCTCGGGCAGGAGCAGATCAGCTGTCGATCGCCCAGCACGTTGTCCACCCGGTTGGCGGCGGGCCAGTACTTGGCCCCTTTGACCGCCTCGGACGGGAATGCCCCGATTTCCCTGGAGTAGCCGCGGCTCCAGTCGGGGTCCATCAGGTCCGCCATGGTATGCGGCGCATGCACCAGCGGGTTGTCGTCGAGCGCCCATTCACCCTTCTCGACCCGAGCGATTTCCTCACGAATGCCGATCATGGCGTCACAGAAGCGGTCGAGCTCGTAAAGAGACTCGGACTCGGTTGGCTCGATCATCAGGGTGCCTGCCACCGGGAACGACATTGTCGGTGCATGGAAGCCATAGTCCATCAGGCGCTTGGCAATGTCTTCCTCGCTGATGCCGGAGGCCGCCTTGAGCGGACGAATGTCGATGATGCACTCGTGTGCCACTGTGCCGCTTTCGCCCTTGTAGAGCACCGGATAGTGTCCGTCGAGGCGCTGGGCGATGTAGTTCGCGCCGAGGATTGCCAGTTCGGTGGCCTCGCGCAGGCCCCGTGCGCCCATCATCTTGATGTAGGCCCAGGAGATCGGCAGGATCGATGCGGAGCCAAAGGCCGCTGCCGATACCGCGCCTGAGTCCGCCTCGACGCCGTCGAGGGGGGTGACGCTGTGATTGGCGACATGGGGGGCGAGGTGCGCCTTGACCCCGATGGGGCCCATGCCGGGGCCGCCGCCGCCGTGGGGAATGCAGAAGGTCTTGTGCAGGTTGAGGTGGCTGACGTCGCCGCCAAAGTCGCCCGGGCGGGCGAGACCCACCTGAGCATTCATGTTGGCACCGTCGATATAGACCTGGCCACCGTTGGCGTGAACGATATCGCAGGCGTCGCGCACTCCCTGCTCGAACACTCCGTGGGTCGACGGGTAGGTCAGCATGATGGCGGACAGGGTGTCGGCGTGCTGCTCAGCCTTGGCCTTGAGATCGGCAAGGTCGATGTTGCCGCGCTCGTCGCATTCCACCACCACGACCTTCATGCTGCACATGGCAGCGGAAGCGGGGTTGGTGCCATGGGCAGAGCTTGGGATCAGACAGACGTCACGATGGCCTTCGCCCTGCGCCGCCTGGTAGCGACGGATGGCCACCAGCCCTGCGTATTCGCCCTGTGCGCCTGAGTTAGGCTGCATGGAAATGTGGTCGTAGCCAGTGATTTCGACCAGGAAGGCCGACAGCTCGTCGATCATCTGGCGATAGCCCGCTACCTGGTCCTTCGGCGCGAAGGGGTGGATGCGGGCGAACTCCGGCCAGGTGATCGGCATCATCTCGGTGGTCGCGTTGAGCTTCATGGTGCAGGAGCCCAGCGGAATCATGGCGTGGGCCAGCGACAAATCCTTGTTTTCGAGGCGCTTCAGGTAGCGCAGCATCTCGGTTTCGCTGCGATAGCGCTGGAACGTCGGGTGCTCGAGGAAGCGACTCTCGCGGCGGCAGGCGCTGGGGATGCCGCTGGCCTTGCTGTCGAGCACGCCATCGTCCAGTTCGCGCACGCCAAGTCCGTGTTCTTCGCCCAGCAGGACGTCGAACAGCACGTCCAGGTCGTGGGCGGTGGTGGTCTCGTCCAGGCTGACGCCGACGTCGCCGTTGTCGAAGTAGCGCAGGTTGACCTCGTGGGTCATGGCGCGACCCAGGATCTTGCCACGATCAACGCCGGTCAGGCGAAGCGTGTCAAAGTAGCTGTCGTTGGCGAGGGAGACGCCTTTCTGTTCCAGGCCCGTGGCCAGAATGGTGGTCAGGCGATGAATACGGCCGGCAATGGTGCGCAGTCCCTCTGCACCGTGGTACACCGCATAGAAGCCGGCGATATTGGCCAGCAGCGCCTGGGCCGTACAGATGTTCGAGGTGGCCTTCTCGCGGCGAATATGTTGTTCGCGGGTCTGCATCGCCATGCGCAGCGCGGTGTTGCCGCGGGCATCCTTTGACACACCGATGATACGCCCGGGGATCGAGCGCTTGAGCTTGTCGGTGGTGGCGAAGAAGGCGGCGTGAGGCCCACCGAAGCCCATGGGGACACCAAAGCGCTGGCTGGAACCGACCACGATGTCGGCACCCATCGCACCAGGCTCCTTGAGCAGTACCAGGGCCATCAGGTCGGTGGCCACGCAGGTCATGATGCCGCGGTCCTTGGCCTCGGCGATCAGCGGCGCCAGGTCATGCACGCGGCCGTCGTTGCCCGGGTATTGCAGTAGCGCGCCGAACACATCGTGCTGGCCGAGCTCTGCTGCCGGAGCGGTAACGATGTCGTAGCCGAACCACGAGGCCCGGGTCTTGAGCACGTCCAGGGTCTGAGGGAAGACGTCGTCGGCGACGAAGAAGGCATTGGTCTTGGCCTTCTTGTTGGAGCGACGACACAGCGCCATGGCTTCGGCGGCGGCGGTAGCTTCATCCAGCAGGGAGGCATTGGCCAGCTCCATGCCGGTCAGGTCCATGACCATCTGCTGGAAGTTCAGCAGGCCTTCCAGGCGGCCCTGGGAAATTTCTGGTTGGTAAGGGGTGTAGGCGGTGTACCAGCCTGGGTTTTCCAGCACGTTGCGTTGAATGACGGCGGGCAGGTGAGTGTCGTAGTAGCCCTGACCGATGTAGCTCTTTGCCACCTTGTTCTGGCGCGCCAGCCGGTACAGATAGTCAAGTGCCTCGGCCTCGGCCTTGGGCGGGTCCAGGTCGAGCTCACGACCCAGACGGATATTCGCGGGGACTGTCTTGTCGATCAGGGCATCCATGCTATCGACGTCAAGCGCTGCAAGCATCTTGGCTCTGTCAGCGGAGCCGGGACCGTTGTGACGACGAAGAAAGGCATCATGATCGGCCAGTTCGGCCAGGCGACGTGTATCGAAAGCCATGGAACACCTTGAATGTGGTGGATCGACGAGATCCAGTGTGAGTGAAGCGTTAGAAAAGATGACAGAAGTGCCTGAGCTGATGCGCCTGTGCGTCACAGGCTGCCAACGTCCTCAGCGATACGGCAGTGGGGGCAGGGAGGGCGCTATCTGCTGCTTGCCCTCTGACCTGTACCCTTAGCCCTCAGCTCTTCCTGGGCGGTAACCGGGGCCCTGGTAGGCCCCGGTGGTGGTGGCGTGGCTCGCCACCAAGCCGGATCAGCCTTCGGCGTCGACCACTGCCTGATAAGCCTCTGCATCCAGCAGATCGTCGAGAGCGCTCTTGTCGTCCAGGCGCACCTTCATGATCCAGCCATCTTCGTAGGGAGCTTCGTTGACGGTCTCCGGCGAGTCTTCCAGAGATTCGTTGACCTCGATGACCTCGCCGTCCACCGGCGCGTACAGGTCGGAAGCCGCCTTGACCGATTCGATGACGCCAAACTCGTCACCTTTAGACAGGCTGCTGCCGACGTCAGGCAGGTCAACGAACACCACGTCGCCCAGGGACTCCTGCGCGTGGTCGGTAATACCGATGGTGACAGTTCCGTCGCCGTTGTCCTGAATCCATTCGTGGCTGTCGACGTAGCGCAGGTTGGCGGGGATTGAGCTCATCTCGATTTCCTATACGAAAAAGGTTTTCCGGTTTCGCGCATGCTAACGCCATTCAAGGCATTTGGCGAGTCCATGACAAGAGAATACCGAGTCGGTTGACGTATCCTCACGACATAGGGTGGATCGAAGCGCTCGTCGCGTCCAGCCCGGCGGGAAAGTTCGTGATGCAGTTCGCTGGCAGGTCACGCCTCTTCCTCACCCGACGTAGCGCTGGCCAGGGCTGCTTGGCGCTTGAGGGTGACGGGTCAGGCGGGCGGTGGGCAGCAGACATGGCGGGGGACTATGCTGATATTGCAGAACGGAGGTGTGCGCCCCGTGCTGCGGGCAATGTTTGCCAGGAAGCGCCGTCTTGGATATGGTGTCAAAAGTTTCCAATAAGAAACTTTGATGGAGGTGTCGCAAGCTCGCAACGCAGCAAATCGTCGGCGTGGGTCTTTATTCGGTGGTTGGCTTATGCCGGTGTCGACGGGCCTGTCTTATGCAGCTTGGGCCAGCGTTTGCGAACAGGGGCTTGCGTGAAACAGCGTGACTGGTGCGCGTGTAGCAATATCCGCTATCTTAGGCGGGTCCGTGCTACCTAATCCGCTGGCAGATCCGTTGTTTCGATAGAGTTTTATCGGAATGCGGCAGGGCAGCAGCGGGTAGCGCATCAATACGTGGCGCATAATAACAAGTGCCGAGTCAAAGGGAGACTTCCGTGGACGCACTCAACAACATCTTCTCCGCCATTAATGGCGTGGTGTGGGGGCCAGTCATGCTGGTCCTGCTGCTGGGGGTAGGCATCTATCTGCAGATCGGTCTGAAGATCATGCCTATTCGCAAGCTGGGTATGGGCTTCAAGTTGATGTGGGGGGGACGAGACAGCAAGGCGTCCTCCCAGGACGAGGGGGAAATTTCTCCCTTCAACGCCCTGATGACGGCGCTGTCCGCGACGATCGGTACCGGTAATATCGCCGGCGTGGCGACGGCGATTGCGCTGGGTGGTCCAGGCGCGGTGTTCTGGATGTGGATCACCGCACTGGTCGGTATGGCCACCAAGTTTGCCGAGGCCGTGCTGGCGGTGCGTTATCGCGAGACTGACGAGAACGGCTTCCACATCGGCGGGCCGATGTACTACATCAAGAACGGTCTTGGCCGCAAATGGCTGTGGCTGGGTGGCGCTTTCGCCTTCTTCGGCGCCGTGGCCGCCTTTGGTATCGGTAACACGGTGCAGTCGAACTCCGTCGCCGACGCGCTGGATTCCAGCTTCGGTATCCCGCACTGGGTCACCGGTCTGGTGATCATGGTGCTGGCGGGTGCCGTTATCCTGGGGGGGATCAAGCGCATCGCCAAGGTGGCGGGCAAGCTGGTGCCGGTCATGGGCATCGCCTACATCATTGCCGGCGTCTGCGCGCTGTCCGTGAATGCCGACCAGATTGGTAACGCCTTCTCCGACATCTTCTATTACGCCTTCAACCCCCATGCAGCAGTGGGTGGCTTTGCTGGTGCAGCGGTGATGGCGGCCATTCGTTTTGGTGTGGCACGCGGTATCTTCTCCAACGAGGCGGGCCTCGGTAGTGCCCCCATTGCTCACGCCGCGGCGCAAACCAAGAATCCGGTGCGTCAGGGCCTGATCGCCATGCTGGGTACCTTTATCGACACCATCATGGTGTGCACCGTGACGGCGTTGGTCATCTTGACCGCCCCCATCTGGGAGACCGGTGAACAGGGTGCCTCGCTGACCGCGATGTCCTTTGAAAACGCCTTGCCTGGTGGATGGGGTGACATCATCGTCTCCATTGCCCTGGCGGTGTTTGCCTTCACCACGATTCTGGGCTGGTCCTTCTACGGCGAGAAGTGCTTCCAGTTCCTGTTCGGCACGCGCTCCATCATGCTGTATCGCATTCTGTTCGTGGCTGCCATTCCGGTAGGTGCACTGGCGCAGCTTGGCTTCATCTGGCTGATGGCAGACACCTTCAACGCCATGATGGCGATTCCCAACTTGATTGCCCTGGCCCTGTTGTCGCCGGTGGTGTTCAAGCTGACCAAAGACTACTTCGACGGCAAGGACATCCTGCCGGGCGAAGACCTCGACCATCACAAGTCCTGAACCCAGGCCGTCGGCAGGAGGTGCCTCAAGGGCACCTCCTGTCGTTCGGGGGTTCTTTCATGAACCACGAGATGAGACGCCATGAGTGACCTCAAGACCACACCGCTGAATGCCCTTCACCGCGAGCTGGGGGCCAAGATGGTGCCCTTCGCTGGCTATGACATGCCTGTTCAGTACCCCCTGGGGGTGAAGAAGGAGCATGAGCACACTCGGGCCGCCTGTGGCCTGTTCGACGTGTCGCACATGGCACAGATCCTGATTCGCGGCGATGACGCATTGGTCGCCCTGGAATCGCTGGTACCGGCGGACCTGGTGGGACTGCCGGAAGGCATGCAGCGCTATGGTCTGTTCACCAGCGAGGAGGGTGGCATTCTCGATGACTTGATGACGGTCAATGCCGGGGACCATCTCTATCTGGTGGTGAATGCGGCTTGCCGGGAGCAGGATATTGCGCACCTTCGCCGCGGGCTGCCGGATCATGAGATTGAAGTGATAGACCGTGGCCTGCTCGCCCTTCAGGGCCCAAAGGCTGCCAGTGTCATGCAGCGCCTGTGCCCGGCGGCTTGTGACATGGTGTTCATGCAGCATGGCCGGTTCGACATCGATGGTATTCCTGTGTGGGTGAGTCGCAGCGGTTACACCGGCGAGGACGGCTTCGAGATTTCTGTGCCGGCAGAACAGACGGATGCGCTTGCCCGCAAGCTGCTGGCAGAAGATGAGGTCGAGGCGATCGGTCTCGGCGCGCGGGACTCGTTGCGCCTGGAAGCGGGGCTTTGCCTGTACGGTCACGATATCGATACCACCACGACTCCGGTCGAGGCAGGGTTGATCTGGGCGATCGGCAAGCCAAGGCGTCGCGGTGGCGAGCGTGCCGGCGGTTTTCCGGGGGCGGACATGGTGCTGCACCAAATTGAGGTCAAGGACCATCAGCGCAAGCGGGTCGGGCTACTGGCCGAGGGCCGGGCGCCGGTGCGTGAGGGTGCCGAGCTGTACAGTGAAGACAACCAGCTGTTGGGCAGCGTGACCTCTGGAGGCTTTGGGCCCAGCGTGGGCAAGCCCGTGGCCATGGGCTACGTCACGCTCGACCACGCGGAGTTGGGCACCACGGTCTACGCCGAGGTGCGTGGCAAGCGGCTGCCGATGACGGTGACACGGATGCCGGTCATCACGCCTGGCTACTATCGGGGATAGGCCGCCAGCGAGCGTTCGTCACTTTAGGCCTGAGCTGTCAGCGTAGTGGGTGTTATACCGTTATCTTGTGTGTGAGATTCGGGGACAACAGCCACAAAGCCTCAGCTGAACGCAAGCATCTCTACGAAACGGCGCCCATCGGCGCCGTTTTTTGTGTCAGCACGACACTATTGCGATCTCGGTGCGCCTTCGTTGTCCGGCCTCTACGTCAGCTGTGACGTGTCAGGAGGCCGTGTCGAGATGGCGAAAGGTCAAGTTGACCCGCTGGCCGACGCTGCTGCGGGGCAGCAGCGCATGCTCCAGCTGCTCCTGACAGCCAGGTCCCATCCACAGCAGGCTGCCATGGTCGAGCCAGACATTGAACGCCGGTGATCGGCGGTCCTTCCAGCGAAAGCGCATGGGTCGGCTGGCGCCGAGGCTAATGGAGGCGATGACGGGCAGGGGGCCAAGCTCTCGCTCATTGTCGCAGTGCCAGCCCATGCGATCGTCCCCACTGCGATAGCGGTTGATCAAGACGCTGTTGAAGAGAGGCGTTGCGGGAGGAAGCTGAGCATTCAGCCGGTCCCGCAGATCAGCGACCAGCGGGTGCCAGGGGCATGGCAGAAAGTCGTTGCCGGAGAACCGGTAAGCGTGGTCGCCCATCCATACCTGCTGGCGCGGGATCAGGTGGGTCTTGCCGTAGAGGCGGATAGCGGGGCGCTGCCAATCCAGGTCTCTCAGCAGCCCTTCGAGGGTGTCAGTGGCGACGTCGCTCGGCAGAAAGCGTGAGACATACTCCAGCGGGGGCGACGTCAGAATGTGTTGGGTATCAGGGTTGGGCATGGCGCCAGCATAACAGCCCTGCAGGGCCATGGCATAAGAGCCATGACATAAGGGCCAGGCTCTTGATAAGGGAAGCTGAGGCTCTTTGGAAGGGACGCTGTGGCTCTTTCAAAGGGGCGTTGTGTCAGATGAGGGCGGACCCGCTGGCAGGCAGTACAGGGTCCGCACACGGTTCACGACGTGGCTGCCACCATCAGCACAGAGGTGGTCGAGAGCCCCAGGCTGGCCAACGCCATGGCATATCCCAGCGCGGCACCGGCGACGACATCGCTGTAGTAGTGCAACCCCAGGCCAACCCGGGAGATGGCAATCAACCCGGCCAGAGGCAATAGCCAAGGCAGCAGGACAGGATTATGTACTGCTGCCAGGGTGCAGAACATCACGGCGTGCATGGTATGCCCGCTGGGAAAGCTGTAGCGGTCTCTGGCGGGCTCGTTGCATTGGATGCTGCCGCCGAAGGTAATGAAGGGACGCTCACGACACAGGCGCGTCTTCAGCAGCTTGTAGACCGCGATTGCGACAAGCGCAGTAGCGATGTATTCGAACATCAAGCGCAGTCCGATATCACGGCCATGCAAGGCCGGTAGGGCGATGATCAGCGCCACCCACACCGGCCAATCGCCAAGCTTGCTGGCGATTTTCAGGGTAGACAGCCAAGGCCGATAGATGCTGAATCCGGCGGTGCGCTGGCAGAGCTGCCACTCGAGCATGTCGAGTCGGTCGAACCACTGAGGAATCTTGTTGGTCATCTCGTGTCTCCTCTCCGTTACATCAATCAGCGCCCGGCCCGGCGTGGCGTGGGTCATGCCACTCTCAGGCTTCGGCAGGGTTCGAGAGCTGTCCGCGTGCATGGCGTGCGTGTTCGTGGGCGTCCAGGAAGGTCTGAGCGATAGTGGGCCAGCGGTAGGCCAGTGCTCGTTCCCGAGCCGCTCTGCCCAGCCGCGCGTAGCGGGCCTGCTGTTGGCATAGCGCCACAGCCTCTTGGCGGAAGGTCTGGTTATCTCCCGGCGGGATACTGACTCCATCGTGATCGGTGCTGATCAGCTCTGCTCCTGCGGCATGGCGAAAGGCGACGACGGCGAGCCCGCTGGCCATGGCCTCGAGTATTACGTTGCCCCAGGTTTCCGACAGGGAGGGAAAGACGAAGATGTCGGCGCTGGCGTAGTGTGTCTGCATCTGGGCTGAGTCAATGAACCCCGTGAAGATGGCGTCAGGCAGCGCCTTCTCGAGGCTCGCTCGTCCAGGACCATCGCCCACCACGACCAGGCGCATGTCAGGACGAGCCTCCAGCATGTCGAGGAAGGTGTCTCTGAGCAGATCGAGGTTCTTTTCTGGCGCCAACCGACCGACGTACAGGGCTACCGGCTGGTGCTGACCGACTCCCCAGGAGTCCCGGAGCTCCTGGCTCCGCTTGTCAGGAGTGAAGCGGTCACCTTCGATACCACGCGCCATCACAGACACGCGCTCGAATCCTGCCGTCGCCAGTTCACGCGCCTGCTGATGTGTCGGCACCAGCGTGGCGGCGCAGCGGTTGTGGAAGTGGCGCAGGCGCTGGCGGACCAGCGGAGCTAGCCAGGGCACACCGTAATCCTGGCAATAGTGGTCGAAGTTGGTGTGCCATCCACTGACCACTGGTATGTCCAGTTTCTCGGCGGCACGCAAGGCCGACCAGCCTAGCGGGCCTTCGGTGGCCACATAGATGGCATCTGGCTTGGTCGTCTGCCACAGGCGCTTCAGCGTGCCGACGCTGGCCCAGCCAATTCGAACTTCCTTGTAGCGTGGCATCGACATCCCGCGCACACGTAGCTCGTGCTCCATGCCCTCCGCCTTGGCGGCGCTGGCATCGACCGGCTCCGGGCGCACCAGCTGCAAGGTGACGCCGAGGGCAAGCAGCTCCCGGCTGATACGTCCGAGTGTGTGGGCGACTCCGTTGATGTCGGGAGACCAGGTTTCGCTGACCAGACAGATGCGCATGGCGTTCCTCGTGCCCGTCGGGCCCCACTTGGCCCGCTCGAGGACGAGCATGCAATGCGTCCATGACAGCTCTGGGTCAGCCACGTGAATAGCCTGTTACTACAGGCGGACGGAGCGGGTGGCGCGAGCATGAAAAAGCAGCTGCAGAGAGAATCGACGGAAAGACGCGGCGCAGGGCCAAGGGGTGAGCCGTCGCTCTGGGAGTGAGAGCGACGGCAGAGGCGTTTAACGCAGGATGGTGCCAGGATCGATGGGTTTGCCCCCATGGCGCATATCGAACAGCAGGTCATAGCGGCCGGTCGACGAGTGCTTGCCGACCGAGCACAGCGCCGTCCCGCGGGTGACCTGGTCGCCCTTGGATACCAGAATGTCGCCGCACAGCGCATAGACGCTCTGCAGGTTATCGGCATGGTGGACGATGACTACCTTGCCAAGCTGGCGCATGCTGTCAGCGAAACTGACTTCTCCATCGGCGACCGCCTTGGCATTGGCACCCTCGTCGGTGGCCAGCAGCATCGGCTGCAGCCTGCCGCGACTGTCATTGCCGTAGCGGCGTACTACACGATAGTCGTCCAGCGGCCATGGCCAGCCACGTGCCCGCGATGTCACCGGGCCAGGGTCCGGCAGGCGGGCGCTGCTGGAAGGCGCGCTCGACGCAGCGGTCGCTCGGCTGGTCGATGCGCTGCTGGCGCGCAGTGGAACCTGAATCAGTTGCCCGACCTTGAGATCAGTAGCGCGGACACCGGGGTTCGCGCTTTGAATGCGCGCCGTGGTCGTGCCGAAGCGTCTGGCGACGGCGCTGTAGGTATCGCCGGGCCTCACCTGATAACGGTAGGGGCCGCCGGAGGGCGCGCGCTCCTGTCGTGACGGCACCAGCAGGCGTTGCCCCACCGCCAGATGACGAGAATCGACACCCGGGTTAAAGCGCTGAAGACGCAGCAGCGGAATGCCAGCCCTGCGGGCGATCGTGCCGAGGGTGTCGCCGCGTTGAACGCTGATCCAGTCTCCTGCGATGGAGGCGCTCGCCACATGGCTGGATCTCGCGCTGGGGGTGCTGTTGGCGCCGGAACCAGCGCACCCGGTGATCAGCAGCGCCATGCTGGCGATCACCAGCGGTGCGAGGCGAGCGAAGCGTCCTTGTCTTGCCAAAGGGCATTGAGCCATGAATGGAAGCGTTCCTTGTAGATCGGGTCGTCGTGGTAGCGGCCATCCAGCATCCAGTCAGCGACGTCCAGGCGACGCGCATCAAGCCGAATGGCCTTTTCCTTGCCACACAAAAAGCGCCAGAAACTCGGCGCGCTCGACTGGTAGTCGATCGTGACGTCGAGGATCGCATCCAGGCGATCTCCCAGCAGGGCCAGCACCTGCGCGATGCCCCCCGCCTTTGGACGCAGCAGATGGGTGAACGGACTCTGGCGCGCATCACGCTTGGCCGGCGTAAAGCGGGTACCCTCGACAAAGTTGATGATGGCGATGGGGACATCCCGCGCACGCTCGCACATGCGCTCGGTGGCCTTGCGGTCACGTTCCGCCAGGGCCGGATTGGCCGCCAGCTGTTCCTTGCTGTAGCGCCGCATAAAGGGAAATTCTAGGGCCCACCAGGCCATGCCGACTACCGGAATCCAGATCAGCTGCTGTTTAAGGAAAAAGCGAGGCATGGGAACCTTGCGATGCATCGCCATCATCAACAGGAAGATATCGGTCCAGCTGCGGTGATTCGACAGGATCAGGTACCAGGACTCCGGAGACAGATCGTCAGGCACCGTTATCCTGACGTCAGGGCGTACCCAGTGGCGTATCCACCACAGGTTGAAGCCTATCCAGTTCAGAGCGATCGCGTTTAGGCCGCCCAGCACACGACGCTGCAGATGGCGTCCTGGGGTGATCAGCTTGAGCAGGGTCAAGCACACCAGGGGCAGGGTCCAGAACAGGGTGTTGGCCACGAGCAGCAGAATGCTGACCAGTCCCTTGAGGCTAGACATCAAGTTACATACCTCATCTCAGAATTGTGTCGCTTGGTTCGCTGCAGGGGGGCAGCGGGGAGCTCGCCAATCCTAATGGATATGCCGCTGGCTGCCCAGCCGAAGGCGCATCCTCGGCGCTGGCCACTCACTGCTGAGCCTCTTGCTGCGCTGCACGGGAAGGTAGCTGTGGGGGCGGCGTGGCACCCTCCAGGATATCGACCATGGCGCGGGCGGCGACAGACAGTTCATGGGGGTTCCAGGTCACGATACCGACCCTGCGCTCGATTGCCGGGTCGGAGAGTGGGCGACAGACGGCTCCGGCTTCTTGCATCTGCGACATGCACAGTGCTGGCACGGCACTGACCCCAAGTCCGTTGGCGACCATGCGCCCCACACTTGCCAGCTGATGGGTCTCGAAGGCGACCTTGAGCGCTCCATGGCGGCTGCCCAGCTGTTGTTCCAGCAGGCGCCTGACCATGGAGGGACGCTGAAGGGCAACAAAGTCCCAGTTCATCAGGGTGTCCCAGGACAACGATGAGTGCTGTACCAAGGGAGAGCGGGGGGGCAGCACCGCGATGAAGCGATCGCTGAACAGCGGGGTAAAGTGCAGGCTGCCTGTGGCTTCCGGCTCAAAGGCAATGCCCATCTCGACCTGGCGTTGGCGGACCATGTCGATGACCTGCTCGTTGACCACATCGTGCACGGTCACGTTGATACGTGGGTGACGGCGGTGAAAGACCGCCAGGGACGGCGCCAGCAGATTGCCCGCAAAGGCGGGCATGGCCGCCAGCGAGAGGCGACCCAATTGCAAGGTAAAGCGCTGGCGCAAGGCGTCCTCAGTGTTATCCCACTCCACCAGCAGGCGCTTGGCCAGGGGCACCAGCGACTCGCCTTCCGGTGTCAGTCGCACGCTACGGGTGGTGCGGATCAGCAGGCGCCCGCCCAGGCTGTCTTCAAGCCCCTTGATGGCCAGGCTAAGGGCAGGCTGAGACAGGTGCAGCTGCTCGCAGGCCTGGGTGAAACTCAGCGTCCTTGCGACGGCGAGAAAGGCGCGGAGTTGCTTCACGGTCATGGCGTGCTACCAAGGTCAAATTTATAAGGATGGTAAAACAATCAATAAATAAAACAAACTTAACAAATATATTATCCCGGGCAACACTGCCATCAGTGCTACCTTGTAGCAGTGTCCTGCTGCCCATTGACGGCTGCCAGGCATTTCCTTCACTGATCATCGACAGACGAGGCGCCCACATGGCCGGATTCGACAAGCGCGTGTATTCCTATGAAGAGGCGATGGACGGCATCGAAAGCGGAATGACGGTACTGGCCGGAGGCTTCGGCCTCTGTGGTATCCCTGAAAATCTGATTGCCGAGATCAAGCGTCGCGGGGTCAAGGACCTTACCGTCGTATCCAACAACTGCGGCGTGGATGGCTTCGGCCTTGGTGTGCTGCTGGAAGATCGTCAGATCAGCAAGATTCTGGCGTCCTATGTGGGCGAGAACGCGCTGTTTGAACGTCAGATGCTTGACGGTGAAATCGATGTCCAGCTGACCCCGCAGGGCACCCTGGCGGAGAAGATGCGCGCTGGTGGCGCCGGGATTCCCGCGTTCTACACCGCCACTGGGTACGGGACACCTATCGGCGAGGGTAAGGAAGTCCGCGAGTTCAATGGACGTCACTACATTCTTGAGGAAGCGATTGTCGGCGACTTTGCCATCGTCAAGGGCTGGAAGGCGGATCGCTACGGCAATGTTGTGTATCGCAAGACTGCCCAGAACTTCAACCCGATGGCGGCCACCGCAGGCAAGATCACCGTGGTCGAAGTGGAAGAGATCGTCGAGCCTGGCGAGCTGGATCCGGCCGAAATTCATACGCCGGGTATCTATGTGGACCGCCTGATCCAAGGCACCTTCGAGAAGCGCATCGAGAAGCGCACGGTGCATCAGGGCTGACAGGCCGCTAGATTCAGACCCGTTGAGGGTGCTTGCCAAGGTAAGCGCCAACGGGCAACCAGCTCCATGACATAGACAAGAGGCATCAAGATGGCACTTACTCGTGAACAGATGGCACAGCGTGTCGCCCGTGAACTCGAAGACGGTTTCTACGTGAACCTGGGCATCGGTATTCCCACCCTGGTCGCCAACTATGTGCCGGAAGGCATGGACGTCATGCTGCAGTCCGAGAACGGGCTCCTCGGCATGGGCCGCTTCCCGACCGAAGAAGAGGTCGATCCGGACATGATCAATGCGGGTAAGCAGACCGTGACGGCGCGCCCTGGTGCGGCCATTTTCTCGTCTGCAGAATCCTTCGCCATGATTCGCGGCGGTCACGTTGACCTGACCGTACTGGGCGCCTTTGAGGTAGACCAGAACGGAAACATTGCCTCGTGGATGGTGCCCGGCAAGTTGATCAAGGGCATGGGCGGGGCCATGGACCTGGTGGCCGGGGCAGAGAACATCATCTGCACCATGACCCACGCCTCCAAGGATGGATCGTCGAAATTGCTGGAGTCGTGCACCTTGCCCCTGACCGGTGCGGGTTGCATCAAAAGGGTGCTGACCGATCTTGCCTATCTCGAGATCGATGACGGCGCCTTTATCCTCAAGGAGCGTGCGCCTGGTGTGAGCGTCGAGGAGATCAAGGAGAAGACCGCCGGCAAGCTGATCGTTCCAGAGCACGTACCGGAGATGGTATTTGATTGATTGACGTGTCAGCTTGAACACGCGTTATCGCGGCCCGGCTCTTGCCGGGCCGCTTTCGTTGAAGTGCTTCAAGAGGTTGTCGATTTTGTGACCATCTTGAGCATGCCCCCCCTGTGGCCGGGCCCCTGGGCCATTCAAACGCCTTGATGCACAGCCTTATCCACAGATTTTGTGGATGAACCTCCTGCGAGGGATGGTCTCCTCTCAACGGATCGGTACAATGCGGCGCCGTTGCCCCCGTATCGTCTCTGTCCTGTCCCTGTAGCCCACCCACGCAGAGCGGACGACAGACAGGTCGATCGTCCACGTCCCATACCCACGGAGGTTCCCCTTGCGCGCGCTGCCCGCCACGCTACCTGTGCTTTTTCTGTGTGAGATGTGCTTTCTGCTAGGTCACGGCCTGATCATGACCTTGCTGGGGGTCAGGATGTCACTGGAAGGGTTTCCTTCGCAGATGGCAGGCCTATTGATGTCGAGCTTTTCGCTGGGGTTCGTGGCGGGAAGCTATTGGCTCGAGAAGCGCATCCGCAGCGTCGGCCATATTCGCGTGTTTGCGGCCTGCGCCGCCTCCCTGGCAGTCACGGCTATGCTCCATGGTTTATGGGTAAATCCCTGGGCTTGGCTGGTGTGGCGGCTGATTGGCGGTGGTGCCACCGCGGGCCTGCTGATGGTGATGGAGTCATGGGTATCGGGTGAGTCCAGCAATGACAATCGGGGCAAGGTACTCGGCTGGTACATGGTGATCTCGACGACCTCACTGGCGGGTGGGCAATGGATGCTGAACATCGCCGACCCGGCCGGGCCGGTATTGTTCTCGGTGGTCGGTATGCTGTTTGCGCTGTCCCTGGTGCCGCTATCGATTCATCGTATCCACGGACCCAGTCGCCATGGCGATATTACCCCTCGCAAGATCAAGCTGAAGACGCTCTATCGTCGTGCTCCGGTCGGGCTGGTCGGCGCCTTCACTGGCGGTCTCATGGTCCAGGCCTTCTTTGCCATGACCCCCTACTATGGACAGGAAATTGGTCTGACAACGGCCCAGACCGCGAAATTCATGGCGGTGACCACACTGGTGGCGCTGGTGGCCCAGTGGGGCCTCGGTCGCGTATCGGATCGGCTGGACAGGCGGCGCGTCATCCTGTGGATGGCCATCGTCATGACCGTCACCGGGGCGCTGATTTCGGTAGTGGCGGGCGGCAGTTTCTGGTGGTTGCTGGCGATCGCCTGCGGTCATACCGCCATGTTGCATACGCTGTATTCATTGAGCCTTGCCCACACCAACGACTGGCTGGAGCCGGAAGAAGTGGTAGCCGCCAACGCCAAGCTGATGATGTGGTACGGCATCGGCTCGGTCATTGGCCCCTTCAGTGCGTCGCTGGTGATGCAGGCGGCAGGCCCCGATGGCCTGTGGCTGTTCCTGGGCATGGCGGCGTTTTCGCTGGCCATGTTTGTGATGGTGCGACTGCATGGTGAACGAGATCGCCACGTGGAGCAGGAGCCCTTCGTGGCTCAGCCGGTCATGGAGACACCGCATTTCGCCGAGGTCGATCCACGCCACGAACCGCAGCAGCTGGAACTGGATCTTGAGGCTGAGTCGACCCCGAGCTGACAGTCGGTGCGCCAGGCCGAGTGCATGTCGTCTTGGATATGCGCTCAGGTGCTGACGCTATATGCGCTAGAGGATTTCGCAGCGACTGTGGGGTGGCAGCATCACGTCGGCGGTGCGCTCCTGGCCGGCACTGGCCTGTTTTTCCAGCAGCAGCAGTCCACCCAGCTGCACCCGATGCTCATCACCATGGGCGAAGGCCAGTCGGCGTGAGCAGGTAGGGTAGAAGCGATGCTCGACCATGGCCGACATCGGCAACGGGAGGTCATCGTCGTCGCCGAGGGCAAGTCCTTGCTGGCGCACCGCGTTATCCAGCTGTGACAGGGGACGGCCCAAGTGCTGGCAGTCCAGCGCCACGTGATGGACCCTGGGGCCCATCACTGACAGCCAGGCAGCCAGCGGGTGGGCTGCATGCAGGCGTTCATACAGCGACCAGTCAGGCATGGGCCAGGGACGGCAAGCGCCGGGAAGGGGCAGGGCCGAAGGGTGGCCCTGCTTGACCAGCGAGAGCAGCGCGTCCCGAGGCGCTCGCGAGAGGCGGGTGGTCTGCAGCTCCACGATGATGATACGCGGGCCGTCGCCAAGCCCCCCTAGCAAGCAGGCCAGCAGGCCTCGCTCGGGCAGGGCATAGCGGTGCAGCGGGCGGTAGTCATGGGCTTCCAGCATCGGCAGCAGTGACGCGAGATTCCATGGTGACTGGCTCAAGGTCACCAAGGTAAAGCTCTCGATCGGCGCATCCACTGGCCACAGGCGCAAGGCACTGACATCCGGATGCTGGTGAATGTAGTCCAGCCTGAGTTGCTGAACGAGGCGCTGCTGCTCTGTCATTGCCGTTCCTTGCCTGCCCGATACCTGAGCCATGAGTATAGGCATGGCGTCGTCATGACCATTCAACGACGCGAGAACGTTTGTCTGCTTGGATCTTGGATGACGTCGTTTTTGCTCGCTTGAGCATAAAAGCCTGCGCATAAAAAAACGGCGAGGGGTCCGATGGATCCCTCGCCGTGCTTTTACCAAGAGCTTTCTCTACGTGCTTTCTCGACGTGTTTTTTCACGTGTCTTTCAGATGTCTTCCACGCTTCCTTCGCGTCGTTCAGCACATCAGACGGTTCGATCGCCGCCTACCGCGGTGTCGTTACCGCGTAGCCGTTCACGGTGGTGCCTGGCCAGGTGTCCAGCCGACTCCCGGTGGTGGTCAGGCAGGCAACATGGCGTTGTCACGGACGTACTGATCGAATTCCGTGAAACCACCGACGTGGGTCTGGTCCACGAAAATCTGCGGCACGGTGGTCACAGGCTTGCCAATGGTCTTTTCCATGTCGGCTTTAGAGATGCCTTCTTCATGGATATCGACGTAGCGGTAGCCTTCGATGCTGCCGGCATCGCTCAGGGTGTTGGCAAGCTCCTTGGCGCGCACGCAGAAGGGGCATCCAGGACGACCGAAAATAACAACAAACATGACATCTCCTTGCATACGCAATGCATTGACGAGTGGTGTCTGTGACCTGCGTGAGGACGCTTCGAAGACGACCTTCAAAGGCATTGGTTCAGCCCTATCGGTTGGTCGTTGGTGAGAACAGCACAGCGAAGCGAGCAGGTCGACGAAGAAAGTGGCGCGCATTGTGACGGATTGTGCTGTCGAAGGCCAATAGGTGGAACATATCTCTCCCTATCGGCCATCGCTATCACGCCTGGTCGGCGCTGTCCTCACGCAGCTCGCCGGCGTCGGCACGGCGCAGTAGATCGGCCAATTCGGCGTGGATACTCGGTGCGCTGACCAGCAGGTTTTCACCGTACAGGTCCTCCGGCAGACCACCAGGACAGGGGTAGAGGTGTCCGGTGGTAGCGCCAGCCTCGGCGGCAATCAGCCAACCGGCGGCGAAATCCCAGGGGGATACGGTTTCGTAATAGGCATCCAGCCGACCGCGAGCCACGTCACACAGGTCCAGCGCGGCGGAGCCATTGCGGCGGATGTCGCGGCAGCGATGAAGCACCGCGCCGAGTCGACGCATCAGCGGGGGACGGCTGTCACGCCGATAGGGAAAACCGGTACCGACCAGGCTGGCGTCCAGGCTCTTCGCCTGGCTCGCCTTGATCGGCTGGTCGTTGCACCAGGCACCCTTGCCGCGAACGGCGGTGTAGGTCTCTCCCAGGAACGGGGCATGCACCACGCCGAGTTGGGTGACCCCATCCTTGACGTAGGCAATCGACACCGCCACATGACACAGCCCGTGGGCAAAATTGACGGTGCCATCAATGGGGTCGACCACCCACAGGTCGCCACCTTGCTCCAAGGCATCCTTATCGGGCGAGAGTTCCTCGCTCAGGCGCTCTTCGCCGGGGAAAGCCGACTCCAGTCGCTGGCTGATCATGGTGTCGACGGCGACGTCGGTATCCGTGACCAGCTCCTGTCCGTCCTTGTAGTGGTGCTGTAGATCGTCGTTGTCGCGGGCGTCAGCGATCATCTGACCTGCGGCTTTCGCGATCTCGATGGTAACGGCCAGGCGCTCCTCGAGGTTCATGGGGCACTCCTTACAGGGGACAATGGTGTAGAGTCTACCATCGCCACGATCTCACGCCGATATCTCGCACCCCGTGCCGCGTCCGTAGAGGAAACATCATGAGCGCCCTGACCCGCGATCAATACCGTCGTCTCGAGGCCCTGGCGGACGCCTATCGCGTTGCCCACCAGCAGGCATTGGACGTGTGCGCGGGCTCGCGCCGGGGGTTGAAGGTCGATGCTCTGTGTTTCGGGGTCTGTCCCGGTCATCCAGGCTGGCTGCTGGGCGCCTGGCTGACGCCATGTCATCTGTCCCTTGCGCTGGTCAGAGATGTGTCGCAGGCGCCAGGCCCGGCCGACCGTCCCGCCAGCGTTCCCACCGATGAGATGTCCCGTTCTCCATGGTATGTGACCCTGCCACGTGGTGAGTTCGCATTTTATCGGGAGGCGCTAGGCGACAGCTGGCTGTGGCGATGTGAGTTGCTGTCGGATCTGGACGATGTCGATGATATGGGCGAGGCCTGTCGCCTGGCTCAGCGGCTGATGGACCGCGTCATGACGGAAGCTTCCCCAGGCTGAACGATCCCTTGTTTCGACTATGGGATGGCTGGCGCTGCACTGCAGCACTATCTATGCTGGTGCCCTAATGTACGGCGCCGTTAGTGGCGAACCGTACGGGCGATAACCTGCAGACGCCTCGCGCAAGGAGAGAGAGATGAGTGCCAATTCCCCGACCAGGGTCGCACTGGTGACCGGCACCAGCAGCGGCATCGGAGCCGCGGTCGTGGCCGAGCTACGAGCCCAGGGACATGAGGTGCTGGCCGTCGACTTCAACCCGGAAGGGCGCCAGACTGCAGAGGCCGAGGGCGCCGCCTTCTATCAGGCTGACCTGACCCAGGGCGAGGCGTGTCGCGGCGCAGTGGATGAGGCGCTGGCACGTTTCGGTCGCGTGGATATTCTGGTGAACAATGCGGGCATTCAGCATGTCGCACCGATTGTCGATTTTCCCGAAGAGCAGTGGCGCCGGATCATTGATCTCATGCTGACCGCCCCGTTCCTGCTGACCCAGGCCGTGTGGCCGTCGATGCGTGACAATGGCTGGGGGCGGATCATCAACATTGCCTCGGTGCACGCTCAGGTGGCTTCGCCCGGCAAGTCGGCCTATATCAGCGCCAAGCACGGCATGATAGGGCTGACCAAGACCGCTGCATTGGAAGGCGGCGCGCAGGGGATTACGGCCAATGCGCTGTGTCCTGCCTATGTGAAGACACCGTTGGTGGATAACCAGATCAGCGATCAGGCCAAGCTGCATGGCATGGAAGAACAGCAGGTCATCGAGCAAATCATGCTCAAGAACGCTGCGGTGAAGCGGTTGATCGAGCCCAGCGAGGTCGCTTCTCTGGTAGCGTACCTGGCCTCGGATGCGGCTGGCGCGGTTACCGGTGCCAGTTGGAATATCGACCTGGGCTGGACAGCACAGTAGTCATCGCGGCGACGCCACATGGGTCAGACGCCGACCAGTCGACCGGCGTCTGACACGTCGCACCAGCGCGTCAGCGCCTGACCGGGCGCTTCTGCAGCTTGCGTTGCAGGGTTCTTCGGTGCATGCCTAGCGCTCTGGCGGTGGCTGAGATATTGCCATCGTGCTCCTGCAGAACCTTTTGAATATGCTCCCAGGTAAGCCGGTTGATCGAGGGAGGGTTGTCCGCCACTTCCGTCTCGGGGTTGCCTTCACGCTGCTCTAGCGCGGCCAGCACCTCGTCGGCGTCTACCGGCTTGCACAGGTAGTTGACGGCACCCAGCTTGATCGCCTCCACCGCCGTCGCGATGCTGGAGTAGCCGGTCAGTACCACGACGCGACACTGGGGAACGACCTCCAGTAGTTCGGGCAGCAGTTTCAGCCCGGACTCCTGGTCGAGTTTCAGGTCCAGGGTGGCGACGTCGGGCTGGTGACTGCGGGCCAGTTCCAGCGCCTGGGTGGCGTCCAGCGCCACCTTGACGTCATGTCCTCGGCGCTGCATGGCGCGTTCGAGGACGTGGCAGAAGACGTCATCATCATCAATGATCAGTAGCCTGTGTGCGGTGTCTTGCATGATGTCCTCTATCGGGGAGACTCAGCTGACGCGGGGCAGTGACACCTCGGTCAAGGTGCCGCCTTCGGGGTGATTATACAGACTGACGCCACCGCCGAAGCGATTGATGGTGGCATGGGTAAGAAAGAGTCCAATACCAAGTCCCTTGCTCTTGGTAGAGACGAAGGTGTCGCCCAGCTGATCGGCAATCGACATGGGAATGCCCGGACCGTGGTCGCGAATGTCGATGACGACCTGATCCGCCGTCCAGTCGAGCTGGATCGCGATGTCGTCCGGTCGTGCATCAGCCGCATTGTTCAGCAGGTTGGTCAGCGCCTGGTCCAGGGTGGTATCGACGGCAATCATCGGTTGTCCCCGGCGTCGCGAAACACTGACTTCATGGGTGACATCCGGCCGCAGGACACGCCAGCGATCGATCACCCCTTCAAGCCAGGTCCTGGCATCGAGTCGTTTGGGCTCATCCTTGCGTTGCAGGTCGGCGCTGTCGACGAGATGGCGCAGGCGGGCCTTGCAGGTATCGACCTGCTGGCGCAGCAGGTCGATATCCTCCACCAGGCGTGGATGGTCGGCATGTTCACTCTTCAATTCGGACAGCACGACCGCCATGGTCGACAGTGGAGTGCCCAGCTCGTGGGCGGTGCCAGCGGCCTGTGTTGCCACGGCCAGCACCTGTTCGGAGCGCAGCGCGGCCTCCCGAGTTCGGGCCAGGGCCTGCTCACGATGGCGCAGTGCGTGGGCCATCTTGTAGATGAAGAAGGTGACCAGACCGGCAGACAGGAAGAAATTGAGCCACATGCCGAGCACATGCAGGTTCACGCTCGAGGCATAGTGAGAGCCCAGCTGCGGTACGGGGTGATAGACCACCATCAGCGCGCTGTAGCAGGCCATGGCAGTGATGGCCAGAATCCAGGCATGACGCCAGGGCAAGGTGGCGGCGGCGATGGTTACCGGTACCAGATAGTAGGTGATAAAGGGATTGGTGGCCCCACCAGTGAAGTAGAACAACAGCGTCAGGCCGGCGACGTCCAGCAGCAGGTGGAGTAGATACTCGTGGTGGCTGACATCCCGCGGGCGGCCGAGTCGCCACCAGGTGGCGATGTTGATGACGCCCATGGCCACAATCACGGCGATGACGGCAGGGACATCCAGGGCGAAGTCCAGCAGCTCGATACCCACGATGATGGCCACCAGGAAGCCGGTCCAGGTGATTCCCCGCACGAAGGTCAGGCGAACCAGATTACGGTTTGGCGTCGATAGGGGTAGCGGAAGTGCGGCTTGCATGATGTCTCCCTCATTAAGTGGCGGCATGATACCGCATCGCGCAATGGACCGTCGTATGTCTCGAGCTTGCTTGCCGAGATCAAGAGCTTTGGAGCCTGGCGATTGCGTTGTCACCCCAGCTGAGCAACAGTGGCAAGCTGATGTGGCGGCAGCGCTGAGGCCGCGTCGCTGGCCTGGGCAGGCGGAACACCACTGGTAGCGCAATGTCGGCAACGCAACGACAGCGCTTGCAGGATTTTCGGTAGCGCAGACATCGCGCTGGTGCGGACATCGACGGAACTCACGCTTGGCCAAGCCAGCGGCCGTTGATGCTAGAACAAGGGACTGGATGTACATGTTGAAGCGACTGTTACCGCTGTTGATTCTGGGGCTGGGGATCGGAGGATTTCTGCTGCTCAAGGCGACCCGGCCGACGCCGCCGCCGGTGACGGTTGCAGAGCGGGAATGGCCAGTATCGGCAATGACGCTTTCTCTGGGGCGCCACACGCCCAGACTGGCGCTGTATGGGGAAGTGGTCGCGCCCGACCGGGTCGAGCTGATGGCTTCCCTGGATGGGCATATTGCCGAGCGCCCTGTGCGCGAGGGCGAACACGTGGCCGAGGGTGATTTGCTGGTGGCGCTGGCTGACGAGGATGTCGATCCGGTGGTGGCGCGGGCGGAGTCTGAGGTGGCGCGACTGGACGCGGAGGTGGCGGCCGAGCAGGTTCGCTTCGACAGCGACGGCAAGGCGCTGGCTCGGGAGCAGGAGCTGCTGAACAATGCCAGAAGCCAGCTTGAACGCATGCGATCCCTGGTCAACCGAAACCTGGCCTCCCGTGCTGAGCTGGACGCCGATGAAAATGACATTGCCCGCGCTCAGGTCACTCTGGTGAGTCGTCAAGGCGAGCTTGACGGTCATCCGGCTAGGCTTGCCAGCCTGGAAGCACAGCGACGCCAGGCACAGGCTGCCTTATCAGAGGCGCGTCGAGACGCCAGGCGGGCCAGGGTCCAGGCACCCTTTGCAGGGATAGTCAGTCAGGTCCAGATTGCCCCTGGGGACCGTGTCCGCGATGGAGACCCGTTGCTCGAATTGATACCCCTTGCTGGCCTCGAGGTGAGGGCGAGGGTGCCTCGTGGTGTGCAGGCGGAGTTGATGACAGGTCTCGACCAGGGCGTCGACGTCTACGCCTTCGACGATGAAGGGGGGCGCTATCGGCTAAGGGCCTTGTCCGGTCAGGGAGATCCTGCCGGTACGGAAGCCATCTTCGAGGCGCTGCCGTCGACGCCACGTCTGCGTCCTGGGGCATTGGTGTCGCTGTTCGTCGAGCGTCCGGCGGTTGCTGACAGCGCCTTGATCCCGTTCAGCGCCGTGTATGGGGCGGACCGTGTCTATGTGATCGAGCAAGGCCGCCTGGTCCCCATCAGCGTGACCCGGCACGGCGAAGCGCCGGGGCCGGGCGGTGGCTCCTGGATGATCATCAGCGGTGAGGGCCTGGCCGATGGACAACGCTTGGCCACGACTCACCTGCCCAATGCCATCGAAGGACTGCGGGTGACGGATCTGTCTTCCCGTGAGTCCGAATCAACCTCCCAGCCGCCAGCCCAGCGTCAATCTCAGACCCAGACTCCGTCACAGGAGCAGAGTACCACCGACACGGCCACGGTCGCCGACACCGCATCCATCGAGGAGGACGCGCCGTGAGCAACGACCCACGGTCCTCGGGTGTCATCGGTTTCTTCACTCGTCATCGGGTCGCCGCCAACCTGGTGATGGTGGTCATGCTGATGGGTGGGGTGCTTGGGCTGAGCCGGATGAACATCCAGTTCTTTCCGGACTTTGCCCTGGACATCGTGTCGGTACAGACGGTCTACACCGGTGCCTCGGCCGAGGACGTCGAGCAGGGCATCACGATCCCGCTAGAGCAGCGGCTGCGCAACCTTGATGGACTCAAGCGAATGACGTCGACCTCCGCCCAGGGGGTGTCGAGCATAACTCTGGAGTTCTACGAGGGGACCGACCCGGTGCTGGCGCTGGACGATGTACGCGAGCAGGTTGACGGCTTCGATAACTTGCCGAGTGCTGCAGAAGAGCCCCGGGTGGCCCGGGCCAAGGAGTATGAGCCGGTCGCCCGCCTGCTGGTGTCTGGTGACGTGGATGCGCAGGCGCTGCGGAGCCTGGCAAGGCGCTTCGAGGACGAGCTGCTGGCGGCGGGTATCGATCGGGTGGTCCTCGATGGCATGCCTGAGCAGCAGATCAGTGTGCAGGTGCCTGTGGAGCGTCTGGGGCAGCTTGACTTGACGCTGCCGGAGGTGGCCCAGCGTCTCGATGGTATGTCCGTTGACCTGCCGGCGGGACTTCTCGGCAGCCAGGACGGCGAGCGGGAATTACGTGCGGTGCAGCAGCGCCGTGATGCCCAGGAGTTTGCCGATATCGCGGTGCGTGGCGGACAACGCGTGCGCCTGGCACTGGGAGATATCGCCTTTATCCGTCAGGAAGATCGTCCCCGGCAGATGGCCATGCAGTATGCAGGGCGACCTGCGATCGAGCTGGTGCTGCAGCGCTCCGAGAGCGGCAACTCGCTGGAGGCCGCCACCACGCTGCAGCAATGGCTGGACACCACTCGGCCCAATCTGCCCCAGAGCATCAAGCTGGATGTCTACGATGAGAGCTGGCAGTTCCTCTCCGAACGTATTGGGCTGTTGATCAACAATGGTCTGGGCGGCCTGGTCCTGGTCCTGGGCCTGCTCTATCTATTTCTTCCCGCCAGGGTGGCCCTGTGGGTCGCCATTGGCATTCCGACGGCGTTTCTTGGCGCCATGGCCGTGTTCTGGCTGATCGGTGGATCCGTCAACATGATGTCACTGTTTGCGCTGATCATGGCGCTGGGGGTGATCGTGGATGATGCCATCGTCGTCGGTGAGGACGCTGATGCCCACTTCCGGGCCGGTGAACCCGCGCGGCTGGCCTCATCGGGGGCCGCTAACCGCATGTTATGGCCGGTGGTCGCCTCATCCTTGACCACCGTAGCAGCCTTCATGCCACTGCTGATGGTGGGGGGCATCATCGGCAATATCCTGCGCGATATCCCGGTGGTCATGATCTGCGTTCTGGTGGCCTCGTTGCTGGAGTGTTTCGTGGTGCTCCCGGCCCATCTTCGAAATGCCTTTGGCGCGACTGCCGAGAAGGCTGGCGAGGGGTGGCTTAACCGCCTTAGGGCGCGGTTCGATCGTGGCTTCGATCGTTTTCGAGAGGGGCCGTTTCGGCGCTTCTCCCAGACGACGCTGCGCCATCGGGCCGTGACCCTCTCTGCCGCCACCGCCCTGGTGATACTCACGATTGGTCTGCTGGCAGGGGGACGCCTCGCCTTCAACTTCTTTCCCGCCCCGGAACCCAGTGTGCTGTATGCCAACCTCAGTTTTGTGACGGGTACCGCCAGGGATCAGGTGGAGGAATATCTGGAGGACATGGTCGACGCCCTCGACGACACCGAGCAAGCGCTCGGCGGGAATCTGGTCAAACACGCCGTGGTGCGCATTGGCAGCACCCTTGCGGTGGACGGTAGCGGTCGTACGGGGGATAACGTCGGCAGCATTCTGGTGGAGCTGGTGCCATCGGATCAGCGAGATGTGCGCAACCTGGCCTTCATTCGTGCCTGGCGTGAACGGCTGACAGAACGTCCTGGGCTGGATACCCTGACCATCGTCGAGCAGACCAGTGGTCCGCCCGGCAAGGACGTCAACGTTCGCCTGACCGGTGAATCTGCCGAGGAGCTCAAGCGCGCGGCCGAGTCGCTGGCGCTGAGCCTGGAACAGATACCCGGCGTGCTGGAGCCCGAGGATGACATGCCCTGGGGGCGCGAGCAGCTGATCTACTCCGTCAACGACTATGGCCAGGCCTTGGGCCTTTCGACACGGGAGCTGGGGGATCAGCTGCGGGCTGCCTTCGACGGGGTGCTGGTTCAGACCTATCAGGACGGTGCCGATGAAATCGAAGTCAGGGTGCTGTTGCCGAAGCAGCAGCGTGATCACCTGGCAACGCTACCGCGGCTGATGATTCGGGTTGATGATGGACGTCTGGTGCCCCTGGACCAGGTCATGACGCTGAAGCACCGGCAGGGTTTCGAGGCGCTGAGGCATGCGGATGGTCAGTTGGCCATCGAGGTAGGGGCCGATCTCGACAGCGAAGTCACCAACACCGAGGAAGTGATTGCGGCGCTTGAGGCGTCGGTGCTCCCGGCGCTGTCTGAACGCTACCACCTGCGCTACAGCTACGAGGGCTTGGCCGCGGACCAGCGGGAGACCTTTGCGGATATGCAGACCGGGCTGATCATCGGTCTTGGCCTCATGTACGTGGTGCTGACCTGGGTGTTCGCGTCCTGGAGCCTGCCCCTGATCGTGATGGCAACGATTCCGCTGGCGCTGACCGGTGCGCTGCTGGGTCACTGGTTCATGGGGCTCGACCTGACGATCCTGTCGATCTTCGGCCTGTTTGGACTGTCCGGCATTGTCGTCAACAACGCCATCATTCTGGTCGCGTTCTATCGCATTCAGCGAGAAAAAGGGCTTGGCATCGACGCGGCGTTGAACGAGGCGGTAGTGCAGCGGGTTCGCGCGGTCTTCCTGACCTCACTGACGACCATCGGCGGCTTGACGCCACTGCTGTTCGAGACATCGCTTCAGGCCCAGTTCCTGATTCCCATGGCGGTCACGATCGCCTTTGGCCTTGGGGTGTCGACCTTGCTGGTACTGGCGGTGATTCCAGTGCTGCTCAGCTACCTTGAGCACCTGAGAGAGTGGCTTTATGCCCGCCGCCACAGATCGCCAGGGCAGCCATCGCCAGATCAGCCACAGGAACCTTGATGCTTGATGCCCGACAGGTCAGCGATCGTCGGCATCCGATAGGGTCGTTCTGGGAAAGGTACGTGCTGGGAAAAGCAGACGGCAGGTGCACGTCCATCAAGCGGGCAGGTAATCGATTCCAGCATCACCTGCCCGCAGTCTCATCAGGCGCCTGCTCTGCGCACCTGAAAGGTGGGCTGATCCAGCGGCTTATGCCGTCTCAGGTGTCAGGACTTGCTGATGCAGGGTGGCGCCTTCCACGTCCTTGAGGGTAACGGTCAGGGCCAGGCTGTCACCGTCCAGGTCGACCTGGCCGAAGAACTGGTACCCCTCGCTTGGCGGCAGGTTGACGCGACCATCGGCGGGGGCCTTCTGGAACACCACTTGCGGCCCGAAGGTGCCGTCCAGTGTGTTGGGGCCAAAGGTGCCAGCGTGAAGCGGTCCGCTGACGAACTCCCAGAACGGGGTGAAGTGCTTGAAGCTGGCGCGCTCGGGTGCGTAATGGTGAGCGGCGGTATAGTGCACGTCGGCGGTCAGCCAGACCACATTGGTAATGCGGTGGTCGGCGATAGCCTTGAGCAAACGCGCGATCTCATGCTCACGGCCGGACGGCAACCCGTCATCTGCGTTGGCGACCGCTTCAAAGTTGTCGCCATCACCGACCACCAGGCCTACTGGCATGTCCGAGGCAATGATCTTCCAGGTGGCCGTGGACGCCTTCAATGCCTCGATCAGCTCATCCACCTGGCGCTGCCCCATCAAGGCCGATGCCGGGTCCGTGGCGGCCTGCTGATTGGTGCTGTTGGCGGCGCGATGGGTGCGCATGTCGAGCATGAACATCTCGAGCTCTGGCCCATAGTGGAAACGCCGGCGGATCATCTCCGGGGCTTCTGGCCGCTGACGAATCGGCATGTGTTCCAGGAAGGCACGACGCGCTCGTGCCGCCAGCAGGGAGACGTTCTTTTCGCTGTAGCGGGGATCATCCAGGATTTCCCCGGGGTACCAGTTGTTTACCGTCTCGTGATCATCCCATTGGGCAAACATCGGCACCCGTGCATTGAAGCGCTTGAGGTTGTCATCCAGCAGGTTGTAGACATACTGGCCGCGGTACTCTTCCAGGGTCTCGGCAACCTTGCTCTTGGCTTCGGTCATGCGATTGCGCCAGACGCTACCGTCTTCCAGATTGACCGTTTCCTCGAGCGGGCCGTCGGCGTAGATAGTGTCCCCGGAGTGCAGGAAGAAGTCCGGAGACTGCTTGAGCATGGTGTCGTAGATGCGCATGCCGCCCCGTGACTCATCGATGCCCCAGCCCTGACCGACGGTATCCCCGGACCACACGAAGCGCACCGAGCGTGGGCGCTGGCCTGGCATGACCAATCGGCCCACTGTGGGCTCGCTCAGGGCTCGGGCATCGCCGAGCGCTGCGTAGCGCACGCGGTAATGCACTTCTTCCATGTCGCCCAGCCCGGTGATATCCAGCTTCGTGGTCAGGCCACTGGTGGGCAGGGCGGTAGGACCCTGTAACGTGCGGGCGTTGGCAAATGTCGGGTTGTCCGCGATCTCCACCAGCATCTGGGCGGGACGGTCTACACGGGACCAGAGAATGGCGCGGTCCTGGGTAACATCGCCGGTCATCACCCCTGAGGTCAGCAGGGGGCGGCGTGCCTCGGCTAGCACAATGCCTGGTGCTGCGGTCATCAATCCTAGTCCCGCGCCGGCCTTGAGGCCTAGGCCGAGAAACTGGCGTCGTGTGGTAAACATGGGGCTCTCCTTGTCATACGGTCCGGGGGATGCTGTCGTCAGCGGGCAGAGGTCGCGACAGGGGGCTATCGACAGGGGGCTTTCGACAGGGGCTATTGATAGGGGCTATCGAGAGAAACTACCGATAGGGACTATCAAGAGACGTTGTCGACTTCCCAGATCAGGTGCCTGGCGTGGGCAATCGGTTGCGTATCAGGGTGGCGACCTGAGGCGGCAACCCGTCTTAAGCGTTGCTGCTCAGAGCCCTTCTGTTTTGTCCCCTCTGTGCTGCTCACTGATTGGACGTGCAGCCAGGCGTGGATAGCGTGGCCTGGATAGCGTGGAGTGGGTCAAACCGAGCGCTGACGACGGGAAATAGTGTCGTGCCGGCGCGTGACAAACTGATCGCAGAGATATGTCACTACGGTGTCTGGTGCCCGTGGCGATGACAGTACCGTTAGTCGGTGGCGTCCAAGGGAGGCTTCCGAAGGAGGCTTGCGTGCAGGCGCTAACCGCCGGCGCCACCCGGCAGACGAGGCTCCCGGGTGGCGCTGGTGGGTGTACGCGCCCGTGAGCGGGCGCCATGGCAGCGATGAAGGATCAGGCAGAGTCGGTGGGTTGTTCTGCCGCGACCCGGCGCTCGACCATCTTGCGGATCCTGGCAGGGGCGTTGTCGATACCCAGACGGACTCGCTCGCGAATGCCGGTGCGATCCTGTTCCTTCTGAATTTCCTCAAGAATGTCGAGGTCCTCGTTGAAGGTCAGGGTCATCAAGTGCTCCACGTCGCGATCTACGTCGTCGTTGGTGGGGTGATAGTTGCGCACGTGCAGCCAGAAGTAGTGGGTGGTCGAGTCGCTTTCAGGCGTCAGGAAATTGAAACTGTAGGAGCGTAGTCCCTTGTCCTTGTTGTCCTCGGTAGGTTCGACGCCGGTATCGATGCCGCCGAAATCGACGTAGGACACCGACGGCATGTGCAGGTAATAGTACTGCCAGCGGTCGGTATTCCCCTTGAAGTTACCCATCTTTTCAAACAGCGGTACTGGCGGCTCATCCTTGATCCAGCGGTAGGCCAGCACGTGGCTGTCACCCTGTTCTACCTTGACGCTGACGTCGCTGGCGCTGGCACCACCAATAGTACGCTTGTGCACATAGGTCGTATGGGCTGGATCCACCAGGTTGTCGGTGATGTTCAGATAGTTCGACTTGAAGTGCAGATACTGGCCATCCACCAGTCCCCAGCCGTCTTCACCGTAGTGGGGCACCTCCACAATCTGCGAGGGGTCGGCAAGCTCTGGTTCACCCATCCAGATCCATACGGCGTTGTAGCGTTCCACGACCGGGAAGGCTCGCACCTTGGCGCTGGGCGGAATATTGGGCTGTCCAGGGATGCGCGAACACTTGCCTGTGCAGTCGAACATCATGCCGTGGTAACCACATTCGACCTCGTCGCCTTTCAACTCGCCCAACGATAGTGGCGCCAGCTTGTGAGGGCAGCTGTCGAGAAGGGCGGCGGGTTCGCCGTTCTCGCGGCGATACATGACCACGGGTTCATTGAGAATGGTGCGTGGCAGTAGCTTGCGCTGCACTTCTTCGCTCCAGGCGGCGACGTACCAGGCATTGCGAATGAATTGAGCCATGGTGTTTCTCCTCTCTTGTTATTCGGTCGTGTTTTTCGGTGGTATCTACTCGATGGGGCTATCAATGGATCAAGGGGGTTACGCTTTGAGTGACAGACTGGGGGTTGTGGATCGCGATACGCAGATGCACATGGAACTATTTGACTCGTGGTCTTCTTCGCTCAGGCAGTAGTCGCGGTGCTCTGGGGTGCCGTCGATGACGTCCACCGCGCAGACCCCGCACTCACCGCGATTGCAGTCGTACAAGGGGTCCAGGCCGGCGGCGATCATCACTTCGAGAATGGTCTTGTCGGGCGGCACCTCGAGGGTCATGCCGGATTCGGTCAGTTCAACCTGGAAGCCGGTGTCACCTGTCTGCTGTGCGGTACTCGCAAACAGTTCAAAATGCACCTGTTCCGCTTCCCAACCGTTGGCCTTGGCCGTTGCAATGACGGCGTCGATCAGTCCGCGAGGGCCACAGACATAGAGGTGCTTGCCGGGGGCTGGGGGGCCCATCAGGGTAGCGAGCTGCAGGCCTTTGCTCGGGTCTCCACCGTCGAAGCACAGGTGAGCATGCTGTCCGCACAGGCTTTCGATATGTGCTCGATAGGCCATAAGCCCCGGCGCTCGAGCGCCGACATGCATCTCATAAGAAGCGCCCTGTGCCTGCAACTGTGTGGCCATCGAGAGTATGGGGGTGATACCGATGCCGCCGGCGATCAGGACGTGGTGCGTGCCATCCTGTGCCAGAGGGAAGTCGTTGCGTGGACAGGATGCGCCAACAGTGACACCTTCCTTCAAACCATGCATGTAGGCGGAACCGCCGCGGCTTTCTGGCTCCAGCTGCACGGCAATCTCGTAGTGAGAGGTGGGATCCTGGCTATTGACCAGGGAGTAGGCACGCTCATCTCGGCTGCCGTCAGCTAGCTGGACCTCTACTTTCAGGTGTGCGCCGGGAGTGAAGGCTGGCAGCGCCTGGCCGTCAGGGGATACCAGCTCGAAGGCTTTGATGGTGGGGGTCAGCTGGCGAATCCGGCGTACGGTCAGTGTGAGGCGAGTCTCTGCGGTTGGCATTATTGTTTCCTCTCTTGGCATCACGGCTGACTCCACTGTAGGAAGCCCCGACCACGAGAAAAACGCGGATATTGGAGAAAATAATTGCGTCGATGGGATAGTGGCTGGAGTCGTGTCTGAGATGGCCCTCAAGAGAGCCCTTAAGAGAGCCCTTAAGAGAGCCCCGCAGGAGACAAGGCGTCAGCTGAGCGACGGTTTTGCTGGCGCTGAGCAAGGTGACGATAGCCAGGATCGGCTCTAATCGTGGGTGTCCATGGAACAAGGAAGCGAGCGTCATGACCTACCCGAATGCCAACAGCATGCTGTGGTTCGCCTGCATCGTGGATCTAGGAAGCTTCGGGCAAGCCTCTGAGCGGCTCGGAATACCCTCCAGCACCTTGAGTCGCAAGTTGAGGGAGCTGGAACGCAACCTGGGGATACGGCTGCTGGAGCGCACTACTCGGCGTATGCACCTGACCGAGGCCGGCGCGGTGTTCTATCAACACTGTGTGGCCATGCGGCGGGAAGTCGAAGATGCACAGCTGGCCGTGGGCCAGCTGCAGTCGACCCCGAGTGGTGTGCTGAAGGTGGCGTCGCTCTACACCTTTGGTTCTCAGTACCTGGCGCCGCTGTTGGGAGGTTTTCTGCAGCAGTATCCAGATATCCGCCTGCAACTGACCTTGAACGATACCTCGGTGGACCTGCTTGCCGAGGGAACGGATATCGCGCTTCATGTGGGGCCGGTGGAGCAGGGGGGCTATCGCTTTCGCAAACTGGGTGAAGCAGTGATGCGGCTCTACGCAAGCCCCACGTATCTGGACCGTCATGGACGGCCTAGACACCCGGACGAACTGGTCAACCACGTAACGCTTGCCCAGTCGCCCAACCCCGAGAGAGAGCGGGTGGTGTGGCAGCTCTGGCAGCCGGAGCATGAAGCCCTGCGTGTGCAGCTAAGGCCTGCGCTGGTCTCCAATGAACCGCTGTCGGCGCTGAACACTGCTCTTGGGGGGCATGGTATCTATTTTGGGACCTCGCTGATGGCCAGGCCCCACCTCGCGGAAGGGGCCCTGGAGGCCGTACTGCCGTCCTGGCGTGGCCCGACGCTGGAATTTCACGCGGTGTTTCCCAGTCGTAGTGGGCTGCCACCCAAGGTGCGCGTGTTTATTGACTATCTGGCGGAGCATATAGAGGAGAGTCTGGCCTAGGGCTCGTCTGAAAAGTGCCTGCGCCTAGCTCCTGGGCGTTTTCGGCCAACTCAAGGGAAACTGGACTGGCCCGTGGAGGTTTCCCGGATATCCATTCAGGCTCAGGCTGGGGAGGGGCGGCAGCGAATGTCCCGTCCGGGTGGATGCAGGCAGGGGCCTCGTCGCGGTATCATGGCGACTTTGCACACGGCGCCTAAGTGCCCGTGTCCCCACTCGACGAGCAAGCAGGCGTAAGTCTTCATGTCCAACCCCAAGCAGGCCCAGGAAACCGGGCTTCGGCGTACCTTTGCCATCATCAGTCACCCGGATGCGGGTAAGACCACCATCACCGAAAAAATGCTGCTGTTCGGAAATGCCATCCAGATGGCGGGGTCGGTGAAGAGCAAGCGTGATGATCGTCATGCCACCTCGGACTGGATGAAAATGGAGCAGGAGCGGGGGATCTCGGTGACGACCTCGGTCATGCAGTTCCCCTATGGCGGACGCATGGTCAACCTGCTCGACACTCCCGGGCACGAAGACTTCTCTGAAGATACCTATCGCACCCTGACCGCGGTGGACTCTGCCCTGATGGTCATCGATGGCGCCAAGGGGGTCGAGGATCGCACCATCAAGCTGATGGAGGTCTGCCGCCTGCGTACCACCCCGATCCTGACCTTCGTCAACAAGATGGACCGCGATATCCGTGATCCCATCGAGGTGATGGATGAGGTCGAGACCGTGCTGAACATCCAGTGCGCGCCCATGACCTGGCCGATCGGGATGGGGCGCCAGTTCAAGGGCGTCTATCACCTCTACAATGATGTCATTCACCTCTACACCCAGGGGCAGGGCAACCGAATCCCCGATGACAAGCGCATCGAGGGATTGGACAGCCCCGAGGTCGACGCCGTGCTCGGGGAAGATGTGGCTGAAGAACTGCGCATGGAGGTAGAGCTGGTGCGCGGTGCTTCCCATACGTTCGACCTTGAGGCGTACCGCCGTGGGGAGCTGACGCCGGTGTACTTTGGTACAGCGATGGGTAACTTTGGTGTGCGCGAGATGCTCGATGGCTTTGTCGAGTACGCGCCGCCGCCCCAATCGCGGGAGACCGATGTGCGCGAGGTGCCCGCGGAAGACGAGCGCTTCACTGGGTTCGTGTTCAAGATCCAGGCCAACATGGATCCCAACCACCGCGATCGCATTGCCTTCCTGCGGGTATGCTCGGGCAAGTACGAGAAGAACATGAAGATGCGCCACGTGCGTATCAAGAAGGACGTCAAGATTGCCGACGCCCTGACCTTCATGGCGGCAGACCGTGCGCATGTGGAAGAGGCCTGGCCGGGTGACATCATCGGTCTGCACAACCACGGCACGATTCAGATCGGCGATACCTTCACGCAAGGTGAGGATATGCGCTTCACCGGGATTCCGCACTTCGCACCTGAGCTGTTCAAGCGCGTGCGGCTGAAGGATCCGCTGAAGATGAAGGCCCTGCAGAAAGGCCTGCAGCAGCTGTCGGAAGAGGGGGCGACCCAGGTGTTCATGCCGGTGGACAACAATGACCTGATCCTTGGCGCGGTGGGTACCTTGCAGTTCGATGTGGTCGCCCATCGCCTGAAGGAAGAGTACAAGGTCGATTGCATCTACGAGGGCGTGAACGTCAATACGGCGCGCTGGGTCTACTGCGACGATGCCAAGATGCTTGAGGAATTCAAGCGCAAGGCTAGTGCCAACCTGGCCATCGATGGCGGTGGTTATCTCACCTATATCGCGCCGACCCGGGTCAACCTGCAGATGACCCAGGAGCGCTGGCCGGACATTCGATTCCGCGAGACCCGCGAGCACTGACATGTTGATCGACGCCCATTGTCATCTGGACAACGCGGCATTTGATCCCGATCGTGACGCTGTCCTGGCCAGGGCGCGTCACGCCGGCGTCGATCAACTGGTGGTGGCGGGCACCCATCGCCAAGGATGGCAGGCAACCCTGCAGCAGAGCCATCGCGATCGTGTGCATGTCTGTCTGGGGTTACACCCGGTGTTTCTTGCCCATCATCACCTGAGCGGTGGTGACGACGATCTGGCGGCGCTGGCACGGGCCCTGGATCAGCATCCCGAGTGTGTCGCCCTGGGTGAATGCGGTATCGATGCCCGCTTCGGCGATACTCTCGAGCAGCAGTGGCGACTGTTCGATGCCCAGCTGGCGCTGGCCAAGGAACGCGACTTGCCGGTGGTGGTGCATTGCGTGCGGGCCAATGACGAGGTGGCCAAGCGGCTGCGTCAGCTGGCGCTGCCGGCCGGTGGCGTCATTCATGCCTTTTCCGGGTCCGCGCAGCAGGCGAGCCGGTTCCTGGACCTGGGTTTCGTGCTGGGCCTGGGGGGAGCGGTGACCTATCCGCGCGCGGCGAGGCTAAGGCGGGCCGTCGTATCGCTACCTGATGACGGTTTCCTGCTGGAGAGCGACAGTCCAGACATGCCGCTATGCGGCCATCAGGGGCAGCGCAACGAGCCTGCCAGGGTGGCCCAGGTATGCGACTGCGTAGCCGAGCTGCGACGGCAGACCATCGAGCGGGTGGCAGACTGCAGCAGCGCTAACGCCCGCAGGTTGTTTCGGCTGCCACCCGGATGATGGCAGCCTCGCTGTAGGGTTCTGAGACCTAGACCAGCGTCTCCGGATCAAGCCGTTCCACCGCATAGGGCAAATGCAGCAACTTGCACTTCTGGCCCTCGGCCTCAAGCGCCATCTCCTCCGCCTTGGTGTTGAGGACGGCCAACACCTCTACCTGTGCGTAGGCATCCAAGGCGCTTGCGATGACCTCACCCTGTCGCTTTCCTTCTGCATCCAGCACGTCGGAGCCTGCAGCCGGTAATTGAGTGCCTTCAAGCTGGGCCCGGTAGAGACGCTTCTTTACCTGGCCACGGAAGTGCGCTCGGGCGACGACCTCCTGTCCGGTGTAGCAGCCTTTCTTGAAGCTGATGCCGGCCAGCCCCTCCCAGTTGAGCATCTGGGGCAAGAAGCTGTCCTGCTGGTTGGCGTCAATGAAATGCAGCCCCGCCTGAATATCCGACAGTCGCCAGACGTCATTGCCGACAATGCTGCATTGCTGCGCCAAGCGCTCGAGCAGGGACCTGGCATCTTCCTCCTGAAGCATGATGACGTAGCGATCCCGTTGGCCCGGGTGCGCCAGTACCATCAAGGTGTCCTGGGTGGCCTGATGCCATACGGCTGGCGCTTTAAGGTCACAGTCGACCTCTGCCAGCGCGGCGGCCTCCTGCCCGATCAGTCCGATCATGGCCAGATCATCCCGTTGCTCTAGGGATACCTTGTAGAAGGCGGCAAACTTGCCAAGATGGTTGGCCATTGGGGCGATCAGGCTGCGATGCATCAGCAGGCGATAGTGGTCCGGCGCCACCTGCATGAGCTGGCCATTGGCGAGCATGCGTCCCTTGGGCGTGCAGAAGCAGGTCAATGGCGCGAAGTCACAGTTGGCATGCTGGACCTGGGCACTGGTCTGCCCTTGCAGAAAAGCGCTGGCATCGGCGCCGGTGATGTCCAGAGCACCCAGGTGCACCAGCGGTGTGACCACGGTGCCGTCGAGGGCCTGTCGAGGCCCGTCGGGGGTAGTAAACTCGACCTGATCCGGGCCGCTGATATGACCGCCTAGCGCGGTGATCCAATCCGTCATGAGACCGTCCTGTCCGGCGGTAAGAAGTGGGCGCAGCATGTGAGCATCATGCATGTTATGCGCATGCGTGCAATGTGAGGGCGGACCCAGCGTTTTGCAAGCACGCGACCGCCGCCTGTCGGGACGCCGTCTTGTCCCTTCCTGTACTCGAACGGTCGAGGCCGGACGATTGCGCCGCTGTCAGTCATGGCTGCCCATGCTAAGCTTTCGGGTTCGTCCACAGCGTTCAGGAAGTGATATTCGATGGCTCAATATTCTCTTGAGTTTAAGGGCGTGGATAGCGCCGAGCAGGTCAACCAGATCACCACCGCGCTGATGATGCTCGATGGTGTCGACAGCGTAGAAGTCGGTCGGCACGGGGCCGAGGTGGAGGGGAGAGCGCGTCGAGAGGCACTGATTGAGGCGATCAAGCGCCTCAAGCTCGGCATCGAGGTGAAGTGATGACCATCCATGTCACCACCGAGAAAGACGGCAAGCTGAGGCAGCGCGTTTCCATCGAGAGCTTCGACGACATTCTGGTCGACGTGCCAGTGCCCTATGGCGGAGACGGCCTGGCACCGGACCCACACGACTACTTCGACCTGTCGTTAGGCGCTTGCAAGGCCATCACCGCCCAGATGTACGCTCGCCGCAAGGAATGGCCCCTGGAGGGGGTCAGCGTGGTGGTCACCCGCGATGAGCGCGATGAACGCAAGGGGATCTACCGGCTCGATGTGGCGATGACGTTTCACGGAGTTGCCGACGCTCAGATGCAGGCACGGCTGGAAGAGATCAGCCACAAGTGTCCCATTCATCGGCTGATGACCAGCTCCACGGTCGAGATCACCACGCGCACCCTGGCAGAGTGAGCGCGTTAGGGCGCCGCTATTGCCTGGCTTCCGCCGCACCCTGGCTTTCGGTGTACCGCTTTAAGGCACGTTGGTCATGGCAGCGATGGTGTGTAGCTAGTGTCGGAGACTTGGCGATGGTGGTGGGGCTTGAAGGATGGTCGCTTCGCCCCGACCTGTTGAATATCCCTCTGCAGGAGTCACGATGAGCAAGTCGTTCCGTCTTTCATCCAAGTTCAAGCCCGCCGGCGACCAGCCCAACGCCATCTCCGGGTTGGTCGGTGGTCTCGATGCAGGCCTGGCCCACCAGACCCTGCTGGGGGTTACCGGCTCAGGCAAGACCTTCACCATGGCCAATATCGTCGAGCGGCTCCAGCGGCCGACGATCGTCATGGCACCCAACAAGACGTTGGCCGCCCAGCTTTACGGCGAGTTCAAGGCGTTTTTCCCCGATAACGCGGTCGAGTATTTCGTCTCCTACTACGACTATTATCAGCCTGAAGCCTACGTGCCATCGTCGGACACCTTCATCGAGAAGGACGCCTCGATCAACGACCATATCGAGCAGATGCGTCTGTCCGCCACCAAGGCACTGCTGGAGCGCCGTGATGCGTTGATCGTCGTCTCGGTCTCGGCGATTTATGGCCTTGGGGACCCGGATCAGTACCTGAAGATGCGCCTGCACTTCACTCGTGGCGAGTTGATCGACCAGCGGGGGTTCCTGCGGCGTCTGGCGGAACTTCAGTACACCCGTAACGACATGGACTTCAAGCGCGGTACCTACCGGGTGAGAGGCGATGTCATCGATATCTTCCCGGCGGATGCCGAAGACGAGGCGGTCCGGGTCGAACTGTTCGATGACGAGATCGACTCGATCAGCCTGTTTGATCCGTTGACTGGTGAAGTGCGTGGCAAGGTCCCGCGCATGACCATCTATCCCAAGAGCCACTACGTGACCCCCAGGGAAACCATCCTGGCGGCGGTGGACCGGATCAAGGAAGAGCTGGTGGAGCGTCTGGCCTTCCTGCGTAAGGAAGATCGACTGGTCGAGGCTCAGCGCCTGGAGCAGCGCACGCTCTACGATATCGAGATGATGCTTGAGTTGGGCTACTGCAACGGCATCGAGAACTATTCCCGCTACCTGTCTGGAAGGAATCCCGGTGAGCCGCCGCCCACCTTCTTCGACTATCTGCCGTCCGATGCACTGCTGTTCATCGATGAGTCCCACGTGAGCGTGCCCCAGGTAGGAGGCATGTATCGGGGTGACCGCTCGCGCAAGGAAACCCTGGTGGAGTATGGCTTCCGCCTGCCCTCGGCGTTGGACAACCGTCCCATGACCTTCGAGGAGTGGGAGCGGATCTGCCCTCAGACGATCTTCGTGTCCGCGACGCCCGGCCCTTACGAGGCCGAACACGCCGGACAGGTCGTCGAGCAGGTGGTGCGACCCACTGGACTGCTGGATCCACAGATCGAGGTCAGGCCGGCGTCGACCCAGGTGGATGATCTGCTGTCCGAAATTCGGTTGCGTACCGGCGTCGGTGAAAGGGTGCTGGTCACGACCCTGACCAAGCGCATGGCAGAAGATCTGACGGAGTATCTGGACGAACATGACGTCAAGGTTCGCTACCTGCATTCCGACATCGATACGGTCGAACGGGTCGAGATCATTCGTGATCTGCGACTGGGCAAGTTCGATGTGCTGGTGGGCATCAACCTGCTGCGAGAAGGCCTCGACATACCAGAGGTGTCTCTGGTCGCCATTCTGGATGCGGACAAGGAAGGCTTCCTGCGTGCCGAGCGTTCGCTGATTCAGACGGTCGGGCGAGCCGCGCGTAACGCCAACGGCAAGGCCATCCTCTATGGCGATCGCATCACCGACTCGATGCGCAAGACCATCGACGAGACCGAGCGTCGTCGCGCCAAGCAGATGGCCCACAACGAGGAGCACGGCATCACGCCCCAGACGGTCACGCGCTCCGTGGCCGATATTCTGGAGGCTGCCCAGGCTCCCGGTAGCCGCAAGAGCAAGGGGCGGGGCAAGGATCGCAAGGTGGCCGAGCCGGAAGCCACCTACGACGTGTCCAGCCTGTCGGGGGATGAATTGCGCAAGGAAATGACGCGGGTCGAGGACGCCATGAGCGAGGCCGCTGCCAACCTCGAATTCGAAGAGGCTGCGCGTTTGCGCGATCGCTTGCACGAGTTGCGCGAGCGTCAGCTTGCCCTGGGGGCGATGTAGGGCAGCCTGCGGGGCCGGCATGATGGCGAGGGATGAGGCGACGCTGTCGCCTGCCGTTGGCAGGTAGCGCCCCTCACGATTCGCTTGATGGCCAATGGTTGCCGCCCCCGGTGTCCGACAGGAGGCAGAATGCCAGAAGGTCCCGAGATTCGACGCGTCGCCGACCGGTTGGGACAGCAGTTGCAAGGTCGCCGGCTCGATCATGTATGGTTTTCGTTCTCTGAACTTCAGGTCCAGGCGTCGTCGCTGATAGGGCGCAAGGTGTCATCGGTGGACTGCTGGGGCAAGGCGCTGCTGATTCACTTTGACGATCAACGAACGCTGTATTCACACAACCAATTGTACGGTGTGTGGAAGCTGCACCGGCGTGATCGTCCCCCGTCCACGCGGCGTTCGCTGCGGGTATCGCTGGCAGCGGGGCAGCACGCCGCCAGTCTCTATAGTGCATCTGATGTCTCCCTGTGGCAGCACGATGCACTAGCCGATCACCCGTTTCTTAGCCGATTGGGGCCAGATCTGCTCACCCACCAGGTCAGTCCTGAGGATATCGAAGAGCGTCTCGACGCCCCGCAGTGGCGCGGTCGGGCGCTGGGAAACAGTCTGCTTGACCAGGGGCTGCTGGCCGGTATCGGCAACTATCTTCGCTCAGAGATCCTGTTCTTCGCCGGCGTCGCTCCGGGGCGGCGCCCCCGGGATCTGTCGACTCAAGAGCGCCAGCGACTGGCGCGCACCATCCTTGACATCACGCAGCAGGCCTACCGGCAGGCCGGGGTCACCAACCGCGCTGAGTGGGTGTCCCTGGCCCGGCAGCAGGGAGCCACGCGGCGGGGGTGGCGGTTTGCGGTGTTCGAGCGGGATGGCAAGCCATGCCACGCCTGCGGCGGCGAGATAGAACGCATCAGCATGGCCTCGCGTCGGCTGTATCACTGCCCGCGCTGCCAGCGCTGAACCGTCTTTCACGCCAGTCTGGTTCGGGGAGTGGCTGCCTAGCGCAGCGCATTGCGCTACACTAGCGCCCCTCGCAAGCCTGCCGTGCTGCCTCCGCGTGGCCAAGAGAGCGGGCGTACCGACCCAGCCAAGGAGTCTGCCATGACCGTGATTCGCCAGGACGACCTCATCACGAGTGTCGCCGATGCCCTCCAGTACATCTCCTACTATCACCCGAAGGACTTCATCGACGCCATGGCGGCCGCCTACGAGCGTGAGGAGAACCCGGCAGCGAAGGATGCCATCGCCCAGATCCTGATCAACTCGCGCATGTGTGCCACGGGGCACCGCCCGATCTGCCAGGACACCGGGATCGTGACCGTGTTCGTCCACGTCGGCATGAATGTCCGCTTCGAAGCGGACATGAGCCTCGACGACATGATCAACGAGGGCGTGCGGCGTGCCTACAACTTTCCTGACAACGTGCTGCGCGCCTCGGTTCTGGCTGATCCTGATGGCAAGCGCCAGAACACCAAGGACAACACCCCCGCGGTCATCCACCACAAGCTGGTGCCGGGTGACAAGGTAGAAGTCCACGTCGCGGCCAAGGGCGGCGGCAGCGAGGCCAAGTCCAAGTTCGCCATGCTCAACCCGTCCGATTCCGTGGTGGACTGGGTAATGGAGCAGTTGCCCAAGATGGGGGCTGGCTGGTGCCCGCCGGGCATGCTGGGTATTGGTATCGGCGGGACCGCTGAAAAGGCCATGGAGCTTGCCAAGGAAGCGCTGCTGGATCCGATCGATATTCAGGATCTTCAGGCCCGCGGAGCGTCCAGCCGCGCCGAGGAGCTGCGTCTGGAGTTGTTCGACAAGGTCAACAAGAGTGGTATCGGCGCCCAAGGTCTGGGTGGACTGACCACGGTGCTGGACATCAAGGTCAAGGATTACCCGACCCACGCGGCCAACAAGCCGGTGGCGATCATCCCCAACTGCGCCGCCACTCGTCATGCCCATTTCACCCTGGATGGTTCCGGGCCTGCTGCGCTCAAGGCGCCCAAGCTTGAGGACTGGCCCGAGATCACGCGCGAGGCGGGTGCCAACGTCAAGCGCGTGAATCTCGATGAGGTGACCGCCGAGGACGTCCAGAGCTGGCAGCCGGGTGATACGTTGCTGCTGAACGGCAAGCTGTTGACCGGGCGCGATGCGGCTCACAAGCGCATGGTCGATATGCTGGCCAAGGGCGAAAGCCTGCCCGTGGATCTGAAGGGGCGCTTCATCTACTACGTCGGGCCGGTGGATCCGGTGGGTGATGAGGTCGTCGGACCTGCAGGACCGACAACTGCGACCCGCATGGACAAGTTCACCCGCACCATGCTTGAGCAGACTGGCCTGCTGGGCATGGTTGGCAAGGCCGAGCGGGGACAGCTTGCGATCGATGCCATTCGCGATCATCAGGCGGTGTACCTGATGGCCGTTGGCGGCGCCGCTTACCTGGTGTCCCAGGCGATCAAGGCATCCCGCGTGGTGGGCTTTGAAGACCTTGGCATGGAAGCCATCTACGAGTTTGAAGTGGAAGACATGCCGGTGACCGTGGCCGTGGACAGCCAGGGCACGTCGGTGCATCAGACCGGCCCGGCCAAGTGGAAGGAAATCATCGCCGAAGCGGTGTGACCCTGCCGCTACGACGGCCGGGGAGGCAGTGGCGTGATCCCAACGTCGCCTCTGGCGATGCGCGGCTCACGCGCTGACGAGATACGACGGCTCCGCCACCTGGCGGGGCCGTCGTCGTTACCGGTATGCTGGTGCCGGCACGAGGATGCAATACGGTGCCTTGTCACATGGACGGAGACCCGCGATGACCTCATGGTTGATTGGTGTGGCCATCTTTTTGATACATGTCGGCGGCGCCATTTCCGCTGTCATGGCGCTGATGTCGAGCCGTACCTCCCAGGGCGCGATTGCCTGGATCATCTCGCTGCTGACGATGCCCTATCTGGCCTTGCCCGCCTACTGGGTATTTGGGCGTCCACGCTTCTACGGCTACGTATCCGCTCGTGGGCAGCGCGACACCTTGCTGAGACGCGTGCTGCTGCGCTACCGAGATCGGTTCGACTCCTATCTGGTCAGTTCAAGCCATGCCGATGTCAAGGCGGTCGAGAAGCTGGCCATGATGCCGTTGACCAGCGGCAACCGCACCGAACTACTGATAGATGGTGAGCAAACCTTCGATAGCCTGTTCGCGGGTATCGATGCCGCTCGCTCCTACATCCTCATCCAGTTTTTCATTGTGCGAGATGATGCCCTGGGGCGACGCCTGCAGCAGCACCTGATGCGTGCCGCCGAGCGTCAGGTACGGGTCTACTTCCTGTATGACGAGATCGGTAGTCGCCAATTAAGCGAGGGTTACCTGCGGGACTTGCGCGACGCTGGGATCAACGTCAGCGCCTTCCATTCATCGCGAGGCTGGCGTCACCGGTTCCAGCTGAATTTCCGCAATCACCGCAAGATTCTGGTGGTGGACGGCCGCGAGGGCTGGCTCGGAGGGCTCAATGTCGGCGTCGAGTACCTCGGAGAAAATCCGCGACACGGCGCCTGGCGAGATACCCACCTCAAGTTGACCGGCCCCAGCGTGCTGGGTCTTCAGGAGGCCTTTTGGGAAGATTGGCACTGGGCCACGGGGACCATGCTCAGCCTGTCGTGGGCGCCGGCTGTCGATCATCACGACGCCACTGACGACAGTGACCGTCAGGTGGTGATCGTGCCCTCTGGTCCCGCCGATCCTCAGGAGACGGCCAGCCTCATGGTGCAGCATCAGATTCACAGCGCGCATCATCGGCTGTGGGTGACCAGCCCCTATTTCGTGCCGGACGAGGGGGTGCAGGGGGCGCTACGACTGGCGGCCATGCGCGGCGTCGATGTACGTATCATGATGCCGGAGCGTCCGGATCATCTGCTGGTGTTCCTGTCGGCCTTTGCCTTTCTGCCGGACATGATCAAGGCCGGTATTCGAGTGTTCCGCTATCAACCTGGTTTTTTGCATCAGAAAGTGATGTTGATCGATGACGAAGCCGCCAGTGTGGGCACCGTGAATCTCGATAATCGATCCTTCAGGCTGAATTTCGAGATCACTGCACTGGTCCCTCACCGCGGGTTCGCCAGTGAAGTGGAAGCCATGCTGCAACAGGACTTCGCCAATTGCCGTGAGGTGACGCTCGAGGAGATGCGTGCACGCCCTCTGTGGCGCAAGCTGGTGTCCCGCGCCGCGTATCTGTTGGCGCCGGTGCAGTAGGGGCCGGTTTTGTTGCAGCAAGGCATGGCTTCAAGGCATGGCTGCAAGGTACGGCTTCAAGGTACGGCAACGGTGAAAGTGCGGCGGTCCCGACACAAAGTCTGGGACGATGCTTGGGCATGGGCCTGGTTTCGGGTACATTGAGCCGCTTTGGCATCCATCACAGCCATTTGCCCTCTCGAGAGCGTTAGTCGAAGAGGGCGACGTTGGACGGGGCAACAGTTCAAGGAGTACCGGTGAATCTAGAAACGAAATGGCTCGAGGACTTCGTTGCCCTGTCCAACACTCGGAGCTTCTCGGCCTCAGCGCGTCAACGCCACGTCACGCAGCCCGCTTTCAGTCGCAGGATTCGCTCTCTTGAGCAGGCGGTAGGGGTCACACTGGTAGACCGCTCTACCACGCCGATCGACCTGACCCCCCAGGGGCAGCTGTTTCTGGTCACGGCGCGCAACATCGTCGAGCAGCTCAATGAGTCGTTGGGCCACCTGCGTGGCCTGGCCATGGCCAATGAGGCGCTCGATGTGGTGGCCGCGCACTCTCTGGCCCTGAGCTTCTTTCCGCAGTGGATTTCCCGGCTGCAGAAGGGGTTGGGTGAGCTGCCCACCCGACTGGTCGCGATGAACGTGGGGGAGGCCATTCACGTGCTGCGCGAAGGCAATTGCGACTTGATGCTGGCCTACTATGATCCCTATGCCAGCATGCAGTTGGATGGGGAGGTCTTCCCATCGTTCTCGATCGGCAGCGTCAAGATGATTCCGGTGTGTCAGCCGGACGCCAATGGCGAGCCACGCTTCTCGCTTGACGGCGATGCGTCGCTGCCCTATCTGGCCTATACCCAGGGTGCCTTCCTTGGCCGCAGCGTGCGTATGCTGCTGAAGAATGACCCCTTGCGGCTGCGCTTGCGCACCGTATACGAGACGGCGATGGCCGAGGGCTTGAAGGCTATGGTGATGCAGGGGGTAGGGATGGCATGGATTCCCGATTTCTGCCTGCGCCAGGAGCTGAAAAACGGCACCGTGGTCAGGGCTGGCGGTGAGAAATGGGATGTCCCGCTGGAGATTCGCCTGTACCGCTGTTCGCTGGTGCACAAGCCGGGCGTCGAGAAGCTGTGGCGTCAGATGATGAAGCTGCCACGGGACTTCCTGGAGGCCTGATACTGGCCAGGCCTCGGTGGTGGGTGAGATGGTGCTCGTGATCAGGAGCGCCGGTCAGCAGGCAGGCCCAGAAAGTTCTGAATGATGAAGAAGTGATCTTCGAACAGACTCTCCGGCTCCAGTTCGGCCAACGGTACCCAGCGAGCATGATCTCCGCCCTTGACGGGTTTGATCCGAGGAAGGTTCTGGTCAGGGCGCAGCGCAAAATAGAAGGCCTCGGCCAGGGTCCTGCCACGCCAGCTGCGATGGGGCTCGTCGAACAGGCGTTGTCCCCTCAGTGATCCCTTCAGCACCGGCTCCGGCACTTTCAAGCGGATGCGCTCCCGCAACTCTCGCAGACAAGCATCCATCAAACGCTCCTGGGCGCTGATAAACCCCCCTGGCAGGGCATACAAGCCCTTGCCCGGGGCCGAGGTGCGCCTTGCCAACAGCACATGACCCGACTGCACCACTACGGCGCATACGGTGACAAAGATCGGCGGATAGGGCGCCTGGGCCCAGGCTGCGCGATATTGATCAAGTAGCTGTTGTTCCTCTCCCAACTGGCGGTAGGGTTTGCTGTCCATGAACTCATGGACGTGCTCAACCACACCGGGTGGAAGGTCATGGCTGGCGTTAGTGGAGAGATATTCCACTGCGGAGCCCTGTGAGCGGAACAGCCGCTCACGAATCTGGCTGGCAGAGATCGCTTCTACCAGCGGCACGCTGACGGACTCCCACTGGGGAAACAGCGACAGGTAGTAGCTTGACTGTCCTCTGCTTGCGCCGATCAGACCGATTCGCGGCAGTCGCGCGCTTTCGGGGTGCGCCAGATCACGCACCTTGCGCTGTACGTCGTGGACCCAGACGTCGTCGTTGTACAGTGCGTCGAGCAACGGCACGATTTCGAGTCGGGCGTTGTCCTCGTCGTCGAAGGCGCTACGTAACATCTGGCGGCGCTCGTCGAAGCGCCAGGGGTTACGTAGAGATCGCGCCTGCCAGGCAGACCCTACCAGGACGATGACCTGGCGCGCCTGCTTCAATGCCGCCCGGATCACAGCGAGATGGCCCAGGTGCGGCGGCTGGAAGCGGCCAATAAAGACAAGGCAGTCGAAGCTGGCCTGGGACGATGGGCTGGCCGGGACGGGGGGCATGAACGACTCCTGTATCGCAGACGCCGCCATTATGGTGGGGTGGGGCAGGTCGCGCAAACCCCTGCTTGAGACAGGGTGTTGAACATCGATTCTGCGTTGTCTCGCGCTCTTCGGTATGCTGACAGCAAAGAAAATGACGAGGGAACGTTATGATCATTCCATTCTTCGCCTTCTGGTGGGGAGTACTGCGGCGGTCCGTGGCGCTCTGGCTAGAGCGCAATGCTTTCAGCTATGCAGGGTCCCTGGCGTTTTACACGCTGTTCTCCCTGGCCCCCACGGTAATCATTGCGGTGACGGTGATTGGGGTAGTGCTCGGTGAAGAGGCGGCCCAGGGACAGATCTTTGCCCAGCTGCAGGGCACCATGGGACCCGACGCCGCCTCTGCCATCGAACAGGCCGTGGCTCAGTCGCGGATTCAGGAGTCCGGGCTGTTGCCGACCTTGCTGGGCTTTGGCGCCTTGATCGTTGGTGCCACCACCGTGTTCGGTCAGATGCAGTTTTCACTGAACACCATCTGGGGAGTAGCGGCCCGTCCCACCAGTAACAGTGCCTGGATCTTCGTGAAGAACCGGATGCTGTCGTTGACCATCGTGCTCGCGATCGGCTTCATTCTGTTGGTTTCGGTAGGTCTTGGGGTCTTTGTAAGGGCGGCATTGAAGGCCGCTGATGACCTTCTTCCCTATGTCAGTCTACTGACCAGGGGCATTGAGTTTGCCGTGTCGGTGGGGGTCATTGCCGCCTTGTTCGCCACCATCTTCAAGGTCTTGCCGGACGTGGTGTTGCGCTGGCGTGATGTCATTGTCGGGGCCGTGGTCACCGCGTTGCTGTTCTCGGTAGGACGCTCAGGTATTGCGCTGTACCTTGCCTACAACGCCACTGCATCGACTTACGGCGCAGCGGGCTCTGTGGTGGTGGTGTTGCTGTGGGTCTACTACTCCTCCTTGATCCTGCTGTTCGGCGCCGCCTTTACCAAGGTGCACCTGGTCGCCCGCCACAAGCCGATTATTCCTCGTAACAGTGCCGTGCTGGTCAAGCAGGAGTTGATGGATCAGCAAAGCGTGAAGGCCCAGTGGAGCGCTGAAGAGCAGCGTGAATTCGAACAGGAGGCGCAACAGCGTCAGCAAGAGGTCGACACGCTTGAGCGCGTCGATGGGATGTCCGAGGATGAAGTGAGCGGCACAGGCCATGCAGCCACCGCCAAGCAGCACGATCAGGCGCGGGAGGACAATATGGAGAGTGACATGATGTGCCTGGAGGCCGTTGTCGAAGGGCAAGTACAAGGCGTGAGTTTTCGCTGGTCGACTCAGCAGCAGGCCCAGGCGCATGGGCTGGTTGGGCACGCGCATAATCAACCTGACGGCAGCGTGGAGGTACTGCTGTGCGGCCCTCGCCATGAGGTCGAGCAGGTCGCTGAGTGGCTGGAGCAGGGTCCGCCCCAGGCCACGGTGACCCGAGTGACGCGTCAAGAGGTGATGCTCTCGTCGATGCCCGAGGCATTCACGACGGGCTGACGCGAAGGCGACAGCGACAGGGGGCGGTCACCGAGCGGTCGGTGGCCGCCCCCTTTGCTTGGGCGCCATGCGGCGTTGCCCCTTGCTAGATCAACGGGGCAACGAGCTAGTGCAAGATGCGTCGACGCCAGCGGCGTGCTGGGTTAGCCGAGCGTATCTGCGATCCATTGGCTGACCGCAGCGCCGTCTACCTCGAGACACACCTGCGCAAGAGGAGTGCCGGACCAGCGAGGCTCGATGAACTGGCGACCCTCCGCGGCAAGAATGGTCTGGCCCTCCGCAGCGCCCTCGGTGACCACGCTGAGGTGGCCCCGGGTGGTCTTGAACAGCTCCGGGCGTACCAGCCAGGCCAATGCCACACTGTCGTGAGGGCAGCAGCCGTCGATACCCAGGGCATCACGGTAGAAGGCGCGGTAGAAGTCATAGCTGCCGGCGAGGACGCGACCGAGATTCCCCTGGGCAGCTTCAATGCGGGACATGTGCTCGGGGGTGAGGATGCAGCGATGGGTGACGTCGAGTCCCACCAGGGTCAGCGGCCAGCCCGCGGTCAGTACCTTTTGCGCGGCGTGGGCGTCATTGAAGATGTTGGCCTCCGCCACCGGAGTGACATTGCCCCCTTCGCGGATGGAGCCGCCCATGACGACCACTTGGCGAACCAGAGTGACAATCTCTGGCGCCAGCTGAAGTGCTGCGGCCAGATTGCCCAGGGGGCCCACGGCGACAAGTGACACCTCACCTGGACGTGCACGCACCGTATCCACGATGAATTGAGCCGCGTTGCGTGACTCCGCCTGGCCGGTGACTGGTGGCAGCGGAATGTTGCCAAGCCCATTATCGCCGTGAATATGTTTCGGTGCCGGGTGTCGCGGTTTGACCATTGGGCATGCCGAGCCCTGGGCCACTGGCACGGGCTGGCCCGCCAACTCACCGAGCAACAGCGCATTGTGGGTGGCGGTATCGATATCGACATTGCCGAAGGTGGTGGTCATGCCCAGCAGGTCAATGTCGGGATGACGCAGGGCGATGGCGATGGCCTGGGCGTCATCAACGCCAGGATCGGTATCAAAGATGATCGGATACTTCACGATAGCTCCTGTGCAGCAGGCGTGGCGTGGTGCCACGCCTACGCTGAAGAAGAATGGCTCAGCGGATCTGGTGCTGACCGGATGAAAGGGCGCTGTCCACTTCATGGCGCGCGGGAACGCTGGTGGCAGCGCCTTGGCGTTGAACACCCAAGGCGGCTGCGGTGGAAGCGAGGGCCAGGCACTCGGCAACGCTTGCCTGCTCCTGCATGGCGGCCAGATAGTAGCCAATGAAGGTGTCGCCGGCTGCTGTAGTGTCGACGGCCTTGACGCTGCTGGCGGGCTGAAAGTGCCGCTGATCGCCGTGCTGGTACCAGGCGCCTTCGGCTCCCAGAGTCAACACCAGTGCCGTTGTTGGAAGCTGTTGCGCCAGGGCGTCCAGCAAGGTCTCGGCAGAGGCGTCATCCTCACATTCGGCGAGCCAGGCGGCTTCGCCGCGATTGACGAACAGCAGATCGACCAGATGCAGCGGCAGACGCTTGACGTCATCGCTCATCGGCGCAGGGTTGAAGGCGATCTGGACGCCGCGCTGATGTGCCAGCTGGATGCTGTCGGCGAGTACGCTGCACTCATTTTGCAGCAACAGCCAATCACCGGCTGAGCAAGCCTGCATCAGTTCGGCGATATCCTCCGCCTTGAAGTGATGATTGGCGCCGGGGAAGAGCAGAATGGCATTCTCCGCGCTGTCGTCCACCTGAATGATGGCCTGTCCGGAAGGGCCTGGTACCTGCTTGACGCCGGCAACGTCGACGCCGGCATCCTGCAGTAACTCGCGAGCCCAGCCATCCTGTGCGTTGAGGCAGCCCCAGTGCTGGACCTGGCCTCCCGCTTTGGCAAGGGCCAATGATTGATTGGCGCCCTTGCCGCCAAGGCCGACACGGTGTTCGTGGCTGGCAAGGGTTTCTCCAGGACGCACCAGATGAGAGACGCGGTAGACATGGTCGAGGTTGATCGACCCGTAGTTATACAACATAGGGTGTCCGATGACGGTATGGGCTTAGGGCTTGTACGAAAAGTGCCTGCGCCTGGTGATACGGCGTTAGCGCGAAGTATCGGAGTGAAGGCCGGTGTGTGCAAGCGTATCAACGGTAGATTCGTGTTTATACCGTTATCTCCATAGGCAAACACCTTATTGAGGTGCCCTCGATTAACATCAAGGTCAGACGAGGGCACAAGGACACGACGCTAGGTCGTCAGGCGTTTCGCAAGTTCTCGGCGGTCAGCCGCACGATGTTCTGTCGCGCTTCCGGGGTGATCCACGCACTGTGCGGCGTCACCAGTAGATTGAGCCGAGGCGTCTCGTTGAGCGCGTCAATCAGCGCATGACCATCGCGGGGTGGCTCTACCGGCAAGACATCCACGGCCAGGCCGGCCAGACGGCCATCACGAAGCGCCGCCAATGCGGCTTCCTCGTCGATGACACCACCGCGGGCGCAATTCACCAGCAGCGCGCCGGCCTTCATGCGTGCAAGGTTGTCGGCGTTGATCAAGTGGCGGCTGTGTTCGGTCAGGGGACAGTGCAGGCTGACCACATCGGCCTCCGGCAACAGCTCGGCCAGGGCGGGGCGATGGTCGTTGGCTTCATTACCTGGACGTGCACTGAACGTCACCCGCATGCCGAACGCCTCGGCCAGAGAGGCGACGCGAGACCCAAGCTCACCCTGGCCGACCAGCACCAGATGCTTTCCTTCGAGCTGTACCGTGGGATGCCCCATCATGCAGAAGAAGGGGCTCTCACCCCAGCGTCCTTCAGCAACATCGCTGGTGTACTGTGGCAGGCGAGTGGCCAGCGACAGGATCAGCATCAGGGTGTGCTGGGCGACGCTGGCGGTACCATAGGCGCTGACGTTGTCGACCCGAATGCCGCGTTGCCGGGCGACCTCCATATCGATGTTGTTGGTGCCCGTTGCCAGCACGCAGATATGCTTCAGCGAGGGCAGGGCGTTCAGCGTATCGGCGTCCAGCACGACCTTGTTGACGATCGCAACATCAGCACCGTCGAGGCGCGCGCGGGCCTCGGCGGTGGTGCTGGTGGGGTGGACGTCCAGGCTGTCGAGCTGCTCGCGCAGGGGGGTCAGGTCAATGTCGTCGCCCAGGCTGTCGGCATCGAGTAGAACGGCTTTCATCACGGCTCCTCTTGTCATTGGGGGTAGCATGGCCGAGTTTGAGCGGTTTGATCGCACAGGGCTGTGCCTCATGGGGTTCAGCGCGCTATAATACGGCCCCTTGATCTGGGCTTGGAATTGCTTTTGGCCGGCCCTATATCGCATGTCGGGACAGAGAGCTGCGGAAGATGTGCCGCTGTGGCGTCTCTGTTCCTACTTTTAGGGTTGATGCGAACGGAGACCTCAAACCATGCCCATCTACGAATATCAGTGCAAGGCCTGTGGCCACCGTCTCGAGAAGCTGCAGCGAATGAGCGCCGCTCCCTTGAGCGATTGTCCAGCCTGTGAAGCCCCCGAGCTGAATCGTCTGGTATCTGCCGCAGGCTTTCGTCTTGCCGGCGGTGGCTGGTACGAAACCGATTTCAAGACCGGCGGCAGCAAGAAAAACCTGGCGGGCGACAGTGGTGCCTCGAGTGGCAGCAGTGGCTCCGGTAGCTCGTCCTCCGGAGACGGCGCCGCCGCCTGAGTCTCGATCCGTCCAACCTTCACGCAACATGACAGGAATCAACATGCGCAGCCATTATTGCGGCCAGCTCAACGAAACCCTGGTAGACCAGACGGTCAGCCTGTGCGGCTGGGTGCATCGCCGCCGTGACCACGGTGGGGTGATCTTCCTAGACCTTCGCGATCGTGATGGCATCGCCCAGGTTGTGGTCGACCCTGACACTGCCGAGGCCTTCGCCAATGCCGACCGCGCCCGCAGCGAGTACGTGCTGCGCATTCAGGGCCGTGTGCGCATGCGTCCCGAAGGCACCCAGAACCCGAACATGCCGACAGGCCTGATCGAGGTGCTGGCCAAAGAAGTAGAGGTGCTCAACACCGCCGCAACGCCGCCGTTCCAGCTGGACGAGCATGGCAAGGTCGGTGAGGAAATTCGCCTCAAGCACCGCTACATCGATCTGCGTCGCCCTGAGATGATCGAGAAGCTGCGTCTGCGTTCTCGCATCTCCCACAGCGTACGCGCCTTCCTCGAAGGCGAAGGCTTTCTGGATATCGAGACCCCGGTACTGACCCGCGCCACCCCTGAGGGTGCCCGCGACTACCTGGTGCCTAGCCGTACCCATGCTGGCAACTTCTTTGCGTTGCCGCAGTCCCCACAGCTGTTCAAGCAGCTGTTGATGGTGGCGGGCTTCGATCGTTACTACCAGATTGCCAAGTGTTTCCGCGACGAGGACCTGCGAGCGGATCGTCAGCCTGAATTCACTCAGATCGACCTCGAGGCATCCTTTGTCGACGAGTCCGACATCATGGGTATTACCGAATCCATGATTCAGGGCCTGTTCAAGGATGTGCTGGATGTCGAACTTGGCGACTTCCCGCGGATGACCTGGCATGAGGCGATGCATCGCTTCGGCTCTGACAAGCCTGATCTGCGTATTCCGCTCGAGCTGACCGATGTCGACGATCTGATGAAAGACGTCGACTTCAAGGTCTTCTCTGGTCCTGCCAACGCCGAAGACGGTCGTGTGGCAGCGCTCAAGGTGAGTGGCGGTGCCAAGCTGTCACGCAAGGAAATTGACGAATACACCAAGTTCGTCGGTATCTACGGAGCGCGCGGTCTGGCCTGGATCAAGGTCAACGAGCGTGCGAAGGGTATCGAAGGTCTGCAGTCGCCGATCGTCAAGTTCATGGAAGACGTGATCGAGACGCTGCTTGACCGTGTCGGTGCGGAAGATGGCGACATCATCTTCTTCGGCGCCGACAAGGCGCGCATCGTCAACGAGGCACTGGGAGCGCTGCGGGTCAAGCTGGGCGAGGATCTCAATCTCTACACCCAGGCCTGGGCACCGCTGTGGGTCGTCGACTTCCCGATGTTCGAGGCGGATGACAACGGGCGTCTGAGTCCGCTGCACCACCCGTTCACGTCACCAGCCTGCAGCCCGGAAGAGCTCAAGGCCAATCCGGCGGGGGCCCTTTCACGCGCCTATGACATGGTGCTGAACGGTACCGAGCTGGGTGGCGGCTCCATTCGTATTCACGATCAGGCCATGCAGAGCGTGGTGTTCGAGATTCTCGGGATCGGTGAAGAAGAGGCCCGTGAGAAGTTTGGCTTCCTGCTCGACGCCCTGCACTATGGCGCGCCGCCCCACGGTGGCCTGGCATTCGGTCTCGACCGTCTGGTCATGCTGATGACCGGTGCGCGCACCATTCGTGAAGTCATTGCCTTCCCGAAGACGCAGAGTGCCGCGTGCTTGATGACGGACGCACCGGGCGATGTCAGCGCCGATCAGCTCAAGGAGCTGAACATTCGTCTTCGTCAGAAGGCCAAGGCCGACAGCGCCGAGTGAGGCAAGCCGCCCAGGCCGTCACCTGGGCGCTTGCACCAGGGGCTTGTTTCGACAGGTCCGTCTGGCGCATGAATGACGCAGAACCCCCGCCATATGGCGGGGGTTCTGCGTTTATATAGCGGTCATTTCTGCTTACTGCTGGCGAGAGGGCGCCCCTGAAAACAACAGGGAAGGAAAGGGCGCAGGTGGCAGGGGCAGTGACGGCAGCCCAGGGAGTGGAATCGGCCCTGCTCGATTGGGCGCGGTCTGAGCAAGCTGCTGCGCTAGCCAATGGCGGGCAGGAGACAGTCGCTCTCCCGCTCGTAAACCAAGGTGTCGCAGGATGCGAGCATGGGGGCGTTCATCGGTATATAGCCCGACGATGGCCTGGGTCGCCTGATACAGCGGCCAAGTGGCGAGACGATGCTCCCGTTCATAGCCGACCAGCAGATGGGGGGCGGCGATATCCTTACCCTGCTGATAGGCGTCGATCAACCGTCGGGCCAGGCGGTATTGGCTATGTATCCCGAAGTTGAAGCCATGGGCGGTGACAGGATGCATGCCCACCGCCGCATCGCCGACCAACGCCAGGCGAGTGCCGACAAAGCGTTCCGCATAAGCGCTGACCAAGGGGTAGACGTGAGCTTCACCGTCGACGGTCATCGCTCCCAGTCGGTTGGCGTAGCGCTGTGTCAAGGCAGCGGAAAGCGCTGCTGAGGGAAGTGACGACAGTTCTGCCATCTGCCGGCTGGGCAGGGTGACTACCGCGGAGGATAGATGAGAGGTCAACGGTAGTAGCGCCAGTGTCTGGCCGTGATCAAACCACTCCCAGGCAGACTGGTCGTGAGCGCGTTCGTGGTGAACGCGGCACACCATCATGCTGCGTCCATTGTCCCGCATGCGTGCGGCGATCCCCATTTGACGGCGAGTCTCGGAAAAGCGGCTGTCGGCGGCGACCGCCAGCCGCGCTGTCACTTCCTCACCAGTCTCTAGACGAAGCCGCGCGCACTGAGCATCTGTGTCAATCTGCTTCAGGGAAGAGAAGTGCCACTCGATGCCATCGATTCGACTTGCCTCATCGTAGGCCGCCTGGCGGATCAGATGGTTGGAGACCATCACGCCGAGGGGATGATCGGGATCGTGTGGATCCACCTTCATCGAGAACTGCGATGCACCATTGAAAATTCTTGCGCTCGCCAGTGGATACACCTGCTGCTGGGGAATCCGCTGCCATACGCCTAGCGTTTCCAGCAGACCCGCAGACGCTCGGGTGACGGCGATCTCGCGGCCATCTGGTTGGGGGGTGGAGAGCTGGTCCTGGCGCGCGCGCTCAATTAGCGCCACGTCCATTCCAGCGCCCGCCAGTGCACGCGCCAAGCAGATGCCAACAGGCCCCGCGCCTACGATGGCCACATCTTTCATACCTGACTCCTGTGTCGGATTCGCTGGTCATTTGAAGGAACGATAGAATGGTGCGCATTACGCTAGCACAGCCTCAGACGCTTTCGTCTGCATTGTGCGGTTATCTTGATCTGGTCAAGGATGGCAGCGCCACGACCCTAAGGACATAAATGCTAGATTTTTCCACCAATTCAGGCCAAGGCCATGCCATTCTTGCGGGCGATGACAACGGCCGTGGCACGTGTGTCCAGTACGCGGCACAGGAGAGACAGGGATGATTGTGCTGGGCATTGACCCTGGTTCACGTGTGACAGGCTACGGTGTACTTGACGCCAGCGAGCGACAGCCACGCTATGTGGCCAGTGGCTGTATTCGCCTCAAAGACGACGCCCTTGCGCAACGGCTCGCCCAGGTCTACGCCGGCATCAGCGAGTTGATTGGCCTCTACCGCCCAGCCGCCTTTGCCATTGAGCAGGTGTTCATGTCGAAAAATGCCGACTCCGCGTTGAAATTGGGACAGGCCCGAGGGACTGCGATTGTGTGTGCCGCTAACCACGGTCTTACCGTCAACGAGTATGGTCCACGACAGATCAAGCAGGCGGTGACCGGTTCCGGTGGCGCAGAAAAGACCCAGGTGCAGCATATGATCACCGCCACCCTTGGGCTGTCGGGCACTCCTCAGGCAGACGCTGCAGATGCATTGGCGATTGCCTTGACGCACCTCTACGCGTCCCGAGGACTGGTCAATGAAGGCAATTATGGCGGGCGTCGCGGCCGTGGTCGCGGACAATCCTGGCGGCAGTACCGTCCCTGACGATAGCGTTGGAGCCGTGCCCTTGGATGAGCGTCTCTTTATGCAGACACCTTGATTTTCGAACAGTGTTTGTCACGCTAGCGATGGCTATCTGGTAGCCGTATAGTGGGCGCAGCCAAGGGGTAGTCCGGTGGCATGTTACGGCGTTGCGCCAGCGAACTCCGGCCCCGGTCTCGGTTACACTGGTGGTCACCTACACCGAATGTTCAAGGAAGTTATAGCGCCATGATTGGACGCATCACAGGCACATTGCTCGAGACTCAGCCCCCCTGGCTCGTGGTGGATGTGGGAGGGGTCGGCTACGAAATGGAAGCCTCAATGACGACCCTGGTCGCGCTGCCCGGTAGTGGTGAGAAGGTGTCGTTGTACACCCATTTGACCGTACGCGATGACGCTCATCTTTTGTACGCCTTTGCTCGCGAGCAGGAGCGGGCGTTGTTTCGGGCCCTGATCAAGGTCAACGGCATCGGGCCGAAACTGGCATTGGCGATTCTCTCGGGCATGGAGGAGGACGCCTTCGTGCGCTGCGTCATGGAGGACGACGTGAAGGCTCTGACACGTCTACCTGGCGTGGGCAAGAAGACCGCTGAACGCCTGGTCATCGAGATGCGAGACCGCTTCCCCCATTGGCAGCATCCCGACAGTCTCCCGCTGGAGGGACAGCCTGCGGCACCCACGTCCTCCACGTCTTTGCTGGCGGATGCGGAAGCAGCATTGGTCAGTCTCGGCTACAAGCCTACGGAGGCGAGCCGCATGCTGTCGGGACTCGAAGGGGAAGGCAGTACTGAAGCCATGATCAAGGCGGCACTGACACGCCGCATGGCGGGCTGACATGATTGAAACGGATCGCCTTATCGCCGGAGACACCCTGGAAGGCGAGGGTCGGGTGGATCATGCCATTCGTCCCAAGCGTCTCGCCGATTACATCGGTCAGCCGCGAGTGCGCGAACAGCTCGAGATTTTCATCCATGCGGCCAGAGCCAGAGACGAGAGCCTGGATCATACCTTGGTATTCGGTCCTCCTGGTCTCGGCAAGACGACGCTGGCGAACATCATCGCCACGGAGATGGGGGTTGGGCTGACCTCGACGTCTGGTCCGGTGCTGGAGAGAGCCGGAGATCTGGCTGCCATGCTGACCAACCTGAAGGCCGGCGATGTGCTGTTCATCGATGAGATACACCGGCTCTCTCCTGTGGTCGAAGAGATCCTCTATCCGGCGATGGAAGATTTTCAGCTGGATATCGTGATTGGTGAAGGGCCGGCAGCACGCTCGATCAAGCTCGATCTGCCTCCTTTTACCCTGGTCGGCGCCACGACCCGGGCAGGCCGGCTGACCTCACCACTACGCGATCGCTTTGGCATTGTTCAGCGCCTGGAATTCTATGCCATCGACGAGCTGACCGAGATCGTGGCGCGTTCTGCGCGTTTACTCGAGGTAGAAGCCGACCTCGCCGGTGCCAGAGAGGTGGCGAGGCGGTCTCGGGGCACCCCCCGAATTGCCAATCGCCTGCTGCGTCGGGTGCGTGACTTTGCCGAAGTGAAGGCGGGAGGTCATATCACCGCCGACGTGGCCGACCAGGCCCTGAACATGCTGCATGTGGACCACCATGGACTGGATCATATGGACCGCCGACTGCTGCTGGCGATGATCGAAAAGTTCGAGGGTGGTCCGGTAGGCGTGGACTCTCTGTCCGCAGCCATCGGAGAAGAGCGCGACACCATTGAAGATGTCATCGAACCCTATCTGATTCAGCAGGGTCTGATGATGCGAACCGCAAGAGGCCGGGTGGTTACCCGCCAGGCCTGGACCCATTTTGGCATGGCCCCGGACGACCGGGCCCTTGACGCTTCCAACGACTGATTTGAGACGAGGATTTCCGTGAACGACTCCATGTCCATTCCCCACTTGATCATGAACGCCAGCGGCGTGGTCCAGTTCGTCATGCTGTTGCTGATGATCGGTTCCGTGCTGTCCTGGATCGTGGTGTTTCAGCGCAGCTTCGTCATGCGGCGTGCCCGCAAGGCTCACCGCGCGTTCGAAGATCGGTTCTGGTCCGGCGTCGACCTCAACGAGCTGTACAAGAATGCTCCGGCCGAAGGCGATAGCCAGGGCGCTGAGCACATCTTTCGTGCGGGTTTCCGTGAATTCAATCGGCTGATGCCCAAGACGCGCAGCCCACAGGCGATCCTTGACGGCGTTCAGCGCAGCATGCGGGTGGCCTGGTCCCGCGAAGAAGAGCGCTTGAACCTTCATCTGGTCTTTCTGGCCACCGTCGCCTCGGCCAGTCCCTATATCGGTCTGTTCGGTACCGTGTGGGGCATCATGGGCTCCTTCCAGTCGCTGTCCATGGCCCAGCAAGCGACCTTGGCCACGGTGGCACCGTGGATTGCCGAAGCGCTGGTCGCTACCGCGATGGGCCTGTTTGCGGCCATTCCTGCGGTTATCTTCTACAACCGCCTTTCTGCCGAGTCGTCACGCTTGCTGGGCAAGTACGAAGACTTTGCCGAGGAGTTTCACTCCATCCTGCACCGCAACCTGCAGGGCCGTCCCGACGCAAGTGCGGCCTGAGGAAGGAGACCCTCCATGCTAGGACCCTTCAATCGCCGTGGGCGCAGCAAGCCCATGGGGGAAATCAACGTCGTGCCCTTCATCGACGTCATGCTGGTGCTGCTGGTGATCTTCATGATTACCGCACCCATGCTGACCCAGGGGGTGAAGGTCGATTTGCCACAGGTGACGTCCGAGCCGATCGAGGATGTCGAGAACAGCGAACCGATCATCGTGTCGGTCGACAAGGAAGGCCAGTATTTCATCAGTCTTGGTGGAGACGAGACGCAGGTCAGCCTGGATGAGCTCAGTGATCGCGTCATTATTCTGCTGGAGCGCAAACCCGGCACGCCGGTGATGGTGCGTGGTGACCGCAATGTGGCATATGGCCAGATAGTGACCCTGATGAGCACGCTGCAGGTGGCTGGCGTCGCCAACGTAGGGCTGATTTCCGAGCCCCCGCCCCAGGAAGGCTAGGAGAGCTCATGGCGAAACCACAACGGCGAACGACCAGCAAGCGCGCCGGAAACGTCGGCTACGGCCTGCCGACAGTGCTGGCCGTGGCATTGCACCTGGGGCTGCTTATCCTGAGCGTGATCAAGTGGCCGACCAGCGAGCCTGAGACGCCCAATAACGCTATCGTGCAGGCAACGCTGATCAGCACCGAAACACGGACGGATCAGGCGCAGCAGGCTGCGGAGGCACGTACCCGTGCGGCGGAACGTCAGGCAGAGGAAGAGGCCAAGCGTGACGCCGAGCGGCAAGCCGAGCAAGAGGCTGAACGCAAGGCCCAGGAAGAGGCTGAGCGTGCAGCGCAGCAGGAAGCGGAACGGCAAGCTCAGGAAGAAGCGGAACGGCAGGCCCAGGCGGAAGCGGCGGAGCAAGCACGTGCTGAAGCAGAGCGTCGCGCGGCTGAAGCGGAAGCTGCCGAACAGCAGCGGGCGCAGCAGGAGGCTGAGCGTGAAGCGGCACGTGAGCAGGCCGAGCAGGAGCGCCAGGCGGAAGCCGAGCGCAGACGTCAGGAAGAGGCCGCTCGTCAGCAGGAAGCCGAACGCCAGGCCCGCGAGGAGGCCGAGCAGAAAGCAAGAGAGGAGGCCGAGCGCCAAGCCCGCGAAGAAGCCGAGCGAAAGGCCAGAGAGGAAGCCGAGCGTCAGGCCCGCGAGGAAGCCGAGCAAAAGGCCAGAGAAGACGCTGAGCGCCAGGCCCGCGAGGAGGCCGAGCAAAAGGCCAGAGAAGACGCTGAGCGCCAGGCCCGCGAGGAAGCCGAGCGAAAGGCCAGAGAGGAAGCCGAGCAGAGGGCCAAAGAGGAAGCCGAACGCAAGGCCCGGGAGGAGGCTGAGCGCCAGGCACGGGAGGAGGCCGAGCGGCAGTTGCAGCGCATTATCGAAGGCGATTCCGATGCCGTCTCCAATGCCGAGCAGGGCGCCGAGGCCGCCAATGGCTTCATTCAACTGGTGCGACGTGCCGTAGAGCAAGCCTGGGTCATCCCGCCTAATGTCGGCAATGGCACCACGGCCGAAGTTGAAGTTCGGCTTGGTCCCTCCGGGGAAGTGTTCGCGGTGAGCATCCGTCGCTCCAGTGGCGATGCCGCCTTTGATAATTCGGCGATTCAGGCGGTGGAGTCGGCCGCGCCATTTTCCGAGCTGCGGGACCTTCCCAGCGGCGTGCAACGCGACTATCGTCAATTCAATCTGCGGTTCAGACCAGGAGACATTCGCTGATGAGAGCATTGAACGCGAGTTGGTGGGCAGGAACAGAGCGTCGATCCGGTGGTCATCGACGTGCGCTCTGCAAAGGACTGGCTTCGGTCGTGACCGGCGCCATGCTGTGGCTGGTTGGCCCCGTGGCTTCTGCAGACCTCACCATCGATATTACGCGGGGTAACGAGCGCGCCACGCCCATCGCCGTGGTTCCCTTCGCTGATCAGGCCGGTGGCTTGCCCGAGGACATCGCCCAGGTCGTCTCCGACGATCTGGAGCGCAGCGGCTACTTCGAGCCTCTGCCTCGCTCGGCGATGTTCAACCAGCCCTCCAGCAGTGACGACGTCACCTATGGCGACTGGCGTAGCCTGGACTCCCGCTATCTGGTCGTAGGCAGCACCAGCCAGGAAGGTGGACAGGTCAAGGTGCGTTACGAACTGCTCGACGTCAGCGGCGAAAGTCGTCTGCTCGGAGAGACTGTGACGGCCTCAAGCTCCGACCTGCGTGGGGCGGCCCACTATATCAGTGACCAGATCTTCGAAGAGATCACCGGTATTCGCGGCGCGTTTTCAACCCGTATTGCCTATGTCACGTCCCAAGGCGTGGGTGATAACACCCAGTATGGTCTTTATGTGGCGGATGCCGACGGTCGCAACAGCCAGCAGGTGCTGACATCCGATGAGCCGATCATGTCACCGGCCTGGTCTCCTGACGGCGGCAAGCTGGCGTACGTATCCTTCGAGACCGAGCGTCCGGCGATCTATGTTCAGAACCTGGCTACCGGACAGCGGGCCAAGTTGACCGACTTTGAAGGTCTCAATAGCGCGCCGAGCTGGTCCCCGGATGGCCGTCGTCTGGCCATGGCGCTGTCCCGCGATGGCCAGCCTGAAATCTACGTGATGGATATCGGTTCTCGTAACCTGCAGCGTGTGACCAACTCCAGCAGCATCGAGACCGAACCGGCCTGGAGCCCCGACGGCAGCAGCCTGATCTTTACCTCTGACCGCTCTGGAGGTCCACAGATCTATCGTCAGAGCGTCAACGGCGGCAACGCCGAGCGTCTGACCTACACCGGTAGCTACAACGCGCGTGGACGCCTGTCTCCGGACGGCAAGACGCTGTTCTTGATCCACCGTGGCAACAATGGTTATCAGGTGGCGAAGCAGGATCTGGACAGTGGGCGCCTGGTGGAAATTAGCGATGCACAACAAGCTGAATCTCCCAGTATCGCGCCCAATGGCACCATGGTAATCTTCGCCACCCAGCAGGGTAGTACGGGGGTGCTGGGGGCGGTCACCGCCGATGGACGTGCGCAGTTCCGCCTGCCAGCCGCCCAGGGTGATGTGCGTGAGCCGTCCTGGTCCCCGTTCCTCAACTGATTCGTTGGTAGCCTCGGCCCACGAATCGACTTTGATGCATCAAGCAAGGAGAGTGACACGATGTTTCTGAAGCCCTACGCCCGTTCGCTGGCAATCGCCGCTTCCCTGGCCGTGCTGGCTGGCTGTTCCAGCACTGGCGGCACCCAGGACGGCAGCGCCGCCGGAAGTGGTTCCGGCACCATGGGCGGATCCGGTGTCGGCACCGGCACCGCAGGCAGCGGCCAGGTAAGCGGCTACGGCACCGATGGCTCCGGCCAGATGTCCGATGCACGCATCCCGGAAGTGCGCACCATCTACTTCAACTATGACAGCGACGCGATTCGCCCTGAGTTCGAGTCAGTGGTCAATGCCCACGCTCAGTACCTCAGCCGCAATCCGAATGCCTCTGTCGTGTTGCAGGGCCACACCGACGAGCGTGGTACCCGCGAATACAACCTGGCACTGGGTGAGCGTCGTGCCGGATCTGTCGAGCGCTACCTGCGCCTGCAAGGCGTCAATCCGTCCCAGGTGGAAGTCGTCAGCTACGGTGAAGAGCGCCCGGCGGCTCGCGGTAGCAACGAGGATGCCTTTGCACAGAACCGCCGCGTGGTCTTTGCTTACTGAAGGTCACTGACGTCGGACGTGGGAGAAGTCAATGAGACACAGTCTTAAGGGACTGTGCGGCGCGGGAGCCCTGGTGCTCCCGTTGTCCGTCATAGTACCCGCCATCATGTCACCAGCGCTGGCCCAGCAACCGGTTGTCAGGGATCTTGGAGGCAGCAACAGCTTTTATGATCAGACGGCCACCCAGGCCCAAGCCAGCGGTAACCTGGCCTTGTTCAACCAGGTCGAACAGCACCAACGGGAGCTGAGAGAGCTGCGCGGGCAGATCGAGGAGCTGCGCTATCAGCTTGATCAGCTGAAGCAGCAGAGCCGCCAGCAGTACATGGATCTGGATCAGCGCCTCAGCGAGCTGCCTGCCCAGGCGCCGCAAGCCTCATCCTCAGCGGCCGCTGCCGACACTTCCGAGCCGAAGGGCGAGGCGGCCAGTGACGCATCCTCGGAACGGGGAAGCGGCGCGAGTGATCAGGCTCGCGAGGCGTATCAGGCCGCTTTCTCCAAGGTCCAGTCACGCAATTTCGATCAGGCCATCAGTGATTTCGATACCTTCGTGGATCGCTATCCCGACAGCAGTCTGACCGGCAATGCCTACTACTGGCTGGGTGAGTTGCATTCGGCCCAATCGTCGTTTGGCGATGCCGAGAAGGCCTTTGACACGGTGCTGGAGAGATTCCCCGACAGCAGCAAGGTTCCCGATGCGATGTACAAGCTGGGATTGCTGAAAGCGCGCCAGGGGGATACGGATGCGGGACATGCGCTGCTGAAGTCGGTGCAGGAAGACTATCCTGACAGCAATGCCGCATCGCTGGCCGATGACTACATGCGCCAGAGCGGGGCCTGATCGAGGAATCGCCATGAGTGACCATGAGACCGCCTGCAAGATCGACTATCAAGCGCCCAGTGACTTGCTTAACGATCGCATCGTTCTGGTAACCGGCGCCGGAGACGGCATTGGTCGAGTTGCCGCGATCGAATACGCTCGCCATGGTGCCACCGTGATTCTGCTGGGTCGCACCACGTCCAAGCTTGAAAAGGTGTATGACGAGATAGAAGCGTCGGGAGGACCACAGCCGGCGATCTTCCCGCTGAACTTCGAGGGGGCAACGCTCAAGGACTATCACGACATGGCTGAGGCGTTGAACAAGGAGTTCGGCCGTCTCGACGGCATCCTGCACAACGCCGGGCTTCTGGGCAAGATCACACCCTTCGAGCAGTACAATCCTGAGCTCTGGGACCAGGTGATGCAGGTCAACCTGCAAGGGCCGATCTGGATGACCCAGGCCCTGTTGCCATTGCTGACCCAGTCTCAGGATGCCTCCGTCATCTTTACCTCCTCCAGCGTCGGTCGCAAAGGGCGGGCCTACTGGGGAGCCTATTCGGTGTCAAAGTTCGCCACCGAAGGGTTCTCGCAGGTGCTGGCCCAAGAAATTGAGCACCTCGGGACGCTCAGGGTCAATACGCTGAACCCTGGTGCGACACGCACGGCCATGCGCAAAGGGGCTTATCCCGGAGAAGATCCGATGACCCTGCGTACACCGGAAGACATCATGCCTACCTACCTGTGGCTGATGGGACCGGATAGCAGGGGCTGCAATGGTCAGGCCTTCGACGCTCAACCACCAAAGCGTTGAGTGTGACTTACTGCCATTGCCTTGAGCTGCCTCAGGTGGTGCAAGATGCAAGGCAATGGCAGCGTGGGCCTGAGTGTAGTGACGACGGCGTGGCCGTAGTCGGTCTCTCCACTGCCGTCGTGTCAGGGCAGGCTGAGCGCTTCCACGACCGCCTCAGCAGTGTCGAACCAGCGATCCGCTGGCCACTGCCGAATGTCGTCTTCCTCTGCGATATAACCGTATCCCACTGCGATAGCGGTCATGCCGGCCGCTCTGGCGGCTTGCATGTCGCGCACGTGGTCGCCCAGATACCAGCACTCTTGCGGGGCTACTGACAGGCGCCGTGCTGCCTCGAGCAATGGTTCCGGATGGGGCTTCTTGTGGGGTAGGTCATCGGCACACAGCAAGGCTCCAGGCTGCAGTCCCAGCGCCTCGACCAAGGGCTCAGCGTACAGGCGCGGCTTGTTGGTGACGATTCCCCAGGGACGCGAGCGATCGCTCCAGTGCAATAACAGGCGGTCGAGGGGCGGAAACACCTGGCTGTGGTCGGCGACAGCTTCCGCATAGAAGTCGAGCAATGTCTGGCGTGCTGCGGCGTGATCAGGGTGCGACGGTTCCAGTCCCAGGGCGAGGGTCACCAGGGCACTTCCGCCATTGGAGACTTGAGCGCGGATGCGCGGGTAGGGCAGCGCCTCCTGACCATGCAGTTGGCGCAGTCGATTGGTGGCCATCGCCAGATCAGGTGCCGTATCGACCAGGGTGCCATCGAGATCAAACAGCAGGGCCTGGGGCGATGACTGACTCATGCCACCTCCTTGCGGCAATGCATCAGATAGTTGACCGAGACATCATCGGCAGAGAGCGAGAAGCGGCGGGTCACCGGATGGTAGACCAGCCCTGTCTGTTCGCAGACCTTGAGCCCAGCGTCACGGCACCAGCGAGCCAGTTCCGATGGGCGGATGAAGCGCGCATAGTCATGGGTGCCGCGGGGCACCATCTTGAGCAGATATTCTGCTCCCAGGATGGCCAAAGCGTAGGACTTGGGGTTGCGATTGATCGTCGACAGCACCAGTTGCCCCCCCGGCTTCAACAGTGAGGCGCAGGCCCGGATGATCGCTTCGGGATCGGGGACATGCTCCAGCATCTCCAGGCAGGTGACGACATCGGCACTTGCCGGAGCTTCGCTCGCCAGATCCTCGACGCTGACCAGCCGGTAGTCGACATCTACGTCGTGCTCCCGGGCATGCTGTCGAGCGACCTCCAGCGAGGCGTCGGCGAGGTCAATACCGGTGACTCGGGCACCGCGTCGTGCCATGGCCTCGGCCAGGATGCCACCGCCACAGCCCACATCGATGACCTTGCGACCAGCCAGCCCAACCCTGGCGTCGATAAAGTCCAGGCGCAGCGGATTGATGGCATGCAGCGGCTTGAATTCCCCTTCGGGATCCCACCAGCGATCCGCCAGCGCAGAGAACTTGTCGATCTCAGTGTGGTCAACGTTGGCGGAAGGGGTATCGGACATGTTCATTAGGTTCTCCAAGGCAAGCTGCCAATGTCAGCAGACCACATTCGTCTGATACGCTATTCTACGCATTCCCTGTTCCAAGTCCCATGGTGCACGTCGCCATGGATGACACTAGAACCTCCTGTTTTCGACAAGAAGGAAGTCTCCATGATCCGCAAGGCCGTTCTCCCTGTCGCTGGTTTTGGCACCCGCTGCCTGCCTGCGTCCAAGGCCATCCCCAAGGAAATGATCACCATCGTGGATCGCCCGGTTATTCAATACGTGGTCCAGGAGGCCGTTGCGGCAGGTATTCGTGACATCGTCCTGGTGACTCATGGCACCAAGAGTGCCATTGAAAACCACTTTGACAAGCACTTCGAGCTGGAAGCCGGGCTTGAGGCCAAGGGCAAGACCGAATTGCTCGAAGAGCTGCGGGCCATCGTGCCTGCCGACGTCAATATCATCAGCGTGCGCCAGCCCGAACCGCTGGGTCTGGGACACGCCGTGCTATGCGCGCGCCCAGTGATCGGCGACGACGAACCCTTTGCCGTGCTGCTGCCGGACGTGCTGGTGGATGACGATGGTCTCAGCCGCAATGACCTGGCCGGCATGATCGAGGCGTTTGAACAGACCGGGCGCTCCCAGCTGATGGTCGAGGAAGTCCCCCGCGAGCTGACCTACAAGTACGGCATTGTGGCACCCAAGGGCGAACCGCCCCAGCCGGGCGAATCCTGCCAGCTCGATGGTCTGGTAGAGAAGCCCAAGGTGGAAGAAGCGCCTTCCAACCTTTCGGTGATCGGTCGTTACCTGCTCCCGGGACGGATCTTTCCGATGCTGGCCCGCACCAAGCCGGGCGCCGGCAATGAGATTCAGCTGACAGACGCCATCGAGGAGCTGCGCAACGCTGAAGGCGTTGACGCCTACCGTATGCAGGGCACGACGTATGACTGCGGTCACCAACTCGGCTATCTTGAGGCGATTCTGGCTTACGGTCGCCGACATGCTCGCTATGGCGAGGGCTTCACGGAGCTGTTGAAACGCTACGCTGCCGAGGACTGATGCCATGAAAGTGGTGATACATGGAAGTGAACTGTCAGCCGCCACCGCCGCCGCTGCCTTGTCCTGGGTGGGTCATGATGTCGTCTGGCGTCCTCTGGACCGTCGCTGGGACGAGCTGAAGGACAGCGGATGGCTCACTCGTGAGCCATCCGTGCTCGCGCATCTGACAGCGGCCATGGAGGCCGGGCACCTCAAGGTAGATCACGACGACCCGCCGCCGTACGCCGCCGTGGACGTCTTATGGCTTGCGCTGTCGCCCACCCAGCGTGATGAGGCGGCACGACTGGTCAAGGATGCGGCCGAGATGTTGGCCAACGGGGCAGTGATTATCAACAATGCTACCTTCCCGGTAGGCGATACCGAGCGTTTCGAAGCGCTGCTGCCCGATAAGGACGTCATGTCGGTGGCGTTGCCCGACACCCTTGAGGAAGGCCGCGCCTGGGACACCTTCACTCGGGCAAGAAGCTGGCTGCTGGGCTGCGACGATGATCGTGCAGAGCGCCAGGTCCGTGAACTGATGCGGGCGTTCAACCGTCGGCATGAGGTGTTCAAGCGCATGCCTCGGCGCGCCGCCGAGCTGACCAAGCTGGCCATCAACGGCATGTTGGCGACGCGGATCAGCTATATGAACGAGATGGCCGGACTGGCGGACACCCTTGGTGTCGACGTCGAGTACGTGCGCCAGGGCATGGGGGCAGACCCCCGTATTGGCTATGAGTACCTGTACCCTGGCTGCGGTTTTGGCGGTCCCAATTTCAGCCGCGATCTGGTGGGGCTGGCAGATGTACAGTCGGCCAGCGGTCGCCACTCTGAATTGCTCGATCAGGTCCTCGAGATCAACGAGCACAAGAAAGAGACGTTGTTCCGCAAGCTGTGGACCCATTTTCAGGGTCGTCTGGAAGGCCGCCGTGTGGCGATCTGGGGCGCCGCCTTCAAGCCCGGAACGGCGCGGATCGATCACGCTCCGGTGCTGACGCTGCTGCGTGCCCTGTGGGCCCAGGGCGTACACGTGCATCTGCACGACCCGGCAGCGCTGCCGGAGGTGCAGGCAGCGGTGGGTGATCATCCGCTGCTGACACTGCACTATGGAGACCCCCTCGACGCCTGTCAGCAGGTAGATGCGCTGTTGCTGGTGACCGAGTGGAAGGCTTACTGGAACCCGGATTGGCAGCTCCTGCACCAGCGCCTGAACGAAAAGCTGATCCTCGACGGGCGCAACATCTTTGACCCCGCGTATGTCGCGGGGCAGGGCTTCCACTACCGCGGCATCGGCAGGCGTGCAGACCCCGTCTGTTGAGTCTTCCTCAATCCTGAGCGTTGCGAGCGGCAAACGGCCAATTGATCAGAGGCCACAGCCGCTCCAGCGCCTCACTGTCGCCCAGGACGTCCAGTACCAAAAGGGGTTCACCCGCTGTCGTCATGGGCTCACCTGTCCCGGTGGTGGCGATGACAAGGGAATCGTCCTGACGCAGAACCCACACCCAAGCGGCGCTCTCTCCGGCCTTGCCCAATATCCTGATGCAGGCCTCCTTCATTCCCTCGACACTCCCGTACTGACGCTGAATCATCGTCGCCAGTGGCTCCACCAAAGGCTCCGGGCGCGGTGTCAGGCAGTGCCAGAACAGGGTCAGGTTCCACGCCTCCTGAGCGTGATGACGCACCTCTTCACTGGCCGCTCGCAGCCCGTCGTCAAGTGACAGCGCTGCTTGCCCTTGCACGGCCGCCCAGCGGTTGAGAACCCGCAGATGATCGAGATGATCGCCCATGTAGCGGTGTTCGATCCAGCTCTTGGCAAGCCGAGGCTCCAATAGATGGCTGTCGTAGGGTAGTGCGGGTAATTCGAAGGACATGATAGCTCCTGAACAGGTCTTGCCACGGGGTCCGATAGCGGCGTCAATAGCATGTTGCCAGCAGAGAAGCGCGCAGCGCCGTGCGTAATGGTGGTAAAAAACCTTACACTATCAGCCAACTGTTGGCTGCCAGCGACGTGACGTACGGTTCTCGAATCGCTACGGGTTGTGTTCGCGCCAGCTCCTCATGCAGATCAGGAGACCCCTATGGCTCACCCCCCAGACATCGGACGCCCGGGCAGTATCGTGCCGGATCCGGGCGAAAGCGTGTCCGCTACCCGTTATCGGCAAGCACCAGCGCCCAGGCTGTGGCCTTTGTGGCTGCTGATGCTGTTGGTCGTAGGTGGCCTGGCGGCGGGTAGCTGGTGGCTGTGGCAGGAACGCCAGCGGCTTGATCAGGAATTGAACCGTCTGCGCGGAGAACTCTCCAACGTTCACGCTCGCTTCGAGGCCGAACAAGGGGAGGGCGACCTGATAGCAGAGTTCGAGCGCCGTCTGGATGGGTTGGAGAGCGCCAATGCGACTCTCGACCAACGGCTAGGGGAAGGCCTTGCTGGAGTGGAGGACGCACTTGCCGAACAGGCACAGGCATCGCTGGACCGCCAGGAAGTGAACGCAGAAACTTTGCAGGATCTAGATGAGAGGCTGTCCACTCTCAGCGACACCCTGGCATCGGCCCGCTCGTCACTGGCAGCGGTAGAACGGGCCGGCGACAGCGCCAGAGGTGCCCTCGAGGCGCGCATGGACAGGTTCGACGACGCCCGCGAGTCATTTGCTGGACGGCTGGCGTCCGTCACTACCCGGGTAGATGAAGTGGTCAGCCGACTGGATACTCGTCTCGGCGAGATGCTGCCACGGGTAGAAAGCGCTGAAAATCGCCTGTCCGAGGTGACGCGTGACGTTGAAGGCTTGCGCCAATCACGCCAAGATGTGGCCGAGGAGCAGCAGGCGCTGGAGGCCAGGATCGGACAGCGAATCGACGCCATGGAAGACAATATGGCGTCGCTGGCCGCCGATCTGCGCGACCTGCGCCAAGCTCAACTCGCCTTCAGCGCACAACTGGAAGCGCTGCGTTGATCCAGTACCCACGTCAGGAACGCTACAACATGATGGAACATCGTGCTCCCGCTCGCCGGAGACTGGGTGCTGTTGCCTTGGGACCGGGCCTGCTGCTGCTGGTGGCACTGCCGACGTTCGCCATGGATGCCGAGGTCCAGGGTATCGAAGGACGAATCGCTGACAACGTCGAGGTCTACCTCGAGGGACTGGATGGCAGCCAGTACCGCGTCGAGCGCCTGCGCAACGAAGTGGCGCGCCTGACCCAGGAAGCCATGAGGGTGTACGGCTACTATGAGCCGTCCATCGAGATGCGCTTCGATCGTGATGAAGAGCCACAGGAAGTCTTCCTGACCATCGACAAGGGAGATCCGGTGCGCCTGGAGGTCATCGACTTCACGTTGGAAGGGGACGCGAAGGACGATGCGCCCTTCCAACTGGCGATCGACGCCTACCCGCAAGAGTTCGGCGACATCCTCGAGCATGCTCCCTATGACAGCCTTAAAAGCCGACTCCAGGGGCTGACCATCGAGCGCGGGTACTTCGACTGGCAGTTTACTGACGAGCGTATGGAGATACGCCCCTGGGCGGATAGTGCACGCATTTACCTGGGCATGGACAGCGGCCCTCGCTATCGCTTCGGCAACGTCTACATCAAAGGCAGTCACATCGTCGAAGATCGCCTGCGCAATCTGGTGCCCTTTGACTACGGTGATCCCTACCTGGCCAGCGATGTGGCTGAACTGAACAACCGACTGAGCTCGACCGAGTGGTTCGGCTCGCTTACGGTTCGCCCTCGGTTGGAACGCCAGAAAGGCAGTCTTGCTCTGCCGGAGCACGATGGCTGGTGGTACTCGGTCGATGTTGCCGAGATCCCGGCACCGTTCTCTGGTCCTCGGATTAGCCGCAAAGCCTTGGCCAGCGCACTTTCCCTCTACCCGCCTGCGCTACCCACAATGCCCGTGGATGTCACCGTTACCCCCGCTGATCGACATCAGTTTGAGGCGGGTATCGGCTTTGCCACGGATGTAGGGCCCCGGCTTCAGTTCTCCTGGGAGCAACCGTGGGTCAACCGCTACGGCCATAGCTGGGACAACCAGGTCTATCTGTCTGCACCCGACCAGCAGTTCAGCGGTACCTATCGCATCCCCCTGGAAGACCCCCTCAATGACAGCTATCGGCTGCAGTACGGTCTGCGTAATCAGGATATCGAGGATACCGAGAGTTTCGAGAGCACCGTGGACTTCGGGCGCCACTGGGTCTTTGAAAACGACTGGGAACAGACGATCTACGTGCGTACCACCTATGAGGACTTCACCCAGGGCGAGCAGTCCGATCAGGTGCTGCTGTTGTACCCCGGGGTGAAATGGTCCCGGGTGCGCACCCGCAATCCCCAGTTTCCGACCTGGGGCGACCGCCAGAACCTGGAGCTTCAGTATTCACATGAGTCCTGGGGGTCGGACGCGGAATTCTTTCGCATGACCGGTGACACCGCCTGGATTCGCAAGCTGGGTGACGACAACCGCTTTATCGGCCGTCTGGGCGTAGGCGCGATCAACACCGATGATTTCGACAAGATCCCGCCATCACTGCGCTTCTTTACCGGTGGCGATACCAGCGTGCGTGGTTACAGCTACGAATCCCTGTCCCCAGAGGATGAGAACGGCGACCTGGAAGGCGGGCAGCACGAATTTACCGCCAGCGTCGAGGCCCTGCGCCGGATCACCGGCAAGTGGTGGGGGGCCACCTTTGTCGACATTGGCGATGCCTTTTCGGAGTGGTGGCCCAATGACCTCAAGAAGAGCGCTGGGGTGGGTGTGAGATGGATCTCTCCGGTGGGGCCGATACGTTTTGATATCGCGCATCCCTTCGATGACGAGGACGATAATTTCCGCCTGCACTTCGCCATCGGACCAGAATTTTAAGGCCAGCCGGCGCCAGCCCCTGACAGGAGGGCGCCAGCCCCTGCAATGAGGCTTCAATGAGAAAAGGACGCGCCCTCTGGGCCTTGACACGATTATTGATCTGGCTGCCGTTCAGCCTGATAGGTCTGGTGCTGCTGATTGTCGGCCTGGTGCTAAGTCCGTGGGGGACACGGATGGCCCTGGATCAGGGCAGTCGCATGGGCGTGCTGGAGTATTCGTCGGTCCAGGGAGCGTTGCTCGACAGCTTTGATCTTGAGGGTTTTCGACTGGAAGCGGGCAGTGTACGGGTGAGCGTCGACTCCCTGTCCCTGGCGTGGGCGGAGGACTGCCTGCTCAATGGTCGGCTGTGTCTCGACCACTTGCGCGTGTCAGGCACCGATGTGCGCCTGGGCGAGAGTGATACGGTCGCCGAGCCTGAACCGGAGCCAGTGCCGTCCAACGAACCAGCGGCGCCGCTATCGTTGCCCTTTCCGGTCGAGATTCGCGAGCTGACGGTGAGCGACGTTGCGGTTCACCTGGCGGATGGGACGCAGCTGGCCTGGGAGAGCTTTACCACTGCGGCAGTAGCCGAAGGCGATACGCTGTCCGTCAGTCCCACGCGTCTGGCGGGTCTGCACCTGACGCTGCCATTGACGCCTGGGGCCATGCTGGCCCTCAGCGATGCGGAGCACGACGGTCCGAAGGTAAGCGCCGACGCCATTGATGCGGCGATCGCCGTTCGTTCTCCGTTGCCTAGCAGCGCTGCGGCAGAGCTGGAAGGTGCCGCCTCCAAGGCCGATGACATTCCTCTGGATCAGCGTGAACGGCTTGTCCTGCCCGAGGTCACTCTGCCCCTGGCCATCGAAGTGCCGGAGCTGGTGGTGGAGGACACTACAATCGATGGCGCCTTTGACTACCAGGTAGAGCGACTGGACCTGAGCCTGCAGGCACGGGGACAGGATGTCACGATTGAGCCGCTGGCCGTGGCCACCCAGGACGCCGATGCAGAGCTCCAGGCCAAGGCCACGCTCAGCGGCGACTACCCGCTAGAGGTTCGCTTTGCCGCGGACCTGTTCCTGCCCGAGTTGTTTCCCGCTCTTGATGGCGAGCGTGTCGAGCTTTCCGCCACTGGCAGTCTTGCCGAGCTGGAGCTCAATTTGACCACGACTGGCCCCGTCTCCACGCAGCTGGTCGCCCGCCTGGATGCCCTCGACCCGACGCTACCGTTCACCGCGGCCTTTTCCAGCCCACGTCTGCAATGGCCGTTGCCGGGCATGCAGCCGGCCCAGGCGGACGCCGAAGGGGACGAGACCGAAGCCACCGATGTCGATCCTTGGGTCGCTGAGGATATCGATCTGTCCGTCGACGGCTCCCTGACCGGATATCAGCTGAAGCTGGCCCTCGCGGCCGAGGGGCCTGATCTGCCGAGAACCACCCTGGCCGTCGATGGTCAGGGCGATCTGTCACACTTCTCCTGGGCACCGCTTGAACTCGCGCTGGAGGGAGCAGGGCAGCTGAGCACGCAGGGCAATGTCGACTGGTCGGATGGCGTAGCCTTGACCGCCACGGCCGCTCTGGACAACCTTAATCCTGAGCCTTTTGTCGAGGGTTTGAAGGGTAATCTGAGCGGCACCCTGGACGTCGCCTTCACCCAGCAGGACGAAGGTTGGGAAGTCGATGTTCCTGATATCGATATCCAGGGAACGCTGGATGATCGCCCCTTGTCCTTGGAGGCCGCGCTTGCCGGCAACAGTGCCATGCGCTGGGATATCGATCGCCTCGATTTCCGCCAAGGGGACAACCAGATTGAGGCCAAGGGCCAGGTCAGTGAAGCCCGCCTGAACGTGGATGCAGAGCTTGCCTTACCCGACATGGCCAGCCTGTATCCTGGGCTGTCGGGGCGTCTGTCTGGCAATATCCAGGCACGAGGCAGTCTTCGTTCACCACAGCTGGAGCTCGCCATCGAAGGGAGCGGTGTCGGCTATCAGGAAAATCGTGTTGGCGAGCTCGCCCTGGCCGGTCGTGTCCGCGGCCTCGATGACCCCCAGCTGGATGTAGGGCTGTCCGCACGTCAGGTAGACGCTGGTGGCCAGCGTTTCGAGGATATCGCCCTCGACCTGGATGGTCGCCTGTCCCAGCATCGGCTGGAACTCACCGTCGACGGCAGTGACGAAGGCCCGCTCAACCGCCTTGTGCTGGCCCTGGACGGTGCCATGAACGATGCCCGCGATCGCTACCGGGGGACACTGACGCCGCTGGAGATTACCTTGCCCCAGGGCGATATTGCACTGGATGGGCCTCTGGCCTTCGATGCCAATCTGGCCCAGGGCTCTGTGCGCACCGATCCTTTCTGCCTCGCCCGCCAACAAGGTGGGGCGATCTGTATCAGCGAACCGCTCAGCGCCTCGGCAGATGCCGGCAAGCTGACCCTCGACATCAACGAACTGCCCATGGACCTGGTCAATGAGGCGCTGCCCGAAGGCTGGGCCATCGATGGCGATACCGGTGCGCGTGTGGTGGCAGGATGGTCAGCGGGCGGCAGCCGCTGGCAGGCAGATGCGCAGCTCGACAGTGAAGTCAGCGTGACCGGTGTGGATGCCTATGGCCAGCCCTGGTCGGTGCCTGCCACACGGCTGTCATTGAATGCTGACGCCAGCGACGCCCGCGTCGATCTCAACGTCGATCTTTCCCTGGCCCAGAGCGGTGACATCACTCTGGCCCTGACGATCGACGATCCCGTGGGTCGTGGTGGACTGGACGGCAACCTGTCGATAGACGGCGTCAGCTTGTCACCGTATCGCCCCCTGGCAGCGGGACTAGATCAATTGGAAGGCACCTTGGCCGGCAACATTCGTATTGCGGGCAGCCGCGAGGCACCGGATCTCAGCGGGGAGCTGAGCTTGACGGGTCTCAAGGCTCACGGAGGAGACATCCCTGTCGCGGTGACGGATGGTCGCCTCAATATCGATCTGACCGGCGACAGCGCACGTATCTCTGGCTATGTCGATGGTGAAGAAGGGCGCCTCAACATCACCGGTAACGCCGCCTGGCCAGGCGGTAGCTGGGAAGCCAATGTGGCGCTGTCCGCGGTCCAGGACCCGTTGCTGGCCGCAATGCCTGCCTATGGCCGGCTCAAGCTGGCTCCTGACCTGACGATAACGGCCAACCCCACCCGCCTGCGTATTCGCGGTGAGGTGCGTATCCCCTGGGCCCGCCTCGACGTCGGTGAGGTGCCACCGTCGGCAGTGTCCCCAAGCAGTGACGAGATCATCATCACTCGCGAAATGGACGAGCAGGCCAGAGAGGCCGAGCGTCAGGCCGAAGAAGACCCGGTGGGTGCCTCCACCGCCCAGGCCATGGCGGAAGCGGGTATGGCCATCGATATCCGTATCAGACTGCTGCTGGGTCCTGACGCCCGTTTAAGTGCCTATGGCTTGCAGACGGAGCTGGCCGGCGACCTGGAAGTGCGTCAGAACGCCGGCCCGCTGCAGCTGTTTGGGGATGTCAGCCTGGTCGATGGGCGCTTCCGGGCCTACGGCCAGGATCTGCAGATCCGCCAGGGTAAGGTGATCTTCGCCGGACCGCCTAGCGTGCCGACGCTGGACTTTGAGGCCATTCGCAATCCAGCCAGCACCGAGGACGGCGTGGTGGCAGGTCTCAAGGTGACCGGGACTGCCAGCCAGCCGGACCTGGAGATCTTCTCCGAACCCGCCATGGACGAGTCCCGTGCTCTGTCCTACGTGCTTCGCGGACGCGCCCCTGATGACAGCGGTGACGCCAGCGGTGCGCTGACCTCGGCACTGATCGGCTTGACCTTGGGTAAGACAGGTGGCGCCGTCGGCGCCATGGGTGAGGCCTTCGGCATCCAGGACCTGTCACTGGATACCTCCGGTAGTGGTGAAACCAGCCAGGTGGTCGTCAGTGGCCGCCTGACCGATCGTCTTGAGGTGGGCTATGGCGTGGGCATCTTCTCGCCCATCGCCGAACTGACGCTGACCTACCAGCTGTGGCGAAGCCTGTACCTGGAGGCGGTATCCGGTGCTGCCCAGGCGGTTGACCTGATCTACACCTGGAGCCTGCCGGGCAACCCGCCGGAGCTGCAGTAAGCGCTGTGCAACAACCCAGCAGAAGCCCCGACCAAGGTCGGGGCTTCTGCTGTTTCAGGTCAGGGACAGCTCCTGCAGATAACGTTCCAGTCGCTTGCCTAACCAGTAATCGGGGCGGTAGCCGTCTCCGGGCGCCATGAACCCCACATGCCCCCCTTGCTCCGCCAGCTCCATGGTGACCATGGGGGAGCGCTGCGGAAAACGATCGATCAGATCCGCCGGCATGAACGGATCATCCTTGGCGTGGAGCAGCAGCGTCGGCACTTGAATGCGATCCAGCACGGGACCGCTGGAGGCCCTGGTGTAGTAGTCCTCGGCATCACGAAAGCCGTGCAGCGGTGCCGTGATCAGGTCGTCATAGTCGCGCAGGCGCTTGAGCTTTCTTACTTGTTCCGCCGTCGCGACAAGGGGAAGCTCCCCGCGCTCCAGTCGAGGCAATACCTTGCGCTTCAGTGATCCGAGCAGATGGCGTTCGTAGACCCGCGAGAAGCCTTCACCCAATCGTTGTGCGCATGCGGCAAGGTCCAGCGGCGCGCTGATGACCAAGGCCGCATGAAGACCCAGTGCATCACACTCTGGTTCGGCCAATAGCCGCAGTAGCATGTTCCCGCCCAAGGAGACGCCGGCAACGACCTTGGGCGCCCCGGGAAAGCGCCGAGATAGGCTATCCAGTAAAACCCTAGCATCCCCGGTGTCGCCGCTGTGATACGCCCTGGGCAGGCGGTTGGGTCGACTCCCACAGCCTCTGAAGTGCATCAGCAGCGGGCGATAGCCCTGGTCTCTGGCCGCCGCCAGCAGATCGTGGGCATAGGGGGAGCCCATGCCTCCCTCAAGGCCATGGAACAGCACAAACAGAGGGGCCTGCACATCCGGCGGTTCAGGCGTCACCCATGCCAACTCAACTTCATCACCGTCCGGCAGCGTGAAGAATTCCTGGCGCCACTCAACCCGTTGCGGTCGCAGCAGGCGGGGTAACAGCGTCTGTACATGGGGGTTGGATAGCCATCGAGCGGCACGAAAACGAGAGGGTACCAGGCTTGCCGAGCCATCGGCGTTGATCGACGCAGGGTCGGCTGTGGGTTGGGGCAAAGGAATATCTCCAGTCAGCCAGCGGCGCTGCAGTGACCGCTGACATTCACGTCAAGGTGTCCTGTGGCTAAAGTCCTGGCAGTAACCCAACGATCATTTACCTGCCAGGAATCAGTAAGACTACATCAGGAAGGCTACATCAGAAGACTAGGGCACCAGCGCCCGTGCGCGCAGGACTTGCCACGCGGTATCGACCGCTGCACGTCGTGTCGTGAGATGTCGGTAGAGTCGAATATCAAAGCTCACGACCCAGCGCTCATCTCCTGCAGGCACCAACTCGCCGCTCGCGAGGGCCTGGGACAAGCTGCGTTCTGGCAACCACCCTAGGCCATAGCCAAGGCTGACCAGTTCTCGGATATTGCCACTCTGGATGCTCTCGTTGAGCACTGTCAGGGTGGGGGAATCTCCCAGTCGATCAAGGTGGGCGCGTATCGCCGCATCGATCATGCCTCGAGGATGATAGGCGATCAATGGCAAGGAACGCCCCTTACCAGACTCCTTGCCGATCCCTTTACCCGCGTCGTTGCCGCCTCCGAGAGCGAACCTGGGCTGGCCTCGGTCATCGGCAAGGCTGACGGGAATGAAGCGTTCACGCCCGATGACGCAGTAGTCGGTATCCTCATTGGCCAGTTCCAGCGGGCTGCCCGTGGTCGGCCAGTAGCATAACGCCAGGTCGATTTCTCCGGAGGCCAAGCCCTGGAAGTAGTCACCCACCAGCCAGGCGGTGGCACGCAGATAAGGCTGTATGGGCGGTGGTTCGCGCCAGTGCTGAAGCCATTGTGGCAGGAATTGGGCAAGTAGGCTCTGGGGCGCACCGAGACGCAGCTGTCCTGCCTGCTCCTCCGCCATCTGTGCCAGTCTCTGACGAGTCTGGTCGACGCGACGGGTCACGTCGTGGCACATGCCGAGAAAGGCCTCACCCGCGGGCGTCAGTGATAGCGGTAGGGTCTGGCGATTGATCAGCGTCGTGCCCATCTCCTCTTCCAGCAACTTGATGCGGCGAGAGAAGGTAGGTTGGGTCACATTTTGCTCTTCGGCGGCGCGAGAAAAGTGTCGCGTACGGGCCAAGGCGAGAAAATCTTCCAGCCAACGTATTTCCATGGAAGGGTCACCTGTCCAGCAATGCGACGATTGTGCCAGATAACGTCATGCCGGGCGTACCCGGCATGACGAAAACGGAGGTACTACGACTGCCACAGACGTCATAGCAAAAGGCGGGCATCACGTAAGACGACCTTCCTCGACACCATGGCAGGCCACTTGCCCGCCGTCATCCGTGGCGATCAACGTCGGGATTTCCCGACGGCAGCGATCATTGGCATGGGGACAGCGGCCGTGGAACACGCACCCCGAGGGCAGATTGACCGGCGTCGGCACTTCCCCCTGCAACCGCAGGTGCTGGGGACGGTCGTCTTCCAGTCGTGGAATCGCCGACATCAGGGCCTGGGTGTAGGGGTGACGTGGGCGAGCAAACAGCGTCGCCGTAGGTGCTACCTCACAGACCCGGCCCAGATACATCACGGCCACCCGAGTGCCGAAATGTTCCACCACTGCCAGGTCGTGGGTAATGAACAGATAGGTGAGATGATGCTCGCGCTGTGCCTCCATCAACAGATTGAGCACCTGAGCCTGGATCGAGACATCCAGCGCGGAGATCGGCTCATCGGCAACGATGAACTCAGGATCCACCGCCAGTGCCCGAGCAATGGCAATACGCTGTCGCTGGCCTCCGGAAAACTCATGCCCATAACGGGAACCCCAATCCGGGGCGATGCCGACCGATGACATGACCTCGTGGACCTTCTCGACCACCTGAGCCGGCTTCCAGTCGGGATGATGCAGGCGGATGGGCTCTTCCAAGGTCTGCTGAATGGTCATGCGCGGGTTCAGCGAGGCGTAGGGGTTCTGGAAGATCATCTGCATGCGCTGGCGGTAGGGCAGCAGTGCCTTGCTATCCAGATGGTCGATACGCTCTCCGGCGTAGCGAATCTCACCGGCGCTGGGTGACAGCAGTCCCATGACCGTGCGTGCCACGGTGGACTTGCCGCAGCCCGACTCGCCGACCACGCACAGGGACTCACCGCGGCGAATATCGAGGTCAACGCCGTTGATGGCATGCACGTGATGCTGTTCACGCACAATACGCCCTCGCCGGAACTTGAGCTGTTCAAGAAAGTCACCGGACAGCGAGAAACGCTTCTCCAGCCCCCGGATCTCGAGCAGGCTATCACAGCCTGGGGCGGGTTCACGCTGAGTCGACGCATCCTGATGCATCGGCGCCATGGCGGCTTGAGTCGTCTGGCTCATGAGTTTTCCTCCCTGACCTCGATGCGCTCGGCATCCTGCATCTCGGCCACCATGTGGCAGGCCACCTGACAGTTGCCGGAGCTGACGAAGGCCGGTACCTCAGTCTTGCAGCGACTGCGCTCGCTGCCGTCCTGACGTGTTGCAAAGTCACAGCGTGGATGAAACGGGCAGCCGCTCGGCAGCTGGCTCAACGACGGCATGCTGCCGCGAATCTGGTTGAGCCGTTCTCCCGGCGTCGCCATTTGCGGCAAGGCATTGATCAGACCCTGGGTGTAGGGATGCTGGGGGTCGTTGATGATTTCTCGGGTCGGGCCTTGCTCAATGACACGCCCGGCATACATGACCAGCATGCGCTGCGTGACCTGGCTGACCACCCCCAGATCATGAGTAATCAGGATCAGGCCGACGTTATGCTTTTCGCAAAGCTCGAGCAGCAGCGCCATGATCTCTGCCTGGATCGTGACATCCAGTGCCGTTGTCGGCTCATCCGCGATGATGATGTCCGGGTCCAGCAGCAGGGCGATGGCAATAATGATGCGCTGACGCATGCCCCCAGACAGTTCGTGGGGATATTGATCCAGCCGTTTCTCTGGAGAAGGGATCTGTACCTGTTCGAGCTTGCGCAGGGAAATGGCGCGAGCCTCGCGGCTGGAGATACGGCGGTGGGCCTTCAAGCACTCCACCATCTGCTCGCCGATCGACAGCACCGGGTTGAGGGTCATCATCGGATCCTGAAAGATCATCGAGATCCGGTGGCCACGAACCTTGCGTAGCTGGCGGTCACTGAGTCCCGTCAGCTCGAGCCCGTCAAAGGTGATGCTGCCCCCCGCAATGTAGCCGGGCTTGGCAATCAGATTCAGTAGGCTGAAGGCGGCAACGGACTTGCCAGCACCTGATTCCCCCACGATGCCCAGGCGTTCACCACGGTCCAGGCTGAAGCAGACGTCGCGCAGCGCCTTGACGTCGCCCTGACGAAGGGCGAAGCGCACGTCGAGATGATTGACGTCGAGTAGTGCCATGGTTGTCCTCCTAGCCCTTGTACAGTCGTGGATTGAGCACGTCACGCAGCCAATCGCCGAGCAGGTTGATGACCAGCACCAGCACCACAAGTACCAGGCCGGGGATCAGGGTGATCCACCAGGATCCCGACTGGATATAATCGAAACCGGACTTGATCAGCGAGCCAAGGGAAGGCTGCGTCTCGGGCATGCCAAGCCCAAGAAAGGACAGCGCAGCTTCGGAGATGATGGCATTGGCCACCTGGACCGTTGAGATGACGAAGATCGGTGACAGGGTGTTGGGCAGGATATGGCGGAACATGATGCGTCGACTGCGCAAGCCCATGACACGCGCTGCATCCACATATTCCTTGGACTTCTCCGCCAGCACCGAGGCACGCACGGTACGCGCATATTGTGGCCATTCCGCGAGGCCGATGATCAGCACCAGCAGCCACATGGCGTAGTCCGAGTAGGTGGCACCGCCAAAGATCGCCTTGAACAAGGCGCCAACCACGATGGCCACCATCAGCGTGGAGAAGGACAGCTGAATATCCGCCAGGCGCATCAGGAAGGCGTCGACACGTCCTCCCAGATAGCCGGCCAACAGCCCGAAACACACGCCCAAAGCTGCCTGCAAGGCCACCGCACCGAAACCAATGACCAGCGATACCCGCATGCCATAGAGAATGGTGGACAGCATGTCGCGGCCCTGGGAGTCGGTACCCATCAGATACTGGGGGTCGGCGCCATCGATCCAGAAAGGCGGTAGTTCTGAGGCCAGAATATCGATCTGGGCCAGGTCATAGGGGTTGGCCGGGGCCAGCCATGGAGCCAGCAGGGCGGCGAGGACCATGACGACGAACACCAGCAGGCTGACCTGGGCGATCACATCGCGTTTGAAACTGTACAAGAGGTAGGAGTCGCGAAACCGCTCCCACCGAGTGCTGGTCGCAGTGCTGTGGGTGCTCATGCGGGCTTACCTGTCAGCTTGACGGTGGGGTTGACCAGGCCGTAGACCAGATCGACCAGAGTATTGGTGATCACGAAGATCAGGCCGACGATCATCAGGTAGGTCACGATCAATGGGATGTCCGAGCGCTCGATGGCATCGAGGAACATCAGGCCCATGCCGGGCCACTGGAACACCGTCTCGGTCAGAATGGTGTAGGCCACCAAGGTACCGATCTGCACGCCACCAACGGTGATGACCGGCAGCATGGTGTTCTTGAGCGCATGCAGGAAGTAGATGCGACGCATCGAGATTCCCTTGGCACGGGCGAACTTGACGTACTCGGACTGCAGCACTTCCAGCATTTCCGCACGAATCAGGCGAATGAACAGCGGCAGCATGATCGACGCCAGGGAAATCGCCGGCAGCACCAGGTAGGTCAGGCCTTCCAGGGAAGCGAAGTTGGTGCTCCAGGTACCGAACACATGGACAGGATCACCACGTCCATAGGCCGGCATCCCGCCTTCGGTAGACACTAGCCCGTTAAGCCAGGCGCCCCAGCCAGTGTCGGCCGGAAAGGGGGTGAAACTGACGCCAATGGCAAACAGTTGAATAAGCACAATCGCGGTGAGAAACACCGGGATGGAGATACCGATGATCGACACCCCCATAAAGAACCGGGACAGCCAGGCGCGAGGCTTGATGGCGCTGTAGACCCCAATGGGAACCGACAGGGCGATGATCAACAGGGTGGCGGCGAAGACCAGCTCAAGCGTGGCTGGAAGGTGGCGCAGGATCACCTCGGTGGTCGGCTCGTTATAGACGTAGGAATAGCCGAAATCAAACTGGGTGGCATTGGCAGCAAAACGCAGATATTGCACGAAAAACGGATCGTTGAGGCCCAGTTCCTCACGCAGCGCTTCACGCTCGCTCTCGGGTACCGATTGTCCGACCATCTGCTGGATCGGGTCACCCAGATTGTCTTGAATGGCGAAGGCAATCACGCTGATGACGAACATCACCAGCAGCGCATGAAAAAGGCGCTTGATCAAAAATGCGATCATTTGGCGTTACCAGGGTACAGGCCCTCAGCTCCGCGAGGTTGTCACGAAGCTGAGCGCACTGAATGGGAGCGAAGGGCACCAGGGTGCGGTGCCCGTAGGCTTACTCTTCGTTGATGACCAGGTCACCCAGATAGGGGAAGTTCAGCACGTTGACCACCGGCTCAATGTCGACATTGGCGGCCGAGGCCCAGGCCAGGTCCTGCCAGTGCAGGGGAATGAAGGCGGCATCGTCGTACAACCCCTGCTCCAGCTGTTGCAGCATCTCGCCACGCTTCTCGAGATCCAGCTCCAGGTTGGCGTCGACCATGAGCTGGTCGAGTTCCGGGTTGCAGTAGTTGCCCGCATTGTACTGACCCGCCCCGGTGTCGGCGTTGGGGCATTCGGTCAGATACTGGTGGAAGTTGGCGGAATCCTCGGTATCCGAGTGCCAGCCAATCATCATCATGTCGGCGGCGCGGTCGTCGTACTCTCCCCAGTACTGGGCTTTGGGCAGGGTCTTGAGGTCCACGGTGACGTTGATGCGAGCCAGCATGGCGGCAACCGCCTGGGCGATCTTGGCATCGTTCACGTAGCGGTTGTTGGGCGCCATCATGGTGATGGAGAAACCGTCCTCATAGCCTGCTTCGGCCATCAGTTCCTTGGCCCGGTCCAGGTCGAAGCGCGGCTCGAGCTCCGGGTTGTGGCCGGAATAGCCGTCAGGCGAGAACTGGGCAGCCGGGGTGGCAAAGCCTTTCATCAGGCGATCGGCGATGCCTTCCTGGTTGATCGCGTAGACGAAGGCCTGGCGCACGCGGGGGTCCTGGAACGCCTCGACCCGGTCCTGGTTCATGTGGAACAGGATGATGCGAGTGCCGGACATGGTCACCAGGTTGGTGTCTTCGTCACTCTCGATGCGCTCGAGATCGTTGGGCGGCACCGGAGCGATGAAGTCGACATCGCCGGACAGCAGGGCGGCCACACGGGTGGCATTCTCGCTGATCGGCGTCAACGTGATGTTATCGACGTTACCCGGAGACTCGCTGTCCCAGTAGTCATCAAAGCGCTCGAAGTCGACCCTGACCCCCTGCTGACGGTTGGTCACCTGGAATGGGCCGGTACCCGACACATTGCGCGAGGCATAGGAGTTACCGTTCTTGACGATCTCATCCTTGGCCTTGCCGTCCTCTGTCTCGCCAGAGTAGAACTGGCTATCCATCGGGAAGATATAGGTCGCCATGTTGAGGAGCAGCGGGTTGGGCCGCTTGGAGACAATCTCGACGGTATGATCGTCAATGACATTGACGGTTTCGATGGGCTCGAAGATGGCCTTGAAATCGCCGCTTTGCTTCAGGCGATCAACGGTCCAGGCGACGTCTTCCGCGGTGAATGGGTTACCGGAGTGGAAAGTGACGCCTTCGCGCAGGGTGATGCGCATGGTGGTGTCGTCGATCTGTTCCCAGTCGGTCGCCAGGCGAGGCTCGAACTCGAAGTCCTTGGTCCAGCGCACCAGCGGGTCAAAGACCATGTGTGACAGCTGCAGGATACCGCCAGACAGCTGCTCGTGGATGTCCAATGACACCGGATCGGCGTCATAGGCCATACGCAGGGTAGTCTCAGCAACTGCCGCCTGAGGCAGGGCAGCCGTCAACATGGCCGCGCCCAGAGCGCTGGCCAGAAGGGTCTTCTTGAACATGGAAGGTGGTCCTGCTTGTTATTGAGGTTGTTGTAATGGCTAGTCGGACGCTTGGCGCAATTGGCACATGCCGCCTAGTCAATGTCCACCAACAACATAGTGAGATGTGCCGTTTAAACACAATCGAAATTCTGATAACCCCCATGCGAGGATTGAATAGAACACGATGCATGTCATGCAGGCAGGAAGGGGGAAGGGCCACGGCAGCCGCGCAGGGTCCGCTTGTAGTGCCTAGTGGTTCACCCGCGGCGTCTGCGCGTCATCCCGGAAACCGAAGACCCTGTGGACGGGCGGCTCGCTGATCGATGCCCACTGAACGATGTCCACTGAACAATGCCCACTGAACGATGCCCGCTGAACGTTGCCCGCTCAAAGAGAGCGCTAGTCATGGGTGAGCCGCCTATGGACCCGCTATCAGCAGTTGCACTCGTCGCAGTTCATCTTTCGCGGTTCGTCTTTCGCGGTTCTCCTGGCAGCACGACCTTCCTCAGCGAAACTATACTGATGACGCACGAGAAAACCCCGCTCGGCGAAGGCCAGGCGGGGTAGTGCACCAAGCTGACGACATCGTAGCTGGTCGGAGGGGGGATCAATCCTGCGACGGGGTGACGCGATCGATCCGGTAGAGTTGGGCAACCTGATCGAGGCCGTGGACACTGCACTCCAGGTCCGTCACCCGGCCGTCGCTGAGGCCATAGACCCAGCCGTGGACCGACAGCTGCTGTCCGCGCTGCCAGGCACGCTGAATGATCTTGGTGCGGCAGAGCGTCTTGACCTGCGACTGGACGTTCAATTCACACATACGGTCGACCTGCTCATCCAGCGGCAGCTGCTCGAGCTGAGGGCGGTGCATGCTGTACAGCTCACGTACGCTGTGCAGCCAGTTATCTACCATGCCATTCTCGCCACCGGTCACCGCCGCACGCACGCCGCCGCAGTTGTAATGACCCACGATCATGATGTGACGTACCTTCAGCACGTCGACGGCAAATTGCACGACCGACAGAGCATTCATGTCGTTGTGATAGAGCAGGTTGGCAACGTTACGGTGGACGAACACCTCACCCGGAGGGAGATCGATGATCTGGTTGGCCGGCACGCGGCTATCCGAACAGCCAATCCACAGGTACTCGGGGCTTTGCTGCTGGGCCAGACGAGAAAAGAAGTCGGGGTCATCCTGGCAGACCTTGTCAGCCCAAGCCCGGTTTCTTTCAAGGAGGTTGTCGATATCACTCATGTTCTTTCCCCGTCTGTGCGAATGGTGACTAAAGTGGTGCATGTTTTTACCCCCGTCGGCCAAGGTGGTCAAGCACCCTCCCGGGGTAAGCGTACCGCTGGTATCATGGCAGCCTGCCGCCGCGAGCGGACCATCTGTCCTCTCCGGTGTCCTCAACCTGGCTATTCGTAGGCGAGGACGTTGGAGCGAGCTGACGAGAATCGGATTTCAGGAGACGCAAGTGTCACAATACGACTACGACCTCTTTGTCATTGGTGCCGGCTCTGGCGGTGTACGCGCGGCGCGCACCGCAGCAGCAACAGGAGCCAAGGTGGCCGTCGCTGAAGATCGCTACCTGGGTGGCACCTGCGTCAACGTAGGCTGCGTACCGAAGAAGCTGTATTCCTACGCCGCCCATTTTCATGAGGCCTTCGATGATGCAAGGGGCTTCGGCTGGGAGCTCAATGAAGCCCCCAGTTTCGACTGGAACACGCTTCGCGACAACAAGATCGGGGAGATAAAGCGTCTCAACGGTATCTACGGCAAGCTGCTCGACAACGCAGGTGTGCGCCTGATCAATGGCCGCGCCAAGGTGGTCGACGAGCATCGTGTCGAGGTCGCAGGTGAAACCATCAGCGCCGAGAAGATTCTTGTGGCGGTGGGTGGCTGGCCATGGGTGCCGCCGTTCCCGGGCAGTGAGTTGGCCATGAACTCCAACCAGATCTTCGACCTGGACCACTTCCCTAAGCGTTTTCTGGTCCTCGGTGGTGGCTACATCGCCGTCGAGTTTGCCAGCATCTTCAACGGCCTGGGCGCAGATACCCATCTGGTGTATCGCGGGGAGCTGTTCCTGCGCGGCTTTGACCAGGAGGTCCGCGAATTCACTCGGGACGAGATGGCCAAGAAGGGCGTTAACCTTCACTTCAACACCAACATCGAGTCTCTCGAGAAGGTCGAGGGCGGCATCAAGGCTACCCTGACCAACGGCGATGTACTGGAAGTGGATGCGGTGCTGTCGGCCACCGGTCGTAAGCCTCACCTGGAAGGCCTGGGACTGGACCGTCTTGATATCGCCCTCAACGAGAATGGCTCGATCCAGGTGAACGATCGCTTCGAGACGTCGGTGCCGTCCATTCTGGCGCTAGGCGACGTCACCGGCGGGCCGGAGCTCACCCCGGTGGCCCTGGCCGAGGCCATGCACTTGGTTGCTCACCACTATGGGGACGCGCCCAAGGCACCGATGAACTACGACAACATCGCGACAGCGGTGTTCTGTCACCCGAATATTGGCACCGTCGGCTTGTCCGAAGAAAAGGCACGTGAGATATACGGCGATATTCGTGTCTACACAGCCGACTTCCGTCCGATGAAGCACACCCTGTCCGGCAGCGATGAGCGCTGTCTGATGAAGCTGATCGTCGATGACAAGAGCGACGTGGTGGTGGGCGCCCATATGGTCGGCGAAGAGGCTGGTGAAGTCATTCAGGGCATCGCCATCGCCGTGCGTGCCGGACTGACCAAGGCCCAGTTCGATGCCACCGTTGGCATTCACCCCACCGGCGCAGAAGAGTTCGTGACCATGCGGACTCCCACCCGCACTTGAGGCATCGACTGTAGCGGCAACGCGGACAGCACTGGCTCACCTCTATAAGGCACCTTCGGGTGCCTTTTTTGTTCGATGCTTTGTAGGGATACGGCCTCCGTGTGTGGGGAGGGAGGGCACTTCAGATAGGTCTTCGAGTTGAAGCCGGACACTAGGCCTAGGCCATTAGTTTACCACTCGGGAAGCTCGTCAACGTTGTATAGGCGACCAGTGGTCAGCGAGCGAACTGGATCGCCAAATCTTGATCAGGGACTGACTCGGCTCAGTTGTTTAACACAGTTTTTTTATTCGAGCCAATCATCATGGCACTATACTCGAATCATATCCTTTGCTGTATTTTTCGCATTTTCTTTCAACAAATTGAAAGCCTACTAGCGCGCTTCCTTTAACGTATATTTCACCAGCAAAATTTTTGCTTTTTACATAGTAGTAGGACACAAGGTCATCGTCTTTGTATGTTTTTAGTGCATTTATCAGCTCATTCATCCCAAAAGCATAGATGCCTTTGTTTTTAGTTGTTTCTCTTCTAGCCAGAGCTTGCTCTCTAGCAAAACGTACTGATGAGCTCCTAGGGTTCTTTCCGAACAGACATGCCGACTGAGAATTTACAACCTCCCTAGCTTTTGTTGCAAGCTCACACGGCGGCACCTCTTCTATTAACGTTCTTATGAAGTCGAATTCTGCAGAGCTCATTATTAACATCCTTCTCTAGTGACTTTTACATTTCTACGTGTACCTTCTTGAAGCATTTCTGTTTCTCCCCAGTCATTAATGTGAGACCATCCCCACGACCAGGATTCTCCATCGGTGGGAGCTCCTTGCGGAACACTCAATAGGACTCCTCCCGAACCGTCTTTGTTAGCATGCTGCAGTGCTAATTCTTTGTTGGGCGTCCACGCCGCTAGGGGTTCTCAGAGGTAGGCTTTAGCGGCTGGCGTCGCGGCACATATCACAGGGCGGTGTCGAAAGGAGTCTGTGCGCGGCCTTTGAACCGTTCTTCGCCTGTTAGCAGGTCCTCCGTCCCAGGTAAATACCATTAGCTCCCTTGTGGTATGGCCAGGCTCCGACGGGCACGCTCGTCGCTGTTATGGCGGGGGCTATCGGCCCGCTTTCATAAGGCGGGTCAATGGGGTGAATACCCCCCATCAACGATGCACATCAGACTACATTATTAAATTTCAAATGTTTTTTTAGTAAGTTGATTTTTTCTTTTCTTCCGATTACGTTCACACCCCATTCATGATCGTCGAACATACCAAAACAGTTGGCGATTAGACCATTATATTTTACGACGCTAGAATATAATGTCTGGATGCTAGGCTCCTTTTCATCCCATCCTGACACCACATCATCCACGTCTCGGTCGTCTTCAACATAAATGACACTTAGATCATAATTCAAGTGTGATAATCTATCAACAATCTGTGCAATATTACTTCTAACTAACAGTCCGCACCTAAAGGTAACTTTATTATCGCTGAAGCTGCTCCACTCTTTGGTGGTTTGGTAGCACGATACATCAATTCCGGAGCCTTTAATATTTTTCAAAATTTTCTTGTAAAGCACAATTCTACTTACAGGTTGACCACATTTATCTTTTATAAGCAACCACTGGTTTACTTTTTTTGGTAGAGCCTTCACTGATGATTCAATTGCTTTTAAAGCATATTGTTGTTCAATTTTCTTATCGCCCACTAAACTTAATTTAGAGAAACCCTCTTCACCAAAAGGATTATCTACCGTCTCAAGCTTAAATTTTTTTTTCGCTACGTTCTCGTCCCTAGTAGTCATAGTGATTTCCAGCCTCATCATTGAAGTGCGGCCCTCTATTTTGGGGGTTTCCTATCCCAAAGAAGTGCCCTTCGGAATCTTCGCGAATAAAAACTGATTTCGTGCCTCCGCCATCATTAGGCACATTGAATTCATAAATTCGCCCGGGCTGGGTGTTCTCCCGTCTGTCGAGATTCGGATGAACAGCATCAGGCTGTTTTCCTACTGGCACCCCTGACTGCCTTTTTGCTTCTCTGAATGCGCCTCTTCTACCAGCACCAGGAGGCGACAAACTTGGTGGTCTATCACCGCAATTACACCCACTCAACCCCAACGGATCTACCCAGCCCGTCGGGTTGGGTGCGTAGACGTAGAGGTTATCACCTCCCGCCAGGCCGATGGGGTCCTGGGTGGTGAAGCGGCCTATCTCTGGATCATAGTACCGATGGCGGTTGTAGTGTAGCCCGGTTTCTTCGTCGTGATACTGCCCCTGAAAGCGGAAGGGGTTGTTGGTTTGGGCTTTATTACCCTGGCCGTCGCTGGTGTGACGCAGCTTGCCCCAGGCGTGGTACTGGCCCACCCAGGCCAGCTGTCCGTCTTGGGTGGTGAGCTCCAGTGGGGTGCCAAGGTGATCGGTCTGCAGGTAGTAAAGGGTAGGCCTGCCGGGTTGGGTGTCGTGATACAGCAGGGTGTCGTCGGTGCCCGTGCGCATCGTGACTGGCACGCTCTGATAATGTCGCTCGATCTTGGCTGCGGGGATAAAGCTCTCGGGCTCGAACAGGTAGTTGGCCTGATACACCGGGGTCAGCGTGTGGTTGACCAGATCGTAGCGGCATTGGGCCACCGGCAGGACGTGGGGCCGCGCGGGGTTCTCAGAGGTGAGTTCCAGCGGCTGGCGTCCCGGCACATACCACAGGGCGGTGTCAAAAGGGGTCTGTGCTCGGCCTTCGAATCGTTCTTCGCCGATCAGCAGGTCTCCGTCCCAGGTGAACACCGTTAGTTCAATGGTCGTGTGGCCTGGGGAGTGGCCAGGCTCCGACGGGCGACGCTCGGTGCTGCGGAAGTTCTCGGCCCGCTCGACCCGCTTCCAAATACGTCGTCCCAGGCCGTCGTAGGCGTAATGGGCACGCAGTATCGGCGGGGTGTCATCGCCTGCCGCCGGGGCGCTGCGGTAGTGGCTGGCCTCGATCAGTCGGTGTTCGGCGTCGTACTGGTAGTGCCAGGTCTCGCCATTGGGCGAGATACGCCGGGTCAGGTTGCCATGTGGGTCGTAGTGGTAGTGGGTGCCTGCATAGCGCTTGAGCAGGTTGCCCATGGCCGGGGAGAGCTTGGGGCTTCCGAGATAGCCGACGCGCACGAACTCTTCGGTGCCGCCGTCCAGATGGTCACGACGACGCTCGCTCCACCAGCGGGTGGCACCGTTGGGGCTGGCGGGGTGAGACGTAGGCTGCTTGGTGGTGTCTGCAGTGTCTGCCGGGTCGATCAGATTACCTGCCGGATCAAAGGCAAATACTTCCTCCAGCCCTGGCGCACTGGCTTGACGCAGTCGGCCCAGCGGATCGTAGCCGTAGCGAGTGGTGCCACGCAGGCTGTCATCCACCTGGCTAAGCAGGCCATTGGCGCTGTAGTGCCACTGACGGGTGAGCGTGCGGCCCTGGGCGGGCTGGCCTTGAGGAGAGCGGGGCGTGCGAATCTGCTGCTCGATCAGGCGTCCGACCGGGTCATACGCCGAGTGAATCTCCTGGGCCCCCTGACGACGGCGAATATCCCGATGCAGGTCGTCACGCTCGAAGGCGATCAGTTCCTGCTGATCCAGGCTCATGGCATGCACGTGGCCGGAGCCATAGCGCAGCCAGGCCAGGGTCTGGCCGTTGGGCAGGGTGGTGGTCTCGCGGTGGCCGAGGACGTCGTAGGTATGCCGGGTGACGCTGGCATACTCCCCACCGGTCGGCAGTTGATGACGCTGCACTTCGGCGATCAGGTTGTCGGCGTGGTCGAAGTGGAAGCGGGTCTCACTGCTCGGATTGGCGGCCCGGGCCAGCCGCCCGAGCAGGTCATAGCCATACTGGGTGATGAATTCGGCCTGTTGGCTGATACGGGTCTTGCGCTCCAGCACGCGGCCCAGGTTGTCGCGCTTGAAGGTAATCACCTGGTCGCCATCGACGCGCTCGATCAGCGCGCCGCCGGCGTCGTAGCGGTACTTCAGGATGCGTCCATCGAAGCCGGTTTCTTCGATCAGCCTGCCGCCGCCGTCATAGACAAACTGCCAGCGATCCCCGTTATGGTTGGTCAGCGCGCTAAGCCTCAGCAGGCGGTCGTAGTCGTAGCGAAAGCGCTGGCCCATGGGATCGAGACGCTCGATCGGCATGCCCTTGCCATTGTAGCGATAGCGGGTGCGTTGGCCGGTCGGGTCCTGGTACTCAGTCAAGCGGCCGTCACCGTTGTAGCTGAAGTGCTCCATGGCACCATCGGGGTGCTGGGCACTGAGCACCAGGCCGGTCGGGTCGCAGGTATAGTGTGTCACATGGCCTGCGGCATCACGGCGCTGGGTCAGCAGGCCGCGATGGTCATAGGCAAAGGTGGTGGTCTTGCGCGAGCAGTCCGACGCGCTGATCAGTCGCCCATGGGCGTTCCAGGCGTAGTGGTAGGTGTTGCCGGCGGCGTCGGTCATGGCCGTCAACAGGCCACGCTGGTCGTGTTCAAAGGTGGTGATACGCCCGTTGGGGGCGGTCTCTTCCAGCGGCAGACCGCGCTCATCAAAGCGCATATGGCGTGCGCGGCCATCCGGCTCGGTGACCTTGATGGGCAGGCCATCGGCGTCATACTCGATGCGGGTGGTCAGGCCCTGGGGATCGGTGATCTCGATCAGCCGTCCGCGGTCATCGTAGCGATAGTGGCTGGTGCGGCCTTCACCGTCGATATGGCGGGTAAGGCGACCGTGTTCATCCCAGCGCCAGTGCTCGCTGCCAAGCTCCGGGTTGAAGGGGTGAGTGATCGACTCGATCTGGTTGTGATAGTTGTAGCGGTAGTAGGTGATGATGCCGTCGGCGTCGGTGACCTTGGTGTACCACAGGCCCCGGTGGTACTCGAAGCGGGTGTCTTCACTGCCGTCTTCCAGACGATTGCGGATACAGCGGGCGTCATGGGCGGAGGGCAGGGCACCGTCGGCCTTGCCCGGCCAGTCCCACTCCAGCATGACGGCCAGGCCATCGCGATGGGTGTAGCGCGTGACCAGATGATGCTGGTACTCGTACTCATGGGTATAGCCGCGGATATCCCGGCTTTCGATCAGGTCGCCGTCGTCACTGTGGGTATAGCGGACCAGGACCTCGGGTTCATGAGCTGCTGTGGTCTGACCGCCGAGGGCATCCTGCTGAGGGTAATGACGCACGACCTGGGACATCAGCCCTTGGGCGGAGTAGTTAAAGCGTAGCTCCAGCGCGGCACCATCCGTGATGCGATCGAGCCGACCCTGACGGTAGCTCAGCGTCAGGGCGCGACCATCGCGCTGACGTTGCTCCACCAGGCGGAAGTGAGCACGCTGACCGCGACCGGACTCGGCAATGTGGCGATAGCGCTCCTGGCTGCCGTCCAGATAGTGAAGCAGGTAGTGGTCGGCGTCCGAGTGCTCGATGGTCAGGTTATCGCGGGGTAGGAAACGCTGCTCTCCCACCGCCAGGGGCTCGATGGGCAGTGCGCGGTTCAGGCTGTCGATAAAGGTGAGGGTATCGCCCTCGGTTTCCAGACGCAGGTGGAAGGGCGAACTCCAGCGGGCACCCAGTTCGCTGTCATCCAGCTCATCGATGCTGGAGCGATAGTAGCGGGTCCACTCGACATCGATCAGCCCCGGCACGCTGAAATCGGTGTGCCAGAGGTTTTCGTCGCCCATCACATAGTCGATGGGGTTGTTGGTCGTCGTGCTGGGAAGTACCGCGTTGAAGTTACAGGCACAGCCGCTCGGGGTACGGCTGGGCGTCGACGCTTCATGGCTGGTCTGGACTTTTTGTGCCCCTCGGTGAGAGGTGTTTTGCTGGCCGGCAATCGCGGTGGTCTGGTGGGTGACGCCGCCGGTGCTTGTGCGTCGTTTTCGGGCAGCGCCCGCCAATTCTCTGACGAGCGGTAGTATCTGTGTTATCCCTCCATTGATAATGGACTCCGCCATACCTGCAAGGGACGCAAGGAAGCCTACAAGGCGCTGACGGTCATTGCCGAACGCCTCTAGGAGTCGGTCAAAGGCGATAAAGACAATGCGCTTGCCTTTCTCTAACAGATTCCACCACTCGGGATTCTTGTCGATGAGGCCTGCTTGTTCCGCGGCACCTACAGGGTTTTGAATGTATCGACTCAAGGTGCTGACAAGACTACGCAGCTCGCTCAGTAGCTTGGGTTTTTGTTGTTCGATCCATGGCTCAAGTTCCTCCAGGAAATCGAGTGCTGCACCCGCTGCGTAGTTAAAGAAAATATCAATGACAATCTCGATCCCGTCATTGCGGGCAAACGCCATCAAGCCTTCACGAACACCGACGCGGACAGGACGTGATGCATTTCCTGCTGCAGGGACCAGGCCTATGGCATCAATTACCAATACCGCCCATAGCAGGGCTTCGGGCTCATTCCCGTCATTGTCGTAGATGGTGGCTACATCACGGGCGACATCGCCAATGGCCATGACATTCCCGACCACGGGCAGCATATAGGCCGCCTGGATCAATACGTCCAGGACATCGATGCCGTCATCCTCTTCGAGCTCCATGACCATCACAGCATCAGGCGTTTCTCCCTGCGTGTAGGGTGCAGCGACGATGACACGGTTGTGGTTGAGTTCTTCCTTGATCTTGTCGAGCTCGTCGGAAACGCTGACGCCAAGATACCCACCGTATGCACCACTCATTATCGTATCCCTTGTTCACTTCTCCCCTTTGAGGGGGAAACGGTCCCTGTTTCGCCAGCGTCACCGTTCTAGCGCTTGGCCTACGCGTCTTTTGATCTACCGTGTCAGCTAGGTTTTTTTGCGTGCCCCCCCTGGCCAACCAGGGGAGGACAAGGGGATGTCGGTTGGCCGCGAGGCGCGATCCTGAAGCGTGTCCTGAAGTCCCCCATCGAGTAGATCATCGGGTACGCCATCCTCTTTGAGGATCTTGTTGAAGGCCTTTTCGAGGACGGCCTTCTTGGCCCGCTGTTCGAGCTGGTGCCCGGCCTTGTCGACGACCTTGCCGATAAAGTTGTCCCTCTCATGGGGTCGGAGACTATCTGGTAACACGTCCTTCAACGGGGGCAAGCCGGCCGTCACGGCTGAGGCCAGCAACGAGGGTAATGACGATGGCGAAGGACCCGGCCCGCCGGGGGAGGAAAAGCCTGCCGGGGGAGACATCGATGTGCCTTTGTTCTGGCCGGGGAACATTCCTCGTGGGCTGCCCTTAGCTGACGCGACAACTCCCGTTGACGGTACGTCGACGCGGGGTTTGGCGGGCGGCGTGCGTGGCCAGGCCTGGGGCCGCTTTTCGATATCCCTCGGGTCTTGGAAGTACTCGACCTGAACGGCTCCTGTGGGGACGCCGGTGAGGGTCGCCTTGCCAGCAGCATCAAGTACGCCCTGGCGGATCGAGCCATCAGCGAGAATGGCGCGATAGCGCGCTCCGGGTACCGGCTGGCCGTTGCCGTACAGGTGTTCAAGCTCCAGATTGGTGGGCTCGGTCACGGGCAGGTTGGCCAAGGGGTAGCTGAGACTCGCGGGCCCCGCAAACAGGTGCTGCCCGCCCTTGACGTCGATCAGCCCCGGCGCATGAATCTCGATATCGCCGCCCTTGAGGCGGATATAGCCCCCGCCGCTGGTAAGCAGAATCTCTTCTGCGGCGGCGATGTGAACGGCATCCTCGGTGGAGGTGATGGTGACCTTCTTCTCGGCGGTCAGGGCCATCTCGTCAGACTGGGCCTGGACATCGACCTTGCCCTGGGCGGCGAACAGCTTGATGCCGGCGCGCTGGACAAACAGCGAGAGTTTCTCGGACAGCGAGCCGATCAGGCTACGCCCGGCCGCTAAGTTAATGTCTTCACCGCTGGTGATGCTGAGCGACTTGCCTTGCACCAGGTGCGTCGACTGCGGCGTGCTGGCGGCGATACCGGCAGGGGAGGCCAGGTGCAGCCAGGGCGCCTTGAGGCTGCCGGCCTCACCCTGGCCGCCTTGGCTTGCACTCTGGGCGCTGCTGCCATCGAAGCGGTCTTTGTTGGTGCTGGCGGGTCGGCCATGGCGCCCCTGGGCGTCGTCGCTGGCCTTGTGCAGGTCATTGAGGCTTGCCAGCGGTTCGGCCTGATGGTCAACGGCGCTGTCACTCAGCGTATCGGCAAGCTGCCAGGCGGCTTGCAGTTCACGCCAGGCCGGTGACAGGTCGAGCTGTTCACCGCCTGCCCCCAATTGGCCCCAACTGGTCAGCAGCAGGCCCTCGTTGGCGCGTACGGCGCCATAGGCGTCGGTGCGCAGCTCAAAGCCGGTACCGCGAAAGTCGCCGCGCGTATTGCCCTGCTGGTGAATCAGATAGCCGAGGTTGAGTTGGCTCTTGGCATGTTCGGAATTGAGCCGCACTCGCTCCTGATCGGTGGCATCGTCAAACACCAGCTCGTTGTACTTGCCACCCCGGTAGGTCTTCGACTTGAGGCCGGACAGCAGGCCGTTGGAGTGCCACTCGGGTCGTTCGTCACCGTTGTAGAGGCGCCCGGTGATCAGCGGACGATCCGGGTCGCCCTCGAGGAAGTCGACGATGACCTCCTGACCGATGCGCGGCACGAACACCCCGCCCCAGCCCGCGCTGGCATTGGGTGAGGCGACGCGCAGCCAGCAGCTCGACTGGGCGTTATGGGCGCCTTCGCGGTCCCAATGAAACTGCACCTTGACCCGGTTGAGACGGTCGGTGTGGATCTCTTCCCCTTCGGGGCCCACCACGATGGCAGTTTGGGGGCCACCCACGATGGGCCGGGGGTGGTCAAGGGTCGAGCGGTAGGGCAGGAGCCGCCGCTGGGCCTCGAAGTCGACCAGAAAGTGGCCGGTCCCGGCGCGCTGATAGTCACCCTGGTGAAGACTCTGGCCATCAATCGCGTGATCCAGGCCATGGGCGCGACGGGCGTCCGTCAGCTCCTGCTGCAAACTGCCCGGCAGGGTCGAGAGGTGAGCCGACACCGGCAGGGCGTTCTCGGCGTACAGGTTCAGCGCCAGCACCAGAAACTCGCGTTCGCTGGCATCGCCTCGGTCATGCTGGTGGTGCTGGGTCAGAGTGAAATGGCCGCCGACCTGGAGCTGGCGAGCACCACCGGCACCAAAGAAGCGCTTGGCGCGGGATTCCAGCGCCTCCAGGCGATTGACGCCAAGACGCTCGCCCCGTCCATGGTCCGCATAGTAGTACTCGCCGGGAAAGTCATAGACCTCGTTGGCGGGCAGATTGCCCTGGGCACGGATGGTGTGCTGAGTGTTGCTGGTATCGCGTCGTGGGTGCTTGTAGTCGAAGGTCGCCAGGCTGACACGCGTCGGCTGCTGCACCCGCTTGCCGCCCCACTGGGTGATGGCGTCCTCGGTCTCTGTCGCTGCCTGACGATGAAAGCGAATGGTCTGGGGGGCGACGGCGGGGCAGGTCATCACATCGTCGGTGATCACCAGACGGTGGCTGACCTCGCCCGCGCCACTGGCGCTGTCGGAGGACGCGTTGGTAAAGGGGTGGTGCTCGAAATAGTAGAACAGACCTTCCTGTTCCATCAGGCGATTGACGAAGTGGTAGTCGCTCTCCCGGTACTGCACGCAATAGCTGCGGGCGGGGTAGTCCCGGCGCAGGTCGAAGCGATAGCCCCCCTTGGCGACGTCGTGGCCGTCGAACACCGCTTCGATGATCTCGACCACCGTCTTGTCCTGAAAGATGCGGCTGTCGCGGCCAAGGCTGAGCATGGCAAGCCAGGGCACCAGTTCGAGCTGGTAGTAGAAGACGCCGCCGTCTTCACCGAGCAGGGCGGCGGATTCCACCAGCCCGGAAAGCTGGCGGTAACTCCCGTCGGCCTGGCGAATCTCCAGCGTGGCGGGTTGAGCGATCAACGACTTGAGTTCGATATCTCCACGCTGGGCGATCACGTCCAGACGATAGCGATAGGGTCGCGACAGCATTTCCTCCCCGACCAGGCGATGGGGAATCAGGGCGTGGCGGGATGAGGAATGGCCGGATAGCTGAAGCTTGAGCAGCCGGTGGTCCTGGGTCAGAGGGACATCAAAGGCAGCCAACAGCTCATGCAAGCGGCGGGGGGAGGGCGGGGCATTCGTGCCAGGCTGGTCAGAAGCGTCAGAGTTATCGGAAGTGCCAGAAGGCGGCTGACCGGAGGAAGGAGGTATCCACATGTCAGTGCCCTCCCGTCTTGCCGTCATCTACGAGGACACAGCCCACCCAGTGGACATTTCCCAAGCGACATGAACGCGACAACAACGGCATGCGAGATCCTCCCTGACAGCGCACGGGGCCATAGACACGGGGCTATAAACACGGAGCCATAGACACGAGGCCCTGAATGAGAAGGATCCTAAGCATTGTGAAACCGTGACGCAGCGAGGAGCTGCGCACTTTCAGACATTGCCCATAGCGGGAGCGCGAATCCGCGAAGTTAGTGACAGGTTGTGGCGGATTTCACAGCAGTTGGCGTTGCTGAGGCGATGAGAAAAACGGAAGCTGGCCGTTCGTCAAGCGCCTTCTATACTCATTGAGGTACGTATTTCATGATCCAGGAGTGTCGATACGCACCTCAAGAACGGGGGCCTGGGCTGACATTCGAGTCGCTGGCAAGCGTTGGCGGCTACTGCCGGTACCAAGGCGCCCAACCACGGGCGCTACGGTGCTCGCATAACATTTTGTTATGATTCTGAGGCTTAAGAATAATCCAGATTTTGAAATGTCATAATCGACTGTTATAATGGCTGTCCAAATTCGCTACAGCGAAGCATAACGAACATGACTGCAAGCACTGAGCCCTTCACACCTTCCGCCGACCTCGCCAAGCCCACCGTGGCAGATGCAGTGGTCGGGCACGAAGAGGCGCCGCTGTTTATTCGCAAGTCCAATCCCGAAGACGGCTGGGGGATTTACGAGCTGGTCAAGTCGTGCCCCCCGCTGGACGTCAATTCCGCCTATGCCTATCTGCTGCTGGCGACCCAGTTCCGTGACAGCTGTGCGGTTGCCACCAACGAGGAAGGGGAAATTGTCGGCTTCGTTTCTGGCTACGTGAAAAGCAATGCCCCGGACACCTACTTCCTGTGGCAGGTAGCGGTGGGCGAGAAGGCCCGCGGAACCGGACTGGCACGGCGCTTGGTCGAGGCCATTCTGACGCGACCAGAATTTACCGAGGTGCACCACCTCGAGACCACCATCACGCCTGATAACCAGGCCTCGTGGGGATTGTTTCGACGCTTGGCAGATCGCTGGCAGGCCCCGCTTAACAGTCGCGAGTATTTCTCCACTGACCAGCTAGGTGGTGAGCACGATCCCGAAAACCTCGTGCGCATCGGTCCGTTCGATACCACACGCATCTAGCCCCATCACTTGATGGCGAGGCATTTACCGACGCTTCGCCATTCTCTCCTCATTCAGATTCACTGCTTACGAACCCGACAGGAGGTCACCAATGCAGACCCAGATCCTCGAACGCATGGAATCCGACGTTCGTACCTATTCTCGTTCCTTTCCGGTCGTCTTCACCAAGGCGCAGAATGCTCGCCTGACAGACGAGACCGGTCGCGAGTACATCGACTTTCTTGCCGGTGCAGGTACCCTCAACTACGGGCATAACAACCCGCACCTCAAGCAGGCGCTGGTCGACTACCTGGCCACCGACGGCATCATTCACGGTCTCGACTTCTGGACGGCCGCCAAGCGCGACTATCTCGAGACCCTCGAAGAGGTGATCCTCAAGCCGCGTGGTCTTGACTACAAGGTCCACCTGCCTGGTCCGACCGGCACCAATGCGGTGGAAGCGGCCATTCGTCTGGCCCGCGTGGCCAAGGGACGTCACAACATCGTGACCTTCACCAATGGCTTCCACGGCGTCACCATGGGGGCGCTTGCCACCACGGGTAATCGCAAGTTCCGTGAAGCCACCGGCGGCATCCCGACCCAGGGCGCATCCTTCCTGCCGTTTGATGGCTACATGGGCAGCGAGACAGATACGCTGGATTACTTTGAAAAGCTCCTCGGTGACAAGTCCGGCGGCCTGGACGTGCCTGCGGGCGTGATTGTGGAAACCGTTCAGGGTGAGGGCGGTATCAACGTCGCTGGGCTCGAGTGGCTCAAGCGACTCGAAAAGATTTGCCGCGACCACGATATCCTCTTGATCATTGATGATATCCAGGCGGGCTGCGGCCGCACCGGCAAGTTCTTCAGCTTCGAACACGCGGGCATCACACCGGACATCGTGACCAACTCCAAGTCGCTGTCCGCGTTCGGCCTGCCGTTTGCCCACGTCTTGATGCGTCCCGAACTCGACAAGTGGAAGCCCGGCCAGTACAACGGTACCTTCCGTGGCTTCAACCTGGCCTTCGTGACCGCTGCAGCGGCCATGCGCAAGTACTGGAGCGACGATACCTTCGAGCGTGATGTCCAGCGCAAGGCACGCATCGTCGAGGAACGCTTCCAGAAGATTGCCGCCTGGCTGAATGACAAGGGTTACACCGCGTCGGAGCGCGGCCGCGGACTGATGCGTGGTATCGACGTTCAAAACGGTGAGGTGGCTGACAAGATTACCGCCAAGGCCTTTGAAAACGGCCTGGTCATCGAGACCAGTGGCCAAGATGGTGAAGTGGTGAAGTGCCTCTGCCCGCTGACCATCACCGATGAAGACTTGCTCGAAGGCCTCGATATCCTCGAGCGCAGTACTCACGAAGCGCTTAGCTGAGATCCTCAGGACCGGCTAATCCTGGCTTAGCCCTGAGATAGCCACGGCCTGATAAGATCGAGGGTCATGGTGGCACCAACGTCCCGAGGGATGGTGCACCATGGCCCGTCGAAACCCCCTGACAATGGAGTGTTCAATGATCGTTCGTAACTTGGAAGAAGCACGTCAAACCGATCGCCTGGTCAAGGCAGAAAACGGTAACTGGGACAGCACCCGACTGATGCTCGCCGATGATGGCGGTCAGTGCTCGTTCCATATCACGCGTATCTTCGAAGGCACCGAGACTCACATCCATTACAAGCATCACTTCGAGGCGGTCTACTGCATCGAGGGTGAAGGTGAGGTCGAGACTCTGGCCGACGGCAAGATCTGGCCGATCAAGCCAGGTGATATCTATATCCTGGACCAGCATGACGAGCACCTGCTGCGGGCCAGCAAGACCATGCACCTGGCCTGTGTCTTCACACCGGGACTGACCGGCAAGGAAGTGCATCGCGAGGATGGCTCCTACGCTCCGGCCGATGACTGAACGGTGTGATGGCAATAACAGCCAAGCACAACAGCGGCGCCCCTGGTGGGCGCCGCTGTCGTTTTGACATCCCGACGTAGGCCGATTGAAACAAGACGCCGTCACTGACGTCGCTGCCAATTCGGCCACGACGTCTCGTTGGATCCGTCGCTACGTCAGGCAATTTGCAAATTGTGCCAAAAAGTTGGGCAGCCCCCCTATACTTTGCTTCACACCATCTGATGGAAGCGCTGACCATGCCTGCCCGTTGTCTTGCTGCCGACTACCGCTACCCCCGCCTGGAAGGACGCCCGTCCCGTCCTTGGCTATCGGTGTTCGCAGCCCCGTTGCTCCTTTCGATCGCGGCCTCCGCCCACGCCTCAGAGGGCGCAAGCAGTATCTATGTTCCCGGGGCCTATAACGATTTTGCTGCCGGGCTTGCACCGCCGCCCGGCGTCTACGCGCGCAATGATCTGGTGCGTTACGAAGGGGAGATCGGTGCCAGACCTTTGGGCGGTAGACTGGATGCGGGCCTTGAGCAGACCCTGTGGTTCAACCTGCTGAAGCTTACCTGGGTCACAGACGTGGAATGGCTGGGGGCTACCTACATTGCTGGCATCAACATTCCCTATGTGTTTGATGTCAGCGTAGATCTCAACGCCGAATTTGCCGGGCAAGAGCGCTTCAGCACGGGCAGCAATGATGGCTTCGGTGACCCGTACCTGGTGCCCATTGCGTTGAATTGGGCCAACGGCGCGCATCACACCACCGCAGCGGTGGGAGTGAATATTCCGGTGGGACGCTACGACGAAGATGATCGCATCAATCTGGGGCGCCACTACTGGGCCATCGACCCGACAATCACCTATAGCTGGCTACCGGCAAGCGGCTGGGACCTGTCACTGACGGCTGGCATCCTGTTCAACTTCGAGAACGATGCCACCGATTATACGACCGGGGACGAATTTCACCTGGATGTGTTGGCCGCCAAATATGTGACGCCGGGTTTCGGCCTTGGCGTAGCCGGTTATGTCTACGAGCAGCTGGAGTCGGACTCCGGGCCGGTGCCCGACCGTCTGGATGATGGCTTCCGCAGCAGCGGAGCAGGGGTGGGGCCGGCCTTCATGAAGAGTGTCTCCCTCGGGCAGACACCGGTCACGCTGATCGGCAAGTGGCTTCACGACGTGTCCTCGGAAAACCGCTTTGACGGCGATACCGTCTCCTTGTCCGCCGCCTGGGCCTTCTAGGGCCCTTGTGCAGGGCTGGAAGGCCGCTTGAGACACGCTGCGGTCCAGAAACTGTTGCACTTGCCAATGGTGGTAGCCGCGTCACTTACCGAGCACCACATGACACCAGGGCGCTCCTGCCTGCGAGCGCCAGGCTCAGGTCAGGCCGTGCCCATATCGGCTCTGGAATTGCAGATTTACAACTATTGACACCTTGCGTGTTTCCGCTGCCCAGCAAAGGTCACTGGTGGTGTTTGGCATCGGCGTGATGCAGCTTGAACTCGCGCCGCTTCCGTATCTCGCCGAGATAACACTCGCGCTCATATGTCCCGTTGCTGGCTCACAGTAAGACCTTGCACTTTAGTCAAAAGATGTTATTTGCGACTTGCGATCTGGATGCTCAAGACACTACTTTGTCATACATAATATAACAAGATCAGGTGTGAGCCTGGCGCCAGACGGGGGAGCCGCAGGGTAGGGGCATTCCTCCGGGCGCCAGAGATGACAACAACAGCAATAACGTCGATACGAGGTCTCGCCATGTCTTCTGCACGTCATGCCACCAACGCCGCCATTCTTGCTGCCGTTACTGCCAGCGTGGGACTTGTTGCTACCCCCGCCATGGCGGAACAGTGGCGGGGATGGAACATTCACCCACCGGAGTATCCCAATAGTATTGCGCTCGAGACCTTTGCCAAGCAGGTCGATGACAAGACCGACGGCAGGATCACCCCCAAGGTCTACCACAATGCCGTATTGGGAGATCAGCCCGACGCCATAGAGCAGACGCGCAATGGAGCGCTGGACTTCGGCAATTTCAACATGGGACCGATGGGGCCCATGGTGCCTGCGGCCAATGTGCTGTCACTGCCGTTCATCTTTGAAAGCGAAGAGGCCATGTATGAGCTGATGGACGGCGAGATCGGTGACCGCTTCGCTGCTGCCATGGAAGAACAAGGCTTGATCGCTATTGGCTGGTTTGGCGCCGGATCACGCAGCCTCTACAACACCGATCATCCGGTGCAGACCCCTGATGATGTCAAGGGCATGAAGGTGCGGGTGATGAACAACGACCTGTACGTGGAGATGATCGACGCTCTTGGCGGTAATGCCACGCCGATGGCCTACGGGGAGGTCTATCAGTCGCTGACCACGGGTGTAATCGATGGTGCGGAAAACAATTTCCCCTCCTATGAGTCCAGCGGTCATTACGAGGTAGCCCGCTATTACTCACTGACCAATCACCTGGTGATTCCAGAGTGCCTGTGCGTGGCCAGAAGTAGCTGGGAGCAGCTCTCGGCCGACGATCAGGCGGCCATCAGGGAGGCAGCGGCGATCGCCACCAGCGAGCAACGGGAGCTGTGGGCCCAGCGCACCGAGGCCAGCCGTCAAAAGGCGCTTGATGCCGGCGTCGAAATCAATGAAGTGCCCGACAAGACGGCCTTCCAGACGCTGATGGAACCGGTCTATGACGGCTTCCTGAGCGATAACCCCGACCTTGCATCTCTGGTCGATGACATTCGCGCGGCGCAGGCCGACTAACCTCACGGACGCGCTGACATCGTCAGCCCAAGGAAGCACTGACGACATCAGCCGAGCGCAATGACACGCAAGGCTCCGGAAGCGAAGAACTCGGAGCCCATGCGGCATAGGCGAGGTGTTCGAGCACCGCGCAACGCAACAACTCATGCGCTCAGGCGATGATGCCGTGTTTCCTCTGCGATCAGGCTAGGCCGGCCCCTGCATGGGGCCGGCAGGGAGGTATCTGTGTGAAAGCACCCCATCAATCGTCTTCGGCGGAGCCAGTACCCAGCGCCTCGGAAGGGTCAACGTCGACGCGCCGCGGGGCCTTTCCTCCGGCGTCGCCTGAATCCCGCTCCATTCGCTATCAGCGGCAGCCGCCGGATACGCTGGACCGGCTGCTGGATAGCCTGGCCCACGGCTGCATCATGGTGGCAGGGGTCTTGCTGGTGTTTTTGATCATCACCTTCGGCTGGTTGGTGTTTGGTCGCTACATCCTCAATGACACGCCCACCTGGGTGGAGCAATCCGCCTTGCTGTGCGTGGTGTACATCACGTGCCTTGGCACCGCAGCGGGGGTTCGCCACAACGCTCATCTGTCCATCGATCTGCTCAGGGATGCCATGCCCGGACCGATAAAGACCCTGATGCACCATCTTGCTGACCTGTTTGTGCTGGCCTTTGGCGGTTTCATGGCGTGGCAGGGCTGGCTGTTGATGATGACCAACCTGGCCCGGCCGATTCCCATGCTCGGGCTTTCTGAAAGTTGGCGTGCGGCCCCCTTGGTGATCTGCGGCGTGCTGATGTCGCTATTCGCCCTGGTCAACATTGTCCGGCGTCTCGCTGGCCACCCGACATCCACACAGGAGACCTGAACATGGGACTGGCGATCGTCTTTGGGCTGTTCGCACTCGGGCTTGCGGTGGGTGCTCCCGTTGCCTTTGCGGTTGGGTTAGCTGCTGTAGGCGGCTTCCTCTACGAGGGCCTGCCACTGTTTGTCGCGTTCCAGCGGATTCTCTCTGGTATCTCGGTATTTTCCCTGCTGGCGATTCCGTTCTTTATTTTCGCCGGCGAACTGATGCTGCATGGGGGAATTTCCCAGCGTCTGGTCAGGCTCGCCTCCGCTGCGGTGGGCCGTGTGCGAGGCGGACTGGGGGTGGTTAACGTCACCTCATCGATGCTGTTCGGTGGCATTTCAGGGTCTGCGGTGGCCGACACCTCGGCGCTGGGCTCCATTCTGATACCGGTCATGAAGGAAAAGGGCTATGACGCAGACTATGCGGTCAATGTCACCGTCACCTCGTCGGTGGCCGGCGTCGTCATCCCCCCCAGTCACAACATGATTCTGTATGCCGTGGCAGCCGGTGGCGGTCTTTCCATCACCCAGCTGTTCATGGCGGGCATCGTGCCGGGCATCGTGATGTGCGCGCTACTGGCCTTGGCTGCCTATCTGGTCGCGGTGAAACGAGGGTATCAGGGCGAGCCTTTCCCCGGCTGGCAGGCGCTGGTGGTCAGCCTTGCGGCGGCACTGCCAGGACTTCTGACGGCGGTGATCATCGTCGGCGGCGTACTCTCCGGGGTGCTGACGGTGACCGAGTCCGGTGCCTTCGGTGCGATCTACGCCATCGTCATCACCGCACTGGTCTATCGCGAGCTCAACTGGGCCTCGTTTAAGCAGGCTGTCTACCAGTCGGTGCGAACCACCGCGCTGGTGATGATTCTGGTGGGCTGCGCGTCCGCATTTTCCTATCTGCTCGCACTGTACAGCGTACCGGAGCTGCTCACCGAGGCGCTGCTGGGCATCAGTGACAATCCCATCGCCATTCTGCTGATGCTCAACCTGATCCTGCTGGCTCTGGGCATGATCATGGACATGGCCGCATTGATTTTGATCTGTACACCGATTTTTCTGCCCATCGCCACTCAGTTCGGCATGGATCCGATCCAGTTCGGCATCATGATGATGATGAACCTTGGCCTCGGCCTGTGCACGCCACCGGTAGGCGCCTGTCTATTCGTCGGCAGTGTGGTGGGCAAGATCAAGATCGAGCAGACCGTACGTACCATCTGGCCGTTCTATCTGGCGTTGTTTGCTGCGCTGATGCTGGTGACCTATGTACCGGCACTGTCCATGGCGCTACCCAACTGGCTGCAATGAACGCCCCTAGACCCACTGCCGAAGACGTCGGAGCATCACCCATGAAGATAGCCAAGGTACAGACCCATCTGCTGGATCACCCCCTTGACCAGGCCTTCGAAAGTGCCTCTATGCGCTTCGAACGCCGCCAGCACTGCCTGGTCGAGATCACCTGTGATGATGGCACCGTGGGGTGGGGCGAATGCCTGGGACCGGCCCAGGCCAACGCGGGGGTGGTGGCCACCTATGCTTCGTCCCTCATCGGCACCAACCCCCTCGAGCATGAAAAGCGCTGGCTCGAGCTGTACAACCGGTTGCGCGATCAAGGCCAGCGTGGACTGACCATGACGGCGCTCAGCGGCATCGACATCGCCTTGTGGGATATCAAGGGCAAGCACTATGGAGCCAGCATTGCCGAGTTGCTGGGAGGCCGCTTCAGAGAGCGTGTAGAGGCCTACGCCACTGGATCCTTTCGCCGTGACGGCGTCGATCGCGTCAGCGATATCGCGGCAGAGGTCGCCGGCTATGCGGCGGAAGGCTTTAACGGGGTCAAGATCAAGATTGGCTTCAACGTCGAAGAGGACCTGCGGGTCATCGCTGCGGTGCGGGAAGCCATCGGTCCTCGCCGTCGCCTGATGATCGACGCCAACCACGGTTACGATCTGCTCGAAGCACTTGAAGTGGGACGTCAGGCGGCGACCTTCGGGGTGGACTGGTTCGAGGAGCCGGTACTGCCGGAGCAGATAGCGACCTATCGCGCGGTGCGTGAAGGTCAGCCGCTGCCGGTGGCAAGTGGTGAAAACTGGCACGGCCGCTATGCCATGCAAGAGCCGCTCGCCAGTCGGGCCATCGACATCTGCCAGCCGGATATTTGTGGGGTAGGGGGCTTCACCGAAATGCGCCGGGTGGTGGACATGGCCGCGCTGCACGGCGTGCGGCTGATTCCCCATGTGTGGGGTACTGCAGTGTGTATTGCCGCCAGCCTTCAGGCCATGGCCGCGCTGCCACCCAACCCGCCGAGACGGGAGCCTATCGAGCCCATCATGGAGTTTGACCGTACCCACAACCCCTTTCGGCAAGCCGTGGTGCTTAAGCCCTTGGAGCATGATGCCGGCTGGGTATCGATTCCCGATGGTCCTGGGCTTGGCATCGACATCGATCGCGACGCCCTGACACGTTTCGCCCTCAAGGAGACAAACCTGTGATTCCGGCCAACACCCGTCCACTCGAGGGACGCCACCCTCGGCTGGTAGCCCCGGCAGGTGCTACCGACTGCCACGTGCACCTATATCTCGAGGGCTTTGAAGGTCAGCCAGGCGGACCGCCGATCAAGGAACTGGCGACGGTCGACGACTTGCGCCGCTATCAACGCTGGATGGGACTGGACCGTGTGGTCGTCACCCAGTCCAACGCTTACCAGTTCGACAATGGCGCCTTGCTGAGCTCCCTCGACCAGCTCGGCCTTGATAGCGCCCGCGGTGTGGCCGTGGTGGCCCCCGATACCTCGATGAGCACCCTGGAGCAGTGGCACGCGCGAGGCATCCGTGGTGCCAGGATCATGAACTTGCCCGGTGGCGCCGTGCCGATCGCTCAACTCAAGCAGATCGAGCCGCTGATCCGTCCACTAGGTTGGCACTTGATGGTGCAATTCAATGGCCGAGAGCTGGACCAGCACTTGCCAACCTTACAAGGCATCGACTGCCCGTACATCATTGACCATATCGGCAAGTTCATGGATCCAGTTCCCGCTGATGACCGCCGCGTAGACGCAATTCTGCGATTGCTGGATCGGGGCAATGCCTGGTTCAAGATCTGCGCCGGCTACGAATCAAGCGTGACCGGAGGACCCCACTACGAGGACGTGGGCGCGATTGCTCGAAGGGTGATCGCCCACGCGCCAGAGCGAATCCTGTGGGGCAGCAACTGGCCACATGTCGGCGTGCCACGGGAGCAATACCCGGACGACCCTGACCAGCTGGATATTCTGTTGAGCTGGGCAACACAAGCGCAACGTCAGAAGATCCTGGTCGATAACCCGGCCACGCTGTATGGGTTTGCCAGCTGAATAGCTTGAGAACAGGCTTGTCGGCAGAGTAACGGTGGATGGACCGGGCCGTTAATGGGCATGAGCATCAGCACGCTCAGCCTGGCCGGGATAGAGATAGCAGTCGAGAGATTCAACGGGCGTACAGATCAAGGAGACTGACATGCTGAATCGACTACTGGTAACCGGCGCAGCGGGTGGTCTGGGCCAGGCCCTGCGACCGCACCTGGGCCGTCTTGCTCGCCACGTTCGGCTGTCCGACGTGGCGGAACTACCAGGCGGGTCAACGGCAGATAACGAGGAAGTCGTGCGGGCAGACCTCGCTGATGGTGCTGCGGTCATGCGCCTGGTCGACGGCTGCGACGGCATTCTTCACCTCGGTGGCGTTTCGGTAGAGCGCTCCTGGCAGGAGATTCTGCCCGCCAACATCATGGGCACCTATCATCTCTACGAGGCGGCTCGGCAGCAGCAGTGCTCGCGCATTGTCTTCGCCAGCTCCAATCATGCCATCGGCTTCTATCCACGCACCGAACGTCTGGATGCCCGGGTTCCGCACAAACCGGACTCTTTGTATGGGGTGTCAAAGTGCTTCGGCGAGGACCTGGCCAGTCTGTATTTTGACAAATTCGGGGTGGAAACCCTCGCCGTGCGGATCGGCTCCTGCTTTCCAGAACCGGCCGACACTCGAATGCTGGCGACCTGGATGAGCGTCGACGACTTCGTGGCATTATTGGAGCGCGCCTTCGTTGCACCCAAGCTCGGTTATACCGTGGTGTATGGCGCATCCAACAACGCCGAGCAATGGTGGGACAACCGCGAGGCGGGATTCTTGGGCTGGGTACCCAAGGACAGCTCGGAGCCCTGGAGAGCCCAGACGGAGGCAAGGGAAGGGCGCCTGGACCCGAACGACCCAGCCGTGCGCTTTCAGGGCGGCAAATTTACCGCCCAGGGCCACCCGGATGATTGAACCAATGGGCACAGCGGCGCATCGCCAAGGCGGGCGACCCTGTACCAAATAACGAGGAATGTCGGCGGTGATCGCCTAAAAGACCCGCCGTCAACACCCTGTTACAATGACGCTTTGCGGAAAGACGTGCGTCCTGCATGCGCACTGAAGAGGAATCGACCATGGCAGCCAAGCCTGTACCCCGAACGGAACCGGTACCGCTCAACGTCAAGAAGCTGACCCGTGAGGGCAGCCTTTCCATGAATGTGGCCGACCAACTGGAGGGGTTGATCACCGCTGGCACCATCTCTGTAGGGGAAAAACTGCCCACGGAGAGCGGTCTGTGCGACTCCTTTGGTGTCAGCCGCACGGTGATCCGTGAAGCGGTGGCCCATCTGAAGTCCCTGGGCCTGGTCGAGGCCAGGCGTGGTGTTGGCACCACCGTTATTCGCCAGGCGCCCGCAGAAGCCATGCCAGCGAAGCGCATCAGGCCGACCACCGTAGAAGATATCCTGCACGTGCTTGAGCTGCGCTTGAACCTTGAACCTGCGGCGGCGGCATTGGCCGCCGAGCGCCATGAGCTGGCGGATGTCGATCGGCTTAAAGAATCTCACCAAGCCTTCGTCAAGGCGCGCCAACAGCGCAGTCAGGCACGCAACGAGGATTTCGACTTTCACCATGCCATCGCTCAGGCAACGCACAACCCGTTTTTCCCCCAGGCGCTGGAACAGCTGGATCTGAGCGCCATTCCGCGCTCAAAACTCGCGTCCAGCGAAGTCAATGCCGAATCCAGCGTGACCTATCTAAAGCGCGTGGAGGCGGAGCATCAGGACGTGCTTGACGCGATTCTGTCACGCCAGCCCGATGCTGCCAGAGCCGCCATGGCACGACATCTGGAGCGCGCCCGCGAGACCTACCAGCAGTTCAAGGAAAAAAAGTAGGAGGGTCAGGGAGTACGCTCGAACACCAGGGTGACTTCACCGAGCGTCACACCGAACTTTGACATGGTGGTGCGATTGATCAGTCGACCGTCTGGCTGCAGGTACATCCAGTCATCCATGGTGAAGGTGATGTCCCGCTCGCCGACACGAACCTCGAGTGGGTAGCGCATGTGGAAGGCGTGACCCGCCTGACTTGCCATGACAACGCCCTCGACGTCGCTGGCACGGCCTTGCCAGCGTCCACCGTCACCTCGCTCGAAGGTCCACACCCGACGGTCGGTTTCACCGTCCGCGTAGGTGAATCGCTCATCCAGGGTCAGGGTATCGCCGTCGACGCGACCTTCAATGTCGACGGTGAAGCGTCGCTGCACCTCGCCGCCGTAGTCTTGGACCATGCCCCAGGCTCGCGTCTGGCCGTCGAAGTACTCGGCGATATCGAGCCGCGGCGTCGTTCCAGCGTAGCGTGCGACGTCGACATTGGCGCAACTCACCAATATCAGAAGCACGGCCAGCCCGGGGACCCATCGGATTTTACTGTACATTGCAAAGATCCTTGTAGAGGTGTCGTACAGCAAATATAGGGAATAACGGGTGGGACCGCCATCAGTGAGCCATGTACCATAGCAGTTCGCATAATCTATATTATGTTAAATAAGCAGTGTAAAGGGAGATGTGCAAAGCATCGACCTGGATAGCCCTGACCCGAAAACGCTTGATCCAGAGATACCAGGACTGGTGGCATACCTTGAGCTCAGGCATCGCCTTTAAGCCAGCGAATGGCCTGCAAATGGCGACACAGCACTGAGCCCTACCCTGGCCCGTCCTTCATCAGGAATCAATGCCAAGAGATTCTTTGCACGCGATCACTTCCGCTCGAAGCTCGATCGCTGGTCTACCAGGAAATCAATCAGTGCTCGGATCTTGGCAGGCATGTGCGCTCGCGATGGCACGTACAGATAGAACCCGGAAAAAGGCTGACACCACGGCTGCAGTACCCGAACCAAGGTTCCGTCCGACAGCTGCTGACGGACGCACAGATCCAGGTGCTTCACCAAGCCGACCCCTCTAACTGCAGCATTCAACATGCTGTCGTCATCATTGAAGATCACGTTTCCTTTGGGTTCAAACACCAGGCTTCGCCCGTCTGGCTCTGGTGAGGTAAAGCCCCAACGATCGATCGCACCGCTTGACGCGAATCGATAACCCAGACAGTTGTGCTGGACGAGATCGGCTGGCGTCGTCGGGATACCATGCCGCTTGATGTACTCGGGAGAGGCAACGATGGCCATCTCGATCGGCGGCGTCACCGGCACAGCCACCATATGCTCATCCAAGCTCTCCCCGAGACGCAATCCGGCATCCATCCCTTCGGAGACGATGTTGGAAAAGCCATCGTTCATGACGAGCTCCAGGCGCAACTTTGGGTAGCGAGCGAGAAATTCGTCCATTCGAGGTTCCAGCAACAGTCGGGACGCGACCCGGGATGTATTGATCCGGATGACCCCCGACGGCTCCGCCTGGGCCTCGCCCACTTCTGAGACGGCCCGCTCAATGGACCCCAGAGCTGGCTTCAGCGAGTCATAAAGTCGCTGCCCTTCTTCAGTCAATGACATGTTCCGAGTGGTTCGATTCAACAGGCGAACGTTCAGCTGCTGCTCCAGAGTCTTGAGCTGCTGGGACAGCGCGGCACGCGACACTTCCATCTCGGTGGCGGCCTTGGTGAAGCTGCGATGGCGGGCAATGTGGAAGAACCACACCAGTCCCGGGTATTGCGTGGGATCCAAGGGCATATTGGTAACCATGACTTAACAGTCATGTCATTATAGAGCCGTTTATCAAAAACAGTAGAGCTCCTAATCTTGTCGGTATTGAGCGGTACACACCTGATGATCCCGATAGGAGCCTCACCATGAAAAACGTCAGCATCCCGACCCTCAACGGCCAAGGCATCACTCTCGCTGCTAACACTTACTACCCCGCCGACTTTGATGAGGGCAAGACCTATGCAGCCGTAGTGGTCTCGCACCCTGGTGGCGGCGTAAAGGAGCAGACCGCCGGCCTGTATGCCCGCAAGCTGGCCGAAAATGGCCTCATCACCATTGCCTTCGACCGCTCCTACCAGGGAGAAAGCACCGGTGAGCCACGCCAGTTGGAAAATCCCTATATCAGCACCGAAGACGTGAGCGCCGTGATTGACTACCTGACCACACTGCCCTATGTGGATCAGGACAAGATCGGCGCTATGGGCATCTGCGCCGGCGCGGGCTACAGCGCCAACGCCGCCATCAACGACCGCCGTATCAAAGCGCTGGGAATGGTCAGCGCCGTGAACATCGGCCAGATGTTCCGTAACGGCTGGGAAAATACCGTCGAGGATGCCGACGCTGTAAGCCTGCTGGAATTCGGCTCCAACGCGCGCAGCAGCGACGCGAGCGCGAACGAATACGCCACCATCCCGCTAGCCCCGATGAAGGAAGAAGACGCGCCCAACGCCGAGCTGCGCGAAGCCTGGGAGTATTACCACACCCCGCGCAGCGAGCATCCGAACGCCCCCGGCTTCGCGCTGACCCGCAACCTCAACCAGATCATCACCTACGACGCCTACCACAAGGCCGAGGCTTTCCTGACCCAGCCGATCCTGGCCGTGGCTGGCAGTGTAGCCGGCAGCAAGTGGATGAGCGACGACCTGCTGGTACGTGCCGCCAGCCAGGACAAGCAGATGCACGTCGTCGAGGGTGCCAATCACATGTCGCTGTACGACGTACCCCGGTACGTAGATGAGGCCGTGTCGCAACTGGCCCCGTTCTTCACGGCCAGGCTGAAGTAAATCCATGCCTCTGAACCGGAGCAGGCAACCATGACAGCACGATGGACAACCACTGAGCGCGTGACCTTCAGGAACCCAGACATGGCATGGGACATCGCCACCCTGATCCTGACACCGCCCGGCTTCGACCGAAACAAGAAGTACCCGACAATTATCAGCGTGCACCCCTTCGGCAGCTGCAAGGAGCAGACCTCCGGCGCGGTGTACGGCAAGGCGTTGGCCGAACAGGGCTTTGTTGTCATCGCCTTTGACGCCAGTTACCAGGGTGAGTCCGGCGGCGCACCGCGTTGGATTGAAAGCCCGTCGCAGCGTGTCGCGGATGTCAGCCATGTCATCGACTATGCGGTGACGCTGCCTTACGTCGATGCGGAGCGCATCGGCGGCATCGGCATTTGCGGAGGCGGCGGCTACATCCTCAACGCCACGCTGACAGAAAAGCGGATCAAAGCCGTAGTGGGCATCACGCCGGTCAATATCGGCCGCCTGTTCCGCGAGGGCTTCAGCCAATACAACCCGCTGGGCGTGCTGGATGCCATGGCCGCGCAGCGCACCAAGGAAGCCCTTGGTGGTGAATTGCAAGTCAACGAACTTCTGCCCGCCAGCCCCGAGGCGGCCACCGCAGCAGGGCTGACCGAGATCGACGTGTTCGAGGCCACCGACTATTACAAGACCCCGCGCGGGCAGCAGCCTGGCGGTTGGACTCGGATGCTGTTCAGCCACGCTCAGCAGACGCTGGCCTGGGACGCCTTCAACTTTTCGGAGACCCTGATGAACCAGCCGATGATGGTTGTGATCGGCCAGAAGGCGGGTGCATTCGGTGCCTATTGCGACGGAATGGAGGCATATGGCCGCGCCACCGCCTCGAAAGACCGCCAACTGGTGTCGCTGCAGGGCTGGTCGCATTACGACCTCTACGACCAGGCCGAACCGGTTGCGCTGGCGATGGAGCAGATGCTGCCGTTCCTTAAGCAGCACGTGGCTGGCGAATAAGCGTCTGCGCCGTCTCGCCCCAGCCCCGCCGCGCGAGCCTCATGCGGCGGGGCCCTTCTTCTCCTTCTCCTCCGCGCGCGTGGCTTGCAGGGCTCCAGGCATGGAAACGGCCACGCTTCGCCGACACCTGAGCATGGCTGGGCTTCGAACGTTACCTTCAGCAATTGAACCCGAAACAGGAAACCCATCATGCAAAACGTCCTCATCCTTGGCGCCAACGGCCAGATCTCCAAATGGGTGGTCAAGGCATTGGCCAACGAACAGAACATCAGCCAGACACTGCTGCTGCGCGATCCCAGAAAACTCACGGGCAACGAGCCCGCCAACGCCAAGGTCGTCATCGGCAACGTACTGGACAAGAAGCTGCTGAAAAGCGCCATGGCTGGCCAGGATATTGTCTATGCCAACCTTACCGGCGAAGACCTGGACAGACAGGCCCAGAGTGTCATCGCCGCCATGCAGGCCACAGGCGTAAGACGGCTGGTTTTTGTACTGGCGCTAGGTATTTATGACGAGGTGCCCGGCAAGTTCGGCGAATGGAACAACGCCATCATCGGTGAAGACCTGAAGCCCTTCCGCCGTGCCGCCGATGCTATCGAGTCCTCGGGACTGGATTACACCATTCTGCGTCCCGCCTGGCTGACGGATGAGGACGAGGTGGACTACGAGCTGACCGACAGAGACGAGCCGTTCAAGGGCACCGTGGTGTCACGCAAGAGCGTGGCGGACCTGATCGTAAAGGTCATCGACTCGCCAGCACGTCACGTCGCCGCCAACCTGGGCGTTAACAAGGCTCATACCGACGGCGACAAGCCCTACTTCATGTAATCCCAACGGGCGCCAACCATCATCACCCTTCCCTCCGATGAAGGCTTGTATCGGCGCCATGGTCGAGAGCGTAGGGGAAGGATGAGCACGCCGGGCGATCTGTTGTGCTCTCACGTTTGCCGCCGGCGGCTTTTGCGATGGTCTGCGCCAACGAACACTTCCCATCGGGTTTTTCCATCTAGTAAAGGGGACACATCATGAGCCGTACCTGGTTCGTCACCGGCGCCACCCGCGGCATGGGCGTCGAAATTGTCAAAGCCGCCTTGCAGCAAGGCGATAAGGTTGCTGCTACCGGGCGCACGTTGGATAAACTGCTTGAGGTATTCGCCGACGCCCCACGGGACCGTATCAAACTGCTGGAATTGGATGTCACTAGCGAGGCACAGGCTAAGGCCGCCGTGGATACCACCATGCACCACTTTGGCCGCATAGATGTGCTGGTCAACAACGCAGGGTTTTGCTTGCTGGGCCGCTTCGAGGAAGCCACCGCAGCACAGATTGAAGCGCAGTTTGCCACCAACGTCTTCGGAATGGCTAATGTCCTGCGAGCCGTACTGCCTGTGATGCGGGCACAGCAGAGCGGCCGCATCCTCAACACCTCATCGATTGCAGGCGTCAAGGCGACCGCCAACGCCACGTTTTATTCAGCATCAAAGTTCGCCGTAGAAGGTATGACGCTGGCCCTAGCGGATGAAGTGGCACCGCTGGGTATCCAGGTCACGGCCATCGAGCCGGGATTCTTCCGTACAGAGTTCTTGAACGACCGCTCCGCCATCCATGGCGAAAACCCGATCGCCGACTACAAGCCATACGGCAGTAGTCGTGACTTGGCTGCGGCAGATGGCCAGCAACAAGGCGACCCGGTCAAGTTGGCCCAGGTCGTCATGCAACTGGTGGCCTTGGACAACCCGCCAAGGCAGCTGTTGATCGGCAACGATGCGATGGACTACGTGATGCCCTCTCTTATCGCGCGTATCGAGGAAATGCGCGGGTTCGAGCACCTGACCAATACGACAGACTTCTAAGGCATGATCTTCTTTCAGTGGGGTCTCATGATCTTCTCTATGGTGGGCCTGGCGGTGCTGGGCTTCTTTGTGGGCGTCACCAGCATCGAAAGCCACCAGGCACGGCAGGTGAGCACCATGGTGCCTTACACCGCACCAGTGGAACCCAAGCTGACGAGCACTGCCGTGGTGTATTTCTCACGCTCGGGTAACACAGCGCTGGCCGCACGCCAGGTGGCCAAACGGCTCGATGCCAACATCTACGCTCTTGAAGTGCCGGAATACGAGCTAGGGCTGAGGGGTTTGGGCCATTCAGCCTGGGACGCCAAGGCACGCCGCAACGATCCCGGCAACCTGCCCGAAATAAGCCCGAGCACCATTGACCTCAGGCCATTTTCCACCGTCTGGCTCGGCTCACCCGTGTGGTTCTATAGCCCTGCGCCGCCGATCTGGGCCTTCGTCGAGCACCACCGCTTCGATGGCCAACATGTTGTGTTATTCAACACCTTCAACAGCAACTTCGGTGACGAGCAGATCGCTGCGTTCAGGGCCAAGGTCATGGAGCACGGCGCAGCGTCCTTCGAACACCGCTCTGTACTGCGCGGGCGCATGACGCAACAGCTACCGCCCGAAGAGATGCTCCAGGCCATCGACGATGAGTGGTTTTAAAACATCAAGTGAGTTAACGAGAATGTCTTCTACCGATACCCTGTTCCGTTCCTTTTCCTTCGCCAGAGGCGTGACGCTGCGCAACCGAGTGGTGATGGCACCCATGACCACCTGGTCGTCCAACGACGACGAGACCATCTCCGATCAGGAGCTGGCCTGGTACCGTGCCCGAGCTCAGGGCGTGGGCATGGTGATCACGGGCTGTACCCATGTGCAAAGAAGCGGCATAGGCTTTACTGACGAATTTGCGGCGTATGACGACCGTTTCATCCCCAGTCTGCGCAGGCTTGCAGACGCGGCCAAGAGTGGCGGCGCACACGCCGTTCTACAGATCTTCCACGCGGGCAACAAGGCGGTGCCTCATTTGATCCCGGACGGCGATCTGGTCAGTGCCAGCGCAGGGCGGGCCACGCCTGGGCCCTTCAATTCAGGAGACATCAGTAGCCGTGCACTCGACCATGAAGAAATCCGGGAGGTCATTCGCGCCTTTGGAGAAGCCACACGGCGAGCCATCCACGCCGGCTTCGATGGTATTGAGTTGCATGGCGCGCACGGGTTTCTTATCCAGAACTTCTTTTCGCCGCGGTTCAACCAGCGTAACGACGAATGGGGCGGCTCGCTGGAAAACCGTATGCGGTTTCCATTGGAAGTCGTACGGGAGGTTAAGCGCGTCATATCCTTACATGCACAGCGCCCTTTTTTACTCGGCTACCGATTCTCTCCCGAGGAAGCGGATGAAGGAGCCTTACGCATCACCGATGCCTGTGCACTCATGGATCAGCTAGTAGAAGAACAAGTCGACTATCTGCATGTCTCCCTAAAGAACGTGCTGTCGAGTACACCCCAGGATAGCGTCAGCGGTGGCAGAACCACCGCGGAGATCATTATCGACCGCGTTGCCGACCGAGTGCCGTTGCTCGCTGCCGGAGAGAACTATACGGCACAGCAGGCGCGCGATGCTTTGGCACTGGGTCTGCCCCTGGTGGCTGTGGGCAGAGGGCTGGCCGTCACTCCGGATTGGGTAGAGCTGGCCAAGGCAGGCGAGGAAACCCACATCCGGAAGGCCATGGATATGTCACAAGACCCTGCCAGGAATGCAATCCCCAATAAGTTATGGCACATCATCCGCACCACACCAGGATGGTTTCCTCGGCATGAAGGGGCCTGACAGTGCTGTAGAAGCCAATTGAGTATGAACCCGGCATCACTGAGCCGACAAGACAGCGCGAATATCGCTCAGTGATCCTGGTTCTGAACGAGAGCTGAAACCGACAATTGGCACAATATTTACCATAGAGTGCTGATATAGCGAGCGTTGCTGACGGCTTGGTCGGTAGCTATGTTCACTTCCATGGTGCGAGGACGCCCGTGCTGGGCTGGATATGACGCACGGACTTCGCTCCTGCGACCTTCCCGCGACGCCGCCAGTGCGTCTCGCCTTCACCAACCACGCACCCAGCGGGACTTGAATCCTCCTTTCGCCCATGTGCCAGCATGGACAGCGCAGGCATCGCTCCTTATCATCCCTTCAATTTGGTTCATTCGGATGCGTCATTAGCGGCGCAGGCCGTCAGCCAAACCTTTTTGCCGATGCCGATACAAGGACGCTAGCGTCATGCCTCTTCGACCGACCTGTATGATTCCTCTGGCCGCCGCTGTCATGCTGGGAGGCTGTGCTCTGGCACCGGTCGATACACAACCGCCCCCCGAGCCTCTTACGCCGGCAGAATTTCACGCTGAAATGCAGCGGCTGGAAACCCGCCTGGCAGGCCAGTGCAACATTACCGAGGATGTGCTGAGCGCCCAGCGCGCCCAGGACCTGCGCATGACCGCCGATATCCGTGAAGTCGGCAGTCTGCTCCGCGGCGTCCGCAGCGACCTTGAGGCATTGGATCGAGACACCTCACAGGCCAATGTTCAGGTTGCCCAGTGTGAGGCCTCTACCGAGTCTGGCATCGACAACAAGGAGCTGCTCGGGCGCAGCGAGTGGGTCGGCTTGCCCAACGTCGGCACGTATCTGAAGGCCAGAATCGACTCCGGGGCCAACACCTCGTCGCTGTCCGCCACCGATGTCACCACCTTCGAACGAGATGGTGATGAGTGGGTTCGTTTCAAGCTGGGGCTGAACGACAAGGACTCTGTGGTCGAATCGGTGCGAGACAAGTGGATCGAAGCACCGGTCAAGCGCAATGTCACCATCGTTCAGGCCAATGGTGAGGAAAGTCGTCCGGTGGTCAGCCTGCTGATGACCCTTGGTCCCATTCGTGAACAAGTTGAGTTCACCCTCAATGACCGTACCCACCTGAGCTACCCGGTGCTGCTTGGGCGGCGATTCCTGCTCGACATTGCCGTTATTGATGTGGCTCGCCACTACCTGCACGACCGCCCCGAATTCCCAGGAGGGGAATCCGCCAGCGAAGCCGCTGATGAAGAAGCGGCCGATCGTGATGATCAGGAACAGCCCTGACCGAACGCTGTGTGCCAGCCCTCAGCTGGCTGGCCTTTCGCTCCCGTTTAAGGAAGACCCATGTCCAGATTGCCCTTTTATCTGATCGTCGCCCTGCTGATGGTGGTCGGCATCGCTACAAGCATCCATCGCCACGTGGAATTCGAGGTGCCATGGACCCCGGGTGAACAGCGCCAGGTCTGGGAAATCGAGGCTCAGGTCACCTTTGATGGCGATGGCAAGCCGGCCAAGGTGGACATGGCTCTGCCCTCCTCCCAACCGGGTTTCCGGGTGCTGACTGAACACACCGCGTCCCCGGGCTACGGGCTTGCCTTCCTGCAGCAGGATGGCGCGCGCCGTGCGGAATGGTCCACCCGTGAAGCCAGCGGTGATCAGCGTCTCTATTACACGGCCCAGGTCCTGGTGACCGAAGGCGGACGCAAGGCATCAGAGCCGCCTCCGCCTCCGCCCGTCAGCGATGTGGCGTGGCAACGGCCCTACGATACTGCCGCCCAGCAGGTCATCGACCGTGCCTGGGACCGCTCCTCGGATGCCTTCACCTTCGCCCGGGAACTGCTGAGCGAATTTGCGGACAACCGTCAGGGCGAGAACGCCCGTCTGCTGCTGACTCAGTTTGATCGTGTCCCCCTCGCCGTCCGCTTGCTCAACCAGGCGGGAGTTGCCGCGCGTGAAGTCAACGGCCTGATGCTCGAGAGCGGACGCCGCCGCCAGAGTCTGACTTCCTGGATCGAAGTCTACGACGGTGACCAGCGCGCCCTGTTCAACCCTGCCACCGGTGAACAGGGCAAACCCGACAACCTGCTGATGTGGGAAAGCGCCGGCAACGCGGTTCTGGAAGTGGAAGGCGGCAGCGACTCGCGGATTTCCTTCTCCATGCTGGTCCGCAATCAGCCCGCTGCGGCAGCGGTCAGAAGCCAGCTGGCGGAAGACAGTGACACCCTGCTCAACTTCTCGATCCACAGTCTGCCGTTGGAAGAACAGGCGCTGTTCCAGACCATCCTGCTGATTCCCATCGGCGCTCTGGTGGTGGTGCTGCTGCGGGTACTGGTGGGTATCAAGACCTCGGGCACCTTCATGCCCGTGCTGATTGCCCTGGCCTTCATCCAGACATCCCTGCTGACCGGCCTGATTGGCTTCCTGCTGGTGGTAGCGGTAGGCCTGGTGATTCGTAGCTACCTGTCGCACCTGAATCTATTGCTGGTGGCGAGGGTGACGGCGGTGATCATAACGGTCATCGCCATCATCTCCATCTTCACGGTCTTGTCCTATCGATTCGGGCTTAATGCCGGCCTCACGATCACCTTCTTCCCGATGATCATTCTGTCCTGGACCATCGAAAGAATGTCCATCCTGTGGGAGGAAGAAGGCCCCAAGCAGGTACTGATTCAGGGTGGTGGCAGTCTGCTGACAGCGGTGCTGGCTTACCTGGCCATGAACAATCCCTGGATTCGCCATATCACCTTCAACTTCCTCGGGCTGCAGCTGATCCTGATGGCCTTCATCCTGCTGCTGGGCAACTACACCGGCTATCGCCTGCTCGAACTCCGGCGCTTCAAGCCGGTGACGGAGGACTGATTCATGCGTGATTGGACCAGCCCAGGCAAGCTGAGGGCCAAGGGGATTATCGGTATGAACCGGCGCAACATCCGGTACATCGGCCGATACAATAGCCGCAAGCTTTACCCCCTGGTGGACGACAAGCTCAAGACCAAACTGCTCGCTCAGGAGTATGGCATCACCACCCCCGAGTTGATCGGCACGGTGTCAACCCAGTTCGGCGTCAAGCGGATTGGCGACATGCTGGCGGGCCATAATGGCTTCGTCATCAAGCCGGCCAAGGGCAGCGGCGGCAAGGGCATCCTGGTGATCGAACGTGTCGAAGGCCGGCATTTCATCAAGCCAAGCGGCGCCGAGCTCGATATCGAGGACATCGAGAGGCACGTCTCGAACATCCTCTCCGGTCTTTACTCCCTCGGCGGAGCACCCGATGTGGCGCTGGTCGAGGCGCTGATCAACTTCGACACTTCCTTCGCGGCTTACACCTATGAAGGCGTGCCGGATATCCGCGTCATCGTGTTTCAGGGATATCCCGTCATGGCGATGATGCGCCTGTCCACTGCTGCTTCCGATGGTAAGGCTAACCTCCACCAGGGGGCAGTGGGCGTCGGCATCGATATCGCCAGCGGACGAGCTGTTCGCGGCGTCCAGTTTGACCGCGCGCGCACGGACCATCCCGACACTGGGCATGAGTTGGCCAGCTTGCAAATTACCGGCTGGACCACCTTGCTGGAACTGGCCTCCGGCTGCTTTGAAATGACCGGTCTTGGCTACTTGGGTACCGATATGGTGCTCGACCGAGATCGCGGCCCGATGCTGCTTGAGCTCAACGCGAGGCCAGGCCTGGCCATCCAGATGGCCAACGGTGAGGGGTTGCGTCGTCGCCTGGACCTGATCGAGGCACAGACAACGTCGCGCAATGCAGCCGAACGGGTCGCCTTCGCCCAGCACCATTTTGCTCGCCAAGGAGAGCTGCAGGACAGCCCCGCCGAAGCCATCTGACCCGCCTGCTTGCTGGCTCGCACCTGAGCCAGCAGGTAGACTGACATCTGGATTTGCACTTTTAGGCCCCCATGACCGATACCGCCCTGCTGCAACAGGCTGAAGAACACTGCGCCCGACGTGGTGTACGCTTCACGCCGATTCGTCGCCGCGTGCTCGAGCTTATTGCCGACGCCTGCGGTGGACTGAAGGCTTATGATCTTCTGGACCGGCTGGCCAAGGACCATGCGGCCGCGCGGCCGCCGACGGTCTATCGTGCTCTGGAGTTTCTGATCGAACAGGGACTGGTCCACCGCATCGAGTCCTCCAATGCCTATGTGGCATGCCCGTGTCCTGAGCATGCTCATCGCTTTCAACTGCTGATCTGCCGTCAGTGCGGGCTCGTGGAAGAACTGCATCTGGACGATATCAATGAGGAGTTGTCCGCACGGGCTCGATCCTTGGGCTTCAAGGTACAGCGTCAGACCATCGAGCTTCACGGCCTGTGCCAGCAGTGCCAATCCCGCGGCGACGATAGCTCAGCCCACAACGGAACCTCTACCCATTCCACCGACAACGGAGCCCCATGAGCGATTTCATGAAACGCCTCGAGAGCGAACCCAAGGACAGCTGCCACTCCCTCGAAGAGGTGCTGAACCACGTTCGTTTCAATGGGGATGGGCTGCTGCCTGCCATTGCCCAGCAGCACGATAGTGGCGAGGTGCTGATGATGGCGTGGATGAACCGCGAAGCCCTGCAGGAAACCCTGAGCACCGGGCGCGTGTGCTATTACTCACGCTCACGCAGCAAACTGTGGCGCAAGGGGGAGACCTCCGGGCAGCAGCAGCATTTGAGAAGCGCTGCGCTGGACTGTGATGGCGACACCCTGCTGCTTCAGGTCGATCAGACCGGACCTGCCTGTCACACCGGACGTCGTAGCTGCTTCTACGTGGGACTGGAGGACCAGCAGGCGCGCATCACCAGCGCCCCGCTGATGGACCCCAATGAGCTCTACAACAAGAAGTGATGCACGCCGTGGCAGTCAAGCAAGCACTGCCCAGGTGAGCGATGGTAACCGGGTCGACCCTCACACGGGCGAGACGGGCACTCCGGCACAGCATGGTGCCTGCCCTGCTCCGCCGCCGCCCCTTCTAGAGCATCATGCGGGCTGTCGCTGTGGCGAGGATCATGCAGACGCCTCCCCCTCAGCTCCTGTGCAGCAGACACCTGAACAGCCAGTACTTTCCCGTCAACAGGGGGTCAAGCGCTGGCTGTCACTGCCACTGCTCGGTGTCATCCGTGTCTATCAGACGGTGATCAGCCCGGTGCTGGGGCCACGCTGTCGCTACTGGCCGAGCTGCTCTCACTACAGCCACGAAGCCATCGTCGTGCATGGCCCACTGCGGGGTGGCTGGTTGGCAGTGAAACGCATACTTCGCTGTCATCCCGGTGCCGAGGGTGGCATCGATCCCGTGCCAGGCGGGCCCAGCGAACAGCTGTGTCGCGATGATCCTGAGCTGGACGATCATTTTCAGCCTCGCCCTTAGCGGAACCTATAGGGAGACACTGCACAAATGCCTGCGCAGACGAGTCGCGGCGCTCGGCGGGCCTACGCAACACTCCGTTGACTCTGCCAAGCCCCGCGGAGCGGCAGCTTTCGTGTATCTCTTGCGCTCGACCTTGCCGGACCGTTACGCCGCCTCTTGCTCGGCGACGCGATAAATCCTCTGCAGCATCGCATTGAGTCCATTACTACGGGTCGGCGACAGGTGCTTGTCGAGCCCCAGATCCTTGAGAAAATGAGGACTGGTGGCGAGGATGTCGGATGGCGTGCGCTCATTGTAAATCCGCAGCAGCACCGCAATCAGCCCAGATACGATAGCCGCATCCGAAACGGCAGCGAAGTGCAGCAGGTCGCCCTGACGCTCGTGGCGCATCCACACATTTGACTGACAGCCCTGGATCTTTAGCTCATCCCGCTTGTTTTCTTCGGCAAAGGGCGGCAGCGCCTTGCCCATGTCGATGATGTACTGATAGCGATCCATCCAGTTGTCGAACAACTCGAATTCTTCCAGCAGCTCCTGCTGGGCCTGTTCCGCGGTAGTGGTCATGGAAACTCCCTGAAATTGCTCGCGCCAGTATACCTTCACCACGCCCCCGGCGTCGTCCCTCCCGCGGCCACCCTTCTGCTGCGAACATGAAGACCTACTGCGAACATGAAGACCTACCGCGGACATGAAGACGACAGCGAGCGTGCTAGACTGTAGCCGCTTTACCCCCAGCGATGAATGCATGGTATCGCTATCTGCGATAAGCCAGGCTCGGAAACGCTCGACCATGTTCCCTTGTCGGTAACATCGGGTACCTCGACACGTCTTGGTGACTCGCTGTGATGCGTCGACGTGATGTCTCGGTCGTGATACATCGGGCATGACAACCCGGTTACAACGGCCAGGTATTCGCCACCCGTTCTGGCAAGTAGGTGTTAGCGTCCCGGTTTCAGGGGCTGGGCTTTTCAGAACTGGGCATTTTAAAACAGGGCATTTGAGAACTGGGCTTTAGCGCCGCCACGGAGTCTATATGGCAGAACACCCTCCCGAAGGACCGGGAAAACGACAGCCCCGCGACCGTCGGCTTGCCGCTCTCGAGAAGCAACTTGACCGCTACCTGGAAGACGCTCGCTCGCGCCATGCCTTGGCTGGCAAGGAAACGCCTGCGCACGAACGTGGGCTGACATCGCAGCAACTGGAAGACATCATCGCGCACCTGGCCGCCCAGCGACGGGCCAAGCGTGCGGCAATCCTGACCAATTTGCTTGACCTGGCGGACCGAGCCGGCACCACCGTGGGTGCCTTGTCCTTGATCGCCCTGTTCTTTGCCGACAAGGACAGTCATGCCACCCTGGTCGTGGCCAACACCGCAAAGCCGCTATGGGGAGCCTGTATTGGCTTCGGGCTCGCACTCGTGGCATCCTATGCAAAGGCCCTGCTGACCTGGAGGGATAAGTAATGACCTTTCACATCGCCATGCTGATCATGCTGGCCGCCACCCTGGCACTTGCCGTGGCAGCCTACCAGTTAGATCGCGGCTACAAGTCAGACGTCAAGGCACTGACCGAGCACGCCGATCGCTATCTCGCGCGTAAGCGCGGCCATTTCAGGCCCTGAAACCGTTCTGTCAGGTTGTTCCTGAAACCAGTCCTCGTAGAACCCAGCCCCTGAAATCCCAGCCAGACGCCTGGCCATGCTGGCCCTGGCTAACGCGTCAATCGGTGCAGGGACTGCTGACGGTGCCACTCTTCATCTTCCGAGTGAAGGTAGATCGCCGTTGTATCCAGGCGTGAATGGCGCGCAGTCTCAGCCAGGTAGCGCAGCTCCACCCCGGCCTGGGCCTGATGGGTCAGCCCGGTATGCCTCAGCCAGTGTGGCGTAGCCTCGCGCAGTTGGGCAACGTAGCGCGCCTCACCACCCTCCTCTTCCAGCGCCTCTGCTGCCTCGCGAAAGGTCTGGCGAATCATCCGATAGAGCTGGTTGTCGCCCAGCGGTGTCTGACCATCGAGCCGACGCAAGATCGGACCTTGCGCTGCGCCCAAGGCATCTGACACTCCATAGAGCGAGCGGGCTTCCTCCAACAGCTCCTGCATGTCTGGTGGCACCGGAATCTGGGCAAACTTCTGCCCCTTGCCGACGACCTGCCACCACCACCGCCCCTCTCTCGAAACGATGTCATCAAAGCGTGCGGCGCTCATTTCGCTGATGCGCGGGGCCAATAGATAGCCAAAACCCAGTATCAGCCTGCGCCTGAACCAAAGGTAGCGCATGCGCTGCGTCGCCAGTAAAGGCAACGGGCGACTCGCCCAGGACCATAGCCAGTCCCATAACGCACGCTCCAGATAGCGTTCGATCCTGCGCTGGCCATTATTGAGCCTCCGCCGCTTGTCGCGCATCAATCGAAACGGATTGCGCGACAGCCAACCGGCCTCAACCAGCCAGGCCATCATGCCCTGCAGGATCACCAGGCTCTGGCGCCGACTCGACGGTGACAGAGGCCCGCGAAAGGGCCTCCAGCGTGGGTCTTGGCGCGGTCTGGTCGGCCCAACCCAGTGCTCCGCAGGCATCGGGTTGGCCAGGAATCGTTCGAACTCGTCGATGTCGGCACGACGCAAACCCGCGAGGACCTGCTGGCGCTCGGCCAGCCACAGCAGCAGCCGCTCAGCCTCCCGTCGGTAGGCCCTGAGGGTTTGCGGGCTTGCCGCGTACTCCTGCAACCAGCAGGTGACAGCCTCCCAGTCGTCATTGGCCTCGATCAGCGCGCCTGGGCGATCCGCCTCCCGCGCGGCCAGCCACTGAGAAGACTCCGCGCGCAAGGCAGCCATGCCACCTCCGCCAGATCTGTCGTTATCTGCCATTGATAAAGCCCGTCACCACCATGGATTGAACACCTTCCCTGCCCCTTCCATGCTGCCCCTACAGCATCATTTATTCAAGATAAGGCGCGTAATCTTGATTTTTTATGCGTTATCATAAATATTATTACGTTTACTTATGTAGTGTAATTACACTAAGATCGTCACATGCACAGCGCTGAGGCGATGGGCCGCGGTCGCCGCCGTGGCCAATGGACACACTGGATCGTAGTCAGCACCCCCGCATTCAGGCATGATCTGCCGCTGGCGCTAACATGCCCGCTCAAGGAGACCCCGATGGCCCGCACAGGGATTACCTACGACGACGTACAGCGAGCGGTGGACACTCTGCTGAAGCAGCAGGAAGCCCCTAGCGTTCAGAAGATCCGCGAAGTGCTTGGGACTGGCAGCTTCACCACCATCAGCGAGCATCTGCGCGAATGGCGGTCTCGGCGTGAGGAGCGGCGTGATGTGCCACCGCCTCAGGGGATGCCGGCAGAACTCGTGTCACTGGCAGAAGAGTTGTGGACCAAGGCACAGGAAGCGGCAGCCGAGAACCTCGCCCATTACCGCCAGGAAGCTGACCGTAACGTCGAGGCGGCACTGGAGAAGGTCGCTACCGCCCACCGTCGCGCGGAAGACGCGGAGCAGCGCGAGAGCGCCCTTGCTGCCCACCTTTCCTCGGTGGAAGCGCGCCTGCAGGAGGCTGCCAGTGAGGCGGCTCACCTGACATCGGCAAAGCAGGGACTGGAGGAGCTGCTGACCAAGGAGCGCGAGCGCCGTAGCCAGCAACAGGATCAACTCGAGCGCCTGCAACAGGACAAGGAGCAGGAAGCAAGGGAATTCCAGCGTGCACTGGAGGAGCAGCAGCAACAGCAGCGCGAGAAGCTCGCCCAGGAAGAGCAGCGTCACGAAGCGGCAGAGGCACGCCTGATGGCGATGCTGGACGAAGCCCGTCGCGAGCGACAGGCGCTGGAGAAATCCCATGCCCAGCGCTTGAAGCAGGCTGAGCAGCGCCACGACACGCTACAGCAGCAGCTACACGCCCTGCGCGGAGAGCTTGCGGAGGAGGAAAAGCGGCATCGAGAAACGCAGCTGGAGCGATCTCGTTCGGAAGAGGCGCTACGCGCACGCGGACATGAAGTGGATTTGCTCAACGAACGCATCGAGGAGCAGCGTCGCCTGATAGCGAGCCACACAGAGCGACTGAAGGGACTGGAAGAAAAGCTCGACGAGAAGATCTGGGCGCTGGCTCGGCAGCAGCGGGAGCAAGATGCCGCCTCACCAAATGATGAATCCAAGCTCAAGCGAGACCCAGGCCGCGACAGCTGACGTGCCCTGCGCTCCATAAAAAAAGCGCCGCTCCAGAGAGCGGCGCTTTATGCATTCGTCATACAGATGGGTGACGCCGATGCCTCACCAGCCATCGCGGCCGACGATCAACTGAGCATGACTTACCGATAATAGGCGTTGGTGGTATCGGTGTGATCGGTGACGTCACGGATACCGGCAAGCTCGGGAATCCGCTCCATCAAGGTCTTTTCGACCCCTTCCTTTAGCGTCAGGTCGACCGCGGCACAGCCCTGGCAGCCGCCACCGAAGGCCAGTACGGCCACCTGATCGTCGGTCAGCTGGATCAGCTTGATCTCGCCACCATGGGCGGCCAGGCCCGGGTTGATTTCGCTGTACAGGATGTAATTGATACGATCCTCGAGCGGGCTGTCGGCATTGACCTTCGGCATCTTGGCGTTGGGCGCCTTGATCGTCAGCTGCCCACCCATGCGATCCGCATTGAAGTCGACAACGGCCTCCTCCAGGAACGGAATGCTGTTGGCGTCCAGGTAGACGGCGATCTTGTCGAGCTCAAGCCGCTCGTCACTGGGCTCTTCCTCGCCCGGACGACAGTAGGCCAGACACGTTTCTGCGTAGGGGGTACCCGGCTGGGTGATAAAAATCCGCACCGCAATACCGTCGACGTTCTGCTTCTCGAGCAGTTCGGCCAGGTAATCCTGTGCGCTGTCGGTGATCTGGATGTTCTCGCTCATGGCTCTCTCACTGGTTCGCCCCGCCTTGACTCAAGGCTCGTGGCCACTGCGGGTTGGATGACTGCATGGTAAGCCCAAGCTGGCCCAGACTCAATCCCGAGTAAAACACTCAAGAATGTCTCGCAACGGTGAACGGATCCGGCATCGCGACAACAGCGCCATTGCCCCTGCCGCCACGGCCAGCGCTTTGGTAAGATGTGCGCCTTTCGAACGGATCCCCCGGCGACTTGCCATGTCTGCGCCAATCACATGGGGGCCGAGCCACGCCAACGCAAGCGGTGGCATATAAAAAATTCTGCGTCAGTCGACCTGACTAGCGTCCAGCTGGAGACCCACCTTCCCATGGCCGTAGCCGCACCAACCGCTCAGACCGCCCGCCTCGTCGACAGCCTTTCCCAGCGCATCCTCATGCTGGATGGTGGCATGGGAACCATGCTGCAGAATGCAGCGCTGAGCGAAGAAGAGTTTCGTGGAGAGCGTTTCAAGGACTGGCCCTCGGATGTCAAGGGTAATAATGATCTACTGGTCCTGACCTGCCCGGACCTGGTATCGCGGATTCACCGCGACTACCTGCTGGCCGGCGCCGATATTCTCGAGACGAATACCTTCAATGCGACCCGCCTGTCGCAGTCCGACTATGGCATGGAAGCCCTGGTGCCCGAGCTCAACCGCGAAGCGGCTCGCCTGGCCCGCCAGGTCTGTGATGAGGTCGAGGCGGACACTGGGGTAGCTCGCTATGTCGCCGGTGTACTGGGCCCGACGTCGCGGACGGCGTCCCTGTCTCCCGACGTGAATGACCCCGCCAAGCGAAACGTGACCTTCGATGCTCTGCGCGACAACTACCGCGAGGCGGCTCTGGCATTGATCGACGGTGGTGCCGATCTGATCATGATCGAAACGATCTTCGATACCCTGAACGCCAAGGCCGCGATCTACGCGCTGGAGGAGATCTTCGACGAGACCGGCCAGCGCCTGCCGGTAATGATCTCGGGCACCATCACCGACGCGTCAGGCCGCACCTTGTCAGGGCAGACGACCGAGGCATTCTGGAACTCCGTGCGCCACGCCCAGCCGCTGACCGTTGGCCTCAATTGCGCCCTGGGCGCTGAAGAGCTGCGGCCGTACATCGAGGAGCTGTCCACCAAGGCCGACACCTTCGTATCGGCTCACCCCAACGCTGGCCTGCCCAATGAATTTGGCGAATACGACCAGACGCCTGAGGAGATGGCCGCCATCGTGGCCGAGTTCGCACGCAGCGGCCTGGTGAATATCATCGGCGGCTGCTGTGGCTCCACACCGGAACACATTGCGGCGATCCACCGTGCTATCAAAGACCTGACGCCGCGTCAGATTCCACAGCGCAGCCGCGCCTGCCGCCTGTCAGGCCTCGAGCCGTTCAACATCGAACATGACTCGCTGTTTGTGAACGTCGGTGAGCGCACCAACGTCACCGGCTCGGCGCGCTTCAAGCGCCTGATCAAGGAAGAGGATTACACCACTGCGCTCGAGGTGGCACTTGAGCAGGTCGAGAACGGCGCCCAGGTGATCGATATCAACATGGACGAGGGCATGCTCGAGTCCAAGGATGCCATGGTGCGCTTCCTCAACCTGATCGCCGGGGAGCCGGACATTGCTCGCGTGCCGATCATGGTCGACTCCTCCAAGTGGGACATCATCGAAGCGGGCCTGAAGTGCATTCAAGGCAAGGCAGTGGTCAACTCGATCTCGCTCAAGGAAGGCGAAGACGCTTTCCGCCACCAGGCCACCGAGTGTCGCCGGCATGGCGCCGCGGTCGTCGTCATGGCGTTCGATGAAACCGGCCAGGCGGACACCTTCGCGCGCAAGACGGAGATCTGTCAGCGAGCCTACAACGTGCTCGTCCATGACATCGGCTTTCCTGCTGAAGACATCATCTTCGACCCCAACATTTTTGCCATTGCCACCGGCATCGAGGAGCACAACAACTACGCCGTCGATTTCATCGAGGCCACCCGCTGGATTCGTGAACATCTGCCCCATGCCATGGTCTCCGGCGGCGTATCCAATGTGTCCTTCTCGTTTCGCGGTAACAATCCCGTGCGCGAGGCAATCCACTCGGTCTTTCTGTACCACGCCATTCGCGCGGGCCTGACCATGGGGATCGTCAACGCGGGGCAGCTGGCGGTGTATGACGACCTGCCCGAAGCCCTGCGTGAAGCGGTCGAGGACGTTGTCCTCAACCGCCGTGACGACAGCACTGAACGCCTCCTCGATATTGCCGATCAGTACCGCGGCGATGGCTCCAGCGGCGACAAGAAGGAGGATCTGGAGTGGCGCAGCTGGGAAGTGGAAAAACGCATTGAACACGCGTTGGTGAAAGGCATCACTGCCTTCATTGAAGAGGACACGGAGCTGGCCCGCCAGAGAGCCAGCCGCCCTATCGAGGTCATCGAAGGGCCGTTGATGGACGGCATGAATGTGGTGGGCGACCTGTTTGGCGCGGGCAAGATGTTTCTGCCCCAGGTGGTCAAGTCGGCGCGAGTGATGAAACAGGCCGTCGCCTATCTGATCCCCTATATCGAAGCGGAGAAGAGCGAGGACACCCAGGCCAAGGGCAAGATCGTCATGGCCACGGTGAAGGGCGACGTCCACGACATCGGCAAGAACATCGTCGGTGTGGTGCTTCAGTGCAACAACTATGAGGTCATCGACCTTGGCGTCATGGTGCCTGCCGACAAGATCCTGAAGACGGCCCGAGAGGAGAACGCCGATATCATTGGCTTGTCCGGACTGATCACGCCGTCCCTGGACGAGATGGTGCACGTGGCCAAGGAAATGCAGCGACAGGGCTTTTCGCTGCCGCTGCTGATCGGGGGCGCGACAACGTCAAAGGCCCACACCGCGGTCAAGATCGAGCCCCAGTATGATGAGCCGGTCATCTACGTGACCGATGCCTCGCGCGCCGTGGGTGTTGCAGGCCGCCTGCTTTCCCCGGGCCTTAAGGAAAGTTACGTCAAGGAAGTGCGTGAGGAGTATGAAAAGGTACGCGAGCGCAACGCCAAGCGCCGCCCCAAGGCAGCGGACCTTTCCTACCGTGACGCCTGCGCCCGCAAGCCCGTGCTGGACTGGCAGGGATACCCCCCCCCGGCACCGACCTTCACCGGCCTCAAGGTCTTCGACGACTATGATCTTGACGAGCTGGTCGCACGGATTGACTGGACGCCTTTCTTCATGAGCTGGGAGCTGGTCGGCAAGTTCCCGAAGATCCTGGACGATGAGATCGTCGGCGAGGCTGCACGCCAGCTGTTCGACGAGGCTCAAGTCATGCTGCGCAAGTTGATCGACGAGGGGCGCATCAAGGCCCGCGGCGTGATTGGCCTGTGGCCGGCCAATACAGTGGATGATGATGTCATCGAGGTCTACGCCGATGACAGCCGCAGCGAGGTGATCGAACGACTGCATCACATTCGCCAACAGACCACCAAGAACCGCGAGGGGGTCTGCTATAGCCTGGCAGACTTTGTCGCCCCCAAGGACAGCGGCACGCCTGACTGGATCGGTGGCTTCGCCGTCACCGCGGGGCATGGCGTCGAGGCCCTGTCCAACGAGTACAAGGCCCGCGGTGATGACTACAACGCCATCATGGTTCAGGCCCTGGCCGACCGCCTTGCGGAGGCCTTCGCCGAACTGATGCATGAGCGGGTGCGCAAGGAGTTCTGGGCCTACGTACCGGAAGAGCAGCTGGACAACGAAGCGCTGATTGCCGAGAAATACCAGGGTATTCGACCGGCCCCTGGCTACCCTGCCTGCCCGGACCATACCGAGAAAGCCACCCTGTTCCGCTTGCTTGATGCCCCCGCCAACAGTGGACTCGAGCTGACCGAAAGCTTCGCCATGTGGCCCGCCGCAGCGGTATCCGGCTGGTACTTCTCGCACCCGCAGTCAAAGTACTTCTCTACCGGCAAGATCACCCGGGACCAGGTAGAGACACTGGCGACCCGTAAGGGCATGGCGCTGGACGAGATGGAGCGCTGGCTCTCGCCCGTGCTGTCCTACGACACCTGATGCGCGTGGCGTCACCCTGCAAGCTGCTGCCAGAGCTCAGCCGCTGGAACATGATCCTGCGGCTGGCGCTCCCCATCATGGCGGGCATGCTTAGCCAGAGCCTGATGAATCTGGTGGACGCCGCTCTGATAGGGCGGCTGGGCGAGACGGAACTGGCCGCCGCAGGGGTGGGAGGGTATGCCATGTTCATGGTCACGGCCTGCCTGTTTGGGCTGTCCTCCGGAGTCCAGGCCCAGGTTGCCAGGCGTCACGGAGAGGCGGATGTCAGCGCTGGAGCACGCGATCCTCGTGCCGAACCCCTGGTATCTGGACTGGCGCTGGCCGCCCTGCTTGGTCTGCCTCTCATGCTGCTGTGTCTATGGCAGGCCCCAACCCTCATCGGTTGGCTGAATGATGATGGCGCCGTCTCTGCTCTCGCCGTGAGCTACTTTCGCTGGCGGGTGATAGCGTTGCTGCCGGTGGCCATGATCTTCTGCTATCGAGGCTACTGGAACGGTATCCAGCAGACCGGGCTGTACCTGCGCATCATGCTGATCATGCAGGCGGTCAACCTGGTGGCAAGCGTCGGACTCATCTTTGGCTATTGGGGACTACCGGCCATGGGCGTGAGTGGCGCTGGCCTGGGCAGCAGCCTGTCGCTGTTCGTCGGTCTCGGCATCTGGGCCTGGCTCAGCCGCCGCGCGGGAACGCCCCGTCGCCCCTGCCCCAGGACACTGGCAACGACGCTTCGCCTCGCCACCCCACACTCCTTTCAGCAGCTTTGGTTTGCGGCCGGCTACGCCGTGCTGTTCTGGATTCTTGGCCAGATCGATACCGCCAGCGTCGCGGTCGGCCATGTTCTGGTCAACCTGTCGCTACTGTTGATTCTGCCGGGTGTTGGCCTGGGCATGGCGGCGATGAGTCTAGTGGGGGAAGCGCTGGGCAATGCCTCGCCGGAAAAGGCCCATCGCTGGGGCTGGGACACGGTCAGGGTGGCCTGGCTACTGCTCGCCCTTCTGGCCCTCCCCATGTTGACGATTCCCCACGCCGTCCTAGGCCTGTTCCTGCATGAGCCCGACCTGATCACGCTCGGGGTTGCCCCGTTGCGGTTGACCGCCATGATGATCGTGATTGACGCCGTCGCCCTGGTGTTCACCCAGGCATTGCTGGGTGCCGGCGCCAATCGCACGGTCATGCAGCTGACCCTGGCGTGCCAATGGCTGGTGTTCTTGCCGCTGGCCTGGTGGTTTGGCGTCCATGAAGGTGCCGGCCTATTGGCGGTATGGTGGTGCCAGCTCGGCTATCGCGCCCTCAATTCACTATGCTTTGCCATCATTTGGCAACGTCGCCGATGGCAACAACTGGCGGTATGAGGGTATGCTGACAAGCCTCTTATTACTATTTTCACCCAAACTATAAATATTTATTCTTTTATCGCATAATGGCGTGCAGGTAGAGTAACCCGCAACGTCCCGTCATTCCCTGGCTGCAGGAAAGCGCAGAATGTATCGCTACGACAATCATGACCAGACCCTGGTCGACGAACGCGTCGCACAGTTCCGTGACCAGATGCGTCGCTATCTCGAAGGCAAGATCAGCGAGGAAGAATTCCTCCCGATTCGGGTGCAGAACGGTCTGTACGTGCAGCGTTACGCGCCCATGCTGCGCATCGCGATTCCCTACGGCATGCTGGCCTCTTACCAGCTGCGCAAGCTCGGTGAGCTGGCTGCTCGCTATGATCGTGGCTATGGGCATTTCACGACGCGTACCAACCTTCAGCTCAACTGGCCGAAGCTGGAAGACGTGCCTGACATGCTGGCGGAACTCGCCAGTGTGCAGATGCACGCCATCCAGACCAGCGGCAACGACATCCGCAACACCACCACCGACCAGTTCTCCGGCATCGCCGGGGACGAAGAAGTGGATCCGCGGCCTTGGTGCGAGCTGATTCGTCAGTGGTCGACCTTCCACCCGGAATTCTACTACCTGCCGCGTAAGTTCAAGATCGCGGTGACCGGCGCTGCCCAGGACCGTGCTGCCATTCAGGTGCACGACATCGGCCTCAAGCTGTGGCGCAACGACGCCGGGGACGTGCGCATCAAGGTCCTTGTCGGTGGCGGCCTGGGGCGTACCCCGATGATTGGCGAGACGCTCTGCGAAGACCTGCCTTGGCAGCATCTGTTGACGTACCTGGAAGCGGTACTGCGGGTGTATAACCAGTTCGGTCGCCGGGACAATAAGTTCAAGGCGCGCATCAAGATTCTGACCAAGGCCCTGGGCGTCGACGAAATGCGCCGTCGGGTCGAGGAAGAATGGGCGCACCTGAAGGACGGCGTGCAGACCCTCAATCAGCAGGCAGTGGACGACATGGCCGCTCATTTTGTCGATCCGCCCCGCCGTGACGTGGACGCATCGGCCATCGAGGCCTTCGAAGCGTTGCGCCGGGACAACCGCGCCTTTGCCCGTTTCGTGACCAACAATGTGACCGATCACAAGGTGCCTGGTTACAAGGCCGTCACGCTGTCTCTCAAGCGCAGCGGACAGTCGCCTGGTGACGTCACCTCAGAGCAGATGGCACAGATCGCCGATCTGGCTGACGATTACAGCTTCGGCGAACTGCGTGTGACCCACGAGCAGAACCTGGTGCTGTCCGACGTGGCCGTGGACCAGATTGAGGAGCTGTGGCACAAGCTGGAAGCGCTTGGCTTGGCCAACCCCACCGTGGGCACCCTGGCCGATCTGATCTGCTGCCCTGGCGGTGACTACTGCGCCCTGGCCAACGCCAAGTCAATTCCGGTGGCTCAAGCCATCCAGGAACGCTTTGAAAGCCTCGACTTCCTGTATGACCTCGGCCCGCTGGACCTCAATATATCCGGCTGCATGAACGCCTGCGGTCACCATCACGTTGGCCATATCGGTATTCTTGGCGTCGACAAGAAAGGCGAAGAGTACTACCAGATCTCGCTCGGTGGCAGCCAGGGCAACGAAGCGTCATTGGGCAAGATCCTTGGCCCCTCGTTCTTCCGTGAAGACGTGCCGGACGTCATCGACAAGGTGCTCAAGGTGTATGTTGGCGAGCGTCAGCCCGACGAAACCTTTATCGACACCTATCGCCGTATCGGCCTGAAACCCTTCAAGGAGTTTGTCTATGCAGCCTGAAGCCACCCTCCAGGACACGCCCCAGCGTCCGCTCATCAAGGAGCGTCGACTGGCTGAGGACACCTGGGTTCGCCTGGAAGACGAAGCCTCTGCCGACCAGCCCAGCAGCATCGTGCGCCTGGACATCTGGCTCGCCGCTGAGCGTCGCGACGACCTGGCCCCCTGGTTGCCAAGCGATACAGTACTGGATGACGATACCGTGGCCGAGCTGCGCAAGGCGCCACTGATCGCCATCGACTTTCCCAAGTTCACCGATGGTCGCGGCTACACCCTCGCGCGCGTGCTGCGGGAACGGTACGGTATCAGCGGGGAAATTCGCGCTGTCGGCGATGTACTCATCGACCAGCTGTCCTATATGGCTCGCTGTGGCTTCGATGCCTTCTCCCTGCGCGAAGATCAGATCGTCGAGGATGCGCTGAATGCCTTGACCATCTTTTCCCGCCATTACCAGGTGTCTATCGACAACCCGGAACCGATGTTCCTTCGCCGCCAGCGTGAAGCGCGTGAGCGCCAGCGTGACACCGCCGTCGCCTGATACGTCAAACGACGCAGGAGCATTGAACCGCTGATGTGCCAGCACTGATCTGCTGTCACCTATGATTCAAGACAACAGCGCCGCCCGATGGGGCGGCGCTGTTGTTTGGTGAAGCTTATTGACGTAGAAGTTGCTTGTCACCGTCAGGATTGGCAGCAAGTCCCCGCCGGGAGGTACTGGACACTAGGGGCTAAGAACTAAGGACTAAGGACTAAGGACTAAGGACTAAGGACTAAGGACGAGACACTAAGCACCAGAACTAGCCCCGACGTTTTTGCTGGCGTTCCCGGTTGGCCGATCGCGCACGCTCGCTCTTGCGTAGCATCACCCAGGTAGCGCCCAATCCCCCATCCCCCTCTTGCGCAGAAACAAAGGCGTGAACCTCCTCCAGCGTAGGTAGCCACTTGGCGAGACAGGATCGCAGCACATTGGCCGCGCCATCGATCTCTCGGCTGCGCCCGTGAACGATGAGTACGGAGCGAAGATCAGCAGCGTAAGCATCGCGGATAAACTGCGGCAGGCTGGCACGGCACTCGTACAACGGTCTGCGCAATAGATGCAGGCTGGCCTGTACCGGGTAGCCCCCCTGGCGCAAGCGCTCCATCACGCCAATCTGAATGCCATCTCGCCGAAACTCAAGCGGATCATAGGGAGGCACCAGATCAACGAAGTCGTCACTCAAACCGTCCGCGCCGTCGTTGCCACTCAGGGCATGGCGCCGCCTGGCAATCTGTGACTCGGTGGGTGCTGCTGGCCGATGACCTGCATCGGCACGATTCTGGCTGCGGCGCAGTGGCTGGACATCCCCCATCATGGTCTTGAAGTCGATATCGTCATGGCCATGGTCAGTTCCGCTGGCATGGAAGGAATCGGTCATGGGGCACCTCCTCGTCATCGGGTCTTTATCCTAGCAAGCCGAAGACGATCATCGATAGACTGTCGTGCAAACGCCCTGCCATCGTCGGCGCCAGGCGTCTTCTTCCCGTGCAGAACGTTGTGCACGGCTTCCTGGCCACGCTACAGTGCCAACGCTCATCCCTTTGCGGTCACTGCTTATGTCGTTGCTGTCACGCTGGATCCCTCGTCTGTGCCTTGCTCTGGTCATGGCCGGCATCCTCGGCCTTGGCTGGCTGTGGTACACCTACAAGAGCCCACTTGGCTACACGCCACCAGCGCAAGCGACAACCGTCAGTTCGGCTCGTTCAGAGCTCGACTTGGCGGATGAACATCGGGTCTTTGTTTACGGCACCCTACGCTGGCCGTGGGTGCGATGGCTGATTACCGGTGACGACCTTGAGACAAGTCCTGCACTATTGCGTGGGTTTGAGCGGGTTGGCCTGGACCTTGAGCCCGCGCCACAGGCCTACGTGCCTGGTCAGCTGTTACAGGTCGACGGCGACGAATTACGCGCCCTCGATCGCTACGAGCGGCTGGGCCAGCGCTACGAGCGGGTCAGGGTGGCGCTGGCCAATGGTACGCCGGCCTGGGTCTACTTGCGCCTGGATCCACACTGACACGCAAGTTCGTCGAGACGATGCGCTCACCCATCTCATCGCCCAGGTCCTTCGGTGCGGGATACGCACAGCGTTGTGGGGCCCGGTGCCGGGGCATTACAATGTGAGCCCTTTCTCCTGCCGTCGGAGCTGTCATGGCCACTCTCGTCCTGCTGCATAACCCGCGCTGTTCCAAGTCGCGTGAAGCCCTTGCCCTGCTCGAGGAGGCCGGGATAGAGGCGCAGGTCCGGCGTTATCTGGACGATCCCCTGAACGGCCAGGAGCTGCGCGAGCTGATCGCGCGTCTGGATGGCTCTCCTAGGGACCTGGTCCGCACCAACGAGACCGAGTGGAAAACGCTGGGCGCCGATCGTGACGACCCGGAACAGGTTATTGCGGCGATTCAGGCTCATCCGCGTATCCTCCAACGGCCGATTCTCGATGACGGACAGCGTGCCGTGATCGGACGACCACCCGAAGACATCAAACGCCTGTTCTAGCACTGCGCGGCCATTGATCTCCGCCTTTTTCATGGGGTGAACGCCCTGCTCTCAACGCCGTTTACTGGTCAACTCAATAGGAAACCGCATGTCGGATTTGCCCTACGTACTGGTCCTCTACTATTCACGCCAGGGCGCAACGCGCGCTCTGGCAGAGCGGATTGCCGCCGGCGTGGAGTCGGTCGCGGGAGTGGACGCCAGGATCCGCACGGTTCCTCCGGTGTCGCCCACCTGTGAGGCGGTAGATCCTGAGATTCCCGAGGAAGGTGCTATCTACGCCGAACTCGATGATCTGCGCCATGCCAGCGGCCTTGCTATCGGCAGTCCTACGCGGTTTGGCAACATGGCTGCGCCGCTCAAGCACTTTCTCGACAGCACCAGCGAGCTATGGCTGTCCGGTGCACTGATCGACAAGCCGGCCACCGCCTTCACCTCCACCTCCAGCCTCCACGGTGGGCAAGAAACCACGCTGATGACCATGCTCGTGCCGCTGCTGCACCATGGCATGGTTTACGCAGGCCTGCCCTACAGTGAGACGGCTCTCACCCGCACTCAAGGCGGCGGCACTCCCTACGGTGTCAGCCACCTCGCTGGGGTCCGCAGCGATCGTCCGCTGGATGAACACGAGCGCGAACTCGCCTTTGCCCAAGGCGAACGAATCGCCAGGTTGACGCTGGCGCTCTCGGCTGTCCGTAAGGCGGCATCATGAGGGCCTGGCTCGAGGAACTGGAACGGCGCAAGGGCCTGGATCAGCTCACCACGAGAGCACGCCAGGTAGTGCTGGTAGGGTTTATCGCACTGCTGGCCATGATGATCTATCGAGGGTTCTCGGTAGAGGCCGACGGCAATCGATTCGGGCCGATGATCGCCTTCGTCCTGCCGTTGATCCTCTTTCTGCCTTCCATCCTTACGCGGCGACCGCGTGGACACGCCTGGCTTGCCTTTGTCAGCCTGCTGTACTTTGCTCAAGGAGTCATGGTCGCAAGCCTGCCAGGGCTGGGTGGTCGCGGCATCCTGGAGGCTGTGGTGGCGCTGGTATTGTTTGCCGGCTGTACCGCCTACGCCCGCTTTCGTTCGCGCCAGCTACGCCAAGCTTGAACCAGTTGGCGTCTCCCCATGCGTCTTGGTTGGCCGTTGGCGTGGTGCAACCCGACGGCCTGGGTGTGCGTTGCCTAAACGATGACTTGGCAAGGCGACAGCGACTTTCGTGGATGCGATGATTCTGGTAGCGGCCAGCCGAACACAACTCACGTTCACTGCTTAATTGGATACCACTGGAGACACTCATGACCCGTGATATTGCGGACATCCGACGCGACTATGAAGGCGGTATTCTCGACGAAGGCAGCGTACCGAACGACCCCTTCACCTTGTTCGACGAGTGGTTTGCCCTCGCGCTGGATAGCGAACCCCAGGACGCTAATGCCATGACACTATCTACGGTAGATAGTCAGGGACTGCCCCATGCGCGGATTGTGCTACTCAAGGGCGTCGATGCCAACGGCATGGTGTTCTACACCAATTACCACAGCCATAAGGGCAGCGAGCTGGCCAACGTTCCCCATGCCGCACTGACCTTCTGGTGGCCCTCTCTGGCACGTCAGGTACGCGTGGAAGGACACGTCGAGCGCGTGGCAGAAGAAGAATCGAACGACTACTTCTCCAGTCGGCCCCGGGGCAGCCAGCTTGGTGCCTGGATCGCGACACAAAGCGTGGTGATTCCTGACCGCGGCTGGATCGAACAGCGCCAGCAACGCTTCGAAAAAGCCTACGAAGGTCAGGACATTCCTCGACCCGTACATTGGGGCGGCTATCGCGTCGTACCGGAGATGATCGAATTCTGGCAAGGGCAACCCAGTCGCCTGCATGATCGCGTGCGCTATCACCGCCGCGATGATAGCTGGGAGGTGGCTCGCCTGGCTCCGTAGAGAAAGCAGGCTGCTCTAGTAAGCATCTGTCGAAGAGAGTCTGTCGACAAGAACCTGGAGAGCAACCCTTCTTGAGAACTCAGGCCCACCGGCGCATGGAAGGATGCTGCGCCGGTGGCGGCGTGATCATTCCACTGGCCGTTCCAGGCGGTGCCGCTGCCAATCACTGGTGGGCTCGTTGAGTCGCAGAACGGCATCCACCACCTGCTCCTCCATGTTGAAGCGCTGACGGAACCCCAGATGTTTCATCAGTGCCCGCATGGGATGATTGTCGATCATGATCTTGCCGAACATTTCCAGGGTACCGACACCCTTGCAGTAGCGGATCATCTTCTCCATCAGCCGACTGCCAATACCCAGCCCCTGAAGATCATCACGAATGATGATAGAAAATTCGGTGCGAATGTTGTCGGGGTCATTCCACACGCGCACCACCCCCAACATTTCCTTGCTGCCATCCTCGCACAGACGCTCTGCGATAAAGGCCATCTGGCGGTCGTAGTTGATATGGGCCAGGCGTGACAGGTCGCCTTGGCTCAGGTCGGTCTTGTTATGGAAGTAGCGAAAGCGAATACTCTCTTCCGACAGCTGACGGTGGAACTCGGTGATCAGCGGCGCGTCCTCGGCACGGATGGGGCGAAACTCCACTTCCCATCCATTGCGTAGTGTGACCGATTCTCGCAACTCCTCCGGATAGGGCATGATGGCAAATCGCGCGGGCTGCCCCAGGTCCATGGCGAAATCCACCGCCACCATGCCATCACGGTTGAGCAGCAAGGGGTTGATCTCTAGCCCCCGCAGCCTGGGCAGGTCGGTTGCCATCTGCGACAGCGTCACCAGCACCTGGCAAAGACGCTGCATGTCACGTTCGGGATCGCTTGAGTGCTCACGAATCAGCCGGTAGGCATGGGTGCGGCCTACCATGTCGGCCGCCAAGGTCATGTTGAGCGGCGGCAGCGATACCTGTCGGTCGGCCAGAATATTCACCTTGTAACCGCCGATGCCAAAGACGATGAGCGGGCCGAACACCGGATCGCGAGTGATCCCGGCACACAGCTGCATGGAATGCTTGCCCCGCTGCATGGGCTGGAGACAGAACTCGCGCACCTGAAAACCCGGGAACTTCTCGGACACTTTCTCGCTGAGACGATCCATGGCGGCTGCGACGTCCGCAGGTGAGGCGATGTCCTGAATCAAGCCAGCCGACAGTTTGTGAGGATGCTGGCGGTAGCGGAATGGCCGACTGTTGCCATCATGTACCACCTTCAGGGCAAAGGGCCCCTCCATGGCTCGGGACAATTGCGCCGCGTTATCGGTGCTGTCGGGATAGAGGCTCTTGGCCACCGGCAGGCCATAGGCCTTGAGCACCTCGGCCGTCTCGCTATGGGCAAGACTTTCCCTGCCCTCGGCCAGCACCCGATCGATCAGCTGATGACAGCGCTGGCGTACCTCTGCTGCAGTGGAAATGGGAAGACTTGGCGGCGTCTGCTGCAATAGCGATTGGACTCTCTGATAGTCCACCATGTGCATGAATGCCTTGACCGCCTTCTCAGGAGACAGGTAGGTGGGGATACCGGCTTCATGACAGAGATGACGGGCGTCGACAGCCTGTTCGAAGCCCATCCAACTGGTCAGCAGATTGCGCGGGAAACGCCGCCTTCCACCAATCAGCGCTTCGGCGGTGGCCCGGGAGGGCGCCAGGCGTGTGGGGGCATGAACCACCAGCACCGCATCGACGTTGGGATCTGCTGCCACCACCTCCAGCGCTGCCACAAACCGCTCTGGGGTGGCATTGCCTCCCAGGTCCACCGGATTTTCACCTGGCTTGCTGATATCCAGGTCCTGTTCGCGCAGCGCGCGTTGGGTATCATCCTCGAACTCGGCCAGGCGACCGCCGGAGCTGATCAGCTTGTCGATGGCGAGCATGGCCGGGCCTAACCCATTGGAAACGATCGCCAGCCGATCCCCTTTGAGAGGGCGCATCCGCGACAGGGTTTCCAGCGCATCATAAAGCTCATCGGAATCGTTGACCCTGACCACCCCCGCCCGGGCAAAGGCCGCATCGAAGACCTGATCGCGATGGGTGATACCCGGTGTCGGTGGCAGTCCACTCATGTCACTTTGCGCCGTGCGACCACTCTTGATGGCCAGGACCAGGCGACTGCGTGACGCATCTCGCACGGCGGTCATGAAGTGCTGGGCATCATGCACTCGCTCCAGGTGCAGCAATATCGCCTGGGTCGGCGAGTTCTGATTGATGTAGTCAATCAGGTCAGGAAGCATCACATCGATGCTTTCACCCAGCGTCAGCAAGTGTGAAAAGCCAATACCTCGCCCCGCAGCCCAGTCGATCATGGCGTTGGCCAGCATGCCGGATTGCCCGAGATAGGCGACCTTGCCCCTGGGAACCGTGTGGCTCGAATAGGAGGCATTGAGGTGCCTTCCGGGCACGATCAGCCCCATGCATTCAGGTCCCAGCACGCGAATACCGGAGGCCCTGGCAGCATCGAGCATGCGCTGGCGAAGCGAGGACTTGCCGCTATGCTCATCATCCAGTTGGCTGCCTCCGGACAGCACCAGCGCAGCCCGTACGCCACTCTCGCCAAGGCGGGAAAGCAGCTTCGGCAAGCTATTGACCGGAGTGCACAGAATCGCCAGATCGACGATCTCGGGTAACTGCGATGTCCGCGCGACACAGGTGACCCCATGCACGCTGGCGTAGCCCTTGGCATTGACCGCCCAGAGTTTACCGGTGTATCCCCCATCGAGAAGGTTGCGAATGACCTGGCCTCCCGTGGAGTGCGTCTTCTCGGAGGCGCCCACGACGGCTATCGACGCGGGATCGAAAAAACGGCGCAAAAACTGGGTGCTCACGGCAAGACCTCCTGGGCGAATCGTACCCCGATGGGTGGCACCTGGCGTGCCACCCAAGCCAATAGTGGTGGAGTGTGGCGCGGTGCCCTCCGCGCGTCCACCCTTGGGTGTCACGTCAAGGGGTGTCGCCACGGTGGGCGCGTTCGACCATTGGTGACTGTCTTCCCAGGCCGTCTCACCCTTAAGGTGGCGCCATGACCGCCGGAGCCTCGCATGATTACAGCCTACTTGACCCATCCGCAGTGCCAGCGCCACGACATGGGACCAGAGCACCCGGAGAGCCCGCTGCGACTGGATGCCATCAGAGCTCAGCTGATGCGTGCAGGTGTGCTGCAGCATGCCATGCAGGCCGATGCTCGCGAGGTCACCCGGGAACAGCTTGAGCGCGTGCATGGCACTGCCTACCTGGCGCGCCTCGACGCCGCTCTGCCTGACGCCGGCCACGCCCACCTGGACGCCGACACCTTGATGAACCCCGACAGCCTGCAGGCAGCAAGCTTTGCGGCTGGGGCGGTCGTCAAGGGCGTGGACCAGGTCCTCAAGGGCAAGGCTGATAACGTGTTCTGCGCGGTGCGACCGCCAGGACACCACGCCGAAGCCGATGAAGCCATGGGTTTCTGCTTCTACAACAACGTCGCCGTCGGTGCGGCCCACGCCCGAGCGGCCCATGGCGTGCAGCGCATCGCCATCCTCGATTTCGACGTGCACCAGTGCAATGGCACTATCGATATCTTCAAGAATGATCCCGATACCCTGATCTGTACCAGCTTTCAGTCGCCCTTCTATCCCTGGCGGTATCTCGACACTCCCTACCCCAATGTGGTGCACACGCCACTGCCTGCCGGCACACAGAGTCTTGAGTTTCGAGCTGCCATAGAGCGTGACTGGTGGCCTGCGCTGGACCGTTTCAAGCCCGAACTGGTGATCATCTCGGCGGGCTTTGACGCCCATCGCGACGATCCCATGGCCGAGCTATGCCTGGACGATCAGGATTACCACTGGATTACCCAGGGCATACTCGCCATAGCGCGCCAACATTGTGAAGGGCGCGTCGTCTCAGTGCTTGAAGGAGGCTACGACCTCATCGCTCTCGGCAGATGCGCTGAAGCCCATATGCGCGCCCTGCTGGGACTGGCCTACTCACCTTCCGCCGCCACCTGACGGCGCGCCTCCCTCCCTCTCACGGGGCCATGACTTACGGGCTATGACTTACAGGCTGTGGCTTAAGAACGGCGTCTTACGGGTACAACAGGCAGAAGCGAAACAGGCGGGGGCTGTGTTAGCCTAAAGGAAATCAGATTTCCTATCGTGAACACCGCCATGGCGCAACATACCGATCAGGAGGCAGCGCTCGAGATTGCCTCCGGCCGCAAGGCCTTCGTTGAACCCCTCCGTCTGGGTGAGCGGCTCAAGGAAATACGCCTTGCCAACCAATGGACGTTGGAAGATGTCAGCCAGCGCACGGGGCTGGCCCGCTCGACGCTTTCCAAGATCGAAAATGATCAGATATCCCCGACCTTCACCGCCGTACAGAAACTGATCGGTGGGCTTGGCATCGACTTGCCACAACTGCTGTCACCCCCACGCCAGCAGTCGCGCACCATGGGCCGACGCGATATGACCCGTCGCGGCGATGGTCAGCGCCACCCAACGCCGACCTACGAGCACGAGCTGCTCAGCTGCGAACTGGCCCAGAAGCGAATGATCCCGTTCAAGACGATCGTGCGGGCGCGTCGGTTCGACGAGTTTTCCGAGTGGGTACGTCATGACGGCGAAGAGTTCTTGATGGTGCTGGACGGAGAAGTCCTGCTCTACTCTGAGTTCTATGAGCCGCTGGCGTTGGCCGAGGGGGACAGCATCTACTTTGACAGCGACATGGGCCATGCACTGGTCTCTACCAGCAAGGAAGACGCCACGGTCCTGTCGGTCTGTACACGACGAGAAGCGGTAGGCTAGCAACACCAGCTAGGCGGAAATGGCCAGGCACCAGATGACAATATGACCTCAACGCCTCCGGGCATCCGTCCTATTGGCGTCGCTGCAGATCCCCAGGGCGGGGTGCAGGCTTGGCATCATGGATAAACCGCTCTCGCCCATGGATGATCTGCAGTTTGCGGCCCTTGGCGCGGGCAATCAGCAGCACCCCAAACCTCTCGGCAAGCTCGACGCCTTTCTGGGTAACGCCTGAGCGGGATACCAGTATCGAAATGCCCATCTGCGCCACTTTGAGCACCATCTCGGAGGTCAGTCGCCCGGTGGTGTAGAAGATGTCGGGTACCTGCCCATCCCCCGGCGTTAACCACTCACGCCCGGCCAGAGTATCCACGGCGTTGTGGCGCCCCACATCCTCGACGAAGTCCAGCACCTCCTGCTGGCGGCACACCGCACAGCCATGTACCGCGCCCGCACTGCGGTAGGTGTCGTTATAGGCCCCTAGTGCCTCCAGCAAGGCGTAGATCACCGATTGACGTACCGGCTCACGAGACAGTGCTGCCATCGAGGTCTGATCCAGCAGGCGGCCGAACACCGTGCCCTGGCCACAGCCAGTGGTAACGGTACGCTGGCCAAGGCGCTGCTCAAGATCGTCAGGCTCCTCTCGCGTCACCACGGCCGCAGCCTCTACCTCCCAGTCCACCATGACAGCGTCCAGGTCCTCACGCCGCTGTATCAAGCCCTGATTGCGTAGATACCCAACCACCAAGGCCTCAGGGTCGGCACCAAGGGACATCAGGGTGACGATCTCCCGTCGATTGAGGTACACCGTCAAGGCCCGCTCTGCGGCGATCGCCTGGCGACGGGGATGACCAAATTCATCGACAACCTCGATCTCGAGCGTCGCAGGCAACTGCGCGTAGCTTCTCTGGACCTTATGCTGGACCTGATGCTGGCTGCTGGGCTTGCTGAATGACATGCAGACTCCTGGAGGTCGGTGGCAGCCATCGTATGGGCGTGAATCAAATGCCTGTTAACGGCATAATGCATGTTGGGTATCATTGAATGAGCGTTCGCTGATACTGTCGTTCCCCAGAGGCAAGGATGCCGCACGGAGACAATACACCATGACTGAGACGTCCAACAGGCGACAACTCAGCCTTGACCTTGGTCACCACGACCGTATGGTCAAAGGCTTTCGCCAGCGCAACTGGGAAATCACCGGCCTTGAACCCGGAAACAGCGGTCCCTGGGTGCTGACGCTGGTGCTGAGCATGACCGAGCGTGCCGCCTACCGCTTCAACCTCGAGTCCCAGACACCACGCCTGTTCGTTCGCGCTGGCCACAGTGACCTGCCTCCCAAGCCCGACGCGGTCACCGCGAGCCAGGATGTCGCTGCCAACTGGATGGACGGTGAACACCGAGTGCTCGCCACACCCATGCCCTTGGCCCTGCAAGCCTGGGTCGAGGCCTATCTGGCAGCCCATGGCGAAGCGCCGGCAGAGGGGCGCAAGAAGAAGCGCAAGGGCGCAGGCCGTGCCCGGGAGAACACTGCATGAGCCGCCTGTCGCGCTGGTCTCAGCGCAAGCTGGATGATCACGAAGCACCTGACCACTTAGCGTCCGTGGATGAAACGCAGCGAACCATTGGGGCCGGCACGGCGGCCGGCAACGAGCCGGAAGATGTCCCCAGTGATCGTATGTACGCTCCCGGGCACGCCGCTGTGCCAAGCCCAGCGCCAAGCCCGGCGCAAGCGCAACCGACGAAAGCTGCAGAGGGCGACGCCAGCGAGTCTGCTGCTGGCACTGACGCCACCGCCCTGCCCGACCCAGAGACGTTGGTTCCAGGCAGTGATATACGCGCCTATCTTGAGTCTGGCATCGACAAAGCCTTGAAGCAGCGTGCCCTGCGGCAGCTTTTCAGTGCCGAGCGCTACGGCATTCGCGACGGTCTGGACGACTACGACGATGACTTCCGACAGCGCCTGACACCGCTGGCCAAGGAAACCGCCCAGCGCTTGCGCCGCTGGTGGGATAACGTCGACGACGCGACTGACGATCGGACTCTCGATACCGATGCCGATGCCGACAGCGTTGGTCAAGACAGAGCTAGTCAGAACAGAACTGATCAAGAGGCTGGCGACCAGCAGGCTTTTGACCACGGCATCGCCGAGAAAGACGCCGCTGGGCATGCGCAGGACCAAGCTACCAACGAGGGTGGTGCCACTCCTTCTCGCCCACGCACAGGCTGGGAGGCGTCTACCGCAGCATGCAGTAAGTCTCACTGCGAGACGCTCAGCGAAGACACAGCGAGGGGCGACGACCAGGACCTCTCGGGAGATACACCTCAACCCTGACCTTATCAACGTTTGGCCCACGTCTTCGACCAAGGGCGGTTGGCGAATTTGAGATTGACCGCTCACACTGAGTCCTAGACACATAAGAAAAAAATGATAACGACCAATACGTTCTCGACCGTGGAACAGCATGAACCAAAGAATTGCGACGATACCGGTAGACCAGGAGGTCAACCGGAAAGCCCGTGAGCGCGCACTTGCCGCCAGCTCATGGCCAGTCAACCTGGCAGCCTCCTCCGTCGGCTATCAGAGTCATGGCCATGTGCTGGCCATCGGTGACAGCCGTGCCCTGACCGCCCTGCTGGACCGCCAGGGAGACTCATCATCCCTGGCCAGCCTGACGCTGGTCGTCACCGACGCCGGACATCAAGCGCTCACGACCCATGCTGATCTGCGTGCCCATGCCGATCTGCGCGTCTTCGTGCAACCACTGCTGGGCAAACACCCTGCGGACCTGCACCTCGAGGGCTACCTGGGCAACTTCAGGTTGTGGCTGCCGACGCCCGATGGGCCTATCAACCTGGCCAAGGCGCTACTGGAACGTGACGGCCACGACCTGGTCATCGACCTATGTGCAGAGCCCAGCCTGCCTCGAGAGCTTCCTCCTCCCGGCTACTTTCACGCCCCTGTTGCGGGGGAGCAGCGCGACACCCTCATTGATGGTCTGGCTGACTGGGTTGGGGACTTCGAGAAGCCTCGCTACTTCCAGATTCATAACGATCGCTGCGCCCACTCCACACGTGGCTTTGAAGGCTGTACTCGCTGCCTGGAGGTTTGCCCAGCCGATGCTATCCACAGTGTTCCTGGAAGGATTGGCGCGCACATCGAGATTGACCCTCAGCTGTGCCAGGGCGTAGGTAGCTGTTCCAGCGCATGCCCCACCGGAGCCATCGAGTTTCGCCAGCCTCACAGCCTACGTCAGCAGGACACCTTGCTGGCGTGGCTCGATGGGTATCACAACGCTGGCGGCACGTCGCCGGTCGTGCGCTTCGTCCAGGCCGACTACACCGATCATCAACAACCTGACGCGCCTCACGTGATCGACGTGGCCCTGGAAGATCTTGGCGCCGCCGGTGCTGACCACTGGCTATCGCTGATCGCCGCGGGAGCGTGTGAAGTCCGCATTGTCGACTACCCCTCCATGCCGCCGCGCCTCGCCGCTCATCTGGAGGATCAGCTGGCTCAGGCTCGCGGACTGCTCGCGGCACTTGGACATTCTGAACAGCGACTCCAGCGTTTTGCCGCCAGCGACCCGCTCAGCAGCGATGCTTTGCCCCGCCATGCGGGATTGCCCACCCGCCTGAGCCGCCTTGACGACGACGCCGACAGTGACGGCGATGACGAGCAGGGCAAGCGCCGACGCCTCAACCGAGTGCTGGAGCACCTGGCGCTCCATGGCGAGCAGGATGGCCAGCGACACAGCATGCCAGGCGGCAGCCCTTTCGGGGGCATCGACGTCAACAGCGATGCCTGCACCCTGTGCATGGGCTGCGTCGCCAGCTGTCCCACGGACGCGCTCGCCGCGGGCGGGGACACACCTAGGCTCGACTTTCGTGAGGCCGACTGTGTGCAGTGCGGTCTATGCGCAAAGAGCTGTCCTGAATCTGCCATCACGCTGCAGCCCGGATTCTTCGCCAGCTCAGCGCGAGCGGACTGGCGCGTGTGCCACGAAGACAGCCCCTTTCACTGCATCTCCTGCGGCACCGCGTTCGCCAATCGCGGCACCATCGAGGCCATTCAGCAAAAGCTCGCCCAGCATCCGTACTTCAGCGGTGATCAGGCACGCCGTCTGGAGATGTGTCAGGACTGCCGCGTCAAGGATGTATGGCAGGAGATGGCGACCAACCCGGAGGCTCAGCTCAAGGTATGACGGCTCAACACTCGCCCACCGATATCTCGCCCGGGCAGGACGATGAGGCCCGGGCCCTCAGAGCGGACATCTATGCCCTGCTCGCCGCCTTGCTGAGAACGCCACCCGACAACGCACTGCGTGAATGGCTGGCTTCTCTCGAGACATCGACAGACGACATACGTTTCGCCCAGGCCTGGCAGCGCCTGGCGAATGCCGCCGCGGACAGTACCAGCGAAGGGCTGAAACGCGCTCACTTCGTTCACCTGGTCGGCGTCATCCAGGGCGATGTGCTGCCTTACGCCTCCTACTATCGTGAAGGCGGCTTGATGGAAGCGCCATTGGTCGCCCTGCGCCAGGAGCTGCGCACGCTTAACCTGGAACGTTCTCCCGACGTGAGTGAGCCCGAGGACCACCTGGCCGCCCTGTGCGAAGTCATGGCCATGCTGGTGGCGGAAAGCCATCCCCGCGAGGCCGGTTTCTTCCATCGCCACCTGGCGCCATGGGCCACTGACTGTGCACGGGATCTCGCCGCCGTGGCATCGCCCTTCTATGCCGCCATCGGCGCGCTGGCGTCACTCTTCTTCGAACGCGAAGGCAGTCAGTTGCAGGCTACGCCCCCCCCCTCATCCCAGACCCTCGGCATGGCAACACCAGACGTTCGTCGCCAGCCCCAAGGAGCAGGAGATCAAGCATGAGTGCTACCCCCGATACACAACGACGTCGCTTCCTGAAGGTGCTTGGCGGGGGCACGATTGCCGCTGCCGGGGCAGCGGTCGTGGTCAGCCAGACAGCTCAGGCGACAGCAGAGGACAACGCCGACGCCTCATCGGCCAAGCGTGACCCAGCGTCTTCCGGCAATTACCGGGAGACAGAGCACGTGCGTGCTTTCTATGACTCTCTACGCGACTGATACCCAGGAGATCCTGCTATGCGTCTGACACGCACCTCTCACACTCCCAAGGCATCCGGGCTGGGTATCTCGCGGCGACAGTTCCTCAAGCGCAGTGGAGCCGCCACCGGCGGTGTTGCCGGCCTCGGTCTACTTGGCAGCCCGATGATGCGTCGCTCCGAAGCCGCCGAGAAAACCCCGTACAGCGACGCACCGGTAGAGACACGCCGGACGATATGTTCACACTGCTCCGTCGGCTGCGGCGTCTATGCAGAGGTTCAGGAAGGCGTCTGGACCCACCAGGAACCGGCCTTCGACCATCCGATCAATCGCGGCGCCCACTGCGCCAAGGGTGCCTCGTTGCGTCAGCATGGCCACTCGACGCGACGCCTGAAATACCCCATGAAACTGGTCGCCGGCGAATGGCAGCGGCTGTCCTGGGATGAGGCCATCGACGAGATCGGCGCCAAGGTGCTGGAACTGACGGATCAGCATGGGCCAGATAGCATCTACTGGCTGGGATCTGCAAAGTTCAGCAATGAACAAGCCTACTTGATGCGCAAGTTTGCGGCGCTGGCGGGCACCAACAACACCGATCACCAGGCCCGTATCTGCCACTCCACGACGGTGGCGGGCGTTGCCAATACCTGGGGCTACGGGGCGATGACCAACTCGCTCAATGACCTCCAGAACAGTCGTTCGATCCTGTTCATCGGCTCCAATCCCAGTGAAGCGCATCCCGTGGCCATGCAGCACGTGCTGCTCGCCAAGGAGCGCAGCCAGGCCGAAATCATTGTGGTGGATCCTCGCTTCACCCGCACCGCAGCGAAGGCCGATCACTACGTGCGGATTCGTCCCGGCTCTGACGTGGCCTTTATCTGGGGACTGCTGTGGCATATCTTCGAAAACGGCTGGGAAGACCGTCAGTACATTGAGCAGCGCGTCTATGCCATGGACGAGGTGCGCAATGAAGTGGCCAACTTCCCGCCCAGCGAGGTAGAGCGAATCACCGGCGTGCCCGAAAATGTCATGCGGGATACCGCAAGGACATTGGCTGACAACCGCCCGGGTTGCATCGTCTGGTGCATGGGAGGCACCCAGCACACCACCGGCAACAACAATACTCGCGCCTACTGCATTCTCGAGCTCGCCCTGGGCAATATCGGCAAGTCAGGTGGTGGTGCAAACATTTTCCGTGGCCATGACAATGTTCAGGGCGCTACCGACCTGGGACTGATGTCCCACTCGCTGCCCGGCTACTACGGTCTCGCCGAGGGCGCGTGGCAACACTGGGCCCAGATCTGGGGGCTGGACTACGAGTGGCTCAAGAGCCGTTTCGACCAGACCGAGTACGCCGACGGCTACCCGATGAATTCCAGCGGGATCACGGTGTCTCGCTGGATTGATGGCGTGCTTGAGGACGATGCCGATATTTCGCAGCGCACCAGCCTCAAGGCGATGTTCTACTGGGGACATGCCGTCAACTCCCAGACGCGTGGCACCGAGATGCAGAAGGCCATGCAGAAGCTGGAGATGATGGTCATCGTGGACCCTTATCCCACTGTGGCTGGCGTCATGCATGACCGCACCGACGGTGTCTATCTGCTGCCGGCCGCCACCCAGTTCGAAAGCTACGGTAGCGTGACGGCCACCAACCGCTCTGTGCAGTGGCGTGACCGTGTGGTGGAACCCGCGTTCGAAGCCAAGCCCGACCACGCCATCATGTATCTGCTTAGCCAACGTCTTGGCTTTGCCGACGAGCTGTTCAAGAACATCCAGGTCAATGGCGATGAGCCACTGATCGAGGACATCACCCGAGAATTCAACCGCGGGATGTGGACCGTCGGCTATACCGGCCAAAGCCCAGAGCGGCTGAAGGCCCACCAGCAGAACTGGCACACCTTCAGTTTCCGTGACTTGCGTGCCGAAGGTGGGCCGGCTGATGGCGATTACTACGGCCTGCCCTGGCCGTGCTGGGGCACGCCAGAACTTGGCCATCCAGGCACTCCGATTCTGTATGACACCAGCAAGCCGGTATCCCAGGGGGGGCTGACCTTCCGGGCTCGCTTCGGTATCGAGCATGAAGGCACCCCTATTCTGGCGGACAACTCCTTCAGCGCCGAGTCTGATCTCGAGGATGGCTATCCTGAATTCAGTGCCGACATGCTCAAGGACCTGGGCTGGTGGGACGAGCTGACCCCGGAGGAAAAACAGGCTGCAGAGGGCAGGAACTGGAAGACGGATCTGTCCGGCGGCATCCAGCGTGTCGCTATCGCCCACGAGTGCGCCCCCTTCGGCAATGCCAAGGCGCGCTGCAATGTGTGGACCTTCCCCGACCCGATTCCCAAGCATCGTGAACCGCTCTATACCTCGCGACGCGACCTGGTCAAGGACTATCCCACCTGGGAGGACGTGGCCTCCCACTATCGCCTGCCGACGCTCTACCAGAGCATTCAGGAAAACGACGCCAGTCAGAAGTACCCCATCATCATGACGTCTGGACGTCTGGTCGAATACGAAGGTGGCGGCGAGGAAACCCGCTCGATGTCGTGGCTGGCCGAGTTGCAACAGGAGATGTTCGTCGAGATCAACCCTGCCCTGGCCAATGACCTGGGCATCCAGGACGGCAACATGGTCTGGGTCGAAGGTGCAGAAGGTGGACGCATCAAGGTCAAGGCCATGGTCACGCCGCGGGTGGCCAGGGAAGTGGTCTTCATGCCGTTCCACTTCGGTGGCGTGTTCCAGGGAGAAAGTCTGGCCGACCGCTACCCGGAAGGCACGGTCCCCTACGTGATCGGCGAGGCGGTGAATACGGCAACGACATACGGCTATGACTCGGTGACCCAGATGCAGGAAACCAAGTGCACGCTGTGTCGTATCGAGCTCGCGAGCTGAACCGTCGAATCGAACAAGAGATCGGGACCGGTGAACAGCCCGTCCCGACCTCCGGGAAACCAGGAGTTGCAAGATGGCCCAAATGAAATTCATGTGTGACGCAGAGCGCTGCATCGAGTGCAACGGCTGCGTTACCGCCTGCAAGAATGCCAACGAGGTCGAGTGGGGAATCCAGCGCCGGCGCGTGGTCACCCTGAATGATGGTGAACCCTCCGAAGTCTCCATCTCGGTGGCCTGCATGCACTGCGATGACGCCCCCTGCATGGCCGTCTGCCCCACCGACTGCTTCTACAAGACAGATGACGGCATCGTCCTGCACGACAAGGACCTGTGCATCGGCTGCGGCTATTGTCTTTACGCCTGTCCTTTCGGCGCCCCCCAGTTCCCTCAGCAGGATGCCTTCGGCGAACGCGGCAAGATGGACAAATGCACGTTCTGTGCTGGTGGTCCCGCGGACAGCCCGGAAGAAGAGTACGAGAAGTACGGCGCCAACCGTATTGCGGAAGGCAAGCTGCCGCTGTGCGCTGAAATGTGCTCTACCAAGGCTCTGCTGGCCGGTGATGCCCAGACCGTAGCGGATATCTTCCGCGAGCGGGTCGTCCGTCGCGGCCACAAGGACGGCGCCTGGTCCGCTATCGGCAACGGGTCGCCCTCGGCGATCGACGCAATGGCCTACGATGCGACTCAAGACCAGTGAGGAGGCCCCATGAACATGCGTGATGTCTTGAGCCGGCTGGGCCAGGGGTTTCGCTTGCCACGGCTAGCGGTAGCCCTTCCAGGAATAGCCCTGCCCGGTTTACTCCTGCTGGTCGCCCTGGCCTTTGGTAGCGCTGCACTGGCTGCCGACCCCAATGCGGAGATTGCGGTCGCCGTGCCCGCCGCTGACGCAGATACCTGGCGACAGGTGAAGGATGGTGAGTCCTTCATCGATACTCGCCATGATTCCACCTACAGCCTGATCAACCAGAGTGGTGAGACCTGGCGTCAATGGCGCAACAAATGGGTATCGCCATTCGGGCTGGTGGCGGTGGGCGGTATGCTGGTCATGATCACGATCTTCTATCTGATCGTGGGGCGCAGCCAGCTCGATGAACCGCGCACCGGTCGCAAGCTGTTGCGCTGGTCGGTCTTAAGCCGAGCACTGCATTGGACCTTGGCCACCCTGTTCCTGATTCTAGCGCTGACCGGGCTCAACATTCTGTATGGCAAGTTTGTGTTCAAGCCCTTGTTCGGGGATGCGGTATGGGCGGCCATGATCAGTGGCACCAAGTTCCTGCACAACTATATCGGCCCCTTCTTCGGCATCCTGCTGATCTTCGTGCTGGCGAAATTCCTGAAGCACAACTGGATCAAGCGCCATGATATCGAGTGGTTCAAGCAGGGGGGCGGCATGATCGGGGACAAGCATCCGGATGCGGGCTTCGCCAATGGCGGGGAGAAGGCGTGGTTCTGGATGCTGGCGACGGCGGGCATGGTGGTCTTTGCCAGCGGACTGGTGCTGGACTTCCCGAACTTCGATCAGAGCCGCGACACGATGCAGTGGGCCAACATCATTCACGCCGTAGGTGCACTGATTCTGACCGCCGTTTCCTTCGGCCATATCTACATTGGCACCCTCGGCACAGAAGGTGCGTTGGAAGGCATGACAACGGGATACGTCGACGAGACATGGGCCAAGCAGCACCACAACTTGTGGTACGAGGAGGTCAAGGATCAGGCCGGTGAAGCACCAGCGGCACAGCCCCACGACGATCAGGCCGACAGCGCCCCCTCCTCGTCCTCACCCTCGTGATCATCAAGGGCTATTGTCCATCGCAGTGACGGTCAAAGCTGCACATCGCTTCACACGTCGCCCCGACTCATGTTCGGGGCGACGTGTTTCTTGCGGGCGGGCTTGGCGTTACCATCATGGCATCCGGCTTTGTGCTCGACATATTTTCTGGAGAACCTCATGCAACATCTCGATGAACACACGCGCACTGAAGTGGAAGCGGCAGCCTTCCGTCGTCTCCTGAAGCACCTTGATGACAACAAGGACGTCCAGAACATCGATCTGATGATCCTGGCAGACTTCTGTCGCAACTGCCTTTCCAAGTGGCTGGTAGCAGCCGCCGATGAGCGCGGTGAAACCATCGACTATGAAAGCGCCCGCGAGTACGTCTACGGGATGCCCTACAGCGAATGGAAGGAACTCTACCAGGCAAAGGCCACGCCAGAGCAGATGGCCGCCTTCGAGGCACGCCAGCAGACCAAGCGTGACAAGCAGCAGAGCAAGGAGAGCCCGAGCTCATGAGCCACGATGCCATGATCGGATTGAAGATCGCCGTCCTCACCGTCTCCGATAGCCGAGATGAAGCGACCGATCGCAGTGGACAGGCATTGGTCCAGCGCCTGGAAGATGCCGGTCACCAGCTGGCCGACAAGCAGATCGTCATCGACGATATCTATCGTATTCGTGCGGTGCTGTCCCAGTGGATCGCGGACCCGGAGGTTCAAGTGGTGCTGACCACGGGCGGCACCGGGTTTACCGGCCGTGATTCGACGCCAGAGGCCGTCAGTGTACTGCTCGACAAGCGAATTGAAGGCTTCGGCGAACTCTTCCGCCAGCTGTCGTGGCAGGAGATTGGAAGTTCTACCGTCCAGAGCCGCTGCCTGGGCGGCATGGCCAATCGCACGGTCATTTTCTGCCTCCCTGGTTCTACAGGGGCTTGCCGCACCGCCTGGGATGGCATCCTTGCCGAACAGCTGGACAGTCGCCACAAGCCCTGCAATTTTGCCAATCTCGTGATTGCGGAGCGCGGACAGCATGACCATTGAGCCGTCGAGCAGGCTGGCACCGATGCAGGACGCCCTGGACACCCTCCTGGAGGGCGTAAAGGCCCTCCCCGAGGAGACCGTCAGCTGCGACGTCGCCGACGGCCGAGTGCTGGCCAGGGACGTCAAGGCCGTGCTGGACGTACCGCCTTTCGACAACAGCGCCATGGACGGCTATGCCCTGCATCATGAGGATGCCGGCCGGCGGCTACCCGTGGCGCTGAGGATGGCGGCAGGATCGCCCACGGCGCAGCTTGAACGAGGCACCTGTGCACGCATCTTTACCGGTGGCGTGCTGCCACAGGGCGCGGACTGCGTCGTGATGCAGGAAAAGGTGGAGCGTGACGGCAATATCGCGATCATGCCAGCGACGATTCCTGTCGGCGACAACGTGCGCAGGCAAGGGCGTGATGTCACCAGTGGCGACACCCTGCTGGCAGCGGGCACGCGCCTCGATGCCGCTGCCCTGGGGCACCTGGCAGGCCAAGGCATCGTCGAGGTGGCTGTCCACCGCCGACCCCGTGTCGCCCTGCTGTCGACCGGTGACGAGATCATTGACCCGGGCAAGACGCTAGCCCCCGGTCAGATCTACAACTCCAATCGTGCCATGCTACTCAGCTTGCTGCAGCGGTTCGGTGCCGAGGTGGTACTAACCCGCAGCGTGCCAGACACTGCCGAGGGTACTCGCGCGTGTCTGTCTGAAGCTGCCGCGATGGCCGATCTGGTGGTGTCTACGGGTGGGGTCAGCGTAGGCGAGGAAGACCACGTCAAGGCAGCCCTGGAACAGCTGGGTCACCTGGATCTATGGCGCCTCGCCATTCGCCCTGGCAAACCCCTGGCGTTGGGCCACCTGCCAAATGAAAAAGGACATGCGACACGCTTTGTAGGTCTACCTGGCAATCCAGTCTCCAGCTACGTCGGTGCCTGGCTATTCTTGCGCCCACTGCTCGGCGGCATGCAGGGTTGCCAGCAAATGGCTGAGCTACCACGCATTTGGGCACAAAGCGATTTCAGCACCGGCACGGGGCCACGCCAGCACTACATGAGGGTTTCCCTCGACTTCCGTCAAACTGGCATTGTGGCGAAAGCCTTCGACGACCAGAACTCAGGCGTCCTATCTTCCTGCATCAATGCCGACGCCTTGGCCGTCATTCCACCGCACACCGAGATAAGCCCTGGGGATGCCGTCGAATGCCTGTGGCTACGAACGTCCTGAGAGACGTGGGGAGACTTCCCAGTGGCGACGGGTATCCCGCCACAGGATGGCGAAGTCTTCCCGCAGGACGTCGTAATCCTGCTCCAGGTGCGGCACCAGTTCCGCCAGCCGATTGGGACCCGATAAACGCGTACCAATGCCGGCAATCGCGCGGGTGGTGAACGCCAGGCTGGAATAGCGCCGCAACCAGTCCTCACGCACCATCACGGGCACCATCTGGGCCAGCCGCTGCGGCGCACCATGCCGCTCGAACAGTCTGTAGCAGCGATCAATCAGCTCATCCCGCTCGCGCCACCGATCGCCGCCCAGCTCATCAGCGAGAAAGTGGTCCCACATCATGTCCAGCGCAATACCGGCAACGCGACGCCCACCTGCTGGCGCACGAGCCCGTGCGGCAGCGACTCGGGGGTGATGATCGACAAAGGCATCAACCTGGCGATGATGGAGCACGCCTTCCGCGACTGGCGCTGGCCACGCAGACAGGTCGGTCCCCTTGACGCCGTCGGCAATCAAGTTGCCGAGGAGAAAACCGTCACTGCCCTCGCGGGCCAGCCAGCCATGAGCCAGGAAATTCACAGCCGAGCCTAGAGGCAATTGGTCGGTTTAGGCAATCCAGCAAGGCGGGCGCCTAGCTTCGGCGGACTGCCCGGAAATAACCGCATGAGATAGATCGAGCTAGCCTTGTCCTGGCCAAGGGCCTTGCCCACCGCCTTTACCAGCGGGCGCATGGCTGGCGACTGCTCGTAGCGTCCGTAGAACTCCCGCAGCACGTGGAGGATCTCCCAATGCTCCTCGGTAAGCACCAGGCCCTCCCGCCCTGCCAGCGCCTCGGCGACTTCAGGGGTCCAGTCGTTAAGATCGACAAGGTAGCCCTCGGGATCGAGTCCGATGGTGCCCGTGCCAAGGTTGAGTTCCTCAGCGGTCTGTGTCGTTGCCATGATGACGCTCTCCTGCTGGACGACGCTGATGACGGTGAATACTGAACGCCATGCCTGTATGGCGCTAGATAACAATAGATGGGGGCACTGACAGCGAGCATAAACCCCGCGAATCGCTAGGGATGGCAGCTGGCTATCACCAGGCTTCCTGACTCAGTACCAGCTCACCACCTTGGTGGCCTGCTCCGTCAAGGCGACAAACTCCTGGATATCAATGACGGTGATGCTATCGGAACAGGCATCGACGAGACCTCGCGAGGCCAGATCCTCTCGTAGCGCGAACACTCTGCCAGTGAGCTGAGGCCAGCGCCCAGCCTGGGCTGGCAGGCTCCCCAGGACACCATCCTCTATGAGCAACAGGCAATCTGCCTCGGTCATGGCGGCCAACGCCTGAAGGTAGACTGACGAATCTAGCGGCGAGCGATTGAGGGTATGCAGAATCATTGTTGCTCCACACGGGCGACAAATGGCAATGGTGCAATAGATGGGTGAAGTCGATGGGTGCAATAGATGAGCCGTGACTCAACCAGCAGGATCGCTTCCGTCGTCCATAGACAGTGAACGCCTCGCAGGCCTCAGAACGTCATTACCAGCGAATGGCATGCCATCAACTGAGCGACACCGCCACTGTCGACAGCGGTGACGTCGATGGCCAGCGCGTCTGCCGACATGTCGAGGGCTTCCAGACTGGCACTGTCGGCATAGCACCGATCGATGTCATACATCTCGAGCATGTCCAGCGTCGGCAGAGTTCCCTTCTGGTCCAGCGGGCCTTTGACCTGACCTGGCATCAAGGCGGCCACGCCACTGCCCATGAACAGAAGCGATACACGGCGCCCAAAGGCGGCAGCCACCAGAGCAGCATCAAGCCCTTCCTTCAGCGCGATACCTGAATGAGGACCATGGCGAAGAATCACCAGCAGTTCTCCCGCTGCCCCCTCGTCGACTGACGTCGTTACCGTCATACCCACTCCTCCGGGTTTGTCCCTGGCCGTGACTCCGGTCGCGTCATGCGCCGAAGGTGATCAGACGGTCACAGTCAACACCAAGGTCGATCAGCTGCCCCAGTCCGGTGAGCGTGAAAGGTGGCGCAAGGCTGTGCCCGTCCTTGCCATGTCGCGCCGCCTCAGCGGCATCGATGATGCCGCGTCGAAGAGCCGCCGCAATGCACACCTCGAGCCTTACCTCATGGTCACGCTGAAGATCTACCCAGCCATCGACAATCTGCGGCTCGTCCTGGGGCGGGGTCGCCAGGCTCGCCGCATTGTGAACGCCATCAGCGTAGAAGAACACGGCTTCCAGGCGGTGACCACGCGCTATCACCGCCTGGGCGAAACGCAGTGCACTATGGGCTGCCTGAGAGCTGTAAGGCGCACCCAGCAACAGGATGGCGTAGCGCATATGTCTCTACCCCTGGACAGCGTCATCAACCACTGGCATCGGGTCTATGGCGACACGGAGCCAGCACAAAAAAATGGCCCCGCATGAGCGGGGCCACCATTCTACGATACTTGTGCCATTCCGTCCCGTCTGGATCAATCCTGGCTGACAACGCCCAGCAGTGACAGCAGGCTGATGAACAGGTTGTAGATCGAGACGTACAGGGTAATGGTAGCGAGGATATAGTTGGTTTCACCGGCCCGATGAACGATCTCGCTGGTTTGATACAGGATCGCTGCCGAGGAGAACAGGACAAAGCCCGCAGAGACCATCAGGGACAGCGAAGGAATGTTGAAGATCAGCGCGGCAACCATGGCCAGGATCAGCACGATGGCACCCGCCATCATGAAGTTGGCCAGGAAGCTGAAGTCCTTGCGGGTGATCAGCGCGACCGCCGACAGACCGAAGAAGGTCAAACCGGTCATGCCCAGCGCGGTCATGATCAGTTCAGGGCCATTCGACAGCGTCAGGTAGGCGCTGAGAATAGGACCAAGGGTGAAGCCCATGAAGCCGGTGAAGGCGAACGTCGCCAATAGCCCCATGGCGGAGTTAGCGGTCTTGTGAACCAGGAACATCAGGCCGTATGCGCCAATGAAGAACACCAGAATGTTCATCTGCTGAACGCCGAGGGCCACTGCCGCCCCCGCTGTCACCGCAGAGAACAGCAGTGTCATCGCCAGCAAGCCGTAGGTATTGCGCAAGACCTTATTGGTCGCAGCTACCTGCGTCTGGGTCTGACGACTCACCTGTGACTCTTGATAAGCCATGTATCCGTAGCTCCCTGTTTGTGGACATGCATTCGACACAGCATGCCCATGGGAGGTTCCCGGCGCAAGACGTCCACCTGCGCGGTTTCAACGAAGGGAATTCACCTGACTGGCGCCGCATCCCCGCCACACTTGGCTCGAACAGCGTTTCCTATTGGCGACAAAAAATTGCTTAGCTGCACATTTCTTGCGCAGTTTCCCCCTTGCCAATCACCTGAGCCAAAGATTAGAGACCTGGCTGACGAGGGCTCCTCGGGTAAGCCGTAACACATTGATCGCACACAACTGTTGACGTGAGAAGAAAAGCTGGTAAAGTACATCGCCGTGAGCCGGAGGGATGGCAGAGCGGTTGAATGCACCGGTCTTGAAAACCGGCAAGGGTTAACGCCCTTCCAGGGTTCGAATCCCTGTCCCTCCGCCACCTCGAATTGCCAAACGCCGAATCTGTCCTGCAGATTCGGCGTTTTCGTGATGGTATACCCACCTGGATCGTCAGCACGATCAACCCCACTCTCACCATACTGATGAATTACGAGCCAACTGACCGCGCATTCAGCGGTGCCCCGCGCTTGTCTTTTGTCTCTAGCCGCTACTCTCTTCTCTCTTCTCTCTTCTCCCTTATCCCTTCCCACTTTGCTTATTGTTGTTGTTTCTTGTCGGTGTCTCTGCCCTCATCTTCGACCATTGAGCCGGCACTCAGGTTGACGCCCGCCGTTTGAGCAGCAGCTGCCTATAGCGCTCCCAAGCGCTGCGCCTGGCGACCGCACTGACGTGATATCATTAGCAGACTAGGCATTAGCAGATGCCAGGGAATGATCGGTCCGAATGCTGAAGCGCCGCGCCCCCCCCTGGGGGCAAATGATGCGGACGGACTGAACCATTTTGTTCCGTCATACTCTTATTGCTCAATAAGATATCGCTTAATGAATACCCTAATCATTACTCAGCATACGGCGCGTGACATCATCGTTGAAGGCTCAGTAAACTTTTGACCATGCTGATTGCTTACAGCACGTAGACTGCGCGCCTTCGCAAAAAGAGCAGAATTACCCATGAAGCACTTTCGCGTCGAGAGCTACCAGACCAAGGCGCTCAAACGTACCCGCTGGGCCGTCGTCGCCTTTTCTGACTCATCACCAGGGGCGACACGCCAGGTGATCTCACGCCATGACAGCCAGGACGCGGCGCGGTCGGCAGCGGCCGCCCTTGCCTTCGAGGACAGGCTCCCCACCCGCCCTGACGATAAAGCGTAAAGAGCGCCCTATTGGCGCGGTATGGCCACCGCCGACCAGCCCAGGATCGCTACAGGCAACGAGACCCGCCAGACCACGTGGGGCCCATGCCAGAGCTGTCAGGCAAAGAGAAAGGATATAGAGGTGGCACTATAGCGGCCGAGCAGAACACCGAGATGGTACCGCCTCTTGATACTGTCTCTTGGCAGCGGCCATATGCTCTCTTAGCCCACTGATGCGGGACTGATGGCCGGGATGCGTGGACAGGATCTCAGGCGGTTGACTGCCGCCAAGCGCCGCCATATTGCGCCACAAGGTGATGCTGGCGCCAGGATCAAACCCAGCGCGTGCCATGATCGCAAGCCCCATCAGGTCTGCTTCTGACTCATGCACCCGGCTGAAAGGCAGCGCAATGCCTAGCTGACTGCCGATCCCCAGAGCTTCCATCAGCGGCTCCTGGCCGACATCGCCCTCGCTGATCAGACCCACCACCAACAGCACCGCCTTGATGCCTAGCTGCTGAGTCAACCGCTCGTTACCATGCTTAGCCAGCACGTGGGCGATTTCATGTGCAATGACGGCGGCCAGCTGGTCCGGGGACTGCGCGACTTCAAACAAACCCGTGTTGACCCCAATACGCCCACCCGGCAAGGCAAACGCATTGGGTGAAGGGGAGTCGAAGAGCACCACCTGCCAGTCCTCGGGTGTCTCCACCTCTGGATATTCCAGGCGAGCTGACTTGATGAGGGCTGCGCTGATGCACTGGACCAGCGCCTTACGCGACACGTCCTGATCCAGAGGAAGCTCATGGCGAAGCTGATCAAAGGCCTGCCTGCCCATATCGCTCATGACGAAACCCGGCACAAGAGCCAGCTGGCTGCGACCAGCCGGCGTTTCGTCGCAGCCGCTCAGCACCACCAGCAGCAACAACAGCAATAGTCGTCTGAGCATGACCATCTCTCCACACGCCTCCCAGGGACGACGCCCCATTGCTCCAAGGCTCTGACAACATGATTCGGACGCCTGCTCACCATCCAGCTGCAGGCTATTCGCCAGGTTTTGTCCGACAAGTCGACGAGCGAAGGTGAAACAAGGCAAACATCGGTGAGAAAGCGCAGTTTACGAGGTGTAAATGAGCATTTAGACCGATGTTTTAACGCCGTATCACCAAGCGCAGGCACTTTCCGTACAAGCCCTAGTACAGGCGCAGCCCCACCTTGGTGATATGGTTTCCCTCCATGTCACTGACCACCCACTGGATACCGTGCCAGTCGACGTCATCGCCCACGACAGGATGACCGCCCAACCGCAGCCCCAGAAACTCCCCTAGCGTCAACGACGCTTCGCCAGGGCTCAGGGTCAATCCGTAAGCGTCGGCCACGTCACCCATGCGCGCCTCAGCATCCAGCGTAAAGGTCCCGAAAAAGGCTCGCTGCTGGCGATGCTTCGCGTCGCCATTGAACAGACGATTCAGCGCAGGCAGGTCATCGCTCTTGCCGATGACACAGATGATGTCGTCCATGCGCAGCTGGGTACTGCCTTTGGGATGCAACATCACGTGCTGACGAAACAGCGCCGAAATCAATGAGCCCGAGGGAAAGCGCAGCAAGCGAATCGGGATGTCTTCAAGATCAGAGTTCTCGACCTTGTAGACAAACATCTCGAAGTCGTTTTCCGGCAAGATGCCAAGCGGGCCGCGATGATTGGGCGTTGCGCTGTCAGGCACCATGACCTTCATCCGCTTGGCCATCCACGGCAAGGTCCCACCCTGAATCAACAGCGATAGCAATACCACCGCAAAGGCCACATTGAAGTAAAGGTCCGCCCGCTCGACGCCGCCAATGACGGGAAAGATGGCCAGCACGATAGGCACCGCGCCGCGCAACCCCACCCAGGAGATAAAGCCGACCTCACGCCAGCGAAAATGAAAGAACGGCTTGAGCGTGAGAATCACCGCCAATGGCCGCGCCACGAAGATCAACGCCAGCGCCACTACCGATGCGGGTAACAGGACGTCGAACAGCGCCGACGGCGTAACCAGAAGCCCCAGCACCAGAAACAGGCCTATTTGACTCAACCATGCCAGCCCGTCGTGTACTGGCAAGATGAAGTTGAGATGACGACCGGGCTGATTACCGATCATCAGGCCCGCCAGATAGATAGCCAGGAAGCCGCTTCCTCCAAGAGCACTGGTCAGGCCGAAGACACAGAATCCCAGGGCCAGGGCCAGCAGCGAGTAGAGGCCAGGAGCCAGGTCAAGGTAGCGCAGCAATCTACCGATCAGCCAGCCCGCGCCGAGACCCAGTGCAATGGCGACGGCGAACTGCTGGATAAAGAACAGCAGCATGTCCAGCGGGCCACCCAGGTCCCCCACCAGCGCTTCGATCAACACCAGTGTCAGAAAGATCGCCATGGGATCGTTGGTGCCGGACTCGATCTCAAGGGTCGCACCAACACGCTCATTGAGATTCAGGCCACGCCCGCTGAGCATGGAAAACACCGCAGCAGCGTCCGTCGACCCGACGATGGCTCCGACAAGAAGCCCCTGCAGCAGCGACAGGTCGAACACCCACATCGCCAACAGCCCCACCAGACCGCTGGTGATGAACACGCCTGCGGTGGCCAATCCCAAGGCCGGCCGGAAACCCACTCGAAAGGTCTTCAGCCGGGTGCGAAGACCGCCATCGAGAAGAATCATCGCCAGCGCCAGGTGACCAATGACGAAGGCTAGGGAATAGTTGTCAAAGTCGATGCCAAGCAGACCATCCTCGCCCGCCAGCATGCCCAGCCCAAGAAAGAGCACCAGAAGAGGCACCCCCGCCAACGCGGAGAGTCGGCTCGCCAGCACGCTCAACGCGATCAAGGTGCCACATAACAGAAAAAGGCTATTGATGGAGTCCATGCGAGTCCCTTGCAAAGTTCGACCACAGTATCTCATGCGGGTCAAACGCTGATCCATCAAGATGTTGATGGATGCCGCTGGTAGGTGAAATTACCGTTGTATACACTAGCCCGCTGGTACGAACGCCTGATCCACGGGAGACACTTGATGGCGAAGTCAATGTCCTGGCGCCATCGTCTAGGCTGGCTCATGGCCACCGCTTTGACACTGGGCTTTATTAGCGCTTCCTGTCCGGCTGCAGACGAGCAGGGCTCAACCGATGCTGCCGTCGCAGTCGACAGCAACGAGGCCGCCACGGCGATCCAGCCGCAGGCTGACAACGATGCTGGGGAGCAGGAAGCGCAGCAGCAAGGGCAGCCCGACGAGAGCACCGCCAGCGCTCAGGACGACCCCACGGATACCCCGCCCGCTGCCGAACACGCCAACAACAGTGCGTCCGGTGCCGAGCGACATGATCCCGCGGCAGCCTATGAAGGCCTGCCCACAGGACCAAGCGTGGATACGCCGTCACGGGCCATCGCGCCATCGATCACCGCGGCGCCGGCAGACCCCATCGCTCCCCCGCCCGTGACCACTCTCAACGTCATTCTCGAATGGACCCCGGGTCCGCAGCACGCCGCGCTGCTCGTGGCGCAACACAAGGGACTGTTCCGGCGCCGCGGACTTGACGTTCATCTCAAGACGCCAGCAGATCCGGACGTGGCGGCCAAGCTGGTCGCTGCCTCACAGGCAGATCTTGCCCTGACAGATCAACTCAGCCTGCATGCCGCCGTCGATGACGGGCGCCCTATTATGAGGGTCGCTACGCTGGTGGAGCTTCCCCTCGCGGCGCTCGTCGTGCGTGACGACATCAACGCCGCCTCAGCGCTGTCATTGATCGATCATCGGGTCGGCTACGCCCAGCAATCCGACAAGGATGTCCTGCTTAGAGCCATTCTGCAGCAGGAGGGATTGAACCTGTCACATGTGGAAGCGAAAGACGTGCATTTCAGCATCATTCGCGCCATGAGCGAAAACTGGGTTGATGCGGTCGTTGGCGGCCACGGCATCTCGCTACCACGCGAATTGGGTGACCTGGGAGTGGCGACGCGAGTCATGTCGGCAGCCTCCTTGGGCATACCAATTCACGATGGGCTCATCCTGGTGGCCAACCAGGAACACTATCAGTCACAGCAGGATGCCATTCGTAGATTCATTGACTCGATTGAGGAAGCCACTCGCTGGATCATCGAACATCCCACCGAGGCGTGGGACATCATGGTGCAACAGCAACCGACCATGGACAGCGCAGCAAATGCCGCCGCGTGGCCCGACATCAGGCGCCGACTCAGCCTCCGCCCGGCGGCCATGGATCACGGTCGCTATCGGCGCGTGGAACGCTACCTGCACGACCAAGGCATAGTGAAGGAGATAACCCCAGTGTCTCGCCTTGGCCGCGACCCAGGCTGAACCTGGGTCAGAGCCCAGAGCCCAGAGCCTAAACCCACGAGCCCCAAGCCCGGTCGCAAGGGCCACGAAATGACCGAGTGCCTTTTATCCGCCTGGCGTTGGCCGTTATCGCGGCACCTGTCGCTGTTAGACTGACTAGGCTAATGGTTCAAGAAAGCGATCGATGCACTGCTGGAATTCCTTGGCCTTCTCGGTATGCAGCCAATGTCCGGCGTCAAGGGTTTCCAGCGAAGCCTCCGGCAGCACTTCACGAACCGCCGCCAACCTGGCGTCAGCCACATAGTCCGAGCGACTACCGCGAATGACGATGGAAGGCACTCGAATGGGACCCTGACCGGCGGGTTCGGCCATGATGTCTTCGTAACTTCCCTCGATGGCATCCAGATTGACCCTTAGGCAAAGTACATTGCCTTCCCCCCGAACGAGGTTGGTCGCCAAGAACATGCGGGTTGGCTTGTCCTCCACATGCGCAGCCATCAGCTCATCAGCTTCTCGGCGGTCCTTGGGGGCAGACGCCTCCACCGCACGTAGCGCCGCGAACACACTGTCATGTCGGTGCTCGTAGGCTACCGGCGCAATATCGGCCACCATCAGGGACGCGACAAGATCCGGATACAGGCGAGCAAGAGACATGACCACCTTGCCACCCATGGAATGCCCCAGCAGGTGGACCTTGTCGGCCCCTGATCCCGTGATGACGTCGGCCAGGTCCTCTGCCATGTCCTCGTAACTCATGCCGTCTGCGTGGGGAGAGCGCCCATGGTTGCGAAGATCGACCGCGATGACACGGCGCTGTTGCGACCAGTGCTTGACGTGGGAGCGCCAGTTGTCGGCGCTACCTAGCAGGCCATGCACAATCACCAGGGGCACTCCCGGCCCACCGCTGTCAGCTACTTCAAGGGCAACCGCCATGTCTGCAACTCCTTCTCTTGCGCAATTCTAGGATCAGCCCCCACCCGCGATGGGGGAAAGAAATGGGGTAAGCACAAAGCTTACCCCGTCGCACCAGCGCCGCAAGGCTGACTTGGCCGTACCACTAGCCACGCCGATCTGCTGCGCGCTCCGGCCAGCGGTCGGCACTGCCCGTGGCGACGATCAGGCGCTGAGTCAGCGTCTTGAGCAACACCCCGTAAAGGGGCAGGAAGAACGCCAGACTGATGGCCAGCTTGATGGCGTAGTCCACTGCCGCAATTTCCGGCCAGTGCAAAGCCATGAAGGGATCAGGCCCCGCATGGAAGGCAATGGCGAAAAACGCCAGCGTATCGACAAGATTACCGAGCAGCGTGGAAGCTGCTGGGGCTACCCACCAGGCGCCCAAGCGCCGTAAGCGATCAAACACCTGCACGTCCAGCAGCTGGCCGAGCAGATATGCCATAAAACTGGCAAGCGCAATACGCGCGACAAAGAGGTTGACCTCATCGAAGGCAGCCATGCCCACGTAGCTTCCCTTGGGAAAAATCACCGACACCAGATAGGAGATCACCAGGGCTGGCAGCATGACCCGCAAGATGATCGCCCGAGCGGGCTCCTTACCGAACAGCCTTACCGTCAGGTCCGTGGCGAGAAAGATGAAGGGAAAACTGAAGGCGCCCCAGGTGGTATGCAAGCCAAATACCGTGAAGGGCAACTGCACGAGGTAGTTGCTGGCGGCAATGACGGCAATATGAAAAGCCACCATAAGTGCCAGCAATCGACGGCGCTGATCGGTCGTAAGCGTCAACATAGCGAACCTTTTTGGTAAGGGGTGAGGGAACCCTGGTGATCGAGTCATGACGACAGACGTCGCGCATGAGGGTGTTGAGAGGCAGCAAACGTAGGCCCTGCTCGGGGAAACCGAGGTAGACCCGAGACGCAAACACCCCAAAAGTGCCTGCCGCGCGCTCTTATGCCGGGTGCAGGATTATACGCACATCGCCATGGCCATGCCATGCATGCCACGCGGCAGCCAGCCTGGAGGCCGCCTGCGCCCCCACCACACGACGATGAGACAGCGTCTGTTAGCGCCCGTTGCGAATCGATTCTCTTTAGTCAATATCGGTAACAACACGAAGGCTATGGTTACTTAACGAGACAATAATTTGCTAATTCTGCTGTAGCGGTCACAAACAAGCGTTTAAGACGCGTTTACTCCTACAATGCGCTATAATTGAGGAGTTTCTTAATCACTGACGCACTGAAAGGCGAGCCGTCCTGGAGCGACATAAGCCTGGAGCAACCCAGGCCTGAAGCAACCTAGGTTCAGAGCACCCCAGGCATACAGCGAAAACGTCTATGGGCTTGTGTTGCAGCCCCAAGCGGGAGCGGGATGGCAACGCTGATCATCCGCGCTCACTTAATCAGGGTGACAAGACATTTATGCGAAACACTGCAACCTCTTGCAACGCCCCACCCGTCCAGAACCTGCTGGACCGCAAGCCAGCGCCGGGTGTCGATATGATCAGTCACCATTGCAGTGGAGAGTGCTGATGAACAGCCAACAACGTGTTGCCGGTCGTCTGCTTGAGGGAGGAGACGCCGTGGTCGATAGGGCCAGCGGCCTGCTCAAGGCGATTGCCAACGACAACCGGTTACGAATTCTCTGCCTGCTGGAAGGACACGAACTCTCCGTCACGGAGCTTAATCAACGACTTAGCCTCAGCCAATCCGCCCTATCGCAACATCTGGCCATTTTAAGGCGCGCGGAACTGGTCACTACGCGGCGCTCCTCTCAGACCATCTACTACTCACTCAATGGTGAAAGTGCGAGCATCATGATCGCCGCGATCGTCAAGATGAACGCCGCCAATGACGATTGATGGCCGTCAGATCGAGACGGACAAAAGGCAGGATGCCAACCGTCTTGAGTATCGCTACAAGGCTTGAGGACCAACGCTGTCACGCAGAGCGTGGCGAAAAACTCAAGCCTTGTGCAGGCGGGTGTTACTCGTCTCCTTCCAGCAATACCCTTTAACGATGCTCCCAGCGGGATGCGTCCAGGCGCTCTTCTACTCTATCAAGGGCCTTGTCCACCACAGCAGAAGAGGAAAAGCCTAGCCGCTGAGCTAGCGTCGGCACTGACGACAGCTTGACGCTAAAGACCCGCCGTTCGGACATCACCTGAGCGAGATAAGCTTCGCTGGTCGCCACTTCATCTGCCAACCCCTTCGCCACGGCTTCCTCGCCATACCAGACCTCGCCAGTGGATACGGCTTCAATATCCACATGGGTACGACGCTCAGCTACGTAGGACTTGAACCTCTCGTGAATATTCTCGAGATCCTGCTGAAGCTTGTCTCGTCCCTCATCGGTATTTTCGCCTAACACCGTCACCGTTCTTTTGTAGCGACCGGCGGTAAACAGCTCGACGTCGATGTCATGGCGCTTCAACAGTCGATGGACGTTAGGAACCTGTGCCACGACACCAATGGAACCGATGACGGCGAAAGGTGCCACGATAATGCGCTTGGCGTTGCAGGCCATCAGATACCCGCCACTGGCGGCCACCTTGTCGACACATACCGTGGTATTGAGACCCGCAGCATTGAGCCTGTCCAGCTCTGCAGCAGCTTGCCCGTAGGCATGGACCACTCCGCCTGGGCTCTCGATACGAACGATGACATCATCCCCCTCACGGGCAGTATCGATCAGCAGTGAGACCTCCCTGGCCAGGCGGTCGACCCCACTGGCCTTGAGATTACCGTGAAAGTCCAGGACCCAGGCAGTAGACCTGCTATCGTCACCTTGGCCTGCCTCTTTCGTCTCGTCCGATGACCTCTTGAAGGGCCAGAGCCCCCGGCGGCGCTTGGGCGACATGGCCTGAACAAGCCTCGCCCGCAGCCGGCGCTGGCGCTGGCCCAAGTCGACAATCTGCAGCTGCTCTCGCCCTTCGCTCCTCTGGCCGCGTGATCCAAGCGCAATCGCTCCCATGACAACCAGCGCGACCAGCAGCAACTGAACAAAAAACGTCACCAATTCACCCAACCACTCTTCCATGACATCCTCCTGCGACACTTATAACGTGAGACGAGGCCGAACAGACAGAATCATGCTTTACAACCACCAGCATGCTCGGCAACGACAATCTCGACCTTGATTAAAACATCCGTTTGAAATACGCTTCCGTACAGATTCCCAGACCCCAGGATGCAACATGTCAACCACCCTCGAGTCCCTGCGCTCTCGCTTCAACCCGGATGCTGCCAAGGGCATGAACGAAGTCTTCCAGTTCCATTTCAGCGATGTCGAAGACTATTACGTGGTCATCGATGATGGCGCGCTGGATATCCAGCAAGGCGAGCATGACGACCCTTCTGTCAGCCTGAGCATGAGCAGTGAGACGCTCAAGGGAATCATGCAAGGCAACATCAACGGCATGACGGCCTTCATGACCGGTAAACTAAAGGCAACCGGCAACATCATGCTGGCGACACGGCTTACCGACCTGTTCCCGAGCTGATAGCCCGCGGCCAGCAGACAAGCTGCTGGCCGCTCCGCGCGACTGTCGTTCTTCGACGCCGACCTGGACTAACCGGCGCTTACACAGCCCATCCCTAAAGCCGTTCATTTCTCAAGCCGCTCATTTCTCAAGCCGTTCACCCCTCAACGAGTTCATCCGCCAAGCGGCTCAGGCCCTAGCCACCCCGGCCGTCGCGCACCTCAGCCAGGTGCAGCTCTATCAGTTCGCGGGAAATCGAGTAGAGAGGGGGAAGCTGGGGTAGTGTGCGCGGTGTAAACCAGGCAGCATCCTGGATTTCATGACCATCAATCCGGATTCTTCGGGTGGAGGCTTCCACCAGATAGCCAAGCATCAGAGAATGCGGAAATGGCCACGCCTGACTGCGAATGTAGCGTAACCGTCCCAACGAGATACCGACCTCTTCATGCACTTCACGATGCACGGCCTGCTCGGCAGATTCGCCAGGCTCGATGAATCCCGCCAGAGTGGAATACCGCCCAGGGGGAAACCTGGGACTGCGAGCCAGCAGCAGCGACTCGCCATGGGTTACCAGGGTAATGATGCACGGTGAAATACGAGGGTAGTTGCGATGACCGCAATGGTAGCAGTGCATCGCAAATTCGTGCTCGAGCCGCGTGGCGGCCTGGCCGCAGCGACCGCAGTAGCGGTGGTTGGCCATCCAGGCCCCCACCTGAAGCGCGGTCGACACGAGGGCGAACCATGACTCGGGTAACTGAGCCAACCATCCACGGCCGTCGATCCAGTCATCCCCTGGCTCGGATTCCAGACGCAGTCCAATCGGGTCGTCGTTCCACCAGCAAAGGGGTTGCACCTGGTCGTCCCAGTCCTGAATCAGCCCCAGTGGCGTATCGTCGACGCCAGGGGCGATGCGTCCTTCCGACAGCCTGATCACTCGGCCGCGCGCTATTCCCTGCGGCAGCTCCCGACGTAGCATCAGTGACTCTCCTCCTTGGGCTGACCTAGGCCAGCATACTCCGGTGCCAAGTGATCCCAATGACACTGGCCCGCCTTGGACCTCACGGCGTCGAGCTTCGCCAGGTGCGCCTGCTGCTCATCCTCATCGGGACGAATCACCGTCAGCCGCCCTGCATCCAGTGACAAGCGGCGCACTGACAACTCACCCGGAACTGCCGCCTGCTGATCCTTGTCATCTCCGGCATCCAGCGTCAGCGCGGTCTGGCCGCCCGTCATTGCTAGATAGACGTCGGCCAGAATCTCAGCGTCAAGCAAGGCGCCGTGAAGCACCCGGTGACCGTTGTCGATGTCATAGCGCTTGCACAGCGCATCCAGGCTGTTGCGTTGGCCGGGATGCAGCTCCCGCGCCATCGTAAGGGTATCCAGCACGCCGCAATGCTGCCTGACCGGACCAGGATAGAGATCGGGCCGAGTCGCCTTCAGCAGCGAGAATTCATGATCGATGAAGCCCACGTCGAAGGGTGCGTTATGGATAACCAGTTCAGCCCCCCGTATGAAGTCCCAGAACTCGGCTGCCACGTCGGCGAAGACCGGCTCGTTGGCGACTCGCTCATTGGTGATACCGTGAATCCCGATGGCTTCAGCATCGATATCACGTTCTGGATTGATGTACTGATGATAGGTGTTACCGGTGAGGCGACGATTGATCATCTCCACCGCACCGATCTCAATCATTCGGTGACCATCGCGGGTCTCGATACCGGTGGTCTCAGTATCCAGCACTATCTGTCGCATGGGGATTTCCTGAATGTGGTAACGCCAGCGCCTGCGGGGTCAGGCGCCGCTCAACAAGTCGTCGATGGCTTCGTTGACCAGCCTGTCGGCAGCTTCATTGCCTGGGTGGCCGCTGTGCCCCTTGACCCAGTGCCACTCGATCTGATGACGCTGGGTCTGGGCGTAGAGCTCGCGCCAGAGATCAGCATTCTTGACCGGTTGCTTGGCAGCTGTCTTCCAGCCACGCTTGATCCACCCGTGAATCCACTCGGTAATGCCCTTGCGCAGGTATTCTGAGTCTGTCCACAGCGCGACTCGGCATTCCCGCTTCAACACGCCGAGGGCGCGTATCGCGGCGGTCAGCTCCATTCGATTATTGGTGGTGTCATGCTCGGCGCCCTTGAGCTCCTTGCGATGGTCGCCACTCTCGAGCAGCGCGCCCCACCCTCCTGGCCCTGGGTTACCTCGACACCCTCCGTCCGTATAAATAGTGACGACAGGGAGTGAGTCCGGTGTGGTCAACGCATTTCACCCTTTTTTCTGCTTCTGATGTTGTCGGACGCTAGGCTCCAGACAGGTGGTACCCAGGTGAGCACCACCGACCTGCAGGCCAAACAGCGGCCGCCGTCCTTGTGTGCACGCCAACTGAGAGCGACAGCGCGCCTGAATGATGTAGCAGTCGCCCATCGGCAGGTTATAGCGCCGACCCAGGGTTTCCAGCATGGTGTTGCGCCCGGACAACCCCGGCAGACGAAAGCGGCAGTAGTCTAACCGGTCGATCTCGACATCGACAAACTCCAGCCAGTCCCTGAGCGTACCCGGTGTTCGCCAGTGTCCCTGACCTGGCAGATGGCGTCGCTGCCGTGGGCTGAGCCTCATCAGCCCGGACACCGACAAGGGAGACCATCCCAGCAGCACCAGCCTGCCCTGCGGCGCCAACACACGCACGGCCTCCTGCAGCAATTGATGAGGATGGGCCACGACCTCAAGCAGATGATTGAGCACTACTAGATCAACCGCCCCATCGGGTAGCGGGAGGCGCTCGGGCAGGCATACCAGCGTGCTGGAACTTTCCGCCAACTCCCTGGTCGGAGACCATCGTATCCAGTGACGTACGGCGGTCATGTCGACCAAAGGTTCGGCCAGAGATAGCTCGAGGCCATGCTGGCCGCACCAGCGCTCCGCCAGAGGACCCAGACAGGCCCTCTCGCAACGGCGGACAGCTTGACCACTGTCACTGGACCAGTAGCGTCGAGCGTGCCGTATCAGGCGCGCGAGCTCCATCGGCTCCGACGCATTTGACATAGTGGACTCGTGCCTCCAAAGTGTCTGATTTTGCAGGGCGAAAAGCGAAGTTTACTGAAGACATCAGCTGCCGCCTGTCGCCACTAGCAGAGCGCCTGCAAGCTAACTAGACGTGTGCGCCTGCGGCATTAAATCCAGTGGCTATCGACTCTGCGGCTTTCGAAGGAACCTGACGACCATGCTAAGCGTGACACCGATTCCTGCCTTTAGCGACAACTATATCTGGCTACTGCGCCAGGATTCGAGTCAAGAGGTCTGCGTGGTCGATCCAGGCGACGCCGAGCCCGTCATTCAGCTGCTCGAACGGGAAAACCTGACGCTGGGATGCATCCTGGTGACCCATCACCATCACGACCATACGGGCGGCATCGCCGAACTGGTCGAGCGCTACTCACCGCGCGTGGTCGGACCCAGAGCATCAGACTCGGACGCTCCCACGGTCGAGGGCATTACCGAGATCGTCGGTGATGGTGATGAACTACGCGTGATGGGGCGCCTGTTCGAGGTGATGGCGGTTCCAGGGCACACCCTCGACCACATCGCTTTCTTCACCGCTGGCATCCCCTCTCTACTGTTTTGTGGAGACACCTTGTTCAGCGGTGGCTGTGGCAGATTGTTCGAAGGATCCCCCGAACAGATGCTGCGCTCCCTCGAGCGGCTGAATACGCTACCAGCCGAAACCCTGGTATTCTCGGCCCACGAATACACCCTGGCCAACCTTGCCTTTGCGCAGGCGGCCAATCCAGGCAACCCCGAGGTTGCCCGTGCCCTGACCGACTGTCAGAAAGCACGTGAACTGGACCGACCCACGCTGCCAACAACGATGGAACGTGAGCGCCGTATCAATCCTTTCCTTCGTTGCGATGATGAGGATGTCAAGCGCGCTGCATCAGCTCATGGGTCGACCGACAGCACGGACGCCACCTTTGCCACGTTGAGAGCCTGGAAGGATGACTTCTAAGGTCGCCATCAACTAGGCGTTCCATGTACATCGCCCCATGACAGGTTCGTGAACCCTTTCATGAACCGGGAGAACTCTTACGCATGACATTTCACACGACCCGTAGACGACTTCTTGGTGCTGCCAGTAGTCTGGCGCTCCTTGGCTCGTTGATGGCCGGTGCCTACACCTCGCAAGCCTCACCGCTCCCACCCGGTGGAGCACTGCCCTATAACAGCAGCCCCGGCGGCACTACGGCCGCGCAGGGCGGCGCTGCGGCGCACCAGCATTTGACCACCCACTTCTGGGACGCGCTGGAACTGGAACCGCAGGATGCCTGGACCAGCCTGCGCGGAGATTTTCAGTGGAACGATGTGGCCGTCAATGCGCGTGTGCAGGAGTGGATCGACTACTACCAGAAAAGTCCCCACAACGTTGCCGAGATCACCGAACGCGCCCGTCCGTGGCTAGCCTGGATCACCCAACAGGTGGAATCTCGCGGCCTCCCCGGCGAGATCGCCTTGATCCCGTTCGTGGAAAGCTCCTTTGATCCCAAGGCACGCAGCCACTTTGGCGCCGCTGGACTGTGGCAAATCATGCCGCGTACCGGCGACGCGCTGGGGCTGAAGCGCAACGGTGCCTGGGATGGCCGCAACGACGTCGTGGCATCGACTCGCGCCGCCTTGGACTACATCGAGATGCAGGCCGATCAGTGGTACGAAGGCGATCTGATGCTGTCTCTGGCTGCCTACAACGCTGGCGCTGGCACGGTCAACAATGCCCGCCGCGCCGCGCAGGCAAGAGGCCTGGCCGGAGACTACTGGGACCTCAATCTTCCCGCCGAAACGATGGCCTACGTTCCCAAGCTGATTGCGATTTCTCGTATCATCGATAACCCCGAGCGCTACGGCGTGACGTTACCTGACATCAGCGGCTCCGCGGCCTTCGCCAAGGTCTCGGTGACAGCTCCCATCTCGCTCAGCAAGGCCGCCGCCCTCGCCGGCGTGACCACAAGCGAGCTGGCCGAGCTGAACCCTGGGCTGAAGTCACGCAACGTCAATCCTCGCCACACCCGTCAAATTCTGGTCCCTGCCGAGAGCGCAGCGACCCTGCGCAGCGCCCTCACCAACATCAACGATGTTCAGGTGGCCAGCGCAGACTCGGCAGACACCCATGTGGTCGAGAGCGGCGAGACCCTCACGCGCATCGCCATGCTCTACTCTGTGTCACCTCGTGACCTTGCCCAATGGAATGGCATCGATAATCCGCAGGCTTTACAACCGGGCCAGCAACTGACACTTTCCGGAAGATAAAGCGGACGCCATTCTGGCGTCCCTCAGGACAAGGATTTCAGCGCGATGCGACAGGTGGCGATTGGCGTGAGCCTCGCGAGCGTGCTGCTGGCCGGACATTGTGCGGCCGCAGACGTATCAACCGTTCCCACGGTGCATGCCCTACCTCTGTTCGGTGAGCCGGCACTGCCGGCTGACTTTGACCACCTGCCCCATGCCAACCCCGATGCTCCCCATGGAGGCAGCCTGGTTCGTGCTGCTCAGGGCAGCTTCGACTCGACCAATCCCTTTATCGTGCGCGGCACTCCCGCCTCGGGGCTTACCCAGATATATGACACCCTGCTGGAGTCGAACCCTGGTGAACCTTTTACCATGTATGGGCTGCTGGCCGAAGGCATCAGGCTCGATCCGGATCGGCGCTGGGTCGAATTCGACTTGCGCCCGGAAGCGCGTTTTCATGACGGTGAACCGGTTGATGCCGACGATGTTGTCTTCAGTTTCCAGACGCTGACCACCCAGGGACAGCCGTTCTATCGCGCCTACTACAGCGACGTTACCAGCGTGACCGCGGTTGATCGCGATACTATCCGCTTTGAACTTGGAGACAGCGAGAGTCGAGAGCTGCCGCTGATCCTGGGGCAGATGCCGATCCTGCCTGAGCACTTCTGGCAAGACCGTGATTTCGAGGCCGTCACCCGCGACGCCTTACTGGGATCGGGGCCCTATCGTATCGCCGAGGTAGATCCTGGCCGCCGAATCGTCTATGAGCGGGTCGATGACTACTGGGGGTGGCAGGTTCCGGTCAACGTGGGCCGCCACAATATCCAGCGACTGGTGTTTGACTACTATCGCGACCAGACGGTGGCGCTGGAAGCCTTCAAGGCCGGTAACCTCGACTTTCGACTGGAGAACTCCGCCAGCAACTGGGCGACCGCCTACGAGTTTCCTGCGCTCAAGGAAGGGTTTGTCAAACAGCTGCAGGTGCACGATGGCCAGCCAGCGGGCATGCAGGCCTACGTGATGAATCTGCGCAAGGACAAGTTTCAGGACGTGCGCGTGCGCGAGGCCATCACCATGGGCTTCGACTTTCCATGGCTGAATCAGAATCTATTCTATGGGGCATACGAGCGCACCGACAGCTACTTCGAGAATTCCGAGATGGAAGCCAGTGGCCTGCCTTCCGCCCAGGAGCTTGCCTTGCTGGAGCCCTTTCGTGACCAGCTACCCGAGCGGGTCTTCACCCAGCCATTGCCCATGGAGCAACCCGAGGCCTTACGCCCACGTCTCGCTTATGCCCTTCAGCTGTTGACCGAAGCCGGCTTCGAAGCCCGAGATGGCACGATGGTCAATGCGCAGACCGGGGAACCGCTCAACATCGAAATCCTGCTCTACAGCACCCAGTTCGAGCGCATTGCTCAGCCGTTGCTGCGCAATCTTGCAAGGCTGGGCATCCAGGGCAACATTCGCACAGTGGATGTCAATCAGTACCTCAACCGCCTGCGCAACTTCGATTTCGACATGGTGGTGGGCAGCTATCCACAGTCCCTGAGTCCCGGCAACGAACAGCGCGAGTTCTGGGGAAGCGAGTACGCAGATCGCCCCCAGAGCCGCAACCTCATCGGATTGAAGGACCCGGTCATCGATGCCCTCGTGGATCGTCTTATCGCCGCGGAATCGCGCGAGGCACTGGATACGGCCGCGCATGCCCTCGACCGGGTGTTGCGCTGGGGGTTCTATGTGGTTCCGCAGTTTCATCTGGCCGCACACCGTATCGCGCTGTGGGACAAGTTCGCCTGGCAGGAGCCCTTTCCCGAGTACACGCTCGATCTCAGTGCCTGGTGGGTCGATGGCGAGCGCGAAGAGGCCGTCGAGGCGCGCCAACGCAGCCGCTGACGGGCTGGCGAGATACCGTCCGCTGGAAGCCCAGCATGAAGGCGGCATAAAGGGGGCGCCGACGTTGATTCGGGCGAGTTGCTGAGTGACGCTCAACGCATCACCGTGGCAGCATGACGAGAACCTGTTCTGCAAGGAAGTGCCGTGGGTGCCTACATACTGCGCCGACTGTTGTTGATGATTCCCACCCTGCTGGGGATCATGCTGCTCAATTTCATGATCGTTCAGGCCGCCCCCGGCGGACCCATCGATCAAATTCTGGCCCGTTTCGAGGGCTTCTCCAGCGAGGCCAGCACACGCCTGCAAGGCGGAGGTGGCGAGACACTGAGCAGCGGTGAGTCACGCGGTAGCCGCGGGGTGCCCGAGCAGTTCATTGCTCAACTCGAACAGCAGTTCGGCTTCGACAAGCCCGCCCATGAGCGCTTCTTCGACATGATGGTGGACTACGCCACCTTCGACTTCGGCGAGAGCTTCTTCCGCGGTGAAGCGGTCACCACACTGATGCTGGAGCGTCTGCCGGTGTCGATATCGCTCGGTCTGTGGACGACGCTGCTGGTCTATCTCATTTCCATCCCCCTGGGGGTGCGCAAGGCACTGAAACACGGCTCCGCCTTCGATGTCTGGACATCGGGGCTGGTCATCGTGGGATATGCCATTCCGGGGTTCCTGTTCGCCATCCTGTTGATCGTGCTGTTCGCGGGTGGCAGCTACTTCGATGTCTTCCCGCTGCGTGGGCTGACCTCACCGGATTTCGCGGAGCTGGGAACCTGGGGCAAAGTAAAGGACTATCTCTGGCACATTATCCTGCCGGTCAGCGCCTCGGCCATCGGCAGCTTTGCCACCCTGACCATGCTCACCAAGAACAGCTTTCTCGATGAGATTCATCGCCAGTACGTGCTGACGGCCAGAGCCAAGGGCGCCGGTGACCGCAGGGTGCTGTACGGTCACGTCTTTCGTAACGCCATGCTGATCATCATCGCCGGCATGCCTGCCGCCCTGATTGGCATCTTCTTCACCGGCTCGCTGCTGATCGAGGTGATCTTTTCCTTGAACGGCCTGGGGCTGCTCGGCTTCGAGGCCGTGATGCAACGTGACTACCCAGTCATCTTCGGCACCTTGTATCTGTATACCCTGATAGGCCTCCTGTTAAAGCTGGTGTCCGACCTGACCTATGTCTGGGTGGACCCTCGCATCGACTTCGACACTCGGGAGTCCTGACCGTGCCGACGCTATCCCCTATCACCCGACGCCGACTCAGCGTATTTCGTCACCAGCGCCGCGCCTGGTGGTCGCTGTGGGTCTTTGGACTACTGTTCGTCCTGAGCCTTGGCGCGGAGCTGGTAGCCAATGACAAGCCGTTGCTGGTGAAGTACCAGCAGGAATGGTATTTCCCGTTGGCCGTGGATTACCCCGACACTGCCTTTGGTGGCTTCCTGCCTACCCCCGCCGACTATCGCGATGCGTTTACCCGGGACGCCATCGAGGCAGACGGCTGGATCCTGTGGGCCCCCATCCCCTACTCCTATGACACCCTGGATATGGCGCTGACCCACCCTGCCCCCTCGCCGCCCGATGCCCGCCACTGGCTAGGCACCGATGACCAGGGGCGGGACGTGCTGGCTCGCGTCATCTATGGCTTCCGCCTGTCGGTCATCTTTGCCCTGGTGCTGACCCTGGGCTCCCTGGTGCTGGGGGTGCTGGCAGGCGGAGTGCAGGGCTACTTTGGAGGCAAGGTCGACCTGGTAGGCCAGCGCTTGACCGAAATCTGGTCCGGGCTGCCCGTACTGTTCCTGTTGATCATCCTGGCGAGCCTGGTCGAACCGAACCTGTGGTGGCTGCTGGGGATCATGCTGCTGTTCTCGTGGCTCGGCCTGGTGGATATCGTGCGAGCGGAATTCCTGCGTGCGCGCAATCTCGAATATGTCCGGGCGGCAAAGGCCATGGGGCTACCGTCGCATCTGATCATGTGGCGACATGTCCTGCCCAATGCCATGGTCGCCACCCTGACCTTCATCCCGTTCCTGTTCACCGGTGCCATCACCACCCTGACAGCACTGGATTTCCTGGGCTTTGGCTTACCACCGGGCTCCCCTTCCCTGGGCGAGCTGGTCGCCCAAGGTAAGAACAATCTCCAGGCTCCCTGGCTTGGCATTACCGCCTTTCTGACGCTCGCCATCATGCTGTCATTGCTGGTGTTTATCGGTGAGGGCATCCGTGATGCCTTCGATCCCCGCCACGTGCCCTCCTCGACAAGCAGCGGAACAGCCCAAGGAAGCGAGACATGAGCAGCGATACGCTACTGACCCTCGATCGCCTCAGCATCGACTTCGACGGACATAATGTCGTCAATGAGCTGTCCCTGGAGGTCAGGCGCGGGGAAACCCTGGCGCTGGTCGGGGAGTCTGGCTCGGGCAAGTCGGTCAGCGCACTCGGCGCCTTCAATCTGCTCTCCGACAATGCCAGCGTCTCTGGGGGCCGCTTCCTCGAGCAGACCGATCTCAGCAGGCTGACACGGGCGCAATGGCAAGGCCTGCTAGGCAACAGAGTCGGCTTCGTCTTTCAGGAGCCGATGACGTCACTCAATCCGCTGCACACGATTGGTCGCCAGCTGGCCGAAACCTTGAGATTGCACCAGGGCATCAAGGGACGTGCGGCACGTGCTCGCTGTCATCAACTACTCGAACAGGTACAGCTGCCCCGTGCGGAAGAGCTACTCGACGCCTGGCCCCATCAACTCTCCGGGGGGCAGCGCCAACGGGTGATGATCGCCATGGCCATCGCCAACGAGCCACAGCTGTTGATTGCCGATGAGCCTACCACGGCGCTGGATGTCACCGTGCAGCAGGATGTCCTTACACTGTTGGCTGAGCTTCGCGATCGCCATGGCATGGGCATGCTGTTCATTACCCATGACTTGAATCTGGTGAAACGCCACGCCGATCGCGTCTGTGTCATGCACCGAGGGGTGGCCCAGGAAACCGGCGATGTCGACGAGGTCTTCAGCGCTCCCCGTAGCCAACATGCAAGAGAACTGCTGGAGGCAGAGCCCGAGGGACAGCCTGCCCCCACCGCAGCAGATGCCAGCCTGCTGATGCGTGCAGAAGGGCTCAGCGTTACCTTCGAGCGCCCGCGGCGGCTGCTGCAACGGGCGCGGCCAGGATTTCAGGCGGTAGCGCCGCTGGACCTCGAAATTGCCGAGGGTGAAACCCTGGGCATCGTTGGCGAGTCGGGTTCGGGCAAGACCACTCTGGCGAGCGCCCTGCTAAGGCTTACCCGCAGCAGCGGGTCCATCCAGTTCGGTGACCAGCGGCTTGATCAGCTGAGCGGCAACGCCCTGCGCAAGCAGCGTCGCCAGCTGCAGATGGTGTTTCAGGACCCCTATGGTTCCCTGTCACCCCGCATGCCGGTGGCCGACATCGTCAGTGAGGGGCTGCGCTACCATCACCCCGAGCTTTCCCCGACAGAAGTTGCCGAGCGGGTTCGCCGAACGCTACGGGAGGTCGAACTGCCGCAAGACGTAGCGCGACGTTACCCCCATGAATTCTCGGGGGGCCAGCGCCAGCGTATTGCCGTGGCCAGAGCCATCATCCTGGAGCCTCGTTTGATCGTGCTGGATGAACCCACGTCGGCGCTGGACCGAACCGTTCAGAAGCAGCTGATTGATCTGCTGCGACAACTTCAGGAGCGACATGGCTTGAGCTACCTGTTCATCAGTCATGACCTGGCAGTAGTGCGAGCCATGGCGCATCGCGTCATGGTACTCAAGGAGGGAAAGGTGGTCGAAGAAGGCCCTTGTGCCGACATTCTCTCCCGCCCGAGCAGTGCCTATACTCGTGCCCTGGTGGACGCCGCCGGACTCTCAACGGGTGACGACCCTAAGTAACGACCCTAAGTAACGAGCGTCAGGAACGGACGGTAACGAGCGTCAGCTACGAGCGTCAGTAACGAGCGACAGTGACGGCCGGCACTCGCTTGCCATGATGTCGCCGTACCACCCCACGGGTGCCGTTCAACGGTGATAACGGAGTGCCCTGCTCCATCCTGGGATAGACCGCAGCATCATCGCTTGCTGTAACGGTCGACTTGCTGACGTTCGAAGGCAAAAAAGTTCCGTGAACCCTTTCAACACTAAACAAGATAACGGTATAAAATTTCAGAAGCGTAAAAAAGCGTTAATGGGAATGTCAGCCTCATCAAGTGAACGAGAGGATACCTCGTTCTATACTGGCCGGATCAGCCGTTACAGGTCCTGCCATGCGCCGCCTTTGTCTTGTTCTCCTCTTCGCCGTCGGGTGGCTCGCCAGTGGGCAGGCACTCAGCGACGCGTTGGCGCTCAATAGCCAATGGGAATACCGTTGGGGCGACTCTCCTCGAGACAGCAGCGGACGCCTCGTCTGGCTAGACGAAGCTGACACCTCCTGGCAACCGCTGGTGGGTGTCGGCAATCCGCCGGGGCGCGGCCACAACAACAGCCTCTGGATTCGCCATCAGTTACCTGACGGGGCCTGGCATCAGCCGGTCCTGTTCATCTCCAGCTTGAACCTGGTAGGGGAAGCCTACGTCGATGGCTTGCAGATCTATCGCCATGGCTCACTGGAGGGCGGAGCCGCCGGGGAATTCGCCGGCTGGACCTGGCACGTCATCGACCTGCCGACTCCAGTCGCTGACAAGATGCTGTATCTCAGAATCAAGTCGACCTACAAGGATATCGGCTTGTGGGGCAAGGTGGTGTTGATGGAGAGGGCCGATGTTCTCCCTACCATCCTGTCGGAGACACGTGGGGAGATCATCATCGCCCTCAGCTGTCTGATCCTTGCTTTGCTCGCGCTGATCCTGATCCTGACGCAACCTGAGCGCTGGCGCCTCGGCAGTATCGGGCTATTCTCGCTGGCGGCGGGCTCCATGGTGCTGGCGGAAAGTGATGCCAGCCAGCTACTGCTATTTGCGCCGCTGGCGTGGGATTATGTGGCCGCCTTGGCCTACTTCTCGTTGCCAATCGCCATGGCGCTGATCCTGGAGCACTGGTTCCCGCAGATCCCGCGCAGGGGCCTTCGCCGACTGTGGCTGTGTCTCGTCGGCTATGCAGCCGGAGCACCCGCACTGGCCATGCTGGACATCGTCACCCTGCCCACCACGTTTCCGGTCTTCGATATCCTCCTGCTGGCCGCCCTCGCCTACATGTCACGCTGGCTGTTCAGGTACCGCAGGACCTTCGATGGCAACCAGCGCCTGATCGTCGCCAGCTATGCCATCTTCAGCATGGTCACCGTTATCGATATGGTCGTGGCCCACGGTTTTGTCTCCTGGGTGAGCGTTCCTGTGCACCTTGGTGCACTGGCCTTCATTTTCGCCATGGTGGTCATCGCGGCACGCCACTACGCACGCTCGCAGCGCAAGCTGGAGCACCTCAACAACCAGCTGGAGCAAGAGGTCACGGCACGCACCCAGCAGCTCGAGACCTACGCCGAGCGTGAGCGTCAGCGAGCCAGGTTGCTCGCCAACGAGCACAGCAAGACGCATCGTCTTGCCAACTTGATCGACTCGCTGCAAGCCTGCACGTCCCTTGAGCAGGCGCTCGACCTTACCCAACGGGCCATGCCGGACATCCTTGCCCCCATGAGCGGGGCTTTCTATCGGCCCCAGGACGAACCCGACACCATGCACCTCGAGCTATTCTGGCCCACCAGCCACTGTCCTCCGGCGTGTCTGGATGGCTCGACTATTCCACCGCTGGAGGCACGTGGGGACGACGATCTGCCGGACTTCGAGGACCTGCTTCAGCAAATGCGCAGCGAACGCACCGTGCCGGTGAACGGGACCTCCGTTGATGAGCTGCCACGCTGGACCTTTCCCCTGGATGTCACCGGTCCGGGACGACAGCCCCGTCGCCTCGGCGTGATCTGTGTGATACCCCAGGGCCCTCTCGTGCGTCGACCACAATACTGGGATCGCACCTATCACTTTATCGAGCTTGGGGTGAGCCGACTGGCGCTGGTGCTGTCGAGTATCGCCTTGCAGGAGGAGCTGTCGGCCCTCTCCTACCGGGATGACCTGACCGGGCTCAATAACCGGCGCTACTTCGAGGAGCTATTCGCCCACGAGAGCGCCATATCACTACGTAAGCAAAGTCCGCTGGCGGTGGTTATCCTGGATATCGACCACTTCAAGAAGTTTAACGACCAGCATGGCCATGCCGCGGGCGATAGCGTGCTGGAAGGAGTCGGAAGGATGCTCGCCAACAGCTTCCGTGACATTGACGTGGTGTGCCGCTTTGGCGGGGAAGAATTCGTGGTACTGCTGCCCGGGGCGGCCGCGGAAGATGCTCAACACCGCATGCGCCGAATGTGTGAGGCACTGGCCAGCGCCAGCTTCCGTCATGAAGGAAACAGCCTGGGCACGGTGTCCGTCTCCTGTGGCATTGCCAGCTTTCCAGCCACCACCCAGGATCCCCATGAGCTACTGGAGCTTGCCGACAAGGCGCTGTACCAGGCGAAGAACGCGGGGCGAGCCAGAATCACTCTGGCCACCCCTCAGTAAGAGCGCTCCCAGCTAACAGCCCTTAGAACAGGGCTCGTTCCGCGTCAGTCAACTCACGCCATTCACCCGGAGCGAGCTCAGGATCCAGCGTCAGTGCTCCAATAGCGTGACGATGTAACGCTTCGACGTGGTTGCCGATCGCGGCGAACATACGGCGGACCTGGTGGTAGCGTCCTTCGACAATGGTCAGTTCGACCTGGCGCGGGCCATGACATACCAGAGTGGCAGGACGCGTGGGAAGCTCCTCCCCATCCAGCAGCACCCCTTCGGCAAACCGCTCGATCGCTTGCTCGGGATCTTCCAGGTCTCGTGCCAAGGTCACCTGGTAGCGCTTGCCACTACGGTGACGCGGGGAGGTGATGCGGTGGGACCATTGGCCGTCATCGCTCAATAACAATAGCCCGGTGGTGTCGACATCCAGTCGCCCCACCGGCTGGAGCCGTTCTGCCTTGGGTAGATCAATGGCGTCCACCGCTCGCGGGTACAGGCCTCTCCTGGCCGTACACTCTACGCCAACAGGCTTGTGCATCATGATGTAGCGCAACCCCACTAGCGCCAGCGGCTGGCCTTGCCAACTGACGCTGTCATCCTGCGCTAACTGGCGCGCGGCCTTCTTCTCTACTTCCCCGTTCACCGTGACCTCCTCGCGCATCAGCGCACGCTTGGCAAGGCTGCGAGTGAGATCGGTGGTTTCGCTGAGAAAACGGTCAAGGCGCATCAGTAGGTCTCATGGTCAAGGGTAAAATCGTCGGCATCTTGCCATGCCGGGAACTTCTCGCGAAAGGCCGACAGCGCTTCCCTGTCGAGCACACCGGTCCGGACGAAGGCTCGATCACGGGGCTCATCGATCAGCGCATCTCCCTTGGCATCGATCAGCATCGAATCTCCGGCATAGCTTAACCCCTTGGCGTCCTCACCCACACGATTGACCCCGATCACCGCAGCCAGGTTTTCCACCGCCCGCGCCTGCAGCAGTACGCGCCATGGGTGACGCCGCGGTGCTGGCCAGTTGGCCACACACAGCAGGGCATCATATTCGAAAGGTGCACCTTGGGTTGCCTGCTGCCGCAACCAGACCGGGAAGCGCAGGTCGTAGCAGACGCTCAGCAAGATACGAAATCCGTTGAGCTCAACGATGACCCGCTCACGGCCCATGTCATAGCGCTCATGTTCGCCCGCCATACGGAACAGATGCCGCTTGTCATACCAGTGCAGGCCACCATCGGGTTGCGCCCATATCAGACGGTTGAGATAGCGCCCTTCATCCACTATTGCGACGCTGCCGGTCATCACACAGTCACGCTGCTTGGCCTGTTCACGCAGCCACTGGACCACCTCGCTGGTTGCCATGGGCTGTGCCATGTCGCGGGAATTCATGGTAAACCCGGTGGCGAACATCTCGGGAAGCACAATCATGTCGGTTTCCCGGCCACCCAGATCGGCCAAGGTGTCTTCGAGCATCCGGCAATTGCTGGAGGGGTCTTCCCAGCGCAGGTCGCACTGAACCAGAGTGGTACGCAGCTGTGACATGGTGATCTCGTCAGTGAAGTTCGTCTGCCTAGACTAAACGACATCGCCGCCGAGACCAAAGCCACCATGCCGCCGACAAGAGTGTGCTAATGTGGCTGGCCGATGCACGCCCTGCATCGATCCCTATCCTGTGTTATGGACGCTCTTTCGATGAAAGGACTCTCCCCCGCTACCGGATCACTCCAGGGTGTCGGTTTTGCGCTTCTCGCCTACGGCATGTGGGGCACCTTCCCCCTGTTCTTCGCCTTGTTCGATGGGGTCAGCGCGCTGGAGATCCTGGCCCATCGCGTGATCTGGTCGTGCCTGTTCCTGGCCCTGGTCATTACCCTGCTAAAGCGCTGGGGGGCCATCGCCCGACTGCGCCACGCGCCGCGCCAGTGGCTGCCAGCGATGGCCTGCGCGCTGTTGATCGGGCTTAACTGGGGGCTTTACATCTACTCGGTCGAGACACATCGGGTCCTCCAGGCCAGCCTGGGCTATTTCATGACGCCGCTGGTCAATGTGATGCTCGGGGTACTGGTCCTGAAAGAGCGGATCACGCTGGTCCAGGGCGTCGCCATCGCCCTGGCCGTGGCCGCCATCTCACTTCAGCTGTTCCAGTTGGGGTCGTTGCCCTGGCTGAGCCTGAGTCTTGCCGCCTCGTTTGGCACCTATGGCTTGCTGCGCAAGCAGCTGGCCTTTGATGGCCTGTCGGGGCTGTTTCTCGAGACCCTGCTGCTGCTGCCGTTGGCGCTACTGCTGCTGCCGCTGCAGCCAAGCCACTTCATCTCTGAGCTCATTGCGGCTCCCCCCTACACGACTGCCTTGCTGGTCGCCTCCGGTGTGTTGACCGCCCTACCCTTGCTGGCGTTTGCCGGGGCGGCGAGACGGCTGACCCTGAGCACCCTGGGCTTCTTGATGTACCTGAACCCAACGCTTCAGTTCCTGATTGCGCTATGGGTGTTCCATGAACCCATCGTGCCGGCGCAGCTGACGACTTTCGCGTTAATCTGGATCGCACTATTGCTCTACTCGTGCTCAAGCCTGTTTCAGCCCCGTCGATCCACCAGGTAGGCTAGCCTGTTGACCGACGAGGGACGCTGCAGGCAGGTGCCGTACACGTCTGCCACTTCCCCCAATTCCATTGGCGGAGCAAAGAAGTATCCCTGACCTTCCTGGACGCCTAGCATCACCAGCCAACTGGCATCTTCAATGGTCTCGACACCCTCGGCCACCACGCACAATTCCATGCGGTGACAAAGCCCGACCAGGGCCGCATAGGCCTGACGGGCTTGATCGAAGCGACGTGCGGCATGCAGCAAGGAGTAGTCCAGCTTGATCGACGTCAACGGCAGTCGCTGCAACAAGTTGAACGCGGTGTAGCCTGAGCCGAAGTCGTCCAAGGCGATGCCAATGCCACGCTCCCGTAGCGCCAGCATCTGACGCTGCACCTGCTCGACATCGTCGACATTTTCATGTTCCACCAACTCAAGCTCCAGACATTCGGGTGCAATCCCGCGTAGCGCCAGCTGCTGTGACACGTAGTCAGGGAAGTCTTCAGCCAGCAGGCTGCTGAGATGCACGTTGACGGAGACACAGTGCAACCACTCCGTCGGGGCCACCAATGAAGCGAGCCAGTCCAGCGCTTGCTTGATCACCCAGCGGTCGAATCGCTCGGCCAAGCCCAGCATCAAAATGACCGGCAAGAAGTCCGCTGGTGGTATGTCTCCGGCCTCGGGGTGTCGCCACCGAATCAGCATCTCGACCCCCACCAGGGAGCGGTTGGGCGGGGCCAGTTTGGGTTGAGCCACCAGCCGCCACTGGGTGTCGGGTTCTTCGATCAAGACACCGACCTGGCGGCACAGCCAGCGTAGATGGGTTTCCTGGTAGGGACCAGCGGCCACCACCCGCAGTATCGGGCGCACCCAGCCTTCTCCCTCCAACCGCTGCATGCCCTCATCGAGGGCGCTCAGGCAGGCGTTCAGGTTACTGGTATGCGCAGGCACCAGGGTCACACAGGCATACCAATGCAACACCTTTTCATTCGCCGCCTGCTGTCGCTTGCACACCAGCGCCAGATAGCTATCGAGCTGTGACTCAACGTCCGGACCGTGAACGTGTGCAGGTATGGCACCGATGATGCGCTCATCCTTTCCGATATACAGGCGCCAGCCCTTGGGCAGGTGCGCAGAAAGAGCATCCAGACTGGAACGTAACAGTGCCTCGAGACACATGTTGCCCAGGCGCCGCCGATAGCGGATCACTTCTGGCGCAGCGAGCAGGAATAGCCATTCGATCTCTGCACAGCGAGGGCCTTGATAGTCTGATTCGAGGGCCATCCGCGTGGGCAGCTGGAAACGATCATCCACCATCAGGCGGCGACGTCGCCTGAGCGATGAAAAGCGAGACAGCAGCAGCATGACCGCCACCAGCAGGCCGGTCAGGGTGACCGCCACCATTCCCACGACCGCCTGCTGATAGCCGCGGGTCAGCTGTTCCAGACGCCCCCTGACACCGACCCATTGAAAGGCGACATGTTCCTTACCATCGAACAGCTGATACCAGCGTGCATGGATAAGATAGCGCTGTGCCATGATCGAGGAGCTGGCGGGCACCAGCTCAAACGCTGGCGTCAGCGCGACTTCCACCGCCGCGTGGGCCAGGAACTCGATATCAAGGATGGCGCCACCGGCGCACCCCACCGCCATCTGAAAGGCAAAATGGCAGAACACGGGTACCTTCTGTCGGGCCAGCGCCTCAAGCCGCTCCGCCGTGCTGCCCGGCCCTTCGTTCCAACCGGAGTCACGCCCGCCCTGCATGTAAAGCCGTGTCCCGGGCGGACTGCGCGCAAGTCGGTCGAGGACGAGCTCGGGCGTCCAGCCGTGGATGACATCCACCAGCTGGACATCGCGCACACTGCCGACCACCTCGGTCATGTCATCAATGACGTTGTAGGCGTGCTCCGTATTTTCGCCCAGCAAGATCAGGTGCAATGGCGCGCCAAAGGTATCCACCAACATGTTCAGGGACTGGGCCATGACGGGATAGGACTTCAAGGACTTGACGCCTGCAGCTTCTGCTTCGACCCTGAGCAGGTCATCGTTCAAACCCAATGCCACCACCTTTTCGGGCCATGGTAGAGCGTCTCTATAGCGAAGATAGAAGGCCATGGCCGGGTCGTCGGTGAGAATCAGACTCCCCCTGGGATCCAGGCTGGCCTGCTGCAGTCTCGCCAACAGCGCTTCATCGGCCAGGTGCCCGGGCAGACGCAGCGCATCAAGATACTCCACCTGGAACCGGCCGGCCGTCGCCGTCTCGTGAGCAAAGCGTGCTTCCACGCTGGCCACGATATCGTCGTTCCAGCGATACCCCTGATGATAGGACGTCAACAGCAGCAGCGAGGCGTCACCCGCGGCCTCATTGGCGCGTGACGGGGCAGGACCTACCGCCAGCAGCAACCCGGCCGCCCACAGGACGACCAGCAGCATGATCCGACGTCGCCCTGGCCGTGGCATTGCTGAGGTGACTGACATGGAGACAAACTCCGTTAGTCCACTGCAAGCAGCAAAGCGGCCTGCTTAGAGCCGGTCCATCGACAGGATCAGCGAGAGAGGGGCTAGCCACACAAGACCTATCCACACAAGACGGCTCGTGGTGCCCTGTCATGAGCTTAGGGCCCACGACCACCAATCTCGCACTCTCATCCGAGGTAACGCTGATCATCAAAGGGGATAGCCGTCAGCCGAAAGGCCAATGGTGACGCCGTCATTCGCATCAGACTTTGACGTCGTACCCACAACTGCGCACCATCTGAGCTCACCCAGGAGTCTTGCCTACCATGCCCCTACCCCACTTACTGCTGGTCGGTGCCGGCCACGCGCACCTTTACCTGCTGAGACAGAACGCGCTGCTGAAGCGTTTTCAAATCACCTTGGTGGACCCGGGTGGGTTTTGGTATTCAGGTCTCGCCAGTGGGGTGCTGGCCGGCGACCACAGGCCTTCGGAAGACCGTATCGACCCCGCGCTGCTTTGCCGCCAGAACGGCGTGGACATCATACGTGCCAGGCTCGTGGCGCTTGACCATGAGCAACAGCGAGGAATGCTGAGCAATGGCTCCTGGCTATCCTTTGACTACCTCAGCCTTAACCTGGGCTCGGCCCCTCTCGCTCCTCTGCCAGTGCATTCGACGACGAAAGGTTCACCTCACTATTGGCCAGTCAAGCCGATACCGCGGCTGTTGCAGTGTCGGCGCAGCCTGGAGCGACGCTTTCATCATCTGCCTCTGAGCCTTCACGTGCTCGGCGCTGGCGCCAGCGGCATTGAAGTCGCCTGCGCGACCAGGGCGCTAGCCCGCCGGCACGGGGTAGCCGACATGGCGCTGCCCATTCACCTGCACCATCGCGGTAACGGCCCCCTGGCACAGGCGTCCGCGGGCGCACAGCGCTATGTCCGTGACTGTCTCGATCGGCGCGCCATCACGCTACGGGTCCATCCCCGTGCAGAGACGACCTCACTGCCCCCGCTGGTCGATGACGAGGCCAGCGATATCATCGATGCCAGGGGCCTCGCTCCGCCCCAGAACCTGGCCCATCTGGGCCTCCCCACTCTAGCGGGACGCGGCATCGCGGTAGCGGCTGACCTGAGGATCGACGGCAGCACCACCCAGTTCGCCGCGGGCGACTGCGCCGCCATCATCGACCAGCCGCTGCCACGTCTTGGGGTGCACGGCGTGCGACAAGGACCCATTCTTGCGCACAACCTGCTGGCCAGCCTCGCCGAGGAGCCACTCAAGCGTTACCATCCCCCAAAGCGGGCACTATCGATCATCAACCTGTGCCATGGCGAGGCCTTGGCTCTCTACGGGTCATACTGGTGGGGCGGACGACTCGCCAGTCGCTGGAAGCGGCATCTGGACATGGGGTTCATGCGGCGGACCAGGGTTCCGGCGTAACCTACATCCATGGACGATGAGGGCCGATCAGACAAGTCGCTACGCCGCCACTTCACCAAGACCAGGACGTCAATCTGCCCATGCTCAAGCGCTACATTCCTATCCTGGCCTGGCTGCCACACTATACGCCGCGACTGTGTGGGAGCGACCTCCTGGCAGGGATCATCGTCACTGTCATGGTGATTCCCCAGTCACTCGCCTATGCCATCTTGGCTGGACTTCCCGCGGTCGTCGGACTCTACGCCAGCCTGCTGCCGGCGGTGGCCTACGCCGTGCTCGGCACCAGTCGCTCTCTCGCCGTTGGCCCGGTCGCCATCATCGCTCTGATGACGGGGGCGGCGCTGTCCAATGTGGCAACCCAGGGGACATCCGCGTATATCGAAGCCGCCTTGGTCCTGGCCCTGCTGTCCGGCCTCATGCTAACGCTGATGGGCTTTCTGCGTCTTGGCTTCTTCGCCAATTTCCTGAGCCACCCGGTCATCGGAGGGTTTCTGTCGGCGTCAGGCCTGCTGATCGCGATCAGCCAGCTGTCGCACTTGCTCGGCATTGATGCCGGCGGCTACACCGCATTGGCGCTGATCACCCATCAGGTACAGCAGTTGGATCACATCAACTGGCCGACCCTGGCGGTAGGCGCCTCGACCCTGCTGTCGCTATGGCTGATGCGCGGATACGGCGTGGCCGCCCTGACCGCGCTGCGGCTACCTGAGGGCCTGGCCAGGTTGCTGGTCAAGGCGGGTCCGGTGGTGGCGGTGGTAGTGACGACGCTCCTCAGCTGGCAGCTTGACCTGGCCCGCTACGGGGTCGCCACCGTAGGTCAGATCCCCGCTGGTCTACCCTCCCTCGCCATGCCGAACATTGATCTGCCGCTATGGCACGCGTTGCTGGTACCCGCCATGCTGATCAGCGTGGTGGGCTTCGTCGAATCGATCTCCATGGCCCAGATGCTGGCCGCCAAGCGCCGTGAACGTATCGCACCCAACCAGGAATTGATCGGCCTGGGGGCAGCCAATCTGGCCGCTGCCTTCAGTGCGGGCATGCCGGTCACGGGAGGACTGTCACGCACGGTCATCAACCAGGAGTCCGGTGCCCGCACGCCCATGGCTGGCCTGTTTGCGGCGCTTGGCATTGGCACGGTGACCCTGGCATTGACCCCGCTGCTCGAGCACCTGCCGATTGCAACGCTTGCCGCGACCATCACCGTGGCAATTCTCACGCTGGTGGACCTTCCGCTACTGCGCCAGACATGGCGCTACTCACGCAGCGACTTTTCAGCGTTGGCGGTGACCATGCTGCTGACCCTGGTGGAAGGTGTCGAGGCCGGCATCATCGCGGGGGTCAGCCTGTCCATCGCCTTGTTCCTGTATCGCACCAGCAAGCCCCATAGCGCTATCGTGGGGCGCATCCCCGGCAGCGAGCATTTCCGCTCGGTCACCCGTCACGAGGTCGAGACTGTCAGTCACCTGGCGCTGTTTCGCGTCGATGAGAGCCTGTACTTCGCCAACGCACGTTATCTGGAGGACACGCTCTACTCGCTGGTGACCCAACGCCCGGAGCTCAGCGATGTCGTGCTGATCTGTTCCGCCGTCAACCTGATCGACGCTTCCGCGCTGGAGAGCCTTGACGCCATCAACGCCAGACTCAAGGACTCACGGGTCACGCTGCACCTGGCCGAGGTCAAGGGGCCGGTCATGGACCGTCTGAAGCATTCCGACTTCCTCGATGCCCTGACCGGGCGAGTGTTTCTGAGCACCTTTGCGGCCTGGTCCGAACTGCGGCGCCCGCGAGACTGAGACACTCTGAACCAGCCCCCTGAACGACACCCGGGCCAATGCCTAACCCGTCGGCACACCCAAGGCCTTAGGCGAATGTCGAGCGCTGCGCCATTCAGGTAAGATGGCGGCGTGATACATGGACGGGCCACGAGATGGAAGACTCACCCAAGCAGAACCTCGCCATCAGCGCCTACCGCTGGCTGAAGCAAGACATTATTCGGGGCACCTTCGCGCCCGGGGAAAAACTCCTCATGGCGGGACTCAAGGAGCGTTATGAGCTGGGCGTCGGTCCCTTGCGGGAAGCGCTCTCCCAATTGGTCGCTGATCGCCTGGTGGTGGCGATCAGCCAGCGCGGCTATCGCGTAGCCCCCATGTCCCTGGCGGAGCTGGCAGATCTCTACGACGCCCGTGCCCAACTTGAGGGACTGATGCTCGAACTGGCCATTCAGCGTGGCGATGATCGCTGGGAAGCCAATATCATTGCCACCGCCCATACCCTGGCCAAGGTGGAAAGCGTCAGCTCCTCTGATGAGCTGCTGGACCTGTGGGACAAGCGCCACAAGGCGTACCACAGTGCCATTGTGGCCGGCTGCAACTCACCTCACCTGATGCAGGTGCGCGAAGCACTGTTCGACCAGGTAGAGCGCTATCGACACCTGTGGCTGCGCGAGACCGTTTTCTCGAGCCAGGCCCTGGCCGCCAAACGCGATGAGCACGCAGCACTGACCGAGGCAGTGCTGTCACGACACACGCAGAAAGCGCGACAGATGATGCGGGACCATTTGATGACCCCGGTACCCATCATCACCGACGTGATGGCCAAACGTGGACTGAGCTGAAGCCTGACTCCCCCCGACTGGGCCGGCGCTGCTACCTCGGAGGTGAGGAAGACAGCGGCGGCTGCAAGGTCCATCATCGCTAGGGACGCGCTGCGTGCATCAGCTGAGCGGCGAAAGGCGCCCGCAGCGCAGAATCCGGAGCCTAGGCGGTAGAGATGGGGAGTTCGAGCAGCGCGTAACGCAGCGAATCGGCGGTGCAGGCATTCATTGTTTCCTTAGGGCTTGTCACCGCAGTGTCATCGGGTAATCCTATGCTTTCCATGAACATGTATGACGCTTGCGTCGCTACCGGAGAGACATCATGCCCCACTTACTGAGATTTTCACGGGAGCTGGAGGCTCGCCTGGACCTACTGGCAGAGCGCACGGGCATGACCAAGGCGGCTCTGATCGAGCGTCTGGTCAGCGAGGGTGCCGAGGTACTTGAGGCAGAGCTGGCACAGCAGGGCGCCGGCAGCGAGCGCGCCGAACGCTCCATTGATCAACTGCTGCGAGAAAGCGGGCTAGGCGCCTGACCTTTCGCCAGCGTCGTCCTTTCCCGGGACTCTTGCGCTCGCGCCAGAGCGGCACGGGGGTCTCGGGGATAGTAGCGTTCGGGCTGACGGGCCACATGGGGGAAGAACCGGGTATCCTTGTACGGCATCTTCATGAATCCTGAGATGCCCAACCCTTCTATCAGTTTCACCGCATCCACAATATCTTCCAGACAGTCCCTGAACTGCTGCTCTCTCGACGGATCCAGCAATCGGTAGTGATGATGAATTTTCAGGTGTGAAGGCAGCACCTCGAAGATGATCATTCCGGTGTGATGAATATCATTGAGCGCCTGCAGCGAACTGATGATGGCGTCGGGTAACACCAGTAGCTCTTCAGGATCGGGACCATCTTCAAAGTAGCTGTGCAGGCGAGAGCGATCCTCCAGCTCAGGGACGGCACTGACCTCGTAGGACAGGGCAAGCCCCGGGTCCACCACGAAAGGATGTTCGGGAGAGCTGCGTTCCAGATGCAAGGTGTCTCTTGCGTTGAACAGACAGCTTTTAAAGATGCCCCGGCGGTGTATCGCGCGCGCCAGCGTGACCATGTTGTTGACGGCGGCCACGAACGCCACTTTCACCTGCGGGTCATGTACGTTCAGCGACGAGTCGATGTAGACGCCATCCGCTTCCCAACGAACGGCGAGTCCTCCCACGACAGGGTATTTGCCCAGCCGGCTGACCGCTGCCAGAAACGCCTTCTCTGTCTCCCCCATGCCCTGCATGAAGTTACGGTAGTAGCGGTCAAGCTGGACGTCGTTGACGTCGGCCAGGGTCTCCTCGACCCCCTCTTCCCGCAGAAAGGCCTTGCGTGAGCTGTAGACCACCGTGTCAATCTCCCGTCGGGCGGGACGACTCCACACCGGCACCAGCGGTGATTCCTGTGGCAAGGGGAGCTCCAGCATGACCAGGCGTCCCATCCGCGGCATCTCGGCGATAAAGTGATCACCCGCCTTGACCCTGACCTCTGGGTCAGGGTCGAGCATGCCATCCAGGGTCCTGGCAAACTCCATCGGAAGACCCAACGAGGTCGCCGGAATAGCGCGATGACCAAACCGGCAGGATTGTGCGGACGCCAGCGCATAAAGGGTCCCGGCGGCACCCTGCTCGTCAAATCGCGGCGATGACAGGGCCCCTCCCAGCTGCTCTTCACCGATGAAGTAGACGTCGCCTAGACGGGCATTGGTCTGCTGCAGGTTGTCTGACATCAGTTCCATCACATTGGCGCTGACAAACTGGCGTCGGGCATCCAGCTGAGCAAAGACCGAAGAGCCCCAGTCGATCAGCGCCACCGTCTCGTCGCGGGCATCGAAGACCAGGTTGGAGGGTTTGATATCGCCATGCACGACTGGCCGCCGTGGCGCCCCCGCGGGAGTTGTCTCCCGTCGCAGCTCACGCAGGATATCGGCCAGCTGAGTGGCAATCCGTATCACCAGACGCGGCGACAGGCGCCCTTGTTGCAGCGAGACTTCTTCGAGATTGAGTCCTGGTGCACGTTCCATCACCAGGATGGGCTGATGCCGCACCCGCTGATAGGCCACCAGGGCAGGCACTCGGGGATGGACCACCTGTTCAAGCATGAAGGCTTCTTCCTCCAGCCTGTCCTGCAGGTGCTGGGGCAAGGTTACCCGGGTGAACTTGAAGACGTAGTGGTGCTGCTCGGCGCTGATGCCGGCGAAGACAAACCCGTAGGCACCCTTGCCGATCAGCTCGATCTGTCGATAGCCCAGCTGCTCCAGCTGCTGCTGACACAGCGCGACCCATTCCTTCAGCTTGCGTGCATCGTCCTGACTCAACAGGTAGATGGACTGATCTTCCGGAATGTAGAACTGCTGCAACGGTGCTGGGGCCATGGTGCTTCCTCCACCCTACCCCAGGCGCCAGGCGCGCCTCACGCCTGGCCCCAGGTAGCCTACAGTGAACCTGATCAGGCCAGGTGCAGCAACATGCTTTCAGGGGCTTCAAGATACCCCTTCCAGGCGTTGCAGAAGCGTGCAATGGTGCCACCGTCAAGCAAGCGATGGTCGCCCGCCCAGGTCGCCGTCATGATGGCGCGCCGCATCACATTGCCCGCGTCATCAAAACGCGGTAGCCACTGGGTCTTGCCGATGGCAACAATCGCAGACTCGGGTACGTTGATGATAGGCGCCGCATAGGTACCCCCGATCGCGCCAATATTGGAGATACTGATGGTCCCGCCCTTGAGATCTGACGCGGACACGCGCCCTTCCCGCGCCGCGGAGGTAAGTCGCTGTACCTCACCGGCAATCTCGAGCAGCGTCAGGCGTTCACACCCCTTGATATTCGGTACCATCAAGCCGGCCTTGCCATCTACCGCCATGCCCACATTGCACTGGCTGGGGTAAAGAATCTGGGTGACCTGATCATCAAGTCTCGCCTGCACAATCGGGTAGTCCTTCAATGCCAGCGCCAGCGCCTTGATGAAGAATGGCATCACTGTCAGCCGTATCTCTTGCTTCTCCGCGACAGGTTTCAACCTCTCACGCAGCGCCAGAAGCTCGGTGACATCGATCTCCTCCCCATACTGAAAATGGGGAACCGTACTGGCCGCCGTGACCATCTGCTTTGCCATGGCTGCACGCACGCCGCGCAATGGCTCGCTGCGCTCCACCGCCGACGACTCAGAGCGGTCCGCTTGGACGGGCTGATGCGAAGCGTCACGGTGTTGCTGGTCGTCCACCTGCTGCCCCTGCTCCAGGAAGGCCAGTACATCATGCTTGAGCACGCGACCGTCGCGACCACTGCCTGGCACCTCTTCCAGACGAAGTTGATGCTCCCGCACCAGCCTGCGCACTGCCGGACTGGCCGGCACTCGGCCGAAGGCTCCGCGCCCAGCACCCCGCGCTTCATGAGCGCGCTGCTCGCGAGTGGCCGCGCCAGCGATGGTTGCTGATGCGCTCGATCCCTCCGCGGTGGGCCGGGACTCGGCGCTGTCAGCGGGAGCTGCCTGCGCGGCTGGCCCAGCGGGCCCTTCTTCCACGCCATCGGCAAGATACCCGAACAGCGGCGCATGTACCTTCGCCATGTCGCCCTTCTCTGCATACAGCGCCTCGACCACACCGTCCTCGGGGGCGGTGATCTCGACCATAGCCTTGTCGGTCATGACGTCGACCAGGCGCTGGTCTTCACAGATCGAGTCACCGACAGCCACGTGCCATTCGACCACCTCACACTCGACGATGCCCTCACCAATGTCCGGCAGCACAAAGTCCACCCGGCGTCTGTTCGACGCTGTGGCAGCAGGCGCAGTCTCTGCGGAGCAGGCCGCGTCCTGCTGTCCATTGAGCGCATCACCGCCCGCCTCGTCGGCATCGCCAGCAGCAGCCTCCGAGTCACCCTGATAGGCAAAAAGCGGAGCATGAACACGCGCCATTTCCCCTTTGGCCACATGCAGGCGAGTGACCACGCCAGCCTCGGGAGCGGTAATCTCCACCAGCGCCTTGTCGGTCATGACCTCGACGACCGGCTGATCCTCTTCGATGCGATCGCCCTCGGCGATCTTCCACTCCATGACCTCACACTCGACGATCCCTTCGCCGATGTCAGGAAGCTTGAATTCCGTCATTTCGTGACTCTCCCGGCGCCGTCTCAGTAGTGGAGTGAGGCGGTGATGGCTTCATAGATCTTCAAGTTATCGGGCAGGTACTCTTTCTCCAGGATCAGCGGAAATGGCGTATCCAGCCCGGTCACCCGTCGAATCGGCGACTCCAGATAGAGGAAGCAGCGCTCCTGGATCGTCGCCGCAATCTCGCCGGCGAAACCACCGGTGCGAGGCGCCTCATGGGTAATCACCAGCCGGCCGGTCTTGAGCACGGATTCGACCACCGTGTCCTCATCCCAGGGAAGAATGGTGCGCAGGTCAATGACCTCACAGGAGATGCCTTCCTTCTCTGCCATCTCGACCGCACGCTCGATGACCTCCATCTGGGCGCCCCAGCCCAGCACTGTGACGTCGGCTCCCTCCTTGATTACCTCAGCCTCCCCGATAGGCAGCTGATAATCGCCTTCAGGCACGTCACCGGTCGAGGCGCGATACAGGCGCTTGGGCTCGAAGAACAGCACAGGATCCGGATCCCGGATCGCAGCCAGCAGCAGTCCCTTGGCCTCATAGGGATTACGGGGTACGACAATCTTTAACCCCGGGGTGTGGGCGAAATAAGCCTCAGGGGACTGGGAGTGATAGAGCCCGCCTGAAATGCCGCCGCCGTAGGGAGTCCGAATGGTCATCCCACCGACATTGAACAGGTCCCCTGAACGAAAGCGAAACTTGGCCGTTTCATTCACTATCTGGTCGAACGCCGGAAAGATGTAGTCGGCGAACTGGATTTCGGCCACTGGCACCGAGCCCTGGGCAGCGAGACCGTTGGCAAAGCCGATGATCCCCTGCTCGACCAGCGGGGTGTTGAAGCAGCGCGCCTTGCCGTACTTTTCCTGCAAATGACTGGTGGCACGGAAGACCCCGCCAAAGCCTCCCACGTCCTCGCCGAAGCACAACACGTTGTCGTCTTCGGCCATGGCAATGTCGAGTGCCTGGTTGATGGCCTGCAGCATGTTGATGGTAGGCATGTCAGTCTCCTCCCTGGCTGTCATCATCCTGGCCTAACGCAGGATCCAGGGAACGCGCTCCCCGGGGGTACGCATCGGGATAGCGACGGACGTGCCGCTTCAACTCATCAAGCTGACGCTGCAAGGCAGGCGTCACATCGGCATATACATCGGTGACCATCGAGTCGATGGGAGGTGGCGGCCGCTTCTCGGCGCGCTTCATGGTGTCGAGCACCTCACGCCGCAGTTGGTCCTGCAGCGCCTTCTCCTGCTCTTCGTCCCACCAGCCCTGGGCTTCGAGCCACAGCTGCATGCGACGGATCGGATCCTTGGCGCGCCAGGCGTCCTCTTCCTTGCGCGAGCGGTAGCCGGAGGGATCATCCGAAGAACTGTGGGCCGCCAGACGGTAGGTCATGGCTTCGATCAATACCGGCTTGTTGTCTTCCACCGCGATCTTTCTGGCCAGCTCGGTGGCCCGGTAGACCGCCAGCACATCATTGCCATCGACCCGGATCACATGCATGCGATAACCCAGGGCTCGAGGTGCCACCCCATCGGCGGCAAACTGTTCGACGGATGGGGTAGAGATGGCATAGCCGTTATTGCGGCAAAAGAAGATGACCGGCGCTTCATGCACTGCAGCCATGTTTAGGGCTGCGTGGAAGTCGCCCTCTGACGCGGCACCCTCGCCAAAATAGACAATGGTGCACAGGCCATCGCCGGCCAACTTTTGCCCATAGGCAAAACCCGTGGCTTGGGGAATCTGAGTCGCCAGCGGCGACGAGATGGTCATGTAGTGCAGCTTGCGCGACCCATAGTGGATCGGCATCTGGCGTCCCTTGCCATAGTCCAGCTCGTTACCGAACAGCTGATTCATGAACTCATCAAAACTGAACCCTCGGTACATCAGGGCGCCCTGCTCCCGGTACTGGGCCATGATCATGTCAGCGTCATCCAGGGCCGCGGCGCTGCCGATGACAGCGGCTTCTTCCCCGGTGCATTGCATGTAGAAGCTGAGGCGTCCCTGGCGCTGAGCCGCCAACATACGCTCGTCCAGAACCCGCGTGGCCAGCATGGCACGATAGATACGCAATGCCTGGTCACGCTCCAGTGCCGGGCCTTCGGCGCCGTTGTACAGGGTGCCGTCCTGAGAAAGAACGGCATAGGTTGCAATCGAATATTCGTCGCCAGCCAGAAAGTCCGGGCTGTGCGTTTGTGCGGTCGTTGTCATCGCGCTGTTCCTTTGCCCCTTATGGGGGCAGTGTTGTCGTTATTTCTTCCCCCTACCAGGGGATCGCCCATAGTGGGGTCAACGCACGTTGTTGACGTTAACGTAAACTGATTCACGTGACTAGCCACGACTTTGGTCGAAAATCTAGGCGATAACAGCGGTCGTTAGCGTGATAGCCAGAACATCATGCTGGGAACCACCCAGCCTTCAGCAATAGCTCCGGCAGCCTACGAACAGACGCACCGTCCAAACAGCCTGCAAGGCAGGCCGTCGGTGCGCCAGCGGGAGAAGAAGAACGTCGAACGGTAGGGAAACGTCTAACGAGCGTAGAACGTCTAACGCGAGGAAAGTCGTGCGAACACGCTATCGACTGCCAACGCCAGCAGTGCGATCAACAAGGCACCCTGCACGATGTAAGCCGTATTGCCGTTCACGATGCCAGAGATGATGGGATCACCGAGGTTGCTCGAACCGACCGTGGCTCCCAGGGCTGCCGTCGCGATATTGATCGTCACGGAGGTGCGAATACCCGCCAGGATGACCGGCGCAGCCAGCGGAAGCTCCACCTGGCGTAGGATTTGGCCGCCGGTCATGCCCATCCCCCGGGCCGCCTCCAGTACCGAAGGTGAGATACCCTCGATACCGGCCAGGGTGTTACGCACGATGGGCAACAAACCGTAAAGCAACAGCGCCACCACGATGGGCAAGGTGCCGAAGCCAAGTACCGGTACCGCCAGCGCCAGCACCGCTACGGGGGGGAACGTCTGGCCCAGCGATGCCACTTGCGCGACCAGTGGCAGGAACTCTCGCCCGGCCGGGCGGGTAACGGCAATCGCGCCTAGCACGCCCAACAGCGTGGCCAACGCAGCTGCGATGGTCACCACCAACAAATGACGGCCCAGCAAGACGAGAAAGTCCACCCGAGCGTAAACCACGTCTCGGCTGTCGGGCTCAAGCCAACGAAAGACGGGTTCGAACAGGGACATGGCCAGACAGCCGACCAGCAATAGCGCGCACCATACGAAAGGCATCAGCCAACGTCGTGTCAGGACATCAGTCATTGACGCGGGCTCCCACCAGGCGCCGGAAGTTAAGCTCACCGATCGGGATGTCGTCGTCATCGACAACCGCCAGCCGCTCGACTCGCCGCCACAGCATGACCGACAGTGCCTCGCGAAGCGAAGCGGTCTGATCGATGCGTTCACGAGCCACCCCACCTGCCCCAAGGGGCACCATTCGCTCGCTGACGGGCAACAGCGCAGCCTCTTTGAGACCACGGTCTTCCCCACCCAACAGCGAAGCGACAAAGTCATTGGCAGGCTCGCGCAGTAGCTGCAGCGGATGGCCCTGCTGAACGATGCGGCCTTCATGCATCACCACCAGGCGATCCGCCAGCCGCAGCGCCTCATCCATATCGTGAGTCACGAAGACAATGGTCTTGCCCAGCCGCGCCTGGAGATCCCGCAGCTCCAGCTGCAGTGTCTCCCTGGTGATCGGATCCAGGGCGCCAAAGGGTTCATCCATCAGCAGAATGTCCGGGTCCGCTGCCAATGCCCTGGCCACGCCCACTCGCTGAGCCTGTCCCCCGGACAGCTGGTCCGGATACTTGTCGGCGTAGCCGGCCATGGACAGGCCAAGCAACGACATCAACTCCTCTACCCGAGCATCGATGCGCGACTTCGGCCACTTGAGCAGACGCGGCACCAGACCAATATTGCGAGCGACCGTCCAGTGAGGAAACAGCCCAGTGCTCTGAATCGCATAGCCAATACGGCGCCTGAGTACGTCCTCGCGAAAACTGCGAATGGGCTTTTGGTCGATGTGAATCTCACCCTCGCTATGTTCAATCAATCGATTGATCATCTTCAACGTGGTCGACTTACCGCAGCCTGACGTCCCCACCAGACAGCAAAACTCACCGCCGTCTATTTTCAGCGAAACATCATCGACCGCCACGGTATGATCGAACCGCTTAGTGATATGAATGAGTTCGATCATCGTGTGACTCCCCGACCAAGACGCCGTGAAAGATTACCCAACACACCATCGGCCAGCATGGCCATGACCAGGATGGGAAGTGCTCCGAGCAGCACCAGGTCCATCGCCGCTTGCCCCAATCCCTGGAAAATAAAACGTCCAAGCCCGCCGGCACCGATCAGCGCGGCCACCGCCGTCAGGCCGATAGCCTGCACCGTGGTAATCCGCACGCCTTCGAGCAGTACCGGCAGCGCCAATGGCAAGCGCACCTGCCAGAACATCTGCCCTCGACTCATGCCCATGCCTCGTGCCGCCTCAATCACTCCACGATCGACACCCTCCAGCGCCACAAAGGTATTACGCACCATCGGCAACAGGCTATAGGTCACCAGAGCCACCAAGGCCGGCGCCCAACCGATGCCACTGATACCGAGCTGATCCAGCCACGGAAAACGCTGCGCGGCCCAGGCCAGGGGCCCTAACAGCAGCCCAAACAGGGCCAGGCTGGGAATCGTCTGCATGAAATTGAGCACCCCAAACCCGGCGCGCTGCAGCGCTGGAAGGCGACGCATCAACAGGGCCAGTGCAGCGCCCAATGCCAGGCTAAGCGCCACCGTCGCCCCGACCAGCAACAGGTGTTCCCCCACCGCTAGCCAGAAGTCGTCCGCCCGCCCCCGATACTCCTGCCACAGGGCGAGACGATCGAGACCAAGAGGAAGACATAGCGCGGTGACAACCAGCGGTACGCAGAGGCATGCGATATACAGCCCTGCAGGCCAGCGCTGGCGAGTCCTCAGATCCAACAGCGCCAGCAACAGCACGAACAGCGTGCACCAGGCTCCCGCCCCGATTCCCAAGCGCGCCTGTGGCAGCTGCGGGTCGACAAGTTGATGAACGCACAGCACTAGCCATAACGGCAGGCCCAACAGTGCCAGCAGCACGAGTCCCAGTGAACGCCATCCTGGATCGGGCTGGCGCGCGACCCAGCCCGCCAAGGCCATGGGAAGACTCGCCAGCACAGCCATCGCCGGCCCCGCCACTTGCCAGGCATAGACAGCGTCACCCGGGACGATGCGGTTGGGAGCGCTGCTGGCCACCGGCAAGCTCCACCATGCGATCAGGCCCAGCGCCATCAATGTCAGCAACACGATATTGCCGCCACGGCGGCTTGCCACTGTCGTGATAATGGATCAGTCCTCGAGGGTCGCCAGATAATCTGCTGCCACCTTGGCAGGATCGAGGCCATTGACGGCCACATCCCCATTCAGGCGCTGCAAGGTTTCCAGGCTCAGCGACTCGAATACGGGTGCCAGAGCTGCGGCGATCTCAGGGTGGTTATCCAGGGCGGCACGCCGAATCACCGGAGCTGGCTGATACACCGGCTGCACCCCCTTGGTGTCCGTCATCACGACCAGGTCCAGCGCCTGCAGGCCGCCATCGGTGCCATAGGTCATCGCTGAATTGACGCCGCTGGTCTGTTGCGCCGCAGCCCGCATGGTGGCAGCGGTATTACCACCGGAAAGCACCAGCAGGTCGTCATCGTCGAGGGAGAATCCATAGGCCGCTTCGAAGGCAGGCAGGGCGAAGGCAGATTCAACGAAGTCGGTACTGGCGGCCAGCTTGTAGTCGCCGCCGTCATTGATAAAGCTCGCCATGTCCTCCAGGGTCTCGAGTCCGTTTTCCCTGGCGACGTCGCCGCGCACGCTGATCGCATAGGTATTGTTGGCCGACGCGGGGGTAAGCCATTCCAGGCCCAACTCGGCATCCTTGGCCTTCATCGTATCGTAGGCTTGTTGCGCATCGTGCCACACGGGGCTGTCGGTCATGTCATGAAAGAAGGCGCCATTGCCGGTGTATTCCGGGTAAATGTCGATCTCGCCATTGAGCAGCGCCTCACGCACGATGCTGGTGCCGCCTAGCTGCAGTCGATCCTCGACCTCCAGGCCTGCCGCCGACAGACGCTGCAGGATCATCTGGCCAAGAACGGACCCTTCGGTATCAATCTTGGACGACACCACCAGAGCATCATCTGCGTAGGTCTGCGTAGCCACGGCAGAGCTCAACATCGTGGCCACCACTGCGGCCGACACTAAGGGACGCTTCATTATTCTCACCTGATTCCATGTGAATGTATGCTGAAGTATATGGAGATGACCCAACGCCTGCAGGACGTTCTGCCAACGTGAGTCCACCATGCCACCACGCCAGACCGCAAGCGCCAATCGGCCGGGACACACGCCCCGCCAATCCTCAACGCCGCATTCCCTTCAGTCGGGTGCGGTCAACTCGCTGACGCCGACCGGCCGTGATCTGGCCTGGTTGCTGGAAGCACCAGACCTGGTGCGCTCACGCTGGGGTGGCCGCCCGACCCTTGACGAGCTCGGCCTTCACACCCGCAAAGCCCGCCACCAGCTGCTGTTGCAGGCACTTGACCCGCTGCCCATTGCGACCACGGACACCCACTTGGGGTTATTACCTCGGCTTGGACAATATCATGAAGCGCTTTGGCAGTTTTTGCTGGCCACGGCACCGGGCACCGAACTAGTGGCACACAATGTGCCTATTCGAGAGGACCGCCGAACCCTTGGCGAGCTGGACCTGCTCTATCGTGATACCGCCGGCGGCCTGATCCATCTGGAGGTTGCCATCAAGTATTTTCTCGGCCTGCCAGAAGGGCCAGGCCGCCAGGATGACACCAGCAGATGGATCGGCCCCGGGGGGCTCGACAGCCTGGCCCTGAAGCTGACCCACCTGGAGCGTCATCAACTTGCGCTACTGTCCACACCACACCGGCGACAGCTGTTGAATGAAGCACTGGCGAGCAGCAAGGGACATTCAGGCGGTGCTCCGAACCCACCCCCCATCGAGGACACCATCAAGGCCCGTCTGGCCATGCCAGGCGTGCTTTTTTACCCATGGCAGCATCACATGCCGCCTCCTCGACAGGCGAACGATCATGTTCTCGAGGGTATCTGGTGTCATTGGCGTCACTGGGGCGAGCTATGCCGCCAGCATGCCACGCTGCGCTTCGGCGCATGCCTGACCAAGCCCCATTGGTTGGCGCCACCTCCCCCGACACAATGGATGCCACGCAGCACCCTGAGTCGATCCCTGGCCGCCCACTTCGCCACCTACGCCTTTCCCGTGCAGGTCATGCTGTGTGATGACCCTGCCCGTGTGGAGCAGGACATTCTTGCCATCGATCGCGGCGGGCAAGCTGCCTACAAAAACGCGCCGTCCGCGTTGAGCGGACGACGCATCTTTGTGGTCGACGACAGCTGGCCTCACCAGGTACCACTACCACCGCGAAGCCCGGCCTGACGCCATTGTCGCCAGGCCGACAGTCAGCCGCGATCCACCACCCAGTGGGTGCCTTCACGGGAGTCCTTGAGAATGATCCCCTGAGCCGCCAGTTCATCGCGGATACGATCCGCCTCAGCGAAATCGCGAGCCTTCTTCGCCTCGGCGCGCGCAGTGATCTGGGCATTGATCTCATCGTCAGACAGATCGACAGCCCCCCCTCTCAAGAACGCAGCCGGGTCCTGCGTCAACAGGCCCAGTATTCCCCCCAGTCGCTTCAACTCGAGGGCCAGACCGGCCACGTCAGCGCTCGTGGTGCTGGCATCGCTCTGCTCCGCCTCCTTGCGGGCACGATTGAGTTCGCGCACCAGCTCGAACAGCACAGACAGGGCCTCGGGCGTGTTGAAATCGTCATCCATGGCAGCGGTAAAGCGCGCGGCATAGTCACCCGGCCCCACTTCGATTTCTGCAGGAAGCTCGATGCCATCAAGCGCGGTATAAAAGCGCTCGAGGGACTTGCGCGCTTCACCCAGGGCGTCGGGCGCATAGTTGATAGCACTGCGGTAATGGCTTGCCACCAACAGGAAACGCACGACCTCGGGGTCGTGTTGCTCGAGCACCTCGCGGATCGTGAAGAAGTTGCCCAGGGACTTGGACATCTTCTCGCTATCGACCCTGACCGCCCCGGCATGCATCCAGGTATTGACGTAACGCTGGCCGGTTGCCGCCTCGCTCTGCGCGATTTCGTTCTCGTGATGAGGGAAGGTCAGGTCCGGCCCCCCACCATGAATGTCGAAGGTATTGCCCAGGCAGCAGGTGGACATGGCAGAGCACTCGATGTGCCAGCCGGGACGACCTTCGCCCCACGGCGACGTCCAGCTGGCCTCGCCGGGCTTGGCCCCTTTCCATAGCACGAAGTCGAGAGGATCTTCCTTGTGCTCGTCCACCTCGACGCGGGCGCCCGAACGCATCTCATCCAGATTACGGTTGTTGAGCTTGCCGTAATTCTCGAACTTGCGTACCCGATAATAGACATCACCGTTGCCCGGAGCATAAGCAAAGCCCTTGTCGATCAGCACCTCGATCATGGCAATGATCTCGGCAACATGACCGGTAGCTCGCGGCTCCTGGTCAGGACGCTGAACGAACAGGCGGCCCTCGTCCTCATGCATGGCATCGATCATGCGCTCGGTCAGCTCGCCGATGCTTTCGCCGTTCTCCTCGGCGCGACGCAGGATCTTGTCATCGATATCGGTGATATTGCGGACGTAGGTGACATCATAGCCACGATGACGCAGGTAGCGACTGATGACGTCAAAGGCCACCATCACGCGAGCGTGGCCAAGATGGCAGAAGTCATACACCGTCATGCCACAGACATACATCCGAACCTTGCCGGGCTCAATCGGTGTAAAGACTTCCTTGGTACGGGTCAGCGTGTTGTAGATCTGCATGTCAGCCCTTCTTCTGCATCTTGGCCCAGGTGTCTTTCAGACCGACCGTGCGGTTAAACACCAGGTGGTCTGGACGGCTGTCGTGACGATCGGCGCAGAAGTACCCCACTCGCTCGAACTGGTAGCGGTCTTCATTGTCGGCATTGGCCAAGCTCGGTTCACCAATCCCCTTCACGGTCACCAGCGACTCTGGGTTCAGGTGATCGAGGAAATCCGCGTCCTTGTCCTTGTCTGGCTGCTCGACCAGGAACAGGTTGTCGTACAAGCGAACTTCCACAGGAACGCCATGACGCGCGCTTACCCAGTGGATGACGCCCTTGACCTTACGTCCCTCCGGGTTCTTGCCCAAGGTATCGAAGTCAACACTGCAGCGCAGTTCCTCGATCTCGCCCTCCGCGTTCTTGATAACCTCATCGCAACGTATGACGTAACTGTTGCGCAGGCGGACTTCCTTCCCGGGCGCCAGACGGAAGAACTTCTTGGGCGGCTCTTCCATGAAGTCGTCGCGGTCGATCCACAGCTCCCGGTTAAACGGGATCTTGCGCACCGGCATATCTTCACGGGCGGGGTGGCCAGGCACCTCGTAGACTTCCTCGTGGTGCTCGTCCACGTTCGTCAGCACCACCTTGAGCGGGTTGAGCACGCACATGGCGCGAGGCGCATTGTCCTCGAGATCCGAGCGGATGGCGTGGGTCAACATGGCAATATCGACCAGGCCGCCGTCAGCGCGGGTCACCCCGATCATCTCGCAGAACTTGCGCAAAGACGCAGGGGTATAGCCCCGCCGACGCATGCCGGAGATGGTCGGCATGCGCGGATCGTCCCAGCCCTCGACGATGCCATTGTCCACCAGCAGCTTGAGCTTACGCTTGGAGGTCAGCGTGTAGTTGAGGTTGAGTCGAGCGAACTCGATCTGGCGCGGCTTGGTCGGCACTGGCAGCTGATTCAAGAACCACTCGTACAGCGGACGGTGGTCCTCGAACTCGAGGGTGCAGACAGAGTGCGTAATCCCCTCAATGGCATCGGACTGACCGTGGGTGAAGTCATAGGAAGGATAGATCTTCCACTTGTCTCCGGTCTGGTGGTGATGGGCATGCCGAATACGATAGAGGATCGGATCGCGCAGGTTGATGTTGGGCGACGCCATGTCGATCTTGGCCCGCAACACCTTCTCGCCTTCGGCGAACTCGCCCTGGCGCATACGCTCCAGCAGATCAAGATTCTCGTCGGCACTGCGGTCGCGATACGGGCTTGGGCGGCCAGCCTCGGTCAGCGTACCGCGGTATTCGCGAATCTCGTCTGGTGACAGATCGTCGACATAGGCCTTGCCTTCCTGGATCAGATACTGCGCCCAGGCGTACAGCTGATCGAAGTAGTCAGAGGCGAAGCGAATGTCTCCCGCCCACTGAAAGCCAAGCCAGCTGACGTCTTCCTTGATGGCGTCAATATAGGCCTGTTCTTCCTTGGCCGGGTTGGTGTCATCAAAGCGCAGATGACAGTCACCACCGAATTGCTCCGCGAGCCCGAAATTGAGACAGATTGACTTGGCGTGGCCGATATGCAGAAAGCCATTGGGCTCCGGGGGAAAGCGCGTCACGATCTTCTGCGACTGTCCGCTCTCGATTTCCTCGCGAATCTGGTTGCGAATGAAATTCGGCGCGCTGCTTGTCTCGGTGGTCATGTTGATGGATCAACCTCTGGTGGTGTACGGGCGTTGAGGGGCTAGCGGTCGCCCCCCGACTTCGCGCTGCGAAGCAAAACCGCTATTATAGCGTCACGCTAGGGCACGGCGCCAAGCCGTGCAGAGAACGAGAAAGGTGCCGACAGGCACAACACACCCAACAGGACCACTCAATGATCATCTTGCAGACCAATTTCGGCGACATCACGATCGAGCTCAACCACGACGAAGCGCCGAAAACCGCTGCCAACTTCGAGCAGTACGTTCGCGAAGGCTTTTATGATGGCACCCTGTTCCATCGCGTGATCGACGGCTTCATGGTCCAGGGCGGTGGCTTCGACAGCAACTTCGAGCAGAAGCAGACCCACGCTCCGATCGAAAATGAAGCCGACAACGGCTTGAAGAACGTGACTGGCACCCTCGCCATGGCGCGGACCCAGGACCCCCACTCTGCCACTGCGCAGTTCTTTATCAACGTTGCCGACAATGATTTCCTGAATCATACCGGCAAGAACATGCAAGGCTGGGGCTACTGCGTCTTCGGCCGCGTGGTCGAGGGCATGGAAGTCGTCAATCGCATCAAGGGTGTCTCCACCACTCGTCGCGGCATGCACGCTGACGTCCCGGCCGAGGATGTGATCATTCAGCGCGCCTATATCAAGGACGACGCCTAAACACCCACCTCAGCCCTCTCCAGGCCCATGCTTGGCCTGGAGGGTCAAGGATTACGCCATGGGCAAGACGACACTTCTGATCTCGGATCTCCATCTGCACCCCGGTGCCCCTGACATTACCCGTGGATTTTTGGCGTGGCTCGAGGAAAATCGCGGCACCGACGTCGATCTGTATCTGCTTGGCGATATCTTCGACGCCTGGATCGGCGATGACCTGATGCTGCTGGGGGATGCTGACCCCAGTGGCCATGCCCGCCTCGCCTGCGCGGTCGCCGACCAGCTCAAGGCAGCCAGCGATCGGGGCACGCGCATCTACCTGATGCACGGCAATCGAGACTTCCTGCTGGGCAGCGACTTTGCCGAGCGAGCCGGTGCCACCTTGCTGAATGACCCTCAGCGGATCGAGCTTGGCGGTGAACCGACGCTGTTGATGCATGGTGACAGCCTCTGCACCCGGGACGAGGCCTACATGGCCTTCCGGGTTAAGGCAAGGGATCCCCAGTGGCAGGCTTCCATCCTTGCGATGCCGATTCCCGAGCGATTGGCGCTGGCCAGCCAACTCCGTCAGCAGTCCGGTGAAGCCAATAGCACGAAGGCCGCCGACATCATGGACGTGACACCTGACGAAGTCCTGTCGGCGATGCAGCAGCATGATGTAAAGCGTCTGATCCACGGACACACGCACAGGCCCGACGTGCATCCACTGACGCTCACCGCGGCGGATGGCAGCAAGACCCAGGGCCAACGCATGGTAATCGGCGACTGGTCGAGCAACGAAGGGTGGGAAGTACGCATCGACGGCGATGGCGCTCCTGCTCTCAATCGCTTCACCTTCTGAGCAAGACACCGATCGTGCGCAGGCCCCGCCTGTCTGCACTGGCGAGACACCACTGGCGGCACCAACACGCCGCCAGCGGCTTCCATGGGCAGGAAACGCTGACGCCCTCCCTTACTTCGTCACGCGACAGGCCTCAAGCGCCGAGCTCAAGGCGTCGATATCCATCGGCAGATCAACAGGCCAGATGAGCTCTAGCCGCGAGTCTTGCTGCCACTGCCCCCAGCGCTCTCGCTGCTCCCCTGCTGGCAACACCAGCCAGCCAGCGAGGGTACGCATGACCCCCTTGCCCCGACATGGCGATGGCAAGCCCTGCCACCAGCCATGCAGACCTTGCTCCTCAAAAGATTCATCAGGGTGCCAGCACCAACTGACCGAACGATAGCCTAGTCCTTGCCCCTCACGGCGAGTCCCAGGACCCGCCAAGGGCAAGACTGGCTCGACATCCTCGCTTGGCAAGCGCGCCACCAGCGCGTGTTCAGCGGGCCTCGCTCCCCCACGCGCACCCGCAAGCGCAGTGCGTGGCGCAAGATCCAGCAACCAACTCAACGGCAGCCCGTGGTGGTCACTCTGGATGACGACGCCTGGCACCTGGGACTGGCATTCTCGCCAACGCTCAAAGACCGCATGATCGTCTGAACGGACAAGATCCGTCATTGACAGCACCCAGGCATCGGCCACGCTCAGCTGCTGCTTGAAGGTGTCATGTGCCACCACCCGAGCGTCAGCGACCCGACGGGGATCTAGGACCGCCACCACTGCCTGCAGCGTTAGCGCGTCCGCCAAGTCACCGGAGCTCAATACCTCGAGCAACCCCGCGGGGTGACCCAGGCCTGACGGCTCGATCAACAGTCGATCTGGACGCTCACGCCGGAGTGTCTGAACCAGCACCGAGCGAAACACCGTGGCGACCTGGCAGCACAGACAGCCTCCAGGTACTGCCTGGACATGTACACCCGGCGTCTTACCAAGCAGCGCCTGATCGACCCCGACCTGACCAAACTCATTGACCAAAATGGTCCAGCGTTCATGCTCGGGCTTCTGCTCGATCCAATGACGAATCAATTGACTCTTGCCACTGCCAAGAAAGCCCGTGACAACGTGTGTCGGCACGCTTTTCAGTGGTTTCATGGTTAACACAAGGTCTCCTCAAACCCATGGGCAGCCAGCGAAGATAACGGTATAAAGCATGGCCAGAGCCCTCTCACGACTGTCATCATGTCACGGCCCATCGCGCTAGCGCACCACCGCAACGAGGTGACAGCCCGCCGTGACAACCCACCTGTCACACGGTTTAAACACCGGGACGATGATGCTCTTCGATGGATCAACCCTCCATAGAAAAGGAGCACCCTAGGGTGCTCCTTGTTCTGCGTTGCGGCGGGGGCCGTATCACCCGTCTCCCACCACCTTGGCTTAATAGCGCTCTATATCGCCCACCTCCTCGAGGTGGCTGAGCAGCCCATCAAGAATTGCCTGGGCGCGAAGGCGCTCGGCCATGCTGGAGACAAACTGCTCCATCTGCGGGTTGCCCTGTGCTTCGCCGATGGCATCCAGCGCTATCAGGGTGACCTGATCACCCTCCACTGCACGACCGTAAACGACACCACCTTCTTGGGGATGAGGCAGTTTGAAGGCCGTCGTCAGCACGGCGTCCGGCACGCTGGGCGCGTCCTGCCGGCTGATCGCATCAGCCTGCTGCCAATCAAGTTCCAGCGACTGCCCGCCCTGCAGTTGAGCAACACGCTCGGATGCCAACTCGATCAGCGCATCACGAGTCTTGGCGCCACGAACGGCCGCCTCGACGTCGCTGCTGACCTCTTCCAGCGGCAGCGTGGTGGCATCGCGATGATCCAGCGCCCGCAGAACCAGGCGACGCGAGCCGTCCAACTCGATGACTTCACTATTGAAGCCTTCGTCCAGCACTTCCTCGGAAAACGCCTGATCCATGACGCCGGGCTCCGCCAACACGCCCTCGGCGCTATCGCGGCTGACCCAGTCCGTGGTGACCAGATCCACCCCGATGGCGTCCGCTACGCTTTGCAGATCATCTGCGGCAAAACTCTCGTCGATCAGCTGCTGAGCCTTGTCGTTGAAGTCGTCCCTGACCTGCTCTTGAGCCAAGCGATCACGGAGTCGATCACGCTCTTGCTCGAAGTCAGGGCGGTCCAGCTCCGTCACCTTGATCAGGTGCAGACCATTGTCGGTTTCCACCACGTCAGATACCTGGCCCTGCTGAAGGGCAAAGGCCGCCTGCTCAAACTCATCACCAAAAATGCCGCGGGTGATGACACCCAGGTCACCGCCGGCATCGCTGGTCGTGGTGTCATCGGAAAACTCTGCGGCCAGGGTCTCGAAATCCTCTCCCTGATCCAGACGCGATTGCACGTCGGCGATTCTCGCTTCGGCTTCATCCCGCGTGCGCTCGTCACCAAACGTCACCATGATGTGTGAAACGCGACGGTCCGCGTTTTCGGCGCTGGCTTCCCATGCCGCGCGGAGCTCGTCTTCGGAGACCTCCACGTCCGCCGCCATGGCCTCCTGATCAAGCAGCACGTAGGCAAGCTGGACTTGCTCAGGGCGCAGGAAGTCCTGCTGATGCTCACTGTAATAGGCAGACATCTCAGCATCACTGACGCTGACCTGCTGGTCCAGTTCACTAGCATCCATGGTGTGGTAGCGGAAGGTACGCGTCTGACGCTGCAACTGGGCAAGACGCTGCTGCTCAGCGGGCAAGGTGAAGTCGCTGGCGATCAACCCCTGCTGAATATGGCCACGCATCACGTCTCGGCTCAGCTGCTCGCGGAACGACAGCGGTGTATACCCAACACTGGCAAGGCGCTGACGGAATAGCTCCTGGTCGAATTGACCATCGGCATTGTGAAACTCGGGGCGACTGACGATCAGCTGATCCAGCTGATTGTCGGACACCGCAAGACCACCGGACTCCGCGTAGCTGATCATCAGGCGATCGCTGATCAACCCTTCAAGCACCTCACGACGCAGCGCTCTCTCCTGGTCAGCCGGCACCTGGTTGGCCCGCATGGCACGCTGAACGTTAACCTCGACCTGCTGACGATTGATTGGCTGGCCGTTGACCTTGGCCACTTCGTCACCGGACTGGCCAAACAAACCGATCAGCGACTCTACGCCGAACAGCGCCATGGTAACGACCACGGCCCCGATAATGATCTTTGCGATCCAACTTTGGGATCGGTCGCGAATACTCTGCAGCATGAAAGCCTCTGCGAAAGGTTGGGGGTTACGCTTGGCCTGGCAACAACGGTCAAGGTACCACACCCAAACTCATGAAAAAGGCGCACCGCGATAGCGATGCGCCCTTGGCGAGAGAAGTGTCAGCGGATGACACTACGCTCGTGTCAACGTTGCGAGGATTGGCCCAAGGCCAGTCACTCGTCAATCAGTTGACGGAATCCTTCAGAGCCTTGCCGGCCTTGAAGCTAGGCACCTTGGCAGCGCTGATTTCGATCGGCTGACCCGTCTGCGGGTTACGACCGGTGCGTGCGGCACGATCCTTGACGGAAAAGGTGCCGAAGCCAACCAGTGAAACGCTGTCGCCCTTCTTCAGGGTTTCGGTCACGGACTCGACCATGGCATCCAGCGCACGGGAAGCAGCAGCCTTCGGAATATCGGCAGACGCGGCAATGGCATCAATCAGCTCGGACTTGTTCACACTTCACCCCTTGACTATTACAGAAAAAGATACAAAACGGCGATTTTTTGGCCGACAGGCACGATCGCAGCATGGCGACAATTTATAGCAATGCGACGAAAGACCTGTCAAGCAACCTTCCTTGCCAATCCGCATGATTCCGGCATTTCCAGGCCGGAATCATGGAAAAAATGTCACTAGTGTGTACTGACCATTGAGTGAGTTGCAGTCGAATCCGTCGAAACCGAATCATCGGAATTATGATCCGTGTTTTTTGACAGCGCGACCTCCAACACCTCATCAATCCAGCGAACCGGATGAATCGTCAGGGCGTCCTTGATGTTATCAGGGACTTCCTTGAGATCTCTGCGGTTCTCTTCCGGTATTAGCACCGTCTTTATACCACCACGCCTGGCGGCCAGCAATTTCTCCTTCAACCCACCGATAGGCATGACTTCGCCACGGAGATTGACTTCGCCCGTCATGGCCACATCACAGCGCACAGGACGATTACAGAAGGCGGACACCATCGCGGTGACCATGGCGATGCCAGCACTGGGACCGTCCTTGGGAGTCGCGCCCTCAGGCACGTGGATATGCAGATCTTCCTTCTCGAAACGCTCCGGATCGATCCCCAGCGCTTCAGCACGGGCCCTGACGACGGTCTGGGCAGCACTGACGGACTCTTTCATCACATCGCCAAGAGAGCCCGTCTTGTTGATGCGCCCCTTGCCAGGCATTACTACCGACTCGATGTTGAGCAGCTCGCCGCCTACCGATGTCCAGGCAAGGCCGGTCACCCGCCCCACTTGATCCTGCTTGTCGGCCAGACCGTAGCTGTAGCGTCGCACGCCAGCGTAAGTCTCGATATCCTCTGCCGCCAGCGTCTGGGAGCCCAGCGCCCCTTCCTTGCCTTCTTTCTCGAGACGCTCACGCAGCACCTTGCGGCTGACCTTGGCAATCTGCCGCTCCAGCTCACGAACACCTGCCTCGCGGGTGTAGTAGCGGATCAACTCAAGGAGCGACGCTTCACTGTACACCAGCTCGTCTTCCTTGAAGCCATTGGCAGCAAGCTGCTTGGGCACCAGGTAACGGGTGGCAATCGCCAGCTTCTCGTCCTCGGTGTAGCCCGGCAGGCGAATCACCTCCATCCGGTCGAGCAGCGGCCCGGGGATGTTCATCGAATTCGCGGTACAGATGAACAGGGTCTCAGAGAGGTCGTAGTCGAGCTCGAGGTAGTGATCGCTGAAGGCGTTGTTCTGCTCGGGATCAAGCACTTCGAGCAGTGCCGACGCCGGGTCACCGCGGTGATCCATACCGACCTTGTCGACCTCGTCAAGCAGGAACAGCGGGTTCTTTACCCCTGCCTTGGCCATACGCTGAATGGGCTTGCCAGGCAGCGAGCCAATATAGGTACGGCGGTGGCCACGAATCTCGGACTCGTCACGCACGCCGCCAAGTGCCAAGCGCACGTATTTACGATTGGTGGCTCGAGCGATCGACTTGCCAAGGGAGGTCTTGCCCACACCGGGCGGCCCAACCAGACATAGCACCGGTCCCTTCAGCTTCTTCACACGCTTGTGCACCGCGAGGTACTCAAGAATGCGTTCCTTCACTTCATCAAGACCATAGTGGTCTTCATCCAGAACCTTCTGCGCGTTCAGCAGATCGTGCTTGACCCGCGTACGCTTCTTCCAGGGCACTGAGACCAACCAGTCGAGATAGGAGCGCACCACCGTCGCCTCGGCGGAGGACGGCGACATCATACGCAGCTTGCCCAGCTCCTGGTTGGCCTTGTCGGCAGCCTCTTTCGGCATACCGGAATCCTTGATGGCCTGCTCGTACTTGTCCGCCTCGTTCGGCGCGTTCTCGAGCTCGCCCATCTCCTTCTGAATGGCCTTCATCTGCTCATTCAGATAGTACTCGCGCTGGGACTTCTCCATCTGGTCCTTGACGCGCGAGCGAATACGCTTCTCGACCTGCAGCAGGTCGATTTCCGCCTCGATCAGTGCCATCAGGTGCTCGATACGATCGCGCACGCGATCCATTTCGAGTAGCTCCTGCTTGTCACCGATCTTCAACGACAGATGGGCACAGATGGTGTCCACAAGCCGGCTGGGATCTTCGATGCCAGACAGCGAATTCAGCACCTCGTTGGGTACCTTCTTCGACATCTTGACGTACTGCTCGAACTGATTGAGCAGCACGCGTACCAGCGATTCCTGCTCGCGCTCGCTCAGTGGCTCGCTGGAGCGTAACACGACCTCAGCCCGAGAGTGGCCGTCCTCGGCAAGGGAGATGTCGCGAATGTCTGCGCGAGACTCACCCTCGATCAGGACCTTCACAGTACCGTCGGGCAGCTTCAACAGCTGCATGATCTCGGCAACGGTACCAATGGCGAACAGGTCTTCGTTGTCCGGATCGTCCTTGCTGGCCTCGCGCTGAGCAACCAGCAGGACCCGCTTGTCATCCGCCATGGCAGCTTCCAGTGCCTGGATCGACTTTTCTCTGCCGACAAACAACGGGATGACCATCTGCGGGTATACCACTACGTCACGCAGTGGCAAAAGGGGCAGACTCATAGTCTGTTCGGCGTTCTGCTGCATCGCAGACGTTCCTCAAACTTAGCGGGTGAAACCTGAGGGATGGGGGCACCCCCGAGGTATTGCAAGGGGAAACACCTGCCGGAATGCTGTGATACCTGCCACCGGCAGTCGAAGCCCGTCGACCAGAAAGCGAAAGACTAGGCTCGCAGGACACATCTCTTGAGACAATGCCCTTAAGACCATGCCCTTGAGACCATGCCCTTGAGACAGTCTCCTTAAGGCAATGCCCGGATATCAAGCCCGGATATCAAGCCCGGCAGACAAAGGGGCCGCATCAGCGGCCCCTTTGTCGGCGTCGCGAGTCGACAGCGGCAGGTTAGCCGTCGGTACCATCCACCCGCGCGGCTTCCTCGGTATCTTCGCTCTGGCTGTAGATCAGCAGCGGATCGCTCTCGCCACTAATGACAGACGCGTCGATGACCACCTTGCTGACGCCCTCAAGGGAGGGAATCTCATACATCGTGTCAAGCAATACGGACTCGAGGATAGAGCGCAGTCCACGTGCTCCGGTCTTGCGAGCCATCGCCTTGTGCGCCACGGCGCGCAGGGCGTCCTCTCTGAAGTCCAGCTCGACGCCTTCCATATCGAACAGGCGAGCATACTGCTTGACCAGAGAGTTCTTGGGCTCCGTGAGGATCTGTATCAGCGCATCCTCGGTCAGCTCGGTCAGGGTGGCAATCACCGGCAAACGTCCGACGAACTCGGGAATCAGACCAAACTTGACCAGATCCTCGGGCTCGACCTCGAGCAGCAGATCACCCACTCCCTTGGACTCGTCCTTGCTCTTGACCTCAGCGTTGAAGCCGATGCCACCGGTCTCGGCGCGATCACGTATCACCTTGTCCAGACCGGCGAACGCACCGCCAACGATGAACAGGATGTTACCGGTATCCACCTGGAGAAATTCCTGCTGCGGATGCTTCCGACCACCCTGGGGCGGCACCGAGGCCGTAGTGCCCTCGATCAGCTTCAACAAGGCCTGCTGGACACCTTCACCGGAGACATCGCGAGTGATGGACGGGTTATCGGACTTTCGAGAAATCTTGTCGATCTCATCGATGTAGACGATACCGCGCTCAGCCTTGTCGACATCATAATCACACTTCTGCAGAAGCTTCTGAATGATGTTTTCGACGTCTTCACCAACGTAGCCAGCCTCGGTCAAGGTGGTGGCGTCCGCGATGGTGAACGGCACGTTGAGCAGGCGCGCCAACGTCTCGGCCAAAAGCGTCTTGCCGCTGCCGGTAGGACCAATCAGCAGAATGTTCGACTTGCCGAGCTCCACGTCGTCCTTGCCGCTATGACGAAGACGCTTGTAGTGGTTATAGACGGCCACGGACAGCACCGTCTTGGCGCGGTCCTGACCAATCACGTAGTCATCGAGAGTATGTCGAATTTCGCGTGGAACGGGCAGACGCTCCTCGTCGCTCTCGGCATCGGCATCGAGAACTTCCTCGCGAATGATGTCATTACACAGATCGACACACTCATCGCAGATATATACAGACGGACCGGCAATCAGCTTGCGCACTTCATTCTGGTTCTTGCCACAGAATGAGCAATACAGAAGCTTACCGTTGTCGTCCTTGCCTTTGCCGTCGGCCATTCGCGTACCTCTCTGGCAGCGGCAGCCCCGCAGGGCCACCGGTAATCACGTAGTCATCGCGCAAACTATCACGCTATCAGGATGCAGGACGCTTATCCAGCACTGCGTCGATCAGGCCGTACTCGGCAGCCTGTGCTCCGTTCATGAAGTTGTCGCGATCGGTATCCTTGGCGATGGTCTCGATATCCTGGCCCGTATGGTGTGCCAGGATCTGATTCAGTCGCTCGCGGATCCCCAAAATTTCACGGGTGTGGATCTCGATGTCCGACGCCTGCCCCTGATAGCCACCCAGCGGCTGATGAATCATCATGCGCGAGTTGGGCAAACAGTAGCGCTTACCTGCGGCACCACCGGCCAGCAACAGAGCACCCATGCTGGCGGCCTGTCCGATGCAGACCGTCGACACATCGGGCTTGATGAACTGCATCGTGTCGTAGATCGACATCCCGGCGGTGACCGATCCACCCGGAGAATTGATGTAGAGGTGGATGTCCTTGTCGGGATTCTCGGACTCAAGGAACAGCAGCTGCGCCACCAGCAGGTTGGCCATGTAGTCTTCTACGGGCCCCACAAGGAAGATCACCCGTTCCTTGAGCAAGCGCGAGTAGATGTCGTAGGCGCGCTCGCCGCGAGCGCTCTGCTCGACCACCATGGGCACTAGGCCGCCAGCAGCATGTATATCGAACTCGGTGTTCATGGAGATGTGTCCTCGCATCCGTGTGTGGCAAAACGACAAAGCCGGCCCGTTCGGGCCGGCTCGGCAAGACGCTTAAGCGTCCTCGCCCTCTTCTGCCTCTTCGCCCGGCTGCTGCTGTGCCGCGGCGAGAGCCTGCTGGTAGGACATTTCCACGTCCTTGACCGTCGCCTGATCGAGCAGCTTATCAACCGCCTTCTCTTCCAGCAGTGCAGACTTGACCTGGGTCTTCATCTGCTCATTGCCCATGTAGTACTCAACGACCTGCTCCGGATCCTGGTACTGCTGAGCGAGCTCTTCAACCTTGGCCTTGATCTCATCATCAGAAGCTTCGAGCTCGTTGACCTTGATCACCTCAGCCAGCAACAGTCCGACCTGAACACGGCTGCGCGCCTGATCAGCAAACAGCTCATTCGGCAGCTGGCTGACATCAAAGTCTTCGCCAAGGCCGAACTGCTGGGCTGCCTGACGCTTCAGGCCGTCCACTTCCTGCTGCACCAGGGCATCGGGAACAGGAATGTCGTTGGCCTGCTTCAGCGACTCGAGCACCTGCTGCTTCACGCGGTTCTCCACCGCCTGGCCAGCTTCGCGCGTCATGTTCTTCTTGACCTCGGCGCGGAAGGCATCGACGTCGTCGCCTTCGACTCCGAACTTTTCGATGAAGGCAGCATCCACCTCAGGCAGCGCCTGGCCCTTGATGGCATTGACCTTGACCTTGAAGGTAGCTTCCTGGCCCGCCAGTTGCTCGGCCTGGTAGTCCTCGGGGAAGGTCACGTTGATGACCTTGTCCTCACCCGCCTTGGCACCCTGCAGCTGGTCTTCGAAGCCAGGAATGAAGCTGCCTGACCCCAACACGAGATCGTGGCCCTCTGCACTGCCGCCTTCGAAGGGCTCGTCACCCAGGAAGCCCTGGAAATCAATATTCACCTGATCGCCGTCTTCAGCAGCGCGTTCCACTTCTTCCCAGGACGCGTTCTGCTTGCGCAGGGTTTCGATCATCTCGTCCACGTCAGCGTCAGTCACTTCTACGACCGGACGCTCTACCTCGGTACCTTCAATGGTGGACAGCTCGAACTCCGGATACACCTCGAGCACTGCGGTAAACTCGAGATCCTTGCCGGCTTCGTTGACCTTGGCCTCGATCTGCGGGAAGCCTGCCGGATTGAGCTTCTCATCCGTGATGGCGCGGACATAGCGCTCGCGCATCACTTCGCCCACCACTTCGTTACGAACATCGCTGCCGTAACGCTGGCGGATGACGGACATCGGCACTTTGCCTTTGCGGAAACCGTCGAGACGAACGTTCTTGGCAGCGTCTTTAAGACGGGCGGCGACGGCCTCGTCAATCTCGGCGGCCGGCACCTGGACGTTGATGCGGCGTTCGATCTGGGAGGTCGTATCGACGGAAACTTGCATGAAAAATCCTCTACCGACTGGGGGCGTACTGAAACTGTGAAAACGTCAAAAGGGAGATTCTAAGAATCCCGCAGGGCACTGGCAAGCGCCAACGCCCTTTAGATGGGGCTTTTCGGACAATTTACAAGGGCAATCGCGCAATCCATGCTCGCGGTAGCTCCCCAAACCACAGGAGGCCGAGCTCGCACGAGAGCTAGATGGTCGACGTTCAAGGTGGGAAAGAGTAAAGAAGGCAACAACAAGAAAAGCCGACCCACCCTTTGGCAGTCAGCTGATGCGATAACAACATATTCTACAGACTACTTTGTGCACTTCAGGGAGTGGGGTGGATGATGGGGATCGAACCCACGACCACCGGAGCCACAATCCGGGGCTCTACCACTGAGCTACATCCACCACAACCTGAACGCTTAACATCTACAACCCGACACCAGCGCAACCAGCAACCTTACCGCTAGACGACAGATTCAAGGCTCACCGCAATGCATGGAGTGGGGTGGATGATGGGGATCGAACCCACGACCACCGGAGCCACAATCCGGGGCTCTACCACTGAGCTACATCCACCACATACAAGCACTACGGATCAAACCCAAGCCTAACCAGGCGCCACGCTTTGCTGGCACGCCCAGCAGGACTCGAACCTGCAACCTACGGCTTAGAAGGCCGTTGCTCTATCCGGTTGAGCTATGGGCGCATTCTACACAACCGAAATCTTAACCACAACCCGAAAGCCAAGAAAAACCTTTTCTAAACAATCGCTTGTGGTCGGGGTGGAGGGATTCGAACCCCCGACATCCTGCTCCCAAAGCAGGCGCGCTACCAGACTGCGCTACACCCCGACGACCTGTTGCAATGCTGCCGAAACCGTTTCAGCTGTCCCGGCGAGCGATGCGTATTCTACGGAACTTTCCTGACAAGTCAACACGCTAGTTGAACTTTCCTGTCCACCAACGGGCTTCTGCTTTGCCTGACCGCCCCGGCATGCGAAAATCCGTGCCCACTCCTTCCACCGCCCATTCATTCGTACTTTGAGGGAAGCCAATGTCCGCCCAGCTCATCGATGGCAAGTCCATTGCCGCCACCGTCCGCCAGCAGGTTGCTCGCCAAATCGAGACACGCCGCCAAGCCGGCGGGCGGACGCCAGGCCTTGCAGTGGTTCTGGTCGGCGATGATCCCGCCTCCCATGTGTATGTGCGCAATAAACATCGTGCCTGCGAGCAGGCTGGCATCTCCTCCGTTCAGCACGCGTTGCCTGCATCCACCAGCCAACAGGAGCTGGAGTCCCTGGTGGACCAGCTCAACGCGGATCGCTCCATCGACGGCATCCTCGTTCAACTTCCGCTCCCCGAACACCTCGACGCCAGGCCCATTCTGGAGCGCATCTTGCCCAGCAAGGACGTGGACGGCTTTCATCCCTACAATCTGGGCAGACTGGCTCAACGTCTGCCGCTTCTGCGCCCCTGCACACCCAAAGGGGTGATGACCCTCCTCCATCATAGCGGCCTGTCGGTACGCGGTCTCAATGCCACCGTTGTTGGCGCGTCCAACATCGTCGGACGCCCCATGGCGCTGGAACTCATGCTGGCAGGCTGCACCACGACCGTCTGCCATCGTTTCACCCGTGACCTGGAGCAGCACGTTCGAAGCGCTGAGTTGCTGGTGGTCGCCGTTGGCAAGCCGGGACTGGTGAAAGGCGAATGGGTTCGCGACGACGCCATCGTCATCGATGTGGGTATCAATCGTCAGGATGACGGCAGTCTTGTCGGTGACGTTGACTTCGAGGAGGCGGCACGCAGAGCCGCTCACATCACCCCCGTGCCCGGCGGCGTTGGCCCTATGACCGTGGCAAGCTTGCTGGAAAATACGTTAATGGCAGCCGATATCCACGACGGCCACACTGCTAACGACGGCTGAACGCACTTTATACGGCCCCAGGAAGAGACCGTAGACTTGCTCAATGGCTTGGGGAGCAGGTGTCGCCCCCCTCGCCCAGCGCTCGACAGCAAGATCTGTGCTGCATGAGCTGAATACGCAGGCCCCGACTTCCTGGCAACGCATCCCCTTTCATTGGAACAAACGACTAAGGACTACCATGCAACGCATCGGAATCATCGGGGCCATGGCTCAGGAGGTCGCGCAGCTTGCCTGCCAACTGGAGGACAGGGAGACCAGGTCGCATGCGGGCTCTACCTTTCACACGGGCCGCCTGCACGGTATGAACGTTGTCCTGCTGCAATCGGGAATTGGCAAGGTCAATGCTGCGGTGGGTACTACCCAACTGCTGGAACAGTATGCGCCCGAGGCGGTCATCAACACCGGATCCGCCGGCGGCTTTGGAGAGGGCCTGTCGATTGGCGATATCGTGATTTCACGTGAAGTCAGGCACCACGACGTCGATGCGATGGTGTTTGGCTATGAAGCGGGCCAGGTACCAGGCATGCCGGCGGCCTACCTTCCCGACGCACGGTTGGTCGCTGTTGCCAGAGAGTCCATTGAAGCCATGGGTGAAGTCAACGTCACTGAAGGGCTGATCGCCACCGGGGATGTGTTCATGGCATGCCCCGATCTGGTCGCCCGGACCCGCGCTCGCTTCCCTGCCATGCTGGCAGCCGAGATGGAAGCCGCTGCCATCGCCCAAACCTGCCACCTCTACCAGTGCCCCTTCGTCGTGATTCGCGCGCTGTCGGACATTGCCGGACAAGGAGACAATCACCTGTCGTTCGAGGAGTTCCTGATCCAGGCAGCCGATCACTCAAGCCGGATGGTGTCGCATATGATTCAACGTCTATCTGTAGCTTGACAGTACCACCTGGGACCGGCGTCGGCCATTTCATCACGTCCTTCCTGTAGGGGCAGGTCTCACACCGGCCAAGGTGTTAATGGTAAAAAAAGGGCCTGATCGATATCAGGCCCTTATTTACTTAACGCTGACTAGCTAGTGACGATCAGTCGACAATCAACTGCCCATCGTCCAGCATCTGCTGAAGGACATCTGCACCGGAGCCGCTTCCACCCAGTCCTGCCAGCTCAATCGTCAGGTCGGCATTACTGCCCGAAGCGTCAATGCCACCATCAGACTTCACCTTCAGGACAAGCGTATCTCCTTCGTTAATGGCGACAAGGTAGCTCGAAATGTCCGCTGCCGCACCATCGCTTAGAATGCCACTTAGATCAAGGCTATCGGCCTCGTCACCCGAGCCAAGCACGAAGTCTTCGATACGGTCCACTTCGGGAACATCGGGGACAATGTCACCCTCCTCCCACACGAAACTGTCCTGCCCCAAGCCGCCCACCATCACATCGTCGCCCCGGCCTCCGACAAGGACATCCTCCCCCGCGGCCCCAATCAAGACATCGTGTCCACCTTGCCCATACAGAATGTCGTTACCACCATCCTGCCGACTCAAGTTCATCAGGTCGTCGACATTATCCAGGACATAACGCTTTATCTCATCCTGGTTAAGAGGTTCACCGTTGCCATGATCCGGGGACCATTTCAAGAACTCATAAAGGCCTAGATACCCCATTCCGTCGTGCTCACCGGCCTGGAAGACCTCTCCGGTATTACCGTCTGTCCAAGACAGCTGGTCGGAATTCACCGTGTCGCCAATGACGAGGTCATCACCTGCTCCTGCAAAGACCCGGTCGTTGCCAAGAGGCTCCAGCCCAGAAAAACTGGAACCGGTATCCAATGCTAGATTGAGCCCTTCCTCCGTATTCACGATATCCACTTCACCAACCGTACCGGAGAAAGTATTGCCATCCAGTAGGGTGATCTCGACATCCTCGCCTGAAACGTCGGTACTATCGAAATACTGTATGTAGTCGACAAGGCTGCCTTCGCCAATACCTATCCCGTGGACGGAATCCGCATATTGAAGGAGGTCTTTGTAGGCATCCACAGCCTCCTGCATAGCTGTAAGGGATCCCTCCTGGACCGGGCTGGGAATAACGATTTCGCCGTCATCATCCACCCACGCCACTGGACGCCCGTCAGTCACGAAAATGGCAGTGGATTCATAACTATTCACCAGCGACATATCTTCCAGAAATCCTGTCCCAGCGCGCAGCCCAGCCTCAAAGTTCGTAGTACCCGAGGCTTGCATCCCCATCACATAACTGACTGCATCTTGCAGATCATCGCGATCAAAATCCTCAAATATCATAGGATTACGAACACGACCGTCGAAGTCAATCAACTGCAGATTGACGATACCCTCGAAGTCAGCAAGGGTCTCAAGCTGGCGTACCATGGCAGCCTGCAACAGTTCCAGACGTGTATAGTTACCCGCTCCATCAGGACGCAATGTCTCAACCTCTTCAAGCATACTGTCTGAGGAATCAAGTATGAAAGACAGGTTGTAATTTCCCGCAGGGTTCACAATGACAAAGGAGCCGCCAGTATCGGCAATGACCACATCATCCCCACCACTGGTGGTAATGGTGTTGTTGGCATTGCTGGCCACCACGAATTCACCTGCGCCTGGCACGACCAGCGCCAGCTCACCAGACGTCTGATCTCCATCACCATCAGTGGCCGTTAGCCCCAGATTGAGGTAGGCATCGCCAGGTGCAGCACCACGAACAACCTCGACGTCTCCCAACCGGAAGGGCTCACCGTTGCCCTCCTTGATCGTGACCGACTGCATGCCCTCGAGACGAACCAACACAAAGGTCCAACCACCTTGGATACCTTCAACCCTAAGACCTTCAGCGGTCTCTGTCACACGAACCTCATTGGACACATCAATCCCGCGGCTATCCAAAATCCGTAGATCGTCGGATCCCAGCGCGAGATCATTGGGGGTTCCGCCGCCGGGAGTGAACTCCTCAGCCGTCAGAATCAACGTGGCTCGGGCATTGGCAACCCCATCGACATAGATCGTCTGACTGAACGCGCCGACACGGATAGCGCTGTCCCAAGAGACACCGGAAGAGCCACGTGAGGCACCCTCCACCATGTCAATGCGAACCACATCGCCGTCGTTGATCTGACCGGTTCCCACGACCAGACCACCATCCAGCACAGACACACCGTTGGTGGCGGAGTACACCACCTGAGAGTCCAGATCGGGGTCTCCAAGATCGAGAATAGCCTCAGTGCCCCCCGTGATCGTGTCGACTCCGTCGATAGGCACAGCCAGACGCGTGAAGAATGAGCGCTCCCCATCCTCGGTCTGCAAGAGGTATCTATCGTTGACCTCATCCAGCACCACACGGAAGCCGATAGCGCCACCGCTGGTGATGGCAACCAGTTCTTTCCCATCAGCAGACAGCTGCCAGCCTAAGGCGTCGCCATTGAACAGGATGATGTTACCTTGGATATCGAGAACGGGCGTACCATCGATCCCTTCCTGAAAACCGATAGACTCACCAGAGCCATCTGCTCCATATCCGCCATCCAGGCCCAGTGACCCACGGGTATCTTCACTGATAACGCCGGATTCAGCGACGATAGGCCCTGGAGTATCGTCGTCGATACGCACCTCCAGCTCGCCACTAGCCGTGCTGCCATCCAGATCGGTCACAACATAGCCGACGGACAGAGCAAGATCATCCTCCGTCGAATTGACTGGATGATCGAGCGGCCCTGAGAGGGTCACCTCAAAAGCGCCAGTCGCCAGATCTACCAGGGCGATGCGCAACACTTCGCTGCCAGAAGCGGTTGAGCCCAGGAGTACCAGTTCACCGTCGGCCAGTGAATAGCTAAGAGCTTCTCCTTCTGACGTCCACGCAGGAAGCCCCGAGGTCGACCAACTGAATGCCCCAGTGCTGGCCGCGCCATCATCACCAAAATCGTAGCCCAGGACGCCACTTACCAAGGTGACCCTGCCAGGTACATCACCGTCTCCGCCAGCGATGCCCCCCTCCAGGCCATCCTCATCGAGGACAACTTCTCCCGGCCCGGCTGCAGGGTCGCCTCCATCCGTGGGCGTCGTCGGCGCAGCCGCATCCGCAATATCTGCGCTAATATCGATTTCGGTGACGTCGCCATCGCCGTCAATCACCCGCAATACGACATCAATCCCCTGATCGCTTGAATTGTCCAGGCCTGTGGCGGCCGTGAACGTCCACTGGCCATCACCAGCGATCACCAGTTCGCCTTCGGGCAAGCTGATCGTCGTCGTTTCATCGCTGGCAGGCAGCCGAGTAAATGTCGACAGTGAACCGTTTATCACCACCTCGATGGCACCAAGACCATCCGCTCCAGCATCGATGCTCCAGCTACCTGTGACGGCGCCGCCCTCAGCCATCTGAATCACGTCGTCCACCACGGAGACATCGTCATCCGGGGTGACCGATGCCACTGGTGAGTCATCATCAATACGCAGATCGAGCTCGCCGGTTGCCGTACTACCATCCAGATCCGTGAGCGTGTAGCCCACCGTAAAGACAAGATCATCCTCCACCGAACTCAACGAATGATCCAGCGGGCCTGTCAGCGTGACCTCAAAGGCACCCGTGGCAAGGTCTGTCAATGCAACACTGAGAACCACCTCTCCCGCAGAGGTCTCTGCAACCAATGTCTGTCCGCCGTCGGCAAGGCGGTAGGTCAATGCCTGCCCCCCCGAGGTCAGTGACGGCAAATCCGACAGTGACCAGGTGAAGGCACCGCTGGTGGCCGGGCCATCCTCACCAAAGTCGTAACCGAGGAGCCCTGAAGAATGGGTACTCTCTCCCGCCACATCCTCTGGACCACCGGCGATGCCGCCGGGAAGCCCCTCCTCATCCAGCACCACTTCCGCTGGTGCCGCATCTGGGTCTCCACCGTCCGTAGGTGTCGTCGGTGCCACCGCGTCACCTATGTCAGCGCTGATATCGACTTCCACCACATCACCGTCACCATCGATGACCCGCAGAACGACATCAATACGCTGATCCAGCGAGTTATCGAGCCCCTTCGCGGCGGTGAACGACCATCCTCCGTCACCATTGACGGTGAGTTCACCCTGCTCCAAGGTCAATGTCGTGGACTCACCAGGCCCTGGCAGGGTGACCCCGGTGAGCAGTGAGCCGTTGACCATCAGTTCGATAGCGCCGAGACCATCACTACCCGGCTGGATGGACCAGACACCGGTGACAGTGTCGCCTTCTTCAGTCTGAATGACGCCATTATCTACTGTCGTGCCGGCGCCCGGCGTCACCGACGCGACCGGCGTATCGTCGTCAACACGAATATCCAGCTGCCCATCCGCGGTACTGCCATCGATATCGGTCACGGTGTAGTTCACCGTAAAGGCCAGATCATCCTCGGTCGATGTTTCAGGGTGGTCCAGAGGACCAGATAGGGTGACCTCGAAGGCTCCTGTGGCCACATCCGTCAGCGCGACGCGCAAGATTGCATCGCCACTGGGCAATTCCCCGAACAACGTCTGGCCATCATCATCCAGACGGTAGGCCAGGGTTTCGCCGCCAGACATCAGCTCCGGCAGACCGCTCACTGACCAGCTAAAGGCTCCGCTGGTTGCTGGGCCGTCATCACCAAAATCGTACCCGAGCAGGCCGCTGACCAACGTCGCTTCACCCGACACATCGCCATCACCACCAGCGATGCCACCGACCAAGCCATCCTCATCCAGGACCACCTCGGCGGGAGCCGCTTCAGGGTCGCCCCCATCAGTCGGCGTTGTCGGCGTAGCCACATCGCGAATCTGTCCAGCAATGTCGATCATCACCACATCACCATCGCTGTCGGTGACGTTCAATACGACATTGACCTCCTGCGGAGTGGAATTATCCAATCCTGTGGCCGCGGTAAAGGACCAGCTGCCATCCCCCCTGAGCGTCAAGTTACCTTGAGGTAACGTCAATACCTCCTCGTCAGCTGGACCAGGAAGAGCCGTGACCGGCAAGGACGTACCATTCACCACAACATCGACGGCTGCGACGCCATCAGCGCCACCCGCGATAGCCCACTGGCCAGAAATGGTCGCACCTTCATCGATCTCAATCGCCCCGGAAACCTCTGTGCCATCGGACGTCGTCACGGACGCTGTGGGAGTATCGTCATTAACCACTACGTCGAGCATTCCCGTCGCCGTACTGCCATCCAGATCGGTCAACGTATAGCCGACCGCAAGGGAGAGGCTATCTTCGATCGAGTTCTGAGGATGATCGACAACGGCGGACAGCGTGACCTCAAAGTCTCCCGTCGTCATGTCGGTAAGCGCTACGCGGAGAACCTCATCGCCAGACGCTGTCTCGGCAATAACGGTCAGGCCGTTATCCGCCAGGCGATACGCCACCGCTTCACCCAAGGAAGTGAGCACCGGCAACCCATCAAGAGACCAGGTGAACGCACCATCCCGGGCAGGGCCATCATCGCCAAAGTCATAGCCCAACTGCCCGGAAATCTGGGTGGCTTCTCCAGCGACATCACCATCGCCCCCGGCAATACCGCCTGCCAGTCCATCCTCATCCACTACTACCTGGCCGGGACCATCCGCTGGATCACCACCGTCAGTCGGTGTCGTCGGCCTAGCGGCATCAAGCACTTGCGCAGAGATATCGACTTCCGTCACATCGCCATCGCCATCGGTGACCCGAAGCACGACATCAACCAGCTGGTCCACCGCATTATCAAGCTCTGTGGCCGCCGTGAACGTCCAACTGCCGTCCCCCTTCAACGTCAATTGCCCTTGTGGCAAGGACAGCGTTTCGCTGGCACTACTCTCAGGCAAGCGATCGAACGCCAACGGTGACCCATTGATCACTACCTCAATCCCTGCAAGGCCATCCGCACCCGGCTGAATGCTCCACTGGCCTGAGACGGTCTCGCCTTCATCCGCCTGGATGACCCCATCGACCACGTCCACACCGTCGTCAGCCACCACAGAAGCGACAGGCGTGTCATCATCAATGCGAATATCCAGTCCACCGGTCGCCTGACTGCCATCAAGGTCGGTCAGGGTATAGCCGAGACTTAGCGACAGGTCGTCCTCGACCGAGTTTTCCGGATGATCCAAGGGAGCCGACAGGCTGACCTCAAAGGTCCCCAGTGCCAGGTCCGTCACCGACACTCGAAGTACTTCGGTTCCCGCCTGGGTGGCGGCCACCAATGTCTGTCCATCATCGGCCAGCCGATAGGTCAGCGCCTGCCCCTGGGATGCCAACGCCGGCAGCCCTGTCAGTGACCACGCAAAGGCCCCGCTGGCAGCAGGGCCATCGTCACCAAAGTCGTAGCCTAGCTGCCCACTCACCAGCGTAGCCGCACCTGGCACGTCACCATCACCGCCCGCTACGCCACCCGCCAGCCCATCCTCGTCCAGCACGACCTCGGCAGGTGCCGCATTCGGGTCGCCACCGTCAGTGGGCGTGGTGGGAGACGCAGCATCATTAATGGCACCGCTGACGTCGATCTCCACCACATCGCCATCGGCGTCCGTCACTCGCAGCACCACATCGACAGTCTGATCAACAGAGTTATCGAGCCCTTCAGCTGCCGTAAATGACCAGCTGCCGTCCCCTTTCAGCGTCAACTCACCCTGGGGCAACGACAGCGAAACCTCATCACTGGTAGCGGGTAAACGGTCAAAGGATAGCGGCGAACCATTGATCAGTACGTCGATGCTACCGAGCCCATCGGCACCCGGCTGAATGCTCCATTGACCGGTGACCGTTTCACCCTCGTCCGCCTGAATCACACCGTCTATCACCGTGGTACCCGTATCAGGCGCCACCGTTGCCACCGGCATATCATCGTCAATACGAATGTCCAGGCCGCCGGTCGCCTGACTGCCATCCACATCGGTCAGGGTATAGGCGAGGCTCAGCGATACATCATCTTCGACCGAATTTTCAGGGTGATCGACCGGGGCTGACAGGCGTACCTCAAAGGCGCCCGCCGCCAAGTCTGTCAGCGTGACGCGTAGCACCTCGTCCCCAGCCTGGGTGGCGGCCACCAGCGTCTGGCCGTCGTTGGACAAGGTAAATGCGACGGCTTGCCCCATGGACGTCAACGCCGGCAAGCCGCTCAGCGACCAGGCAAAAGCGCCGGATGAGGCGGGGCCATCATCACCAAAGTCGTAGCCGAGCTGGCCTGTCACCGAGGTGGTCTCCCCCGCTACGTCACCGGCTCCCCCGGCGATACCTCCCGTCAGGCCGTCTTCATCCAACACCACTTCAGCGGGTGCAGCGTCAGGATCACCACCATCCGTTGGCGTCGTTGGGCGTGCGGCATCGCGCACAGCAGCGCTGATATCTACCTCGACGACGTCACCGTCGCCATCGGTCACGCGTAGCACCACGTCAACCACCTGATCTACCGAGTTATCGAGCCCCTCGGCCGCAGTAAACGCCCAGCTGCCATCACCTCGCAGGGTCAACTCGCCCTGCGGCAGGGTCAGGCTCGCCTGCTCACTGACGTCGGGAATACGGTCAAACAGCAACGGCGTGCCATTGACCAACACCTCGATACTGGCAAGACCATCGGCACCAGGCTGGATACTCCAGATGCCCGAGACCTCCTCACCCTCTATTACCTGCACCACGCCGTTCACAACCGTTGTGCCAGTTTCGGGTGCGACCGTCGCGACCGGTGTGTCGTCGTCGATACGGATATCCAGGCCACCCGTTGCCTGACTGCCATCGATGTCGGTCAAGGTGTAGCCGAGGCGCATGGACAGATCGTCTTCCGCAGAGTTTTGCGGATGATCCAGGGGGCCGGAGAGGAGCACCTCAAAGGCCCCGCTTGTCAGGTCCGTCAACGCCACACGCAGTACCTCAACTCCTGCATCGGTGGCAGCCACAAGCAATTGGCCGTCATCGGCCAGGCGATACACCAACTCCTGGCCCATCGACGTCAATGCAGGCAGCCCGCTCAACGACCAAGCGAAAGCGCCGGTGGCAGCGGGGCCGTCATCACCAAAGTCATAACCCAGTTGCCCACTGACCCGAATGGGCTCGCCAGCGACATCTCCCACGCCGCCAGCATTGCCACCCGCAAGACCATCTTCATCAAGCACCACTTCACCAGGCCCAGCGCCAGGATCGCCACCGTCAGTCGGCGTGGTCGGTGTCGACGCGTCGAGAATCGACGCGCTGATATCGACTTCGCTGACGTCGCCATCACCATCGGTGACCCGCAGCACCACATTGACGGCCTGCTCCTGGGAGTTGTCGAGCCCCGTGGCAGCGGTAAAGGACCAGCTGCCATCGCCTCGCAGGGTGAGATCACCTTGGGGCAGCGCTACCGTCACTTCATCGCTGGTATTCGGCAGGCTGATAAACGTCAGCGGCGTATCATTGACCATCACCTCGATCACACCAACGCCGTCGGCGCCCGGCTCAATCGACCATGAACCGGTGACGGTCTCGCCTTCACTGGCAAGCACCTGACCATCCACCACCGTCGCGCCTTCATCAACCGCGACATTCACGACAGGTGAATCATCGTCCAGACGCAGATCCAGCTGTCCGTCTGCGGTGCTGCCATCGATGTCAGTAACGGTATACCCCACCGCCAGGACGATATCGTCCTCTGTGTCGCCGAGCGGATGGTCCAGTGGTCCCGACAGGACCACCTCAAAAGTACCGCTCGCCACATCTGTCACCGCAACGCGCAGCACTTCTTCGCCATTCGGCGTCTCCGCCAGCAGCACTTGGCCGTCACTATCCAGCCGATAGATCAATGGCTCGCCTTGTGACGTCAGCTGGGGCACCCCCTCCAGTGACCATGTGAAGCCACCACCGGCGGCGGGCCCATCCTCGCCGAAGTCGTATCCCAGCTGTCCACTGACACTGACGACTTCCCCGGCGACGTCCCCAGGACCACCGATCACGCCACCAGGCAGACCTTCTTCATCAAGCACCACTTCTCCAGGGGCCGATGCAGGATCCCCGCCATCGCCAGGCGTGGTCGGCACCGCGGCGTCCTGAATCACGATACGGTGGTCTGCCACGGCCTGATCACCATCACCATCCGTTGCCACGATCGAGAATTCCACGGCGCGCTCAAGCGTCTGATCACGCCCCCCCGTGGCCGTAAACGTCCAGGTGCCGTCGGCATTAACGACAAGCACGCCATCCGGGAGGGAAATCTCATCACCCAGCGCAAAGGTACCGTCGACTCCCGCCACCACCACCTGTGTCGATACGATGGCATCGGCGCCTTCTACCTCTTGCCAGACCCCTGAAACCTCGTCACCTTCCGATACGATGGCGGGGCCTGTCACGCTAACGTCAGGCACATCATCGAGGATCAGCACGTCCAGACTTGCTGAGGTGGTATCTCCATCCGCGTCCGTGACCGTGACCACAAAACTCTCGATCAGACCAGCATCGGTCGCCCCTGGCGCGCTATCGTTGTCCACCGCTGTCAACAACTCGTAGTGATAGAAGACGGTTCCGCCTGTTGCATCACCCGCAAATCCGTCCAACCAGAGAACACCATGGGGAGTCTCGATGGCCTGAGGCCCAGACGATAAAGCCAGCAAGTCCGCTAGAGTCAGGGTCACATCGGCGACCACAAGCGTACCCAACCCATCCACACTGCTGAAGGTGAAGCTGCTGGCCTGCTGGGCAGTACCACTGGACGAATCGCTGCCGCCCGTCAATCCCGACTCACGCACCAGCAACTCGGCACTATCGATGCCAGGCGGCAAGCCGTCGGTGCCTTCAAGCCCATCACCCAGTCCGCTTCCGTCGGGCCCTCCATCCAGACCACCCAACGCCACCCCATTGTCAGGAATTTCATCTGTATCGCCGTCAACGATATCCCCGACAAACAAAGGGAATTCCTGATTATCACCACTGTTGAGGCCGTAGTCGTATGCCAGGGGAGATACCTGCTCGAGGATGCGTAGCAAACGGACGAAGGAATGCCCGTTGTTCGCTCCCGCTCCGCCGCCCAGCCCTGCGGCAGGATCTTCAAGGACATCGAAGGGATCCTCGCCAGCATCCAGTGCCGTCAGCAAGGCCTCAAGCTGGCTGTCACCGAGGACGCTTTCCTGGGCAAGGTCGGCGGATACCTGCGAGCGGAGGATTTCATCAAACTCGACGACCAGGTCTTCTCCTGCCGCATTCTGCGGAAACTCCAGCGACTGACCTGCCGCCAGGTCCAGAGACCCCTGGCCATCTGGACTCGTCACTGTCGCATGTCCATTTTCCCCGGCCATGAGCCGTTGGCCCGGCAACAGGGTGTCCCCCGACCGTGCGAGTGTACGCTCCCCGGTCACATCGATAATCCAGACCGTACCTTCAACAGAAGTGATATTCATGGTTTCTACCCTGCGTCTTGCTGTTGATTAGTCATTCAAGGAGCAAACTAGGGCGCGCGGCTTTGTGACGGTAGTGTCTAGATGGTCAGTGGCAGGCAAATACGACACCAGAAAGCTCTTCAAGCACAATTGGTAGTCCATCAGCCACATAACGAAGGCGAAATAAAATAGCTGTAAGATAGCTAATAACGCATCGCTCAATAGCGAACAGCGACGCTCATTAAAGCGTGTAAAACACTTGTATTAATGGCTGCCGGATTGTCAAACTTAGTGGTGACTGGAACCGCTTTTACGGAAGGCGTTGCTGCAGCAATATTTACACTATCGCAAAGAAAAGCCCGAACACCTCGCGGTCTTCGGGCCTCATGGAAATCTCACAGGCGTGAGTTCAACGGTCTCGGGACATCCTCAAAATCAACTGCATGCGGTCCTTGACCCCAAGCTTACGGAAAACGGCACCAAGATGGGCCTTTACCGTCCGCTCGGTGATGCCGAGCTCTCTAGCCACCAACTTATTGCTCTGACCTTCAGCCACCGCCAGGGCTACATCCTTCTCGCGTTCAGTAAGCCCTTCCAGCACATCTTGATGAACTGCTGGAGCCCCGCCCATCGCTTTGAACACCCCTCCGACCAGGCTATCCATCAGTTCAGGCCATAACCAAATTCCACGGTGACGGACCACGATATCAACCTGCCGCAGCACTTCTGGTGTGGACAGCGCGTGCACATAGCCCCTGGCACCGGCGTTGAAGGCCTGATAGGCCTCTGCGGAGTAAGGATTGAACGACAGTACCGCCACCAACACTCCCTTGGCCGTCAGGCGAGAGCAAAGTCCCGTCCAGTCACCGGCCTCGACAACGATCCAGGCGACATCTCCCTTGGTCGCATAATCCAATACACTATGGGGCGCCACGACCTCCAGATCACTGAAGGTATCGCTCCAACGCGGCACCTCACTACTTCCTTGATAGACCAAGTATCGCGTCATCACCGCTCTCCCATCGCGTTACCCCACGCCCGCAGCACCGGCTTCAGCAAGAACTGCATGACGGTGCGCTTACCCGTCAAGATATCCACCTGAGCGGTCATGCCCGGGATAACCTCCACCTCACTCGCCGCCTCTTCATCCTGAGTGCGAACACGAACTCGATAGTAGGTATTGCCTTCCTCGTCCGTCGTGGTGTCGGCGCTAATGTGCTCAAGTTCTGCGTCCAACCCCCCGTATATCGAGAAGTCATAGGCTGTCAGCTTGATGGTCGCCGGCAGTCCTGGCCGCAGGAAGGCAATATCCTGAGGCGCAATCTTGGCTTCGACCACCAACGCATCATCGGTCGGCACGATGTCCACCACTTCCTGGCCAGGCTGGGCGACCCCGCCGATGGTGTTAATCGCAAGACGCTGCACGACACCGTCCACCGGTGAACGAATCTCGGACAGGCGGACACGGTCCTGCAGGCCCTCACTGGATTCATTCAGCGCAGAAAGCTCGCCCAAGGTCGCCGAGAGCTCCTGGCGCCATTCCGTCCGCGCCTTGGCATCCACTTCCCGCAGCTCGCCCTGCGCCTCCACAATAGCGGCCTCGAGTCGAGACACCTGTGCCGCAGCCTGATTGCGTTCACCGCTCGCACGGGAGACTTCGCGCTGCAATCTCAGCACCTCTACCTCGGATACCGCGCCGCTCGACAGCAGTGGACGGGTCATATTGAGCTCCTGGCTGGCCAGGTTGAGCTCCCGACTAGCGGCGTTGCGGCGTGCCGCCGCCTCATTCAGTTCTGCCCTGCGCTGCTCCAAGCGCTGCTGCAGAATCTGCTTCTGCTCGTCCAGTGTCTCCAGACTGCTCTGGTACAGCTCCCGCTCCCTCGAGACGATGTTAGGCGCCTGTTCAATCAACTCCTCCGAAGGATCAAAAGAAGACCCTGTAGCCAGCGCTCGCAGACGCTCCGCCTTGGCCTGCAGGGTTTCGGCCTTGGCACGGTTCTCATTGAAATTGGAGAGGAATCGGGTGGGGTCGATGCGCATCAACAGATCACCGGCCTCCACGAAGTCACCCTCGGCCACTTGAATTTCCTGAACCACGCCGCCGTCGAAGCTCTGAACTCGCTGCAACTGACTGGAGGGTATGACCCTGCCGCTACCCCGAGTCACCTCGTCGATTGGAGCAAAACACGCCCATACCACCACGCAGATGATCGCCACCACGACCATATACAGCATTAGCCGCGCCCGCAGCGGGTCCTGCTGCATGCGCGCCCAGTCAGCGTCGCTGGCCCAATCGCGATTCAAGTGCGAGGCACTGACCCGACGGGCAAACAGACGGTCGATAAAGGGACGAAAGACTTTTCCTCCCGAGCGAGACACCCGACCGACGCCTTCGAATCCTTTCTGCTCAGCGCTCTTGGCAGACATCAGCTGGCCCTCCCGATCTGGCCCTTGCGCAACGCATCCATGACGCTGTCACGCTCTCCATCCGCCACGACCTTACCGGAATCAATAACCACGATTCGATCCACCAGCGACAGCAGCGAGGTACGATGCGTCACGACCATCAGGGTCTTGCCACTTGCGAACTCCTTGAGGTTGCGCTTGAACGCCTCCTCGCTGGCATGGTCCATGGCACTCGTCGGTTCATCAAGCAGGAGAATCGAGGGGTCGTGCACGATAGCCCGTGCAATCGCCACGGCCTGCTTTTGCCCCCCCGAGAGCATCTGGCCACCTTCTCCGACCTGCAGCTCCACCCCTTGGGGGTGCGTGCTGACCAGGCTGTCCAGGCCACTGATCCGAATCGCCTTGAGCAGCAGGTCGTCGTCGACGCCCTCGCTACCGGCGCCTGCAACGATATTTTCCTTCAATGAACCAAAGAACAGACGCACGTCCTGCGGGACATAGCCGATATGCCGTCTGAGCTGAAGAGGATCCAGCTGGCGAATATCAACGTCGTCGATCAGCACCGACCCCGCCGTTGGTTGGTACAACCCCAGCAACAGCTTCTGCAGCGTGGTCTTGCCACAGCCTACGCGCCCCAGCAACGCGACTTTCTGGCCCGGAGCGATCGACAGACTGATGTCGCGCAGACTGTCATTCTCGGCCTGGGGATAGCGAAAGGTCACCTTGTCAAACTTCACCAGCCCCTTGACGGCAGGCCGATCGATATAACTCTTGTCCTCGCGCTCGACCGGCATCTCCATCACACGATCCAGCGATTCGAGCGCCGTGGCAGACTGGTGGTACTGAGCCAGCAGCGCTGCTGCCTGACTGACCGGAGCCAGAGCCCGCGACGACAGCATGTAGGCGGCGATAAGGCCGCCCTGGGACAGATCGCCCTCGATGATCAGGTACACGCCGATCAAGATGACGCAAATGCCGACCGTGTTCTGCGTCCACTGGGCAATGCTGGTCACCGATGTTCCCAGAAACTTCAGCTGTGCGCCTGTACGAGACAGAAACGCACTGGCCTGCTCCCACTGCCCCTGAATCCGGCTTTCGCCGCGCAGCGACTTGACGGTCTCCAGCTGGGATACCGACTCAACCAGGGTGGCATTGCGCTGAGCGCCGACCTTGAGCGTGGTGTCAGAAAGGTCATGTAGCTTGCCCTGAGCACCAAGGGCGTACAGCAGAATAAAGATCACCCCGGCAACAATGGGGATGACCAGCGCCGGGCCGATAAGACCGATGATCGCAATAAACATGATCACAAACGGCAGATCGACCATGGCGATGACAGTGGCAGACCCGATAAAGCTTCTCACGGACTCGAAGGACTGCAACATGGCCACGAAGGACCCCGTGGAAGCCGGCTTCGCCTCCATGCGCATACCCATCACCCGTGCCATGATACGGGATGATAGCTTTACATCGGCCCTGCTCGCCGCCAGGTCAACAAAGCTCGACCGCATCAAGCGGAGCGTCAGATCAAACGCCAGCACGATCAGTACGCCAACCGACAGCACCCACAGCGTTTCGGTGGCATGGTTTGGCACCACACGGTCATAAACGTTGAGCACAAACAGCGGCATCGCCAGCGCAAAGATGTTAATGGCGATGGAACCCAGGATGACATCCCTGTAAAGGCGACGATTCTCCTTGATGACGCCCCAGAACCAGTGCCCCGAACGCTTTTCGTTGACGTCCTTGGTGCGAGCGTCAAAGCGGAATCTGGGGCGAACATAGATGGCCGTCCCGCTGTAGCGCTCGTGCAGCTCATCCAGGCCGATCTCGACGGCGGACTGGCCCAGCTCGGGGTACACGACCGTTGCCGTGCGCGCCTTCACATTCATATCAACCAGAGCGCAGGCACGCCCGGGCTCGAGCAACAAGACCACCGGAAATAGTGCCGGATTCAATTGCACAAGGCGGCTCTTGATAATTCTCGCCGTCAGGCCGGCACGTTCTGCGGCCCTGGGAAAGATCCCTGGCGTCAGGGCCCCGTCTTCCAGGGGCAGACCAGCGGTCAACGAATCTGCGTTGACGTCGTGGTCATGGTAATGAGCTACCGCCAGCAGCACTTCCAGAAGTTCATCCTTGACGGGGGAACCACTCCCTTCCTGCGTTTCCGGTTCAGACGGTGCAGCATCCGCTGCGACTCGAGAATCGTCCACATGTACCTCTTCTGTAGGCCGATAGCATTGCCGATAACTGAAACGTAGCGTGCCTGCCGTCGAGCAGGCACGCAACGCACATCATCCCTGTGCCGAGCACCAACAACGAATCAGCACCCAACGGCGTTCTACATCCAAGCGGTGAACACGACAATGACACCCGCGCGCTCACCGCAACCCGTATCAGCCCTCTACGCTACCTGCACGATGGTCTTTCGCCCAGGCAAGAGACACCATATCGTTGCCCGCTGCAGAATGAATGGAACCTAGGTCCAGGTTCTCGCCGCTGCGCTCAAGGGTGATTTCCACACGTCGATTTTGACGCCGCCCCTCAACCGTATCGTTTGACTGTACCGGGCGGTGAGAGCCGAAACCCTGCGTCTGGATCAGTGAAGGGTTCACCCCTTCGCTGATCAGGTAGTCGCCCACGGCAGCGGCACGATTACGCGACAGCGGATCGTTGATTCCGTCATTGCCGGTACTGTCAGCGTGCCCGGCAACAAAGATACGCACCAGATCGTTGCGCTCGCGTAGCTGCGCAGCCAGCTGCCCCAGCTCGCGACGGGCTCGCTCGCTGAGCACATAGCTGTTGACTTCGAACAGCGCATCGGCAGACATCACAACATCTGGCGCACGAGTCGTACCGGTCAGCTCATCGATGGTATAGGCACGCGGTCCCACCGCGGGGCACACGATATCGGGAGTCACCGCAACGCCGTTGCTGTCCAGGTCGGCCAGGGTAGGCAGTCCATCCTTGCGAACCTCGAGTACTTCGAGCAGCTCGCCGGTGGCTCGCAGCGTACGCGCATCCGCCAGCGCCACATCGAACTGGGCGTTCACGTAAGCACGACTTGCCTCGAAATATTCGTTTTCGATATCCAGCAGGTCGAGCAGCGAGCGCTGACCAATGTCGAACTGTTGCTTGTAAGCGCCACGCACGCGGTCAGTGGTCTGACGGTGCTCGTTCAGGTAAGCCAGCTGGTCACGCAGACGGCGGGTGTCGTTGAACGCGATCGTTGTCGTCTGGCGAATGTCCACACAGGCCTTGTCACGCAGATTGATAGCCTGTTCAACGCGGTCGCTGGCGGCACGGAACGACGCCAGATCACTGCCACCACGATAGAGGTTGATGCTACCTACCAGCTCGATGCTGTGACGGTCTTCATGCTCATTGTCAGAGATAAAGTCGCCGTCCGTATCGCTACCTTTATAGGTGCCAGTGCGGCCCACCAGGTCCAGCCGAGGATGGAACGGTGCCTTGGTGCCTTCACGCTCGGCCCTGGAAGCCTCAATGTTCTCGATGGCCGCGTGGAAATCGGGGTTGCCGTCATAGGCCAGCTGCAGCGCCTGGGCAACATCAGCCGGGAGCAGCTCGGCGAAGGTGGGCGCCGGGGCCAGAGACTCCGGAGGAAGCTCGCCCACCAGCCGCTGGAAGCGTGCAGACACGTCGTGCAGGTTCGACGCCTCGGTGATCAAGTTGGACTCGGCAAGCGCCAAGCGACCGCTGATCTGCTCCAGGTCAACGCGGCGACCGGCACCGGATAGCGCCCTCGCTTCAATCTGCTGGTACACTTCCAGGTGCTTCTGGTAGTTATCCTGGGCCAGTCCGACCAGACGGCGGTAGCGCTGCACGTCAAGATAGGCATTAGTTGCGTCAAGTGCGGCGTCCTGACTCGCGCCCAGCAGTTCGTAGTAACGCACCAGCTCAGCACGACTGAGGCGTTCCACCTCACTGGCCGTGGCGAAGCCGTCATAAATCATCTGATTCAGCGTCATCTCGACGTAATCAGTGTCGTAGCTCCCCTGCTGGTCGTTCTGCCGGTCTTCAAGGCCAACGCCAGCATTGACGTCGATCTGAGGCAGATAGCCACCGAAGGCGACTCGCTCGTCGTGTCCCGCGGCCTGGAAGCCATTCCATGCTGCCAGTACCTCAGGATTGGTATTGATCGTTTGCTCCACCACATCGCGCAACGTCGCAGCGCCCGGTGAAGACGTACCTGCTGGCAATGACTGTGCATCCTGCGCCAGTACAACAGGCGCCACCATCATCGCTGACGTGGTCAGCGCAATGGCTCGCACCAAAGGCCGCAACAGAGCGGAGCGAGCTTCTCGGCTGTAACTGTTCATCTGTGTTCCCTTAATTATCAATGGCCGCAGCCAGTACAAGTGAATCTAGTACCAACGAACTAGCTCAACAACCCAATTCACCGTTGAACCCGTCATGCTGCCTCGGCGCTACCAGATTCATTATCCCCGGTATGGGTGGCCAGCTTTTTTTCCTTGGACGCCAAGCGTCCAGCAACCCTTGTTGGCGCTCGCCCCACCCCATCACCCGATACAATACTCGCACAAACGATCACATTCTGTAACACCGAAAGTCGCAAACACTCATCCCAAGGGCGATTGAATGCTTGACAAAGACAAATGAGATGCACCTAAACGTCGCCAATCCCGCTCCCTGACGCAAACATGCTATCGTAGAAGCCTGCATCACGTACCCATTTCAGGAGTCTCCGATGGCCTCATCCGAAATCCAAAAAACCCGCGTCATCAATGAATTGACGGGGTTCATCAAGAAACTGCTGCAGGACCCCAAGATCCTGGAAACCTCCCTGGAGATCGCACGGCGTCATCTGGAAAAAGGCAGTGACAGCGGCGTCATGGCAGACATCGCCAACGAAATCTCTGATACCACCAGCATTCACATTCCTGACAGCGCTGACGAGCACTCCGAGGCCGATCGCCTGTTCCTCGAACTCCTCAAAGAGGTAGTGCAAGAAGAAAAAGCGCTGTATTGACAGACACATTACGGCATAGCAGTCACCATCGCTGACCTCCCCCTCTGGTGGTCAGCGTTTTTTTCCACTATCCACGCAAATATTGATCCAGATCACTATTACCATTCTTACACTCACGTACCGAACTTCACACCATGGAATTTCGTCTTACGCTCTCCGCTGACGTTTCTACCAAGTCAGCCTCTGTCAGACGCCATATGGGGCGCTGCCTGGCCACCAACGTCCGCAACGCGCTGCGGCGAGAGCTGCCAACGTCAAAGGTGGTCACTGCACATGACCATCTAGTCGTACGACTCCCGTCCCATGTGGATGACGCCCAGCACACATGGGCACTCGACACTTTGGCTAACACACCCGGCATTCAGAAGATTGCCCACATTCAGCGGCGTGAGCTGGGGGACTGGCAAGTGACCCTGGCCAGGCTCGCCCTGGAGAAGGCCGAGCAGGTAGAGGGACGAGCGTTCAGAATCAAGGTCAGGCGCAAGGGAAGCCACGCCTTCAACTCCGTCGATGCCGAGCGTTTCCTAGGCGCCGAGCTGCTGCGCCACACCCGCCACGCCAAAGTCAATCTCACGCATCCCGACCTCACCATTTCACTGAGGCTCGACGGCGCTGAATTGATTGACGAAGTGGCTACTACGGCGGGCATCGGCGGTTTCCCTCTGGGCACCCAGGATCAGGCACTGATGCTGATGTCCGGTGGCTTCGACTCGCCCGTCGCCGCCTACCGGATGCTCAGGCGCGGGATAAAGTGCCACTTCATTCTGTTTCGCTTCGGCGGAGAGGCACAGGAACAGGCCGTCAGACAGCTGACCCATGACCTCTGGCGACGCTTCAGCGCGTCACACAAGGTCAGCTTCACCAGCGTGCCCTTTGAAAAAGTCGTCGACCAGCTCACCCAGGAGGTGCCCGACGGCCTGGTGTCCCTGGTACTGAAACGCCACATGGTGGCTGCCGCTGCTCGGGTGGCCCAGCGCGCCCGGATTCCCGCGCTGGTCACGGGCGAGGTGATCGCCCAGGTGTCCAGTCAAACCTTGAGCAACCTGGGGCTGATTGACAACGCCAGCCACTTGCCCGTGCTGCGCCCCCTGCTGACAGAAGACAAACAGTCCATCATCGACGAAGCCAGGCGTATTGGCACCGCACAAGCGTCAAGCCAGATGCCGGAGTACTGTGGGGGTATGTCAGCTCGACCACTGGTGAAGACGTCCCTGGCAGCGCTGGAAGAAGCCGAAGCCAGGCTGCCAGCTGACCTGCTTGACGACGCCCTGAGCCGGATGCGCCAGTTTTCCGCAGATGACCCTGGTAAGGCTGAGCTAACGCCATGCCAGCCCCTCGATGAACTCACCATCGCAGAGCTCACCGCCGCAGCTGACGCCACTATCCGCGTCATCGACGTGCGCTCGCCGGATGAAGCAGCTCGACGGCCACTGACCATTGCGGGCCACGAGGTCGAGCACGTTCCTTTTTACGAATTGGCGACCCGAGCGGCTGAGCTGTCCCGAGACTCCCGCTATCTGCTGTACTGCGACCAGGGCATCATGAGCCGCCTGCAGGCGCTATCCCTCAAGGATCAAGGTCTGCCGCGAGTAGGCGTGCTGCTGGCTCGAAGCAAGCACGACGCGGCATAAACTGGCGCGCTTACGACATCCCATCAGCATTTGCCTGAACTCAGGCGTTCACACACGATAGCGGATGCACTAGCGCTCGATCATGGCTACAATCGACGCCTGATTTTCAACGGGATATCACGTCACATCATGTCCACTTCCGCACCCGACAAGCGCCAGATCCTGGTTACCAGTGCCTTGCCCTACGCCAATGGAGCCATCCACCTGGGTCACCTGCTGGAGTACATCCAGACGGACATCTGGGTGCGGTTCCAGAAGAGTCGGGGGCACCAGTGCCATTATGTCTGCGCGGATGACGCCCACGGCACCGCAATCATGCTGCGCGCCGAGCAGGAAGGCATCAGCGCCGAGGCCCTGATCGATCGCGTGTCCCGCGAGCACCAGCAGGACTTTGCCCGCTTTGGAGTGGCCTTCGACAACTATCATTCGACCCATTCCGAGGAAAATCGCAGCTTCAGCGAGCTCATCTACACACGCCTGCGTGACAAGGGGCACATCGCGACCCGAGACATCGAACAGATGTATGATCCGGTCAAGGGGCTGTTCCTGGCCGACCGCTTCATCAAGGGCACCTGTCCCAAGTGCCATACGGCGGATCAGTATGGTGACAACTGTGAGGCCTGCGGAGCGACCTACACCCCTGCCGAACTCATCGATCCGGTGTCGGCCATCTCGGGAGCCACACCGGAAGTTCGCAGCTCAACCCACTACTTCTTCAAGCTGCCGGATTTCGCCGACTTCCTGAATGCCTGGATCAAGGACGATCACGTCCAACCCCAGATCCGCAACAAGCTGATGGAGTGGTTCGAGTCGGGCTTCAACGAGTGGGACATCTCCCGCGACGCGCCCTACTTCGGTTTCGAAATTCCCGACGCGCCCGGCAAGTACTTCTACGTCTGGCTCGACGCGCCCATCGGTTACCTGGCCAGCTTCAAGAACCTGTGCGACCGCGAGGGCCTGGACTTCGACAGCTACTGGCAGCCGGATTCCCAGGCAGAGGTCTATCACTTCATCGGCAAGGACATCGTCTACTTCCACGCCCTGTTCTGGCCGGCCATGCTGCACGGCGCTGAAATGCGCACCCCGACGGCAGTCAATTGCCATGGGTTCGTCACCGTCAATGGCGCCAAGATGTCAAAATCTCGTGGCACCTTTATCAAGGCGGCGACCTATGCCGAGCACCTCAACCCTGAGTACTTGCGCTACTACTTCGCTGCGAAGCTGACGTCACGGGTCGACGATCTTGACCTCAACCTCGAGGACTTTGCCCTGCGCGTGAATGCCGACCTGGTCGGCAAGGTCGTCAACATCGCCAGCCGCTGCGCCGGCTTCGTCAAGAAACTTGGCGACGGGCGACTGTCGTCCCACTGCGCGGAGCCAGATATGCTGGCGCGTTTCATCGCAGCGGGAGACGACATCGCCAACTACTACGAGCAGCGTGAATTCGGTCGTGCCATGCGCAAGGTGATGGAGCTGGCCGATGACGCCAACACCTACATCGCCGACAAGGCCCCCTGGGCCCTGGCGAAGGAAGCGGGACGCGAGCAGGAAGTCTTGGACATCTGCTCCATGGGCATCAATCTGTTCCGGCAGCTGATGGTGTATCTGGCGCCCGTCGTCCCCGCCATGGCCGAGCAGGCAGCGACGTTCATGAACCTTCACAGCCTTGACTGGAACAGCCGCGAAACCTGGTTGGGCGATCACCCGATCAACAAGTTCAAGCCGCTGATGACCCGCGTCGACGGCGACCGTATCCAGGCCATGATCGAGGCCTCCAAGGAGGACCTGGTGGAGGAACAGAAGCTCAAGGAAGCCCCCAAGGGCCCGCTAGCAGAAACACCGATCGCCGACGAGATCAGCTTCGACGACTTCGCCAAGGTAGATCTGCGCATTGCGCGTATCGCCAAGGCAGAATACGTTGACGGCGCGGACAAGCTGCTCAAGCTGTCCCTGGACCTGGGCGGCGAGAGCCGCCAGGTGTTCGCCGGCATTCGTCGCGCCTACTCCCCGGAAGCCCTGGAAGGCAAGCTGACGGTCATGGTGGCCAACCTGGCGCCTCGCAAGATGCGTTTCGGCATCTCTGAGGGTATGGTGCTGGCCGCCGGCAATGACGATGGCATCTACCTGCTGGAACCCCACAGTGGAGCCGAGCCGGGCCAGCGCGTCAGCTAAGCTCGTTCTCTGCTACTCCCTGCCGGCGGGCTCTAGCCCGCCGGCCGCTATACCGTGCATGCCATGACCGACGTTCTCCTCGTTCTCGTCAGTACCGCCCTGGTCAACAACTTCGTTTTGGTGCAGTTCCTCGGACTATGCCCTTTTCTAGGGGTCTCCTCCAAGCTGGAGTCCGCCCTGGGCATGGCACTGGCGACCACCTTCGTGCTGACATTGGCGGCCGCCGCCAGCCATCTGCTGTACCGCTACCTGCTCGTCCCCTTTGAGCTGGAGTACCTGCGCACCATCGCCTTTATCGTGGTGATCGCCGTGGTGGTTCAGGCCACGGACATCATGGTCAGGCATACCAGCCCCCTGCTTCACCGGGTGCTGGGCATTTTCCTGCCGCTGATCACGACCAACTGCGCCGTACTCGGTGTCGCCCTGCTCAGCCTTCAGCGTGACAGCGGCTTCTTCGATGCTGTGCTGTACGGCTTCAGTGCAGCGCTGGGTTTCTCCCTGGTGCTGATCATGCTCGCCGCCATGCGCGAACGCCTGTCTGCGGCAGACGTACCACGCCCGTTTCGAGGCCCTGCCATTGCCATGGTCACCGCCAGCCTGATGTCGCTTGCCTTTATGGGCTTTGCCGGCCTGGCGGAGGGGGCAATCCAGTGACCGCCCCTTCACTGCTCGGTCTGCTGCTGCTGGTAAGCCTGATCGGCAGCTGCGGCTTGTTGCTTGGATGGCTGCACCGACGTTTCGACGCCGGCGAGGACGGCCTGGTCCAGCAGATCGACGCGCTGCTGCCTCAGACCCAGTGTGGCCAGTGTGGCTACCCTGGCTGCCGCCCCTATGCCGAGGCAGTGGAGCAAGGCGAAGCGATCAACAAGTGTCCTCCAGGGGGCGACACCACCATTGCCGAACTCGCCGCCTTACTGGGACGTGATCCCGTTCCCCTGGATGGCGAAGCGACCAGCACCACCATGGTGGCCTTTATTCGGGAAGATGAGTGCATTGGCTGTACCAAGTGCATACAGGCCTGTCCCGTGGACGCCATTATCGGTGCGTCGAAGCTGATGCACACGGTGATTGCCGACGAGTGCACCGGCTGCGATCTGTGCGTCGCACCCTGCCCGGTCGACTGCATCGACCTGCTGGAGAGACCACCGGCGATGGGCGAATCCGTTCGTCTCATCGCGTCGGACCGCCCATCGGGAGAACACCATGTCAACGCTTGAACAACTGCAGCGCTGGCTGGGCCTCGGCGGCTCCTGTGCGCCAGGCATCTGCCCTGACACCCGCAAGGCCCAGACCCGTGATCTCGGCATTCGACGCGCGCCGCTGCCACCCCAGGTCTCCCTGGCGCTCAATGACAACTGCCACAAGCCGTGGGCCGAAACACTGCTGGAAGTGAACGACGGTGACTGGGTTCGGGCGGGCCAGCGCATCGCCCGCCCGGTGGGACATTTGGCACTGCCGATGCATGCCCCCATCAGCGGACGGGTCAATTTGCCTGGCGCCGCGGCCATCACCTCCACCCGGGAGCATGCGAGCGATGCACCTGGCATTGTCATCGTTGCCGAAGGCAGCCAGCAGATCCTCACCATGCGGCCGCTGGCAGCCGAGCAGGCATCTCCAGAGCAGATTTTTGAACGCATCGCAGAGGCGGGTATCGCAGGCATGGGAGGCGCAGGCTTTCCGGCCGCCTTGAAAGCCAGAGCCGCCCACCGTGCCGGCATCGACACCCTGGTGATCAATGCCGCTGAGTGTGAACCCTACATCACCGCTGACGATGCCTTGCTGCGTCACGACGCCGAAAGGGTCGTGAGCGGCGCGCTGATTCTCGCGCGCGCTACCGGTGCCACCCGCATCATCGCCGGCATCGAAGATGACAAGCCAGAGGCGGCCGAGGCGCTATCGGCCGCCCTCGCCATGTCTGCACTGCCGACCGACGTCGTGATCATCCCGACCCGCTACCCCAGCGGCGGTGAGCGTCAGTTGATCGACCGCCTGCTGGCGCGGAGGATGACGCCGCAGCAACTGCCGGTTGACGTCGGGGTGCTGTGTCACAACCCCGCCACCCTGGCCGCCATCCACGACGCGGTGATCCTTGGCCTCCCCGCCATCACCCGCATCGTGACGCTGGCGGGTCAGGCGTTGAGTGCACCGGGCAACGTTGAGGCCAGAGTGGGCACACCGGCAGCCACGCTGTTGGCTGACGCTGGACTGGATACCTCCAGGCTCGCCAAGTTGATCGATGGAGGCCCGCTGATGGGGCACCAGCGGTCGCTTGCCAGTGCAGCGACAACCCCCACGACCCATTGTCTGATCGCGGCCACCGAACAAGAGCTGCCCAGCCCGCCCCCGCCGTCGCCCTGCATTCGCTGCAACGACTGCGTGCCCGCCTGTCCTGCGGGACTGGCGCCTCAGCAGCTGTGGTGGCACACCCGGGTCGAAGACGACGAACGGGCCAAGGCCCACGGCCTGCTTGCCTGTATCGAGTGCGGCGCTTGCGACTATGTATGCCCCAGCCACCTTCCGCTGGCGGCATCCTTCGGCGAGGCCAAGCGCCGCCTGCGGGTTGCCGACGCCGAACGGGCCAGGGCGGACCAGGCCCGAGCTCGCTTCGATGCCCGCAAGGAGCGCATGCAGCGCGAACACGATGAGCGTGAAGCCAGACGCCAGGCGCGCAAGGCGGCGCTGCGACGTCCCGCTCCCAAGACCCCAGCGGATGACCACGCGCCCACCTCCTCGGCTCCCGCCGATCTGCGCAGCCTGCGCATCGCCCAGGCGGCGGCCAAGGCGGCACTGCGCAAGGCAGAGAAGGCGCTCGAGCGTGCCGCTCAGCAGCAGCAACCCAGCGAGGTGCTGGCCGACCTCGAGTCTCAGCAGAGCACTGCCCGCGAACATCTAGAGGCTGCCAATGCGCAGCTGGCCGCCGCCCGCCAGGAAGCCCCGACATCATGAGCTACTTGCACCAGACAGCGCCTATCGCCAGCAGCGCCCGCGTGATGCGCAGCGTCTCGTTGGCCTGCTTGCCCGGCATCGCCGCTCAGACCTGGTACTTCGGTGCCGGTGTCATCACCAATGTGCTGACCGGCATCCTGTGCTGCTGTCTGGTGGAAGCCCTGATGCTCGCCGCAAGATCACGTCCACTGCGCCCAACACTGGCCGACGGTAGCGCCATGCTGACCGGCATTCTGCTCGGCGCGGCGCTGCCCGCTGGCACCAGTGTCTGGCTCATTCTGATCGGTGCCGTGGCCGCCATCGCCGTGGCCAAGCACCTCTATGGTGGGCTGGGGCACAACATCTTCAACCCCGCCATGGTCGGCTACGCGATGCTGCTGGTGTCCTTCCCGGTACCGATGAGTCTATGGCCGGACGCCACAGGCTTTGGCGCCGGCGACGTCCAGAACCTCTCCCACCTGTGGCAGGGCTGGCTCGGCCAACTTGACGCCAGCACATTGGACGCCGTCAGTGGCGCCACTCCCCTCGATGCGCTGCGCCAGCCTGCCGGCGCCTCGGTCATCGGCGATGCCAACCTCTCTTCACCTTGGGCCATCATTTCCCTGGCCTGGCTGGCTGGCGGACTGGTACTACTGGCCCAGCGTCTCATCGACTGGCGCCTGCCGCTGGCCATGCTGAGCACCATGGCAGTCCTGGCAGCGCTGTTAAACCAGGTGTCGGGTACTGGCTCCGTGGCGTTTCATCTGCTCAATGGTGCCACCATCATGGGCGCCTTCTTTATCATCACCGATCCGGTCAGCGCTCCCGGCCATCGACGCGCGCGCTGGGTGTTCGGTGCCGCGATCGGCGCACTGGTCATGCTCATCCGGGGCTACGGGGGCTACCCCGACGCCATCGCTTTCGCCGTGCTGCTGATGAACCTCTCGGCCCCGCTGCTCGATCAATTGTGCTCAGGGACGCACCGCTCAGCCAGCGATGCGCCCAGGGGGAATTCATGACAGCCCCGACAGCGCCACCCTTACCAAGCCCGCGGGGGGCGGTCGCAACGCTGCTACTGCTCGCCGTCGTCACGTTAGCCAGCGTCGTGATATCGCACTGGCTGAGTGAGGCCCCGATCGCGGCCAATCGCGAGCACTATCAGCAGCAACTGCTGAAGCAGTTGGTACCGCCCCAGACAGCATCGATCGTTGCCCTCGACGACGCTACCTCCTGGCAAGCCATCGGCCCCAACGGCCAGCGACTCGCCACCGTTCACGTCGGTAAGGCGATGGGATACGGAGGTGCGATACGCCTGTTGGTCGCGTTCACCCCTGAAGGCAAGATCGTCGCGGTGCGCGTGCTTGAGCATCACGAAACCCCGGGTCTTGGGGACAAGATCGAACGACGCAAGAGTCCTTGGGTGGATCAGTTCGAGAGGCTTCATCAGGATGCCCTGGCGTTGACGCCATCAGGTCCCATCGAGGCACTGACCGGCGCTACCATAACCTCAGAGGCCGTGATTCGCGCTGTCGTCGCCGCCACGCCAGCAGCCCCATCTGCCACCACCTCACCGCGGGAGACTCCTGATGAATGACGACTCGCATAGCTCGTCAGACAGCTCCTCGCCTAGCTCGTCAGACAGCTCGTCAAATAGCTGCCTGACTCGCCAGCAGGCTCGCCAAATCGCCGCCAACGGACTGTGGAGCAACAATCCTGCCCTGGTACAACTATTGGGGCTATGTCCGTTGCTGGCGGTATCCGGCACCATCGTCAACGGCCTGGGGCTCGGTCTTGCCACGCTGGCTGTCATGCTGGGCGCCAATGGCTGCGCCTCGATCATAAGAGGTCACATCCGCCCCGAGATACGGCTGCCTGCCTTTGTCATGATCATTGCAGCGCTGGTGACCTGCACAGAACTCGCCATGGCCGCGATGGCCTACGAGCTTTATCAGGTGCTGGGCATCTTCCTGCCTCTGATCGTGACCAATTGCGCCATCCTTGCCCGAGTAGAAGCCTTTGCCTCGCGCCAGCCGCTGGCCCCATCGCTGCTGGACGCGCTGATGAATGGACTAGGCTTCACCCTGGTGCTGATAGTGATTGGCGCCCTACGCGAGGCGCTCGGCCAGGGCACACTGTTTGATGGCATGGAGCTACTGCTGGGTAGCGGCGCGGCTGACTGGGTGATCCAGCTACCGGGGGAGCGCCACATGCTGTTTATGGCGCTGCCGCCTGGGGCCTTTCTGATAACCGGCCTGCTGATTGCCGGCAAGAACGCAATCGACGACCACACCGCTCGCCGCCGCCCCGCCTCGCCGCCCCCTTCCGAGCAGCGAAGGGTTAGAGTCACCGGGACCATTCACTAGGGCTTGTACGAAAAGTGCCTGCGCTTGGTGATACGGCGTTAAAAATCGGGTCAAAATGCTCATTTACACCTCGTAAACTGCGCTTTCTCACCGATTTTTGCCTTGTCTAACCTTCGCTCGTCGACTTTTCGGACAAAGCCTAGGCCCAGTCACTGATATCGATCACCATGCTCAGTCACCAAGTTCAGTCGCCGGGTTCAGTCAATCCGTTCAGCGCACCAACCCATCACTGACTCAAGTCCCAACCTTCCAGGCCGCTCTTCAGCGTGACCGCAACCCTCGCTACAGGAGTCCCATGAACGCTGCCAAACGCCACGAGATCTTCACTCGACTGCGGGCCCATAATCCCGAGCCCACCACAGAGCTTCATTGGTCGACCCCGTTCGAGCTGCTGGCAGCAGTGCTGCTGTCTGCCCAGGCAACAGATGTCGGCGTCAACAAGGCCACGGCAAGGCTATTTCCCGTCGCCAACACGCCCCAGGCCATCATTGATCTGGGTATCGACGCCCTCAAGGACCACATCAAGACGATCGGCCTGTTCAACACCAAAGCCGAAAACCTGATGAAGACCTGCCATCTGCTGGTCCAGCAGCATGGCGGCGACGTACCCCGTACTCGCCCTGAGCTAGAAGCGCTCCCGGGAGTCGGCCGCAAGACCGCCAACGTGATTCTCAATACCGCTTTCGGCCAGCCTACCATCGCGGTGGACACCCATATCTTCCGAGTCTCCAACCGCACCGGCATCGCCAAGGGCAAGAACGTGATCGAGGTGGAGGAGCGGCTGATGCGGCATGTGCCCAAGGAGTTTCGCCAGGATGCACACCATTGGCTCATCCTGCACGGGCGCTACACCTGTGTGGCGCGCAAGCCACGCTGCGGCAGCTGTGTGATCGAGGACCTGTGCGAGTTCAAGGAGAAGGTCGATCTGTAGCCTGACAGCCGGCGCGTCAACGGCACGGCTAACGCCAAAGTTGAAGCGCATAGACCGTCAGGACACGTTACGCTGACGCTTTATGCTGCAATATGAGCGATCAACCATGAACGATGTGCTGCGAGAACTCTGGATACCACTGGCCATGGCCTCAAGCTTCGGCGCCTTTACCGGCTCGCTGTTCCGCTTGAGCCGCCGCCCCGGGTCCGAACGTCCGCTGATGTTCCCGGTACTGGGCCTGCTGGGCGGTATCACCGCGTTCATGATCCACCAGGTGCTGGTGTGGACCGTCGGCGCCCCGACCTGGCTCCTGCCGGTGCTGGTGGTGCTGCAAGTGTGGCTCTGGTTAGGGCCGCTGGGACCCAAGATGCCGCGGCGTCAGTCCCCTGGCGACTGAACGCCCTTCGCAGACCGCTGCGCTGTCGGTAGATACCCTGCCAGACCCTACGAGCCACCATTCCCGATCACGCCATGAAAAAGGCGCTCCTGCCACGGCAGGAGCGCCTTTTCTTTACCTACTGTCTCTACCTATTTTTCTACCTACTGCTCCGTTGTTGCCATCCACCTCTTGCACCTGCTCGACAGCGCCTACCCAGGCTATTCCCGAGTCGACGGACAGGGCGCTCCGCAGGGCGCGCAGGCGTTGGCATCCCGCTGATTCAGGGATGTACGGGCGTGACCGTCTCCCATGTTGAAGGCAAAGGTTGGGCTGCTGAGATGATCCGCAAGTATCAGTACCAGGATGGCCAGCAACATGGCGATGATGCGGCTACGGCGGTAAGCGGCTTGCATGGCGCACTCCTTGTTCAATTGGGCAGACGGAACCAGGGCCGCAGGCGAATACCCACCAACGAACCAACAAAGGCGCAGGCGAACCACACCCAGGCATGCAGACTTCCAGAAGCCAAGCCCGAAAACAGCGCGCCGATATTACAGCCAAATCCCAACCTGGCGCCGTAGCCCAGCAGCAGGCCACCCACCACCGCGGCCAGAAATTGACGGCCCTCTACCTTCTTGCGGCTGGCTTCGTTGAAGCGATTGGCCAGGCCCGCTGCCAGCATGGCCCCAAGCAGCAGACCAAAGTTCATTACCGAGGTGATATTGACCAGCACAGAGTCGGCCAGGGCCATGGCCGGATAGTCCCAGGTCCAGAACTCGAACTGGCTCATGTCCACGCCGATGGCCTGCAGCGCCTTTGCTCCCCACAGATTGAAAGCAAAGGTAATGCCCCAGGGGGCGCCTCCCACCAGCAGCGTCAGGGTGTTGCCGACTGCCAGCACCAATATGGCCCAAACGAATGGCCAGCGGCCCTGCACGAGGGCCTTGAACGCACTCCCCTCTACTGGACGAAGGCGCAACTCTGAACGCTCAAGCTCACCGTGAGCGCGACGCTCCACGCGATTGACCCACAGCGCGACCAAGCCCAGGCCGACCCACTGCACCGCTATCGCTCCCGGCACACCCACACTATCGATCAGACTGACCGGATCAAGACTGGGCAAGTCCAGCCACCAAGGCAGGTGGATCGAGCCGACCACCGCGCCAATGATGAAGAATGCAAGCGTCACCAGCATGCGCAGATTGCCCGCGCCGACCGTAAACAGGGTGCCTGAACCGCACCCTCCGCCAAGTTGCATGCCCAGACCAAACACAAACGAGCCAACGATAAGCGAGGTGCCAATGGGCGCAACCGCGCCGACCAGACCGGGCTGGCCGCTGCCAAGCAAAGGAATCATCAATGCCGAGGTCAGAGCAAACAGCATCAGCTGCGCGCGCATACCGGCCCCGCGGCGTTTGGTGACCAGGTTTCGCCAACCGGCGGTAAAGCCGAAGGCACCGTGGTAAAGCGCCACGCCGAGCGCGATACCAATGGCGAACAACACCACCAGAAAAGGCGCGGTCTCAAGCCATACCAGACCGCCCAGCACGACCATGCCGATCAGCGCCAGGCTGACGACGAAACGATCCACCTTGAGGGGGGCCTGTCCAGGAGTTTGTCCAGGGCTTAGCTCAGCGCCAGGTGGCCGAACCCTGTGCGCGGAGCCAGCAGCATCGCTAGCGGTGGCCGAAGCGGCCTGTGAAGACATCTGAGTCATGGAAGTGCATCTGTTCAAAGGAAGGAGTATCACCGCCGCCGGTGCCGCCACTGATTCACGGCGTCCTGGCGGCGGTCATCTAGGCATCGCCAATAGCCATCTAGGAGCTCACTATCTAAACGACACCTATCGAGGGGTCACGGACCCAAGGGTCACTCGTCACCGAAGCCGAGCGCGTCCAGCACCTTGCCAAGCCCCTGCTTCGCCACGGCCAGCGGACGTGACTCATCCTGGGTCCACTCAGCCATGGAACCGTCATACAACGCCACGTTGTCGAAGCCGGCAATTTCACTCAGCACGAACCAGTCAGTCGCTGCCCAGTGTCCGGTGTTGCAGAACGCCACGGTCTTGGCATCCGCATCCAGCTCTGCCGCCTGGATACGCGAGGTCACTTCCGCCGTATTCAACCGCCAGGCGCCGTCGTCATCGGCCAGCAGCGTCTGATGAGGCAGGTTACGTGCGCCAGGAATGGTGCCCGGAGCAGTCGCTGCAGGAGACTGGTTGTCGCCCTTGAAGTAGTCCTCTGGGCGGGCGTCGACCAGCTGCCCCTGGGACTCGCGGGCCGCTTCGACCTCTGCAGTCGTCGCCAGCAGAGCCTCATTCAAACGTCCTTCAAAGCGCACCGGATCAGGGTACTCTGCCGAGCCACTGGCCAGTTCGAGGCCTGCCGCTTTCCAACCGGCAAAGCCGCCGTCGAGAATCGCCACCTGCTCGTGACTCAGCACCTTGAAGGTCCAGTACACCCGTGCCGCGCTGCCAAAGTCCGTCGCGCCGGTACCCGCCGGCACCAGCACCACGGTATCGTCATTATCGATTCCGAGGCCGCCGATCAAGCGCTCAAGACTCGACACCGGCGGCATGACGCCGGTGACACCATCGCGGGTTTCCCGCCAGCCGTCCTCGGTATAACTCGAATACAGACTGCCGGGAATGTGGGCTTCCTCGAAGCTTGACCGGTCACCGCCATTGTCGATGCTGGAGCGAATGTCCAGCACCACCACATCGTCATTATCCAGGTTCGCTTCAAGCCACTCAGGACTGACCAGCGGCTCGACATCGGCTGCATGCGCGGAGCTCGCCATCATCAGCGCCCCCGCAAGCGTCAGTAAGATGCGCATAAAGTTGACCTCTTGGGTAGGAGATCAACCCATTATCCTGCTCGCAGCTGCAAACTCAATATGCTTGGCATGAATAATGATTTACGTGCTCATAACCAAAACTGATCAGCCACCGGGTCAAACCTGTTCCCATAACGACGGTCGAGGCTCTGTCCGAAACGTCGACAAGCGCAGGCACTTTTCAGGCAAGCCCTAGAGTGAGAGCTCACCGCCCTTTTCCGTCGCACGGCCATAGGCGGGTCGCGTCCGGGCCTGCTCGAGAAAGCGCGTGAGCGCCGGATGGTCAGACAACATGCCCCGACCTTCCAGCGCCAGGAGCGGGAAACTCATCTGGATGTCCGCCGCGCTGAACGTCTCTCCCGCGAACCAGCTGTGCTCTGCCAGGTGCTGCTCCCAAAAGCCTATCAGCCGTCGTATTTCTGGCCCGAGATACTGCTCTTTCACGCCCTTGGCGAACATCTTGCCCAAAGGACGCACCAGAGCCGGCACAGGGGGCTTGCTGAGCCTGCCAAACACCAGATTCATCACCAGCGGGGGCATCGCCGAGGCCTCCGCATGGTGCATCCAGAACACATAGTCATCGTAGGCTTCACTGTCGACGGGGGGAGACAGCGCCTGCTCCCTGTCGTAATGGCGCAGCAGATACTCGATGATCGCACCGCTTTCAGCCACGACCCTGCCCGCCTGATGCTGGTCGGTGATCAGCGGCGACTTGCCGAGCGGATGAACCTGCTTGAGGGATTCAGGGGCCAGCATGGTCTTGGGATCACGCCGATAGAGCTGAATGTCATAGTCGACTCCAAGCTCTTCCAGTAGCCAGACCACTCTGAGAGAGCGGGAGTTTTCGAGATGGTGCAATACGATCATGTGGTCTCCTTTACCCCATGGCTGAAACAGAAACGGCGCCCAGGGGGCGCCGTTTCCATCGCTTCGTCTCAATCAGACGAGAACATGCCATCACCGACTTCATCGATGTAGCGTTCCGCCTTCTGTCGCATCAGCGCATCACAGGCCTCACGCCCAGGCACCAGGTCAGAGCGCTCGAAAGCGTGTTCCAGCGTCTCGCCACCCTCGATGGGTTTGCGAATAAAGCCGCTGACGCGATACTGACCGCCCTGCTCCTGCGGACGAGACACGATCAGGAATCCGCGATACTCCACGGCCTCGGCCTCCTCCGTGGAACGCGATTCAGCGGCGCCTCCACCCTTGAAAAGGCTGCCGATCAGCTTCTTGAACATGTCGCCTCCTGGGTCTGATGGTCGAACGCCAAGCGCTTAGTCCTGACGACGGCCCTTGCCTGCGGCGATACGCAGACGCAGCGCATTCAGCTTGATGAAGCCTTCCGCATCCTTCTGGTCGTAGGCGCCCTTGTCGTCTTCAAAGGTCGCGATGGACTCGTCGAACAGCGACTCGTCGGAGCGACGGCCTGCCACGATGGCATTGCCCTTGTACAGCTTCATGCGAACAACGCCGGACACATTCTTCTGGGTCTCGTCGATGGCGGCCTGCAGCATGCGACGCTCCGGGCTCCACCAGTAGCCGTTGTAGATGACCTCAGCATACTTGGGCATCAGCTCATCCTTGAGGTGGGCTTCTTCCCGGTCGAGGGTCAACGACTCGATGGCGCGGTGAGCACGCAGCATGATGGTCCCGCCAGGGGTTTCATAGCAGCCGCGAGATTTCATGCCGACGTAGCGGTTCTCGACGATATCGAGACGGCCGATACCGTTGTCACCACCCAGCTTGTTCAGCTTCTCCAGCACTTCGTGGGGCTTCATCGGCACGCCGTCGATGGCCACGATGTCGCCCTTTTCAAAGGTCAGCTCGACGTAGGTCGGAGTGTCCGGTGCCGCTTCCGGTGACACGCTCCAGCGCCACATGTCCTCTTCGGCTTCCGCCCAGGGATCTTCGAGAATGCCGCCCTCGTAGGAGATATGCAGCAGGTTGGCATCCATCGAGTAAGGGGACTTCTTTTTCTTGCTGAAGTCGACGGGAATATCGTGCTGCTGGCAGTAGGCCATCAGTTTCTCGCGGGAATTCAGATCCCACTCGCGCCACGGGGCGATGACCTTGACGCCAGGCTTCAGGGCGTAGCCGCCCAGTTCGAAACGGACCTGATCATTGCCCTTGCCGGTGGCACCGTGGGAAATCGCATCGGCACCGGTCTGGTTGGCAATCTCGATCAGACGACGAGCGATCAGCGGACGCGCGATAGAGGTACCCAGCAGGTACTCACCTTCATAAATGGTGTTGGCACGGAACATCGGGTAGACGTAGTCGCGCACGAACTCTTCACGCAGGTCCTCGATGTAGATTTCCTTGACGCCCAGGGCCTCAGCCTTGGCACGGGCCGGCTCGACTTCCTCACCCTGACCGATGTCGGCGGTAAAGGTCACCACTTCGCAGTGGTAAGTCTCCTGCAACCACTTGACGATGACGGATGTGTCCAGACCGCCCGAATAGGCGAGCACGACCTTCTTGACATCGGACATGCTAGGGGCTCCTTCTTGTATGACAGACATGACGTGACCAGCGCATTCCTTCATGAATGGCGCTTGAAGAGGGCCGAGTATAGCGCGCATGGCCGGTGTCGAATACCGCTACGGGACGCCGCGCTGCCAAACTGCTAGACTTTCGCCGTTTCGGCCTGCATCACACAGGCCCATTACCCCACGGCCCGACAAGGAGAGGTGCATGAGCGAGCTGATCGCCCGCGAACTCATGGCGCAACGTTTTCGCAGTTTTCTGCCGGTGGTGGTGGATATCGAGACCGGCGGCTTCAATCCCGAAAGCGACGCCCTGCTGGAGATCGCCGCTGTCACACTGACCATGGACCCGGAGGGCAACCTGCTGCCCGACGCTACCTTTGCCTATCACATCGAGCCGTTTGCCGGCGCCAACGTCGAACAGTCGGCACTGGACTTCACCGGCATTCGTCTCGACGACCCCCTGCGTCAGCAGGTCGCCGTGACTGAAGCCGAGGCGCTGGGTGAAATATTCCGTCCAGTGCGCAAGGCCATCAAGGCTCATGGCTGCACCAGAGCCATTCTGGTAGGCCACAACGCTGCCTTTGACCATGGCTTCCTCAATGCCGCGACCAACCGCTGCGACATCAAGCGCAACCCCTTCCACCCGTTCTCAAGCTTCGATACCGCCTCCCTGGCAGGACTGGTCTACGGCCAGACCGTGCTGGCCCGAGCTTGCCGTGCCGCCGGCATCGACTTCGACAACAACGCCGCCCACTCTGCCCGCTATGACACCGAGCGCACGGCCGAGCTGTTCTGTGCAATGGTCAATCGCTACAAGGACCTGGGCGGTTGGCGGCTGGCTCAGCAGGAACAGGGAATGGAGGAGGACTGACACAGGTCCATGCCTTTTTACGAGCGGCAGGATGCTGCTCACCACAGAGAGTCTCGACATACGACAAGGCCCCGCTGGTGTCCACACCAGCGGGGCCTTGCGTTTGATCCGTCAGATGACCGTGTTTGATCCGTCGCGCCGGGGCGCGGTAACACCCTCACCACCTCGGCGATCCAGCGGCTAGCCGGTCCTGACCGGTCAATCGACTGCTAGGCTGCACCTTACTCGGCGCCGCCCTCTTCATTCTGGCGAGCACGTTCAGCGGCTTGCTTGATCAGGGGCTCAAGTTCGCCATTGTTATGCATCTCGACCACGATATCGCAACCGCCGACCAGCTCACCTTCCACCCACAGCTGCGGGAAGGTCGGCCAGTTGGCCACCTTGGGCAGTTCGGCACGAATGTCGGGGTTGTCCAGTACGTTGACGAAAGCAAAGCGCTCGCCACACGCCATCAGCGCCTGCACGGTCTGCGCAGAGAAGCCGCACTGCGGCAGCTGCGGAGACCCCTTCATGTAAATGAGAATGGGGTTTTCGCTGATCTGGCGCTGAATGTTCTCGACGGTGGTGCTCATCACGGCTCCTCAATGATTCGGGCTTGTCTGGCATGTCCTCACGGTACGATGCATGCCCTTACGGTTCGCTTTCGGCCGATACGATGGGGTCAACATCCGCACTTTTCAATGCGCGTCGGGATCGATACCCCTTTCGAGACAATACCTGATTGCCACGCTCGGCCTTTCCTTGAACGCATTGTACGGCCCAGCGGCGCGTTGCGCATCCCCTCCGCGCTGGCTAGGATGGTCGTTTTTTACCTCGTTGGAGAGACGCCATGGCCGCCCGCCACTTCCTGACCCTACTGGACCTGAGCCAGGATGAATTGCGCTACCTCATCCAGCGCGCGATCACGATCAAGAATGGGCTCAAGGCCCAGGGCCCGACCTACGCGCCCTTTACCAACCGCACCCTGGCGATGATCTTCGAGAAGTCGTCAACACGGACTCGTGTCTCCTTCGAGACCGCCATGGCTCAGTTCGGTGGTCACGCGCTGTTCCTCTCGCCTAGGGACACTCAACTAGGACGTGGCGAGCCCATTGGAGACACGGCTCGGGTGCTGTCAGAGATGGTTGACGCGGTGATGATCCGTACCTTCTCCCACCAGGGGCTTGAAGAGTTCGCCGCTGCCAGCGACGTACCGGTCATCAATGCGCTGACCGATGATTACCACCCCTGCCAGCTGCTGGCGGACGTGATGACCTGGACCGAGCTGCGGGGCAGCGTCAAGGGCCGCACGGCGGTATGGATCGGGGACGGCAACAACATGTGCCACTCCTGGATCAATGCCGCACGCCAGTTCGACTTCTCCCTGCGCATCTGCTGCCCTGAAGGTTACGAGCCCCGCGAAGATATCCTGGCAGCCGCAGGAGACCGAGTGACCATCCTCCGCGATCCCATGACAGCCGTCGCAGGTGCCGACCTGGTGACAACCGATGTATGGGCCTCTATGGGACAGGAAGAGGAGCAGGCGCGCAGAGAAGCCGACTTCGCCGGCTTCCAGGTGACTGAGGCCATGCTGGATGCGGCGGACAAGGACGTGCTGTTCCTGCACTGCCTGCCCGCTCACCGCGGCGAAGAAATCAGCGAAACCTTGCTGGATGACCCCCGCGCCGTGGTCTGGCAGGAAGCCGGCAACCGCCTGCATGCCCAGAAGGCACTGCTGGAGTTCCTGATGCTGGGTCAGGTCAGTCACTGATACCCGGCGGCTCGCTGCTTATCAGCAAGGCCCTGCCGCAGTATCGCGGCAGGGCTTGGCGATACGCCTATGGCCTGTCGCCCCCTTGGAATCACTGCCATCTATCCACGTCTCCCGTTTCATTCCTCTCGTTACCTTTCTCTTGTTACCTATCGTTCGCTACGACCCACCCACACCAACGCGGGCTTCAGCGGCCAGATCCCCATCGAGTCATGCTGAGCAGGCACCACGTCAACGAGTGCTTGAACCAAAACACCTACCGCGCCTGCAACGGCCGGCCATGACCCGCGGCATGTATCCGCAAGCGGACAAGGAATAGACTTTGGTCTAATCAGACTAATGTCGTATACTTGCGCCATATTTCTGTCAGAGATCGCCGCATGGCACTGCTCGCCGAACATAATGACACCGCTCAGCGCATCGACCTGACCGCCTTTATCGAGGACCTTTACCGCGACGGCGACGTCCTTGAGGCCTTGACCCACAGTGATCGTGGTCTTAGCGCCACACGCCTTGATGCCCTTACCCGGACCCGCTCCCAGGCGTCCCGGCTGCGTCGCCTGCTGCGGCAATCGCTGGTCGTCCACAATCCACGCGGCAGGGTGATCCTGACACAGGCTGGCCGAAAGCTGGCATTTGAGCTTTACGGCGTGGGCGCCGCCGATCTCTAGGCACCGTTTCAGCGGTGGTAGCCAGCACTCCCGTTGCTGGCTCTCCCGTTTTTGCTCTCCATTTCTGTCTCTCTCGATTCTCTTTCTCGATTCTGTCTCTCTCGATGCCGGTTCCTGCCTCCTCTGCTGAACGTCACCCGAGCTGTCTCGCCTGAGCCGGCACCAGCCGCACACGCACACCAAGGCTCGATGACGGGCCCTTCCCCCTTGGTGCGTTGACACAGCGACGTCGTCCGATCCCTCTTTTTTCTTCACTGATTCCCGCTTTGCGGGGCAGGCTGATTCACGCTTCGCGGGGCAGACTGATTCACGCTCTAAGGGGAGAACCTCCGAGTCCGTTTCATCTTGCTGGCTATCGGCGGCGATGCCCTGCCTATTGCCCTGGGCCGACTCCGCCCTACCTCAAAGGCGCCTGAAGACAAAATTATGGCGCTTTACGCCAAGTCGCTCCGCCGTCACTTCGCCACACTACCTCTCGATTCATTCAGCCGCGGAGCGACGAGACGCTGTCTACGCCACGGCGCCGCCCTGTCAGGCGGCGTAAACTCGCCTTCGAGCCACTTGGCATGGGGGCCGCGGCCGACGTCCCGTCATCCGAGATCGAGAGGAGCCCTCCATGAACCGTAACGTCATCCTTACCTGCGCCGTGACCGGTGCCGGCGATACCACCGGCAAGAGTCCCAAGGTGCCGGTAACCCCCAAACAGATTGCCAACGACTGCATCGAGGCGGCCAAGGCCGGTGCCAGCATTGCGCACATCCACGTGCGCGACCCGGAAACTGGCGGCGTCAGCCACTCCCTCGACCACTTCCGTGAAGTCATGGAGCGGGTGCGTGAGGCCGACACCGATATCGTCATGAACATTACCGCTGGGGGCGGTGGCGACTGGATCCCTGACAGCCAGGACCCCACTCGGGGCGGACCGGGTACCGACATTCAGACGCCGGCCCAACGCCACGAGCCAGTCGGGGAACTGCTGCCCGAGCTGTGTACGCTGGACTGCGGCAGCCTCAACTTTGGCGACATGATCTACGTCAACTCGGCTGACTGGCTGCGTGAACATGCCCGCCTGGTGCAGGCTGCCGGGGTCAAGCCTGAGCTGGAGTGCTTCGATCTGGGCCATGTGTGGTTCGCCCGCCAACTGCAGGCTGAAGGCCTGATCGACGGCGACCCGCTCTACCAACTGTGCCTTGGCATCCCGTGGGGCGCCGAAGCCGATACCGAGACCATGCTGGCGATGCGCAACAAGCTGCCGGCCAACGCCAACTGGGCGGCATTCGGCATTGGCCGGCACCAGATGCCGATGGCCGCTCAAGCGGTGATGCTCGGTGGCCATGCCCGGGTTGGGCTCGAGGACAACCTGTACCTCGAAAAGGGCGTGCTGGCCTCCAACGCTCAACTGGTCGAGAAAGCCGGCAGCCTGATCAACCACCTGGGCGGCAAGGTCATGACACCGGCGGAAACTCGAGATTTCCTCAAGCTGCGCAACCCACACACCGGCACCATCATGGGAGAACAGGCATGAAACAGCTATCTGTCATCGGCACCGGTGTGATCGGCAACGGCTGGATCGCCCGCGCCCTGGCCAGCGGTTGGAGCGTAGTCGCTTTTGATCCGGACCCCGCCGCCGAAGCGCGCACTCGGGCGTTTGTGGACAATGCCTGGCCTGCGCTGCAACGCCTGGGTCTGGCCGACGGCGCCAGCATCGACCACCTGCGCTTTGCCTCCTCACTGGAAGCCGCCGTGGACGGCGCCGACCTGATCCAGGAGAACGTACCGGAAAGACTCGAGCTCAAGCAGAGCATCCTGGCCCAGATCGACGCCGCGGCGCCTGCCGATGTGCTGGTGGGCTCCTCGACGTCGGGATTCAAGCCCACCGACCTGCAGCAGGACTGTGCCAAGTCACCCGGGCGCATCATCGTCGCTCACCCCTTCAATCCGGTCTATCTGCTACCGCTGGTCGAGCTGGTTGGAGGACAAGCGACAGCCACCGAGCAAACTCAGCAGGCGCAGGCCCTCTATCAGGCGCTGGACATGCGTCCACTGGTGGTCCGTCGTGAAATCGAAGGGCATATTGCCGACCGCCTGATGGAAGCCCTGTGGCGCGAGTCACTGCACCTGGTCAATGACGGCGTAGCCACTACAGAGGAAATCGACGCCGCGGTGGTCTACGGCTGTGGGCTGCGCTGGTCGCTGATGGGCACCTTCCTGACCTTCCACCTGGCCGGTGGGGAACAGGGCATGCGCCATATGCTGGAGCAGTTCGGACCTGCGCTGAAGCTACCCTGGACCAAACTGGAAGCGCCCGAGCTTACCGATGAGCTGATCGACCGCGTGGTCGAGGGCTGCGAGCATCAGGCGGCCGGCCGCAGCGTGGCCGAGCTGGATCGTCGTCGCGATGACTTCCTGGTCGAATTGCTGGGCCTGGTGAACAAGTACTGGCCGGAAGCAGAAGGCCTCGAGGGACGTATCTGATGGCCTTGCTCAACACCCAGGTGGCGTCACAGTGGGTCGACTACAACGGCCATATGAACGATGCCGAGTACGCCAGGGTATTCTCCCTGGCGGTGGACAGGCTGATGGAGAACATTGGCCTGGACGATGAGGGCCGGCAACGGCTCGGCTACACCCTATATACCCTCGAGACCCATCTTCGCTACCTGAAGGAAGCCCACGAGGGGCAAGACCTGCAGGTCGATGTTCAGGTCGTCGATCAAGATGCCAAGCGCCTGCACCTGTGGTTTGTACTCACCAGTGGAGCGGACCTGCTGGCTACCAGCGAGCAAATGCTGATGGGCATCGACACCACCAGCGGCAAGCCTGCTGCCTTCCCCGCAGCGCTCTCTGATGCCTTGGCGACATTGCCCCCCCTGTCATCCCCCCCGCCCGAGGGGCTGGGACGGCGGATCGGTATCAGCCGACGCTGACAGGCTTGGCGTCCTGGCCGGGCCATATCCAGCCAGACCCGCTCAGGCCCGCCCAGACCAGCTCGGGCCAGGGCGCCATCCACCAGGAATGCTCGGCGACGCCGGGCGGGATCCGGATGTAGCGATGACGATCGATGACTTTGCCAAGCGCTTCCAACATGGTCTCGACGCCATGGCATCAAGGCCCCTCGCCCTGGCCAGAGGCGACTACGATCGGCTCTGCGCCAGTTTCGCCACGCCGTTGCCCACCACCATGCGGATTACCGACGAGCGGATCGCTGGAGTACCCGTGCGCCGATATCGGCCAGGGAGAGTGAGAGGGAGAGTGAGAGGGAACGAGAGAGGGAAAGCGAGTGGGAGAGTGGAAGGAAGAGACAGCCCTCTTTCTCACGCCCACGCTCACGCTCACGCCGATACTGGTCAGCAGACCGTGCTCTACGTCCATGGTGGCGGCTTCACCATCGGCTCGCTGGACAGCCACCAGGGCGTCGCAGCGGGCCTTGCCGAAGCACTCGGGCGAGAGGTGGTAAGTGTGCAGTATCGACTTCTGCCCGAGGCACGCTACAGCGACCAGCTCGACGACGTCGATCGGGTGCGCCGCTGGCTTCAGCCCTGTGCCATGGTGGGGGACAGCGCAGGAGGTCGCCTGGTGCTGGACGTGGCTCGTGCCGCCAAGGACCCACATCCGCTCGGCATGATCTATCCGCTTCTCGGTGACATGTCCGAGACATCTCTTGGACCCGATGCGCCCTTGCTGAGTCGTCGGGACGCCCAGGCCGCCTGGGCGATGATTGCCTCCGACGCTGCCCGCGCGGGCGACGCTCCCCCGGTCAGCAGCGCAGTGGAATGCCTGGTCGTGGAACACGACCCCCTGACCCCAGCGATACTGGCGACGCTGGACCAATGGCGTCAGCAGCGGCGGCAGGTTGGCCTGCATACGGCAGAAGGGATGTTTCACGGGGCGCTTCACGCCCATGCGCAGCTGGCACCGATGTCGATCTCTTGGCGTGGGTTCTGTCGTGCTCTCGTGTGTCACCTCGACAAGCGACGCCTAGGCTATTCTTTGCGTTGAAGTGCCTCACTACCCCTCTGATTCATAAGCACTTATCGGGTTAGAAGCAGCACAGTCACGACGTTATCACTCCACTCCAGCGAGGTTCCCACCGATCGATCGCCGTCCCTCCTTTTTCAATAAGACAACGAGACACCAATGAAACAGAACATGTCCACATTGGTGGCCACCGTGGTCACCGTCATTACGCTTATTGCCTTTGCTGCCATCGCCCCAGGTAGCTTTCAGACCATCCTTGATGTCATCAAGGTCAATGTCATCGGTAACCTGGGCTTCATCTTCACCTACCCGGCCTTTATTGCCTCCATCGTGTTTGTCGTCCTGATGTTTACCCCACTGGGCCGCTTGAAATTCGGTGATGAGCCGCCTGAATTTTCGACGCTCGCCTGGCTAGGCATGCTTTTCGCCACCGGCATGGGTATTGGATTGGTCACCTGGGGAGTGCTGGAGCCTCGCTATCACGTCGAGGCCGGGAACAGTTCGGATCAAGCGCTGCTATATGCGTTCAATCACTGGGGGCTACTGGCCTGGGCAGGCTATCTTGCCATCGGCGTCATCTTTGCCCACTGCATGTACAACCTGAGGATTGAGAAACCTGCAGAGACCTTGCTGGGAGGCGGTTTCCTCAGCAAGTTGAACCTGGTGAGCCTGGTCGTTTCCACCGTGATCGGGCTTTCGCTGACGTTCTCCTATGCCACCGATCCCCTCAAGCAAAGCCTGGAGCAGTTCTTTGGCATCCAGGCCAGTCCCACCTTGATCATCAGCGTGCTGGCCATCTTTGCCATCGCCTCGAGTGCCTCGGGGCTCAAGCGGGGCATCAAATGGCTAAGCAACTACAACACGCTGTTCGCGCTGATACTGTTGACCAGCGTGTTACTGCTGACATCCCCCTGGGACATCGTTTCGACCCTGGCGCGCCTGTTGCCGGAATACCTGGTGAAATATCCGCTGATGGCCACCGATATTGGCCTGGGAGATCCTGAGCGCAAGGCCTGGCTCGCGGATTGGCTATATGCCTTCGAGGCTGCCTGGTACGGTTGGTTCATCTTCACCGGGGTGTTTATCGCCCGCATCTCCAAGGGGCGTACGCTCCGCCAACTCGTGCTAGGCGTCATGCTGGTGCCGAGCCTATTCTCGTGTCTGTGGTTTACGACCTTCGGCCTCGGCGGATTGGAGACAGGCTCAGAGGACGTCTTTGCGCTGATGGCCACCCTGGATAGCCATGGCATTCTTTCGGCCATTCTGGCCCTGAACATCCTGCTGTTCTTCGTCACCAGCGCGGATTCCGCTGGCCTGGTCTGCGAAATGCTGACCGTCAAACGCTCCAGAGCGTTCTGGATCGTGGCCATGTCTTTGCTGGCGATCGTGATCAACTGGCTGGAAGGTGACATCTTCAAGGTCATCCTGACCCTGATTTCCGTCGCGGCCATTCCGGTGGCCTTTGGCATCTTTGCGCTGGTAGCAGCCTTCTTGCTGCGACTTCGAGGCCAGCACACCCCCTTGCCCACTCAGGACGACGGCTAAGCAAGCGCTGACGTCATCAGCCGAACGGCGTTAGGCGCCCAGAGCCCGGGACCTGGAACCCGAAGTCTATGAGGCTCAGGTGCCAAGTTAGAGCAGCGTGTACGCAGACAGGGCCTGATGTCAGGCCCTGTCTGCAGCCTATGACGAGTGCCATGGCGCCCTGTAGCACTCTGGCTAACACCTTCACTCAGGCGCTAGCGGCAAAGCGCCATTAGAACTTGCCCAGCTCAGCCTCGAGCGGAAACATGGCGGCGGATAGCTCGCCCACGCTCATGACCGGTGACGCCGGCGCCTTGGCACTCGGCCAGGCCTTCAGCAAGCCCTCGTAGCCCTCCTCCAGGGCAGCATAAGCGCCTGCTTCGCGAAACAGCTCGGCGTGGCGCTCCAGCGACTCACGGGCCGTCAGCACAAATCCACGGCCATCCTGATACTCCACTACATTGACGAACTCACCGTCGTCGACCGCTTCTTCGTACTCGTGCAGCGCAGTCTGCAACAACGCCAGCTGGACCTTGGCCTGGAAGCCAGCATCCATCTCGAGTTCATCGTCCACGTCGCCCATGGCGGCCACGATGGTAGCGCGCAGCGACTCATACTCTGCCTCGTATTCACTCCAGTCTCCGCCCTGCTGGACCTGGCCAGAAAAGTCTTCCAAGGTCTCGTCGAAGGCCTCGATTCCGCGGGTCTCCAACGCCTTGGCGATGCCCGGATAGACCTCATGGTAGGGATGACCGAAATGCGGGTAGGAAGCGGTCTTTGCGCCTTCGGTGTAGAGCTCCTTGGCCACCTGAAGGTGCCCCAGCATCAGGGCGAGTTCTGTGGTGTAGATACCAGGGTTGGCCGCGTCTACGTGGCCATGCTCGCCGCCTTCACCACCTTCACCACCTTCGCCGCCTTCACCACCTTCACCACCTTCACCGCCTTCACCGCCTTCACCGCCTTCACCGCCGGCAGTAGCAGTTAAATAGGCAAATACCGCGTAGGGGTCACTAGCCAAGGAGCCGTGCTCGCCACCTTCGCCACCTTCGCCACCTTCGCCACCTTCGCCGCCTTCGCCGCCGTGGCCGTGCTCTCCACCTTCGCCGCCTTCACCACCGTGGCCGTGCTCGCCACCTTCACCACCTTCACCACCGTGGCCGTGTTCTCCGCCTTCACCACCTTCGCCACCGTGGCCGTGTTCTCCGCCTTCACCACCTTCACCACCTTCGCCACCTTCACCGCCGTGGCCGTGCTCTCCACCTTCGCCACCTTCGCCACCTTCACCACCGTGGCCGTGCTCTCCGCCTTCACCACCTTCGCCGCCGTGGCCAGCTTGCCCCGCTTCGTGCACAACGCCGTCTTGCGTCATTTCCTCGTCGCCATGATGATCGGCCCAGGCGGCGCCGGTTCCGAGCAAAAGGCTGGTGCCTACACCGATCCACAGTTTGGTGCGGGTCTCTTGGGTCATGATGAACATCCTCGTTGTGGCTGCTATCGGTTTTACGCGCCTGTTGCCATCTAGGGGGCTACGCGCGCTAAGGGTGGCGGCAGGTTCCGCCAATGGTCCATGACGATCCTGGACGCGACATGTGACCAAGTGTAATGCAAATGATTAACACTAGGGTACAATTCACCATTTGCGAGGGGCAACGATGATTCTATGTATCGACCAAGTGCTCTCCAACGAGCTGCTGGCACGCATTCGCCAGACCCTGGGCGAAGCCCGTTTCCGCGACGGCAAGGAAACAGCGGGCTGGCACGCACGCACGGTGAAACAGAATCAGCAGGCGAGCGGCCAGGACCCTGCCATCGCCAGCCTGCGCGACGATGTCATGAAGACGTTGGCCAACCACACGCTGTTTCAGATCGCCGCCAGGCCCCGACGCATGAAGCCGGTGATGTTCAGTCGTTATCAGCAGGGCATGACCTACGGCAACCATGTCGATGATGCGGTCATGCCCACGCCCCAGGGGCCCATGCGTACCGACCTGTCCTTCACCCTCTTTCTGGAGGAGCCAGCCCACTACGATGGGGGTGAGTTGATCATGGACACCCCCCAGGGTGAGCAGCGCTACAAGTTACCGGCGGGCTCCATGATCCTCTATCCGTCGTCGACCCTGCACCGGGTGGACCCTGTGACCCGGGGTGAGCGACTGGCCGCGGTGGGATGGCTGCAAAGCCAGGTGCGTCAGCCGGAACAACGGGAGATCTTGTTTGACCTGGACACCACCCGGCGCCAGATATTTGAACGCGATGGCAAGACCGCTGACTTTGACGCCATTTCCAAGAGCCTGGCCAACCTGCTGCGCATGTGGGCCGACATCTGATCCCCTGCACCAGGGCTATGCCCCATCCACTGGCGTCAGCTGCTCTCGTCCTGGCGTCGATAGCTCAGGGGTGAACAACCATAGTGGCGCCGAAAGGCACGGCTGAAACTCGAGGCGGAGCCAAAGCCGCAGCTTAGCCCGATGGCGAGCACGTCCAGATCGGTGTCCTTGAGCAGTGACGCGGCACGGTTCAGCCGCAGTCCCAGATAGTAGCCGGTGGGCGACTCCCCTAACTCGTCGGCGAACAGGCGCTGCAGCTGACGCAACGAGATCTGACTGCGCCGCGCAATCTCGGCAAGCTCAAGGGGTGCCTCTAGATGGCTCTCCATCAGTGACACGGCATCGATCAAGCGTGGCTGATGGGTCCCCAATCGACGCACCAGGCTCATGCGCTGCTGGTCGGTACGGGACCGCAAACGGTCGTGAATCAGCTGTTCCGACACGTCTACCGCCAGCGCCATCCCATGCTGCCTGGCGATCATCTCCAGGGTCATGTCCATGGCAGCAGCCCCACCAGCACAGAAAAAACGTCGTTGGCCGAGCAGGAAGAGCTCATCGCAGGTGCGAATGGTGGGATAACGCTCGTTGAAGGCCGGTAGCGTCTCCCAATGCAGCGTAACGGTCTCTCCGGCCAGCAACCCGGCCTCGGCCAGCACCACCGCACCGGTGTCGAGGGCCCCGATACGACAGCCTCCCTGGTCCAGGCGGTTGAGCCAAGCACTCAGACCACGACCGATCCACTGCTCTGGATCAAACCCGCTGCACACCGCCAACGACGGCAAGTGGCGCACCTGGTCGATAGCATGGTCCACCATCAGCGTCATGCCATTGCTGGCGGTGACAGGATCACCAGATAGCCCGATCACCGTCCACTCGTAGAGCGGACGACCGGCAATCCGGTTAGCGATGCGCAAGGGCTCTACCGCCGAGAAGAACGCCATCATCGAAAACTGGGGCAATAACAGAAAACCCATGCGTTCGCTGGCGGTCGATGCCGAGAACATGGGTTCGTTGTCGCCTGAGCCATCAGCGGTGGTGTCAGCGGTGGTGTCAGCGTGAGGATGACGCCCCTGGCCCTCATCAGGGTGGCCGTCCTTGCCCCGCCCATGGGGCTGATCGCTAGCCTCCATGTGGATCTGCCCCTGGCCTGGCCAAGTCTGCATGGCTATCTTCCTTTACGCTTTCTACTGTGTGCGACCGATCGCCAAGCCTAGGCGTTGTCCGAAACGTCGACGAGCGAAGGTTAGACAAGGCAGAAATCGGTGAGAAAGCGCAGTTTACGAGGTGTAACTGAGCATTTTAACCGGGCTGGCGTACCAGCCGATGTTTAACACCGTATCACCAAGCGCAGACACTTTACGTACAAGCCCCAGCATAGCGCGCAGCCCCAAGGCGAGGGCCGGGCTTGAGCCGGGTCGCCTGCGCTGTCATGCTTTTACGCCATCCTATCGAGAGGCCCTGGCGGCGCGCCATGCTCCACTCCCATTCTCACGACTCGTCGCCCCGTCGGCATCAGGCTCATGCCCAGGCCCAGGCGATGCGGAGGAAGCCGTCGTGCGCCTGACCTACCAGGGACCGAGTCCGGAAGCCATCGGCTTTTTGCTGTTGCCTCGTTTTTCCATGGTGGCGCTGTTCTCCGCCATCGATCCTCTGCGCATTGCCAACCGACTGTCCGGTGAGACGCTATTTCGCTGGCACCTGATCAGCAGGGATGGGCTGCCGGTCCATGCCAGCAACGGCATTCCCCTGGCGGTCGAGCACGCACTGGAGGACACCCCATGGCTGCCCAGCCTTGCCGTCTGCGCCAGCTTTGAGCCCATGGCCGCCGTCGATGACAGCCTGACCACCTGGCTGACGGAACGTCGCGAGCAGCGCACCTGCCTGGGGGCGCTGGATACGGGGGCTTTCTGCCTTGCGTCCGCCGGACTGATCGACGACACCGTCACCTTGCACTGGGAGAGCCTGCCCGAATTCAGGCGCCAGCACCCCCATATAGAAGCGGTGGAGTCGCTTTACGAAGTGACACCCAGCGGCTTTTTCGGGGCTGGGGCCAGCGCCTCCATCGACCTGGCACTGGACACCATTCGACGCCGCCACGGCGACGCCTTGACCCGCCGCGTCAAGGAGCAGCTGGTGCATGACCATCGGCGGCTGCCGGCCAGCCGACAGCGTGACGTCCGCTACCAGGAGCGACTGCCACAACGCCTGGCCACCCTTATCGGGATCATGGATGCCCACCTGGAATCCCCCCTATCCATTCCCCAGCTGGCTTCCGCCATCGGACTATCGGAGCGCCAGCTGGAGCGGGAGTGCCAGCAGCATCTGTCCCGCACCCCAGGGCAGCTGTACCTGGAGCGGCGCCTGAGCCTCGCCCATCAACTGGTCACCAGTACCCGACACAGTGTCATGGATATCGCGCTGGCCAGCGGCTTTGCCTCAGCCTCGAGCTTCACCCGCGCCTTTCGCCAACACCACGGTGCCTCGCCTAGCGCCTTGCGACGTCAGCCCACCCCTCCGATGTCGGATTCTGCACGATAATTGTCGACTTCTGCACGATGCTTCAGCCCCACCGGCGCCATGCTGTGGCCATCGTCGTGACCCACTGCAGGGGGCTGAATGCCTGCCCGCTGGGGTGCGTCACCCACACGTCGCTTTCCGACGACTCGTCCAGGCTAGCTCAAGGAGGCTCCATGCACGCGCAGACGTCTCGACCGTCCGCTAACTCCTCTACGTCCTCTGTTTCCACCACCGCATCCTCCGCCGCCACACCGCCGTCGGCGCTGCCACCGACGCCCGACTACGATAGCTGGCCGGTAGCGGTGGCCATCGCCGAGGTGACTAGCGACTCTCGGGTGCTGACCGTGACCTGGCAGGATGGCCGCGTCAGCCGCTACCACAGTGTCTGGCTGAGAGAAAATGCCGCCGATGACAGCACCATCAATCCCGCCACACGAGAGCGCATTCTCGACCTGTCGTGCCTGGAGGCTTGGCCTCAGATAGCGGCTGCGCGGCTCGATGACAGCGGAGCCGTGGAACTGATCATGAGTCCTGAACAGCGCACACTGCGCTTTCATCCGGGCTGGCTGCGCGCCCACGACTATGACAACTGCGAGGATCCACTGGCTCCACTGGTCGCCGTGGAGACCTGGCTGGGAGGAGCGGACGCGGCGCCTGACACCTTGGACGCCAGCACCTTTTCCACCACCGCCATCGATAGCCCGGAAGAAGCCTCGACGCTGGAGCCGGCACTGGAGTCACTGCTGCGCAAGGGCCTGGTGCGCCTGCGCGGCCTGCCCACGGAGCCTGGGACACTGGCCAGCGTTGCCGAGCGTATCGGCCCAGTAAGAGCCACCAACTTCGGCACCCTGTTCGACGTGCGCGCCAAGCCTGACCCTGACTCCAACGCTTATACCTCGATTGCGCTTCCTCCCCACGTGGATCTGCCCACGCGGGAATACCATCCTGGCCTGCAGTGCCTGCACTGCCTTGAAAACAGCGTCGCCGGTGGACAGGCGGTCATGCTCGATGGCTTTGCGGTGGCGGACGCCCTGCGCCAGGAAGACCCTGAGGCTTTCTCCACCCTGACCCAGGTACATTGGCGCTACGCCAACACCGCCAAGACCACGGACTATGTCTGGCATTCGCCGATGATCGTGCTGGATGATCAGGGCCAGCTCAGCGAAGTGCGCATTGCCGACTTCCTGCGCGGGCCGCTGATGACTGACTTCGACCTGGTCGAAGAGGCCTATCGCGCCCTGATGGCGCTGCAGGGGCTATTGCGTCAGTCCCGCTTCGCGCTGCGCTTTACCTATGCACCGGGAGACCTGGTGATCTTCGACAACCGGCGTCTGTTGCACGCCCGCGACGCCTTCGAGGGCGACTCAGGACATCGCTGGCTACAGGGCTGCTACCTCGAACGTGATGAGGTCCGCTCCCGTTATCGTATGCTCCAGCGTCGTCAACGAGAGCGCAGCCTCAGCGACGCCTGACGCCCTTTAGCAAGCGCCTAGCTGTCCTGCCTGCCGCCCGGTCCCAAGCCACGCCGGGCGGTCACACTGGGCGCTTCCCCAAAACGCCGACGGTAGGCCCGTGAGAAGTGCGCCAGATGCGTAAAGCCCACGGCGACGGCTGCCGCCGTAACGGTCATGCGGCTGTCCGCGAGCATCCGCTGAGCCTGATCCAGACGCATATTGAGGTAGCACTGCTTGGGAGTTTCGCCAAACTCTGCCATGAACCGGCGGGTCAGCTGCCGCTGGGACAGGCCTGCCAGCCGACACACGTCGGGAATCGACAACGCCTGGGTCAGATTGGCTTCCATCACCGCCAGGGCCTTCAACACCGGGCGCGGCAATCCGCCGCCCGCAGCGGGGTTGTCGACGGGATCGATGTGGCCTGCTGCATGGCCGTCGCCCTGGGGGCGGGAGTGCATAATCTGTCTTCCGACCGCCTCTGCCAATGCAGGACCGTAAAGGGTCGTCACCCACTCCAGCATCATGTCGATACTGGCTGAGCCTCCGGATCCGGTCAGTCTTGCCCCTTCCCACACATAGCTGTCGGGGCGCACCTCCAGGCCAGGAAACTCCTCACGAAATGCCGGCACACTCTCCCAGTGCAGCGCCACCGGATAGCCCTCCATGACCCCCGCTCGTGCCAGAATGAAGGGCGCCGTATCCAGCCCACCCAACCACACCCCATAGGCCGACAGGCGTTTCAGCAATAGCAGGTCATCCACGGTCACCATCGCTTCAGGCTCATAGGACGACACCACCATCAGGCGGCCGCTGGAGGCGATGCCCTGATACCAGTCCGCCTCGGTGACCTCAGCCAGGCGCCCGTCCACATCAATGCGCACGCCATTGCTGGCCATGACCGGCTCGCCATTGCTGGACAACAGCCGCCAGGCAAACAGATCCCGGCCAAACCGATTGGCCACTCGCAGCGGCTCAAGCAGGCACACCAGCGTCAACATCGAGAACTTGGGCACCAGCCACACGTCCAGCGTGTGCTCGGCCTGAGCAGGGCTGAGCAGCGGGGGTGAGTCAGGCCGGGGATAGGGATGGCTGGAAGGCCAGTCGGTGGACGTCATGGGGCGAATTTGATCAACAAGATGGCGAATTTCATCAAATGATAACCGAACCCGCACAGTAACCTAAGGAAAACTCTGAACAAACCGCTGAGCCAGACCTTTCGATGGCACTGACTCGGCACGTTCGACGGCCCTCGGAGACGGTTTTCCATGATCCTGCAGACGCCCCCTGCCCTTGCCGACAATGGACGCCAGCTACAGCTGTTCCTGTCCAACGGCCAGCTTCATCTCGATGCGCTATGGCTACGCGAGCGCCTGCCACAGGCGGATACGCTCGACCCCCAGACCGGTCAGCGGCTGATCGAGGCCGCCGAGCTGCCCCTGGACCTGGCGCTGACCGCTGCCAGCGCTGAGAAAGGCGAACTGGCACTGGCGTTCTCCGACGGTCAGCAGGGGCGCTTCCCTCTTGCGGAGCTGGCCAGGTCAGCCAGCACTGGCAGCGCAGACACACCGCCCCGCGAGCTGTGGGATGCTGCTCTCGAGGCCCCCTCCAGCGTCGACTTCAGCGAGGCGCTCACCAGCGACGCGGCGCTGCTGACCCTGCTGCTCAAGCTGGAGCGCTTCGGCTTTGTTCACGTGTCAGGGCTACCGGACGACACCGACGCCATGCAGCCGTTGATCGATCGCATCGGCCCTCTGCGGCGCACCAACTGGGGCGGCATTGCTGACGTCAAGTCGGTGGCCAATGCCTATGACCTGACCATGACCCAACGCGGACTCGAGCCACACACCGACAATCCCTATCGTGACCCGATTCCCGGCTACATCTGGCTGCACTGTCTGACCAACGCCGCCGAGGGAGGCGACAGCACGCTGGTAGACGGTTTCGAGGCGGCACGCCGTCTGCGACAGCAAGACCCCGAGGCCTTCGACTGCCTCACCCGGGTAAGCCCCCGCTTTCGCTATCAGGACGACGCCACCCACCTGGAAAGCCGCGGGCCGCTGATCGAATGTGACCCCCACGGCGAGGTGGTCAGAGTGCGCTACTCCAATCGCACCGAACGGGTCGATGCCATGGAGAGCCAGGAGTTGCGACGCTACTACGCCGCGCGCAAGGCCTTCTACGATCTGATCCGCAGCGAGGCGCTTACCCTGCGCCTTAAGCTGTCGCCAGGCGAGATGCTGATCATGGACAACTACCGCCTGTTGCATGGCCGCACCTCGTTCACCCTTGACGGTGGCGTGCGCCATCTGCGCCAGGGCTACGTCGATCGGGACAGCACCGCCAGCCGCCGCCTGGTGTTGAGCCGTCACCTCGCAGGAGTCACCTCATGACAGCGACCGACAGCACCCTCTCCAGCCAAGCCAAGCAAGCAGAGCAAGCCAAGCAAACAGAGCAAGCCACGTTTGCCCGCTTCGATGAGAGCACTGCCGCCGAGTGGCGGCTGATCGACCAGCATTTCCGCGCCTACCAGGATGACGCCTGCCGCCGCGTGCTCGATCATCTGGCGCGACTGAAGGGCGATACCCACGGCTATCCGGTAGATCGCTACGAACACTGCCTGCAGACCGCCACCCGCGCCCTGCGCGACGGTGCCGATGAAGAGATGGTCGTGTGTGCGCTGCTTCACGATATCGGCGACGACCTGGCCCCGGCCAACCACGCCGAGATTGCGGCTGCGATCCTTGAACCCTTCGTCGATCCCCTCAACGTGTGGATGATTCGGCATCATGAGCTGTTTCAGGGCTACCACTACCGCCATTTCTTTGGCCAGGACCGACACGCCCGTGAGGCCTATCGCGACCACCCAGCCTACGCTCGCACCGTCAGGTTCTGCGATGAGTGGGATCAGACCAGCTTCGATCCCGACTATGACACCCTGCCCTTGTCAGCGTTTCTGCCGATGATTCAGCGGGTCATGCAACGCCCCCCCTTTGGCGGCCTGCCTGACGTCGTGGATGATCCACAGGAGCGCGCATGAGGACCTGCGCCCAGACCCTGATCACGCTGCTGGAAGACTATGGCGTCGATACCGTGTTCGGCATTCCCGGCGTGCACACCGTCGAGCTATACCGAGGTCTCGAGGGGGCCGGCCTGCGCCATGTCACACCCCGCCATGAGCAAGGGGCAGGCTTCATGGCCGATGGCTACGCCAGAGCCAGCGGCAAGCCCGCGGCTTGCTTTATCATTACCGGCCCTGGCATGACCAATATCGCCACTGCCATGGGCCAGGCCCTGGCCGACTCGGTGCCGATGCTGGTGATATCCAGCGTCAATCGCGTGGCAACCCTGGGCCGGGGCCAGGGCCGACTGCACGAGATGCCTCAGCAGAGCGCGACGCTTGCCGGTGTCGCGCGCTTCAGTCATACCCTGCTCGACCCTGAGGCCCTTCCGGAAGTACTGGCGCGGGCCTTCGCCATCTTCCAGGGTGCCCGGCCCGGGCCCGTTCACATCGAGATTCCCATCGACCTGTTTGATGCGCCAGTGAGCCGCGCGCCAGGCCGGCCGATCCGTGTCTTCCCGCCGGCGCCGGCTCCGCAGGCCGTGCATGAGGCCGCCCGCTGGCTTGATCAAGCCCAACGGCCGCTGGTCCTGGTGGGTGGTGGTGCCTGCTCCGCCGCAGCGTCCGTCAAGGCCCTGGTCGAGCGCCTGGATGCTCCCGTGCTGACCACGGTCAATGCACGTGGTGTGCTCGGCAGTCATCACCCCCTGGATCTTGGCACCACCGCCAGCCTGGCACCGGTACGCCATCTGGCGCGTGACGCCGATGTCGTGCTTGCCCTGGGTACCGAGCTTGGCGAAACCGATTACGACCTGGTCTTCAACGATGGCTTCGCCCTTCAGGGCCGCGTGATTCGTGTTGACCTGGACGTCGAGCAGCTTGCCCGTAACCGCTCCGCGGAGCTGGCGATGGTCGCCGACGTCGGTCTCGCCGCAGACGCGCTGCTCGGCGCTCTGAGCGAATCAGCGGCGCCTGGTCGTCCGTCACGCTCCGAGTGTGCTGAGCAGTTACGTACGGCTGCCGAGCTCCGCGCGGGTGCCGAGCGCTGCCGCGCGGTTCGTCGTGACCTGGCGCTGTACGAAGACCCGGAGCTGAAGCCCTATCTGCCCCTGTTCGATATCCTCGATGACGCCTTGCCCGAGGCCATCATCGTCGGTGACTCCACGGGGCCCGTGTACGCCGGCAACGTCATCGCTCGACGCTCGGCGCCTCGCCGCTGGTTCAATGCCGCCACCGGGTTCGGCACCTTGGGCTATGGTCTACCCGCCGCGCTGGGGGCCGCCCTGGCCAAGCCTCAACTTCCCGTCGTTGCCCTGGTGGGCGACGGTGGTCTGCAATTCGTGCTCGGCGAACTCGCCACCGCGCGCGATCTTGCTCAAGCTCCCGATGCCTCCGACAAGGTCCAGCCCCTGGTGCTGATCATCTGGAACAATGACGGTTACGACGAAATCCGGCGCTACATGAGTGCTGATGGCGTCGCTCACATCGGCGTCAACCTGCAGCCGCCGTCCTTCGCTCCCCTATGTGATGCCTTCGCCTGCCGATATATCAGCGTCAACGCACCAGAGGCGCTACGACAGGCCCTGACAACACTGGACCAGGCCGCCTCGCCGCTGGTCATCGAGGTCGACGCCCTTGCCTGGCAAGCATCACTGGAGCAGCCTGCCACCGGCTGTTGAGGAGACGTGTCGAGGAGACAGAGGAAAACCCTTGGCGTGCCGGCCGCGGCGCGCTGTAGACACATGTCAAGGCGGCGACAACGGCCCCGCTACAGAGACGATCAGCGCCTAGCCAGCCCTGAGCTGGCCGGGACAGCAAACCCTGATAATAACGAAGGAGTTCCCCGTGACCCGAACCCACCACACGACATCCCTGCTGCTGCCGACGCGTCGCCCCGGAATCCCTGCCGGCTCACTGCCGCCGTGGCTGGCCGGAGCGTTGCTGGTCGCGACCCTGTCCACCTCCTCTATCGCCCTGGCGGAAGATCGGGACGAGCGTCTTCGCCTGGTGGTCCCGCCCTGGCCTGGGGTCACCGTCAAGAGCGAGATCCTGGCCCAGCTTGCCGAACCCCTCGGCTACCAGGTCGAGCGCCTGGAGGTCAGTTCCACGGTGGGCTACAAGACCCTGATCAGCGGTGACAGTGATGCCTTTCTGGCAGGCTGGCTGCCGGCCCAGCAGGAAAGCTATGACGCTGCCATGCAAGCGGGCGCCATCATCGACCTCGGCAACAATGTCACCGGTGCTCGCATGGGCTTTGCCGTGCCTGGTTACGTGGCGGACGCCGGCATCACCGACGCCGCTCAGCTCGGGGACGCCGCCAACGCCGAGCGCTTTGAGCGCACCTTCTATTCCATCGAAAGCGGCTCTACCGTCACCGATTTCATCGACGCCGCCGTTAAAGCCAATACCCATGGTCTTGGCGACTGGGAGGTCATGTCTTCCTCCACGCCGGGCATGCTGAGTGAGGTCAAGGCGGCGGTGGACGAGGGACGCTGGATCGCCTTCTACGGTTGGACCCCGCACTGGATGATTCCCGAATACGATGTGCGCATCCTGGACGACAGTGAAAACGTGTTTGGGCCCGACAACGGCAGCAGTGATGTCAAGACCGTCGTCGCCAAGGAGTTCGCCGAGGCTAACCCCAACCTCACGCGACTGCTCGATCAGGTGGTGTTCAGCGCCCAGGAGCAAAGCGACTTCATCAAGGCGTATAGCCTGGAGCAGCAAGACCTTGAGCAGGTCGCCAGCGAATGGCTCACCTCGCACCCGGAAAAGGTGTCCGCCTTTCTTGACGGCGTCACCAGCCGCGACGGCGACGAGGCCCTGGCAAGCTTCAAGGACACGCGCTGATGGACCATCGACAGCAACAGCTGCGCCAGGATCTGGCGGCCGCCTATCGACTGATGGCGCTGGATGGCATGGACGACGGTATCTCCACCCATATCTCGGTACGGGTTGACGCCAACAGGTTTCTGCTCAACCCGTTCGGCCTGCGTTTCGAAGAAGTCACCGCCGACAGCCTGATCAGCGTGGACGAGCAAGGCAATGTGCTGGATGACCCCACCGGGCTTGGCATCAACCCCGCGGGCTTCACGATACACAGCGCCATCCATGGAGCCCGCAGCGACGCATTGTGCGTACTGCATGCTCATACCGTCGCAGGCGTGGCCGTCTCCTGCCTCGAAGAGGGTCTGCTGCCGCTTAACCAATGGGCCATGCAGTTCTATCAGCGCATCGGCTACCACGATTACGAGGGTATCGCGCTGGATCTGGACGAGCGCCAGCGCCTGGTGGACGACCTCGGCCCACATATGAGCATGATCCTGCGCCAGCACGGTGTGCTGGTGGTTGGCACCAGCGTCGGCGATGCCTTCCTGCGTATGCGCGACCTGGAACGATCCTGCCAGGCACAGCTGGCCGCTCAGTCCACCGGGCGGCCCCTGGTCAGCGCCTCGCATGCCCTGTGCGACAAGGTCGCCCGACAGTACGACGCCTGGGCCGCCAGCCCACAAGGCACCGATCTCGCCTGGCGCGCCGAGCTGCGTCGCCTGGGCCTACATGCTCCCGCGCTCGAGGACAGCCCATGACTCGCGTCTCCCGTCTCACCCAGCGAATCGCCGGCGAAGGCGCCGCCGCCTGGGATATCCACAGTCGAGCCTTGGCGCGCCAGGCCAATGGCGAGGACATCACGGTACTGTCGGTGGGCGACCCCGACTTCACCACGCCGCGCAGTATCGTCGAGGCCGCCAAGCACAGCCTGGACCAGGGCGCCACCCACTACGCCGACGTACAGGGCAAGCTGGCGCTGCGTGAAGCCATCGTCTCCCACTACCGTCGCAGCCAGCGTCTTGGCCACGTCGAGTTGACGCCGGATCGCCTGATCGTGATGGCAGGGGCCCAATGCGGCCTGTATGCAGCGGCCCAATGCCTCCTCGATCCTGGTGATGAGGTCATCGTGCCCGAACCCAGCTACGTCACCTACGAAGCGGTGATCCAGGCCACCGGCGCCACACTCTCCCGTGTGCCACTGCAGGCGGACCAGGGCTTTCGGCTGAATGTGGATGATGTGGCGGCGGCCATCACCCACCGCACCAAGGCGATCCTGATCAATAGTCCCCACAATCCCACGGGACAGTCGCTGACCCGCGAACAATGGGAGCAGGTGGCGGCACTCTGTCAGCAGCACGATCTGTGGTTGATCTCCGACGAGGTCTACGCGGAGCTGATGTTCGATGGCACCCATACCTGCCCGCTGTCGCTGCCGGAGATGGCCGAGCGCAGCGTGGTGATCTCGAGTCTGTCCAAGTCACATGCCATGACCGGATGGCGACTCGGCTGGGTGATCGCCCCGCCGATGCTGATCGAGCACCTCAGCCATCTGGCCCTGTGCATGTTGTACGGCTGCCCGGATTTCGTTCAGGACGCCGCCATCACCGCTCTCGCGGACGAGCAGGGTCAGCTTGGCGACGATCTGGCGACCATGCACGCCGCCTACCAAGCTCGGCGCGACAGCGTGTGTGCCGCTCTGGCGGGCAGTCAGGCCGCCAAAGCCGTATGCCCCGACGCCGGGATGTTCGTGATGGTCGACATTCGCGCCACCGGCCTGTCATCGGCACAGTTTGCTGATCGCCTGCTGGATCAATGCGGCATCTCGGTGCTGTCTGGCGAGGCCTTCGGCCCCTCGGCCGCTGGCTTCATTCGGCTGGGTCTCACCCACCAGGCCGACACCCTGGCCGATGCCGCGAAACGGCTTCGTGAGTTCGCCGACGCCTGTCTTGCCACCCACCCATGAGCCGCCTATGACGCCATCTTCCTCAGACTGTAACGATACCCCACCATCTTCCGCCGTGGTCGAGGCCCGGCACCTGGTCAAGCGCTATGGCGACGTTGACGTGCTGCGCGACGTGTCCCTATCCGTCGCCGAAGGCACTGTGACCACCATCATCGGCGCCAGCGGCTCCGGCAAGAGCACCCTGCTCAGGTGCATGAACCTGCTGGAACGCCCGCAGCAGGGCCAGTTGACCATCGCCGACGAGCACATGCGCTTCACCGCACAGGGCCCACGCAGCGGCCACACCGACATGCCCCTCAGCCGCCACCAGCTGCAGCGCCTGCGCGCCAAGGTGGCGATGGTCTTTCAGCAGTTCAACCTGTGGCCTCACATGACCGTGCTGGGCAACGTCAGCGAGCCGCCCGTGCGGGTCAAGGGGGTCAGTCGACGCAAGGCCAACGCCCTGGCCATGCACTATCTCGAGCGTGTCGGCATGGCCGAACGTGCGGACGCCTATCCCGCCTTTCTGTCCGGCGGACAGCAGCAGCGTGTGGCGATTGCCCGCGCACTGGCCATGGAGCCACAGATCCTGCTGTTCGATGAACCCACCTCGGCGCTCGACCCAGAGCGGGTCAATGAAGTGCTCGGCGTCATCCGCGGGCTGGCCGATGAAGGGCGCACCATGCTGATGGTCACCCATGAAATGGCATTCGCCCGCGACGTGTCCGACCAGATCGTGTTTCTCGACCGCGGAGTGGTCGGCGCTGCCGGCTCTCCCGAGCGCATCTTCGAACAAAGCGACAACGAACGCTGCCGGCGCTTCATCGCCCCTGCCGCCTGACTGCCCGTCCCACAACAACCAGGAGTTTCCATGACCGTCTTCCCTTCCCTGCGCCCGTCAGTCGATCTCGCTCGCCGCCTTGGCCTGGGCGTCGCGCTGGCCACGACCCTCGGTGCCGCAGCCATCGGCAGCGCCCATGCGACCGACCAGGCGGACACCGCCTCCGCGGGCGAGCCCCTCAAGATCGGCATCTCGGCAGAACCTTACCCGCCTTTTACCTACACCTCCTCAGACGGTGACTGGACCGGTTTCGAGATAGAGCTGGCCGCAGCGATCTGCGAACAGATGGCTCGGGAATGCGAGATCACCCCGACAGGCTGGAGCGGCATCATTCCCTCGCTCAAGTCAGGCCGTATCGACATGATCATGAACTCCATGTCGATCACCGAAAAACGTCTTCAGGTCATCGACTTCAGCGACCCGTACTACTACACCCCTGGCGCCTATGTCGCCGCCCGCTCGCTGGAGCTGGATCCCCCGGAGGGCCTCGATGGTCTGGTCCTGGGCGTACAGAGCGCCACCACCAACGCCACCTATGCCCGTCGGGCGCTAAGGGACACCGGCGTCGACATCCGCCTGTACGACCAGGCGGAACAGGTGAACCGGGATCTGCTGTCAGGTCGCCTGGACGTCATTCTGGCCGACGAGATCGCCATGGTGGAACTGACCGAGCGTAATGAAGCTGGCGACTTCGAGATCAAGGCAACGGCGCCTCACCATGCGGCCTACGGCGAAGGCGTCGGCATCGGGCTGCGCCAACAGGACGATGCCCTTACCGAGGCCGTCAACGCCGCCATTGAGCAGGTCAATCAGGACGGTACCTGCACCGAGCTGTCCGAGAAGTACTTCGGCACTGACGTCTGCGTCAGCTGACGTCAATGGCCCTGGCGGTCCCTGCTGCGACGCAGGGACCGCCGCAAGGCTGTAAAACTGGCCACGCCAAGGAGTCTTTTCATGTCTATCGCCTCCCAGGAGGGCCTCGTCGATTGGGCGGGTCCGATCCTTGAAGGAGCCCTCACCACCCTGGAGATTGCGCTGTTGGCCTATGCCATAGGCGTCCTGCTCGGCCTTGTCGGCGCCGCCTGCCGGCTCTCCCGGCAAGCCTGGCTGCGCGGCATCGGCGCAGGCTATTCCACCGGCGTCAGAGCAGTGCCGGAGCTGTTGCTGATCATTCTGCTGTACTACGCCGGCTCCCAGGCATTGACCGCCGCGGCTCATGCGCTGGGACTCTCCGGCCAGGTCGCCATCAACGGCTTCGTGACCGCCGTGGGCGTGCTGGCCTTCGTTCAAGGCGCTTACATGACCGAGGTCTTTCGCGGAGCCATCAGCGCCATACCCCGCGGTCAGCTTGAGGCCGCCGATGCCTTTGGCTTCTCCCCCTGGGCACGCTTTCGCCGAGTCACCCTGCCGGCCATGCTGCCTAATGCCCTGCCCGGCATGTCCAACCTGTGGCTGATTCTGATCAAGGACACCGCGCTAATCAGCGTGATCGGCTATAGCGAGCTGTTCTTCACCATTCAACAGGCAGCTGCCAGCACCCGGGCTCACTTCCTGTTCTATGCCGCGGCAGGGGCGCTTTACCTGGCCATGACACTGACGTCCAACTGGCTTTTCGCCGCCGTTGAGCGACGCGCACGGCGCGGCCTCCCCCAGCTTCAGGAGCATTGACATGGATTTCAGCTGGCTGAGCGATCCCTTCTATCAGGAATATCTGGTGGAAGGGCTGATCAACACGCTATGGCTACTTCTGGTATCGGCTGTGGCAGGCCTGATCCTGGCGGTGGCGATGGCCATGGCGCGTATCAAGGGGCCGCGCCCCCTTGCCTGGCTGGCCACCGGCGTCACTGCGGTGATTCGCGGCACGCCGCTGCTGGTGCAACTGTTCTTCTTCTATTACGGCGTGGGTCGCCTGCTGGAAGGCATCCCCGGCATCCAGGACAGCATCTTCTGGGGCCTGTTACGCGATCCCTTCTTCTACGCCACCTTGACCTTTACCCTGTCGGTGGGTGCCTACAGCGGCGAAATCCTGCGTGGCGCGCTGCTCAACGTACCGCCGGGAGAGCGGGAGGCGGGACGCGCCTATGGTTTCCATCCATGGCAGGTATTCGTCCACCTATGGCTACCCAGAGCCGTGCAGCTGTGCCTACCCACCCTGACCAGCGAGATGATTCTTCTGCTGAAATCGATACCGCTGGTCTCGACCATCGCCATGATGGACCTGCTGCAGGCTGCCAATATCATCCGTGACGAAACGTTCTTGACCTACGAGCCCCTACTGCTCATCGCTGCCATCTACCTGCTGCTGACCATCATTCTGACCCTGGTACTGCAGCAGCTGGAACGTCATTTCCCCGGCGTGCAGCCACAGCGTCGACGCTTTCGCTGGTGGGCACAGGCAAGACACGGGTAAGACTCAAGCGGGGCTCAGACAGCGGCTCGGACAATGGCTCAGACAATGGCTAAGGGCAGCCTGAGCACGACAACTGGGCCCCTGCATGTTCACCACGGAAGACAGCGCTCCGGCAACGTTGCCCATATGCCATATCACCGGGCCCGCTTCCGCCGGCGCTTCTACTAACAGTCACCCCAGATCACTCACCCCGCCATGGGGGTGAAATAAAGCGTGGTAGCCAGCGTGACATCAAACGCAAAAATACGGCTGCCGCTGGCGGCTGCATCATAAACGGTAGGCTGGGCGTACACCGGTTTGACGGATTTATCCAGCGCGTCAATTTTATTGTGCAAAATTCATACTGTTTTTAGACTCAGCACGGGCGACTCTTCTTTGCGGTTGGCTCCCTCTGCTGCACATTTATTTACTCTGTTCTCTTACGACTCACATCTCTGACAAGGTGCTGTGCCCGAGCCGCTGTACTTTCGAACTATCCTGAGCCCCTTCACGATAGGCTCAGCCCTCTCAAAGTATGCCGGAGTCGGCGCTGCAACCTACCAACTGCTCGACGCAGCCTATCCCTCATTTGCGCTACATGGCAGACACAGCAACGGCACTACTATAGCGCTCATTCACCCGATAACTTTCGCGGCATATGCATGTTGTGGCAAAGGACTATCGAATCACGCTATGTTTACTGCCAAATGCGGCATAATAAATCCGCACTGCACCATAATGGTCATCTTTAGTGTGCAAGATGACCAGCCAAGACGGCAGGAGACCGTATGAAGGGATCTCGTACACGACGTATCGCGCTGGAGCCACGCCTGCTGTTCGACGGCGCCATGGCCGCCAGCGCCGATCACGCTGACAGCGACCAGCAGCAGGACACTGGCGACAAGGACAAGGTCGCCGTCACTCCTGCGAGTCAAAGCGATGGCGAGGGGGCACGCAGCACGAATGCGCGACATCTGGTGGTATTAGATGCCCGTCTTAGCGATCAGCAGCGCCAGGCGATTCGCAACGGCCTTGCCGATGACGCCGAATGGATCGTGGTAGATAGCGATGAGAACGGCGTGGCCGCCATCACCTCCGCCCTGGCCGGTATGGATCAGGTGCAGAGCATCGAGATCTTCAGTCACGGTAGCGATGGCCAGTTCCAGCTTGGCAATACCCTGATCAGCAGCCAGACCCTGTCGGACTTCAACCAACAGCTTGGCCAGTGGCGCGATGCCCTCAGCGCCGACGCTGACCTGCTGCTGTACGGCTGCCGGGTCGCGGCCAGCGACCATGGCGTAGCCTTTCTCGAGAATCTGTCCGAGGCCACCGGCATGGACGTCGGCGCCTCCAGCGACAATACCGGCAGTGCGCTGGAGGGAGGCGACTGGGTCCTCGAGCGTCAGCTGGGCGAACTAGACGACGACCGTGGGGTGGCGGTCGCGGCCCTCGCAAGCCTCGATGGCCTGCTGGCGGATGCGCAGCCGGTGGCCGACCTACCGGCCTCCAGCGCTCAGGTGCCCCTCGGCGAAACCTTCGAGTTCAGCGTCAACGTATCCAACGCCTCCAGTGCCCAGGAAGGCTATGCGCCCTTCGTTCAGCTGGTGGTGCCAGCCACCGGCAAGGACGGCGCTGGCGCCGCGGTGGATGACGGGATCACCATCACCTCAGCGAGTTACCTGGGAGGCCAGCTGGATCTGTTGAGCGTCACCTTCGACGCCAACGGCCAGGCAGAGCATCCTCTGGCCCGCGGCAGTGACGGCCAGCCGCTGGTCATCAATGCGGCAGACTTCGGTGCTCGCGCCGGCGATACCCTTATCGTCGTCGCCCTTCCCTTTGCCAGTCTGACCGCCGAGCAGCCCGATATCGAGGTGACCTTTACCGGCCGCTTGAGCGCCCTGGCCGACACCGCCCAGACCAATGGCAGTCCGGATCTGGTGATCCAGGCCCTGGCTGGCTTCGAGCTTGGCAATGATGCCCAGTCGAACCCCGAGCAGGATCCCACCCTGCTTGGCAGCGCGGTCGCCTTTACCATCACCCCCACGGTGATCGCGGTGGAGCAGACCCTCAACATGAGCGAGGGCGATACCACCACCGGTGAAAACTATCCTCACAGCCTGGTCACCACGGTGCGGCCGGCCGGCGCCGGTATTACCGCTCAGACCCTGACCGACGTGGTCATCACCCAGCCGATCCCGACCAATGTGCAAGTCACCGCCATCGACCCCGGCGCTGGCACCCTGACCTCGATCACCCTGGCGAGTGGACTGACGCTGGTGCGTCCTGACCTGATCCAGCGGGCCATCGATGGCGATGCCTTTATCACCTCCTACACCGTGACCTACGACAGTCTCACCGAGGCCCAATCCAGTCGGGTGGACTTCTTCGTGCCGGAGTACGATGCCGACGGTAACGCTATCCTGGATCCGGCCAACGGCAATGAAGAGACCATCACCTTCGGCGCCCCCAGCGGCGCCGGTGTCTGGCTTCCCCTGGATAGCCGAGACAGGGACCCCAACGATCCTGACGGCAAGGTCAGCTTTGCGGGTACCGGCGATGAGATCAGCTTTGTCGCCAAGTCGCTGACCGTAGAGAAGAGTGCGTCAGTGGTGGTGGATACCGGGTCCAGCGGTCTGACCCCTGGCGATACCCTGGAATACCAGCTGGAGGTGGCGCTGTCAGACTACTTCGCCTTCGGCAAGGACACCCAGCTGGAAGGTCAGTTTATCGTGACCGACTCACTCGGTGACGGACAGACGCTGACCGGTGCTCCGACCCTGACGCTATATAGCGGCACCAATGCCACCACCATCGAGCTGGACGTCACCTCCACCACCAACACCGACGGCACCACCACCCTGGTCTTCGATATCGCCGAGTCGATCCGGAAGGCCCTTGGCGACCAGGCCTGGCTGGCGGGCGACGCGGCCTTCGACAATGTGATCGATGCCGGTGCGACCCGGGCCGTCATCGGCTATCGGGCGGTGGTGGATCAGGCCTACGTCGGCGTGACCGATCATCCAGATATTAACGAAGGGGACAGCATCGGCAATTCGGCGCAGGTAAATGCCACCCTGCTCTACGATGCCAATAACCTGACGGGCTTCAGTGAAGCCGATAATTCCAGCACCAACCTGACCGTTCCGGTCAGCGACGTGGACATTGCCATTGAAGGAGGCGTGACCGAGCTGGCCCCCGGCGATGAGGTCACCTTCACCCTTAGCTATGACCTGATCACCGGCGACCACGAGGGATTCCAGCTTATCGCCTACCTGCCGCTGCCGCTGCTGGACACCGGCGTGGTCGGCACCGACTGGAACGGCCTCAACCCTCCGGGTTCCTGGTCTATGCACCCGGACAACACTTGGACGGGCAGTATCGCCAGTGTCGAAAGTGGCCCTGGCAACTCGATCATCTTTACCTTCGACGATCTCAGCGCCACCCAGGCCAGCACCATCGCCGTCAGCTTTACCATGACGGTAGGCAACCAGCCCTTCGCCGATGGCCGCTCGCTGGATGTGCTGGCCGAATCGCGCCAGACCACCACAATCGACAAGACCGAACTGATCTCCCAGGACGTGGTGAAGGTGCAGTCGGTGGCCGAGCCGGTCGTCTCCATCACCCACGGAGTGGTGTCCTCGACCAACGGCAGCGTCAGCGGCACCAGCGGCAGCTGGAATGCCCCGGGCACCTCGGGGGCGCCGTTCACCGGCAGCATCACTGATCCCGCGGCGGTGGACGGCGACGTCACCGACATCGACGCCGGTGACACCCTGCGCCTGGCCACCCTGCTGGAAAACACCGGCGGCGGCGGCGCCTTCGATGTGGCGACCTCGATCGAGCTCCCCGCCGACCTGGCATTCGTGGGCGGCAGCCTGGCCTCCGCCAATCTGATCCTGACCCTGGGCGATGGCACGGTGCTTACCGAAGGCACGGACTACAGCGTCAGTGGCACTACCATTACCTTGCTGGACGCCGGAGGTCAGGCAACGCTCCAGGCGGGGCGCGATGGTAGCGCCAGCGACGCCGCCGGCCGTAACATCATCGTCATCACCTACGATGTGATCGTGGCCTCGGCGGTGGCCGCCAGCCGTACCCTCGGCACCACCGCCACCCTGAACTACTACGCCAGCACCAACGGCGGTCCCGACTTCACCGCCACCGATCTGAGTGACGACGCTACCCAGCAGGTGGCGGCACCGACCATCACTACCACCTTTGCCGACGGCGGCAGCGCCACCGCCGACGATTCCAGCGAGTCCCACACCGGCGGCGCCAACCTGGTGGTTGGCGAGTCCATGCTCTATGACATCGTCGTCACCTTGCCGGAGGGCGGCACCCAGAACCTGCGCATCTCCGACCTGATCCCGCCGGGCATGGCGCTGGACACCACCTTCAATGGCGATGCCGGCTATCTGCTGATCACCGACGCCGCCGGCAGCGGCAATCTCAGCGCCGACTTTGCCGGCAGCCTGACCATCAGCGGGTTCACCGGTGATGGCGGAACCCTGGGCGGCGAAGGTATCGATGGTCTGTTTACCTTCACCGCCGCCAGTGCCAGCGCCGATAACGATGCCGGCAACAATACCTTTGTGCTGCGCGTGCGGCTGATTGCCACCAACACCCTTAACAACCAGGACAACAGCGAGAATAGCAACCCCAACTTTACCCACGAGCACAAGGCCAGCTTGAGCTATCAGGACGCCGACGGCGACGAGGTCAACGGCAGCACCGCCGTGGAGCGCAACGTCAGCCAGTCTGGTGAAGGTCCCACCACCACCCTGGTGGAGCCCGCCGTCACCGTCGAGCAGACGCTGACGATACCGGCCGACCCAGGCCTCGGTATCGATGCCGGCGACGCCATCGAGTACACCGTGGTGCTGACCAACGTTTCCATTTTCGGCGCCTTCGACCTCGACCTGTCGGTCGCCCTGCCGACGGAGCTGGACAGCCCGAGCCTGGCCTCGGTCAGCTTCAGCGACGCTACGGGCCCAAGTCTCGCCGACTTCGAGATCATCGGCACCAGCCTGCGCCTAAAGGCCGGCAGTGACGTCGACCTGCGCTCGTCACAGACCATCACCCTGGTCATTCAGGGCACCGCCAGCGCTACCGCCGTCAACCTGGCCAACCTGACCTCGGTAGCGCGGGTCGACTGGACCAGCCTGAATGACGAGACCACCACCAGCGCCGGGGAAGAGCGCGACGGCAGTGACGGCGCCATCTTCACCGGTGTGATCAACGATTACCGTAACGTCGATACCCTGGAAATTCCCATTGCCCAGACGCTGCTGGTGTCGAGAGTTGGCGGCATGCAGGGCACAGATGCCGCGGATCCCACCAACGCCGAGTTCGAAGATGTCGCAGTAGGTGAGATCATCCGCTATCGGGTCGTGGCGCTGCTGCCGGAAGGTTCCATCACCAACTATCAGCTCGTTATTGAGGTCGATGAGGGACTGACCATTCTTCCCGAAACCGCCAACAACATCCTGATGGCGGTCCTCTCCAACAATGGCAGCATTACCAGTACCGATCCCACCACCGGCGACCCCATCGACCTGAGTCCTTATGCGATCAGCGGCAACGGACAATCTCCCGAGGCTGGACTGATCAATCCGGACCTCTCCAATGGACTGAACACTGAGCTAGCCAGCGGCCTCTATGCCATCACCAATGGTGGACGCACCCTGACGATCAGCCTAGGGAACCTGCTCATCAATGATGGCAACGATAGCGACCGGGAGGGCATCTCGCTGGAGTTTAATGTCCGCGTCGACAACGCCAGTGCCAACCAGACAGGCACGGAACTCGGTCTGACCGTCACCGAGAACCGCGACGACGCAGCCTTCGGCTCCCAGACCTTGACCCAGGTGATCGCCGAGCCTTCCTTTACCGACATGACCAAGACCGTGGAGGCGTTCAATCCCAGCATTGGCGGCGGTGATGGCTCGGCGACCGTCCAGGTCAGCTTCGAGCAGGACGGCGGCATGCCGGCCTACGACGTGGTGCTGACCGACGCCTTTCCATGGGGCAGCAACTACGTCATCGACCGCATCGTCATCGACGGCCAGACCTATTCCCTGTCCGACTTGCCGGATGGCGTCACCGCCACCGCCTCGGGGTCAGGCATCAGTGTGACCTTTGCCCAGCTCGATCCGGGCACCGAGGTCAGCATCGTCTATCGTGTCGAGGTACCCAATAACACGCAGGTCGTCGATGCCCAGGCACAGCTGATCTGGTCGAGCCTACCCGACGCCGCCGAGGCGGACGGCGGCGCCTTTACCGACTTCGGCGGCAGCAGCGTGGGTACCGACAGCGAGGCAGATGGCGAGCGCACCGGCGATGACGGCAGCGGTGGACTCAATGACTATGTGCTGACGGCCAGCGCCAGCCTAGGCGTGATCAGCGGCACCCTGTGGGATGACACCCTCAGTGCCGACACCAGCACCACACCCGACGGTACCGGCCTGGCTGGCGTCACCGTCACCCTTACCTGGGATGGCAACAACGACGGCGACTTCGACGACGTCGATGACCTCACCTTTACCACCCTGACAGATGCAAACGGCAACTACTCCTTCGGGGTGCTGCCCTCGGGCAACTATCGCATCTCGGCCAGCGAGCGCTTGACCGACGATGACCTGGGCGAACTACGGGCGCGCATCGACTCCGACGACGGCAGCTTCGGCGACGGCACTCTGTCCCGGGTCGACGTCAGCATCAGCGCCGGTGGCAGCAACAATCGCGCTGCGGACATCGGCTACGTCAGCCTTAACGACGGTCCTGTGCACACCTTGCCGGCCTCGCCGGTCAGTGGCAATGAAGACACCGAGTTCGCGATCCCCGGCATCAGCGTCAGCGACCCGGACGCCCTCGCCGCCAGCGTACTGACCACGACCCTGAGCGTACCCGCTGGCACTCTGACCCTGAATCAGGGCGGCGGGAACGCCACTATCAGCACCAATATCAGCGGCAGTGGCAGCACCACGATCACCATCGAGGGGACCCTGGCTGATATCAACGCGGCCCTTGCCACCTTGAGCTATCAGGGCGCCACCGACGCCAACGGCGACGTGACGCTGACCATCACCACAGACGACAACGCCAACACCGGAGACAGCCCTGACAGTCCCAACGGCACCCCGGGCGAGGACCCCGAGGACGCCCTCACTACCACCGACCGCCTGACCCTGAGGGTGCTGGCGGTCAATGACGACCCAACCGCCAAAGATGATGCCGCCATCGCCATCGAGGCCGGGGGGCGCTTCAATACCAATGGGGTAAATCCCAACGGCTTTGTGGTCGCCAACGATACCGACGTGGACCTGAACGATGCCGACCCCGACGTGCTGACGGTGGTTCAGGCAGGCGTCAGTGGCGGTGCCCTGCAAGCGGTCAGCGACGACCCGACCCAGCCCACCCGCATTCAGGGGCGCTACGGCACCCTGGTGATCGGGGCCGATGGATCAGCAGAGTACCTGCTGGACAACGACAACCCCACCGTCGAGGCACTGAGGCAGAGCGGTGATCCGCTGCCCGACCCCGAAATCTTCGTCTACAAAATCAGCGATCGCGCGGGGGTGTCGTCCCAGGCCACGATCACCATCACCATCGAAGGCGCCAATGACGCTCCCGTGGGTGTCGATGATAACGCCGTGGCCATCGAAAAAGGCGGCGTCGCCAATGCCACCGGCGGGCAGGATGGCAAAGGCAATGTGCTCGACAACGATACCGACGTGGACGCCTTCGGTGAGACGAAAGTCGTCACCGGTATCCGTAACGGCGACACTATCCTGGGCTCCTTCGTGGACGTCGGCGGCGCGACCGACATCGAGGGTGAATACGGCATCCTGACCATCAACCCCGACGGCAGCTACACCTACGTCATCGATGATACTGTCCCGGCTGTCGAGGCGCTGGCAAGCGGCGACACCCTGTCGGAGACCTTCACCTACCGGGTCACCGATGCCCTGGGCCTGGATGGCGCCGCGGTGCTGACCATCACCATTCGCGGCGCTCAGGACGCCCCCATCGCCACCGACAACAGCACCAGCGCTCAGGCGCCATCCACCGACGGGTCGACCGCGGCGGTGGATGGCCGCGGCAACCTGATCACTGACAACGACGGCGACGAAGTCGACAGTGACGTGGACACGGTCGACCAGGGCGCCCTGCGCGTGGCCGGGATTCGCGCGGGCAGCGAGAGCGCTGGCGGCAGCCTCAGCGTCGTCGGCAGCGCCGGTGCCAGCGTGAACGGCATGTACGGTCGCTTGATCGTTACCGCTGATGGCGGCTATCGCTACGTGGTCGATGGCGCCAACACCGCTGTCCAGGCTCTGGCCGTGGGCGACACCCTGAATGAGACCTTCACCTATCAGGTTCGTGACAGTGCGGGCAATACCGACCTGGCAGAGCTGGTGGTCACCGTGGTGGGTGCCAACGACCCGCCCACCCTGGTCGCCGACAAGGCCGTTGCGGTAGAAGCCGGCGGCACCGCCAATGGCACCCTGGGCACCGACCCCAGCGGCAACGTGCTAACCAACGACAGTGATGTCGACGGCCAGGCCATCACGGTCGATCAGGTGCGCTTCGCTACCACAACGGTGTCTGCCGGGCAGGCGCTGGCGGGTCGCTTCGGTACGCTGACGCTCAATAGCGACGGCAGTTACAGCTACGTCGTCGACAACAGCAACCCGCAGGTGGAGGCCCTCAGGACCGCCAACGACACCCTCACCGACGTGTTCATCTACCGTGCGGTCGATCCGCTCGGCGCGACCACCTCGGCCCGCTTGACCATCACCATCGAGGGCCGCGACGACGCCCCGGTGGCGTCGAATAACATCGCCCTGGCGGTGGCCCGCAACGAAGACGGCAGCGCGCGCAACCCCAGCGGCAATGTGCTGACCAATGACAGCGATATCGATGCCGGCGACCGGCTGGCGGTCAGCGGCGGCCGCCCTGGTAGCGAGGCCTCCGGCGGCAGCCTGGCGGCCTTGAGCGGGGGCAGCGTGGTGCTGGTGGGCCAGTACGGCACCCTGACCCTGAACCGGGATGGCAGCTATCTGTACGAGGTGGACCAGAACAACGCCGAGATCCTCGGTCTCGGCCCGCTGGAGTTCCGTCGCGATATCTTCACCTATCAGGCCCGCGACCTGGCTGGCCTGACCGACCTGGCAGAGCTGACCGTCTTCGTGCGCGGCCAGAATCAGGCACCGGACCCGGTCAACGACAGCGGCCTGGCGGTGGAAGCCGGCGGTCGCGACAACGCCACGACCGGTCAGGATGCGGTGGGCAACGTGCTGACCAACGATATCGACGTGGACGGTGATATCAATCTGGGCATCGACCTGCTGGGCCCCAACCTTAGCGTCACCGGTGTGGCGACGGGCGACGGCACCGAGGGCAGCCTGGGTAACGCCCTCAAGGGACGTTACGGCAGTCTGATCATGAATGCCGACGGCAGCTATCGCTATGCGGTCGACGACGATGATCCACGGGTCCAGGCCCTGCGTGTCAGCGGCCAGAGCTTGAGTGAAAGCTTCACCTACGCCCTGACGGATCGCTGGGGAGGCGCCAGCAGTGCCACCTTGACCATCACAATCGACGGTCGCAATGACGACCCCACCGCCCGCGATGACGCCGGTCAGGCCATCGATACGGGAGGTGGGGCTGGCCGACCTGATGCCGTCGGCAATGTGCTGCCCAACGACAGCGACCCTGACGCCACGGCGAACGGCGAGACCCAGCGTGTCGCCTCGGTCTCCCAGCAAGGCGTATCGGCCCAGGCCGGCGAGCCGCTGCAGGGTCGCTACGGCACCCTGATCATCGAGGCCGATGGCAGCTATCGCTACTTCATTGATCGCACCAACCCCGATGTACTGCGGGCCAGCGGCCTTGGCCCGGTGCTTGAAGAGGCGTTTGTCTACACCCTGGTGGACCGCGCCGGAGCCACCGACACCGCGACCCTGACGCTAACCCTGGACATTGCGGCCCCCTACATCCCGATCAAGAGCGGCGATATCGGGCCCCATTTTCAGCATCGCGAAGGCCTCACCCCTAGCACCCAGGGGCTCGGTGACCTGGATCCGGTGGTCTTTGTCACCCCAGAGGTCGAGCGTAACAATCGCCAGGTCACCGACTACCTGCGGCTGTCCCATGGTGGCCAGCCGCTGCTGGTGCGCCCCTTCGAGACGCGTATTGCATCCTTGGCAGAAGGCCTGGGCCAGGTTCAAGGCCAGTACGTGTCCTATGGCGTGGCGCTCAGTCGGGCCTTCGCCGAGCTCGACCAGATCAAGCTGTTGGGCCGACACGGCCGTACCGACCTCACCGCCGATGGACTGCTGGCCGATCCCTCGCTGTATGCCCCCACGCGAGAGCAGCTACTGGGCAATGCCGACGCTTCCTCTGCCACGGCCGCACCCTCTACCACGGCCACTGCCTCTGCCACCGGGGAAGCACAGCAAGCGCCCACGCAAGCCACCGAACAACAGCGCTTCGACGGTCGCCCGCCGTTGCCCGAGGGAGCACAATGGCTGGCCGACACTCCTCTGGCTAGCGACCCCATCGACGCCACCGACAAGCGGCAGGAGGCCGCACCGGCGACCGCCAGTGGCTTCCGCCAGCAGCTGCTGGCCATGGCGGACACCACTGCGCCACTGCGCGGAGACCCGTAACAATGACAGTGTCACGACAAGGAAACGGCATGTACCGACTCACCCTCCCGGCGCTGGCGGTCACCGCCGGCCTGGGTCTCAGCGCCTGTGCAAACCTTGAGCCACAGCCCTACGACGCCGATCAGATCCGCCAGCGGGCGATCAGCGATCAGGCTCAGATGTATCGCTTGCAGGAGCCGCTGAACCAGCCGGTCACCTTCTATGAAGCCGCCGCCCGCGCGCTGAAGTACAACCTGGACTATCGCCTCAAGCTGATGGAGAGTGCGCTGGCGTCGAACCTGCGGGACGTATCGCGTCACGAGCTGCTGCCGCAGATCGTTGCCGAAGCCGGGTACAGCGACCGCAGCAACGATTCAGGGGGCACCTCCATCGGTATCGAGGATGGCGAAGAAAGCTTGCGCCCCTCGACCTCCGAGGAGCGCTACCGCTCTACCGCGGGTCTCGGCTTGTCCTGGAGCCTGTTGGATTTCGGCCTGGCCTATTACGAGAACCAGCAGAAGGCCGATCAGATGCTGATGGCCGAGGAGCGTCGCCGCAAGGTCGCCCAGAATGTGCTGCGCGACGTGCGCAACGCCTACTGGCGAGCGCTGGCCGCCCAGCGCCTGATTCCCCAGTTGAACGTCCTGCTGGCGCGCACCGAGGTGGCCCTGGACGCCGCCCGCGAAGCCCAGCGGCAGGGGCTGCTGCCCCGCCAGGAGGTGCTGGCCTACCAGCGAGCGCTGCTCGATTCCACCACCCTGCTGACCGCACGCCGCCAGGACCTGGAGCTGGCCAAGACCGAGCTGGCGGCGCTGATGTCGCTGCCTCCTGGCACTCGCCTGATCCTGGCCGACGAGCCAGAGATGCCGCTGCCTCCCGAGGTCACCGACATCGAGCGTCTCGAACAACTGGCGCTGCAGCACCGTCCTGAGATCATGGAAGAGTGGTATCGCAAGCGGGTCAACCAGAACGATCTGGAGGCGGCCAAGCTGCGCCTGTGGCCCAATGTCACCGTCAGTGCTGGGGTGCAGTACGATTCCAACGACTACCTGTACAACAACGACTGGACCGAGACCGGCGTCAACGTCTCGCTGAATCTGTTGAAGCTGCTGTCCTACCCGGATCTGGACAATGCCCAGCAAACCCAGGGCGGTGTCGATGATCTCAGGCGTACCGCGCTGTCCATGGCCGTGCTGACCCAGGTTCGCGTTGGCGCCCTGCGCTACCACCTGGCCCGCGAAGAACTCCAGTACAGCGATGAAAGCCTGGACGTAGACGAGGATCTGCTGGCCTACGCCAAGGCAGCCGCCAGTTCATCCATCGGCTCCGAATTGGAGGTTATCCGCGCCGAGAGCCGCTACCTGCTGTCCCAGTATCAGCGTGAAGCCGCCTATTCCCGTGCCCAGGCGGCCTGGGGTCGGCTGTTCAATTCGGTAGGACTGGACGTGATGCCCGAGACCATCGCCCAGCATGACATTCAGACCCTGGCGCGAGAGATCGAGAACACCATGACCACCCATGAGCGCCAGGGCATCATTGCGCCCCATCCAGGACAACCCGCGGCGACCACCCCGGGGCCGACCCTCGAGCCGCGTCCGGCACCCGCTGTCGACGGCCAGGGAGGTGCCACCGATGCGGTATAGACGACATCCCTCGCGGCTGTCAGCGCTCATCACCACGGCCCTGTTGGCGGGTACCACCGTCAGCGGCGCCTGGGCCCAGCCCAGTGACAACCAGGGCGCCATGCGCGCCCTGCTCGCGCCCCACACCGATGCCACCCTGTCCAGCCAGATGGAAGGTACCCTGTCAGAGCTGCCGGTCAGCCTGGGCGTCCAGGTCGCGAAGGGCGATACCCTGGCCCGCTTTGACTGTCGGATTGAGCAAGCCAGAGTCAACGTGGCCAATACCGAGCTGGGCGTGGCCCGCCTCAACAGCCAGGCCAAGGACCGCCTGCGGCGACTGGACGCGGTGGGTGATCTGGAGGTGGCCCTGGCCCGCGCCGAGGTGGAGAAGGCCCAGAGCACCCTCAACCTGGCCGCTGCACAGCGCGATCGCTGCACCTTGACCGCGCCGTTCAGCGGTCGCATCGCGGCGGTGCATGTGAAGCCGTTTCAGACCATGTCGGCAGGCACACCGATTCTGGACCTGGTAGCCGACGGGCCGCTCAAGGTACGCCTTAACGCTCCGTCCTCGAGTTTGGCCTCGCTCAGCGTCGGCCAGCCGTTGACCCTCAACATCAGCGAGACCGGCAAGCACTACGCCGCCACTCTCAGCGCCATCAATGCCCGGATCGATGCTGTCGCCCAGACCGTCGAGCTGGAAGCCGAGCTTGACCAGGCCCACCCGGAACTGGTGGCGGGCATGACCGGGCGAGCCCTGCTGGACGCCCCCGACGCGAACATTCCTGACCAGAGCACCCTCGACCAGAGCACTCTAGACCAGAGCCCCCTCGATCAAAGCACCCAGGAAAGCACCACTCCCGAGCCACAGGACAACCCATGAGTGCCAGCGAGACGCCTCGACCTGCGTCGCTTCCGGCATTGGTCCTGGCTCTGCGCGACCGCGCCATGACCGCCGCGACGCGCACGGAGTTAGCCTTTTCCATCGCCAACGACAGCTACCCCCTGCTGCGCTTTCGCCAGGCCCTGGTGGTGGAGCGGCGCAGCGCCAGCAAGGTACAAGTCCATTGCGTATCGGGGCTGGCCACACCCAAGGAGCGCACGCCTTTTCTCAACTGGGTCGAGCCACTGGGCGTGTGGGTCGACCAGCATTATTCGCCCAGTGAGGCCAGGCTGCTGCTGCGCGAGCAGCTGGACCTTCCTCCATCGCTGGCAGAGGGCTGGGCCCAGTGGTGGCCTGAGGTGCTGTGGCTGGTGCCATTGAGCCCCGCCGACCCTGCCACCTCGCGAGGACCTGCAGGTCGCGCCTGGGCACTGTTTCTGCTCGAGCAGGCCCCGCCTGAACCGCTGCGGCCGCAGCTGGCCGGGCTCGCCCACAGCTGGCGCTACTGCTGGCAAGCATTGGCACCGCGCCGACGGGCGCTGCGCCTGCCAAGACGACGTCTGTGGTGGCTGGTGCTGATGGCGGTGGTGGCCATCCTGCTGCTGCCAGTACGCCTGTCCGCGCTGGCACCGGCCGAGATCATCTCCCTCGACAGTACCGCCATTACCAGCCCGCTGGATGGGGTGGTCGCTGACATGCTGGTGGAGCCCAACCAGGCCGTCGACGCCGGCACGCCACTGCTGCGCCTGGACCGCAGCGAGCTGGAGAGTCGCGCAGAAGTGCTCAGACGCCAGCTTGACGTCGCCAGGGCCGAGCTCGATGCCGCCGGCAACCTGGCCTTCGATGATCGGAGCCGACTGGCTGACATGACCCGTTTACGCGGGCAACAGGCTCAGCGCCAGGCCGAGCTGACAGCCATCGAGGCCCGCCTCGAACGCACCCTTGTCGTTGCCCCCGCAGCGGGGGTCGCCGTCTACTCTGACCGCGACGATTGGGAGGGACGCCCGGTCACCACCGGCGAGCGCATCTTGCGTCTGGCAGACCCCGCTCAGCCGGCGGTAGAGATTCAGCTGGCGGCGGCCGATGCCATCGCGCTGGCGCCGGGTGCCGAAGTCACCGTATTCCTGAGTGCCCAGCCGCTGACACCGCTCAAGGCGACGCTGACACGCACCAGCTACGCCACCCAGCCGGACGCCGACGGCATCGATGCCTACCGACTGCTGGCGCGTCTCGACGACGCCGACGCCACACCGGCGCGCCTGGGCTTGCACGGCACGGCCAAGGTCTATGGTGAACGCGTCAGCCTGGGTTACTACCTGCTGAGGCGGCCGCTGGCCACCCTGCGGGCCTGGACCGGGTGGTAGTCATGCACCCATCGCCGCCCTTCAGCGGAGCCGCCCCAGCCGGAACGCCTTCGGCCGCTGCGGTGACGCTCAGCACCACCGCGCCGGGCCTGTCGGCTGCAGATCCTCGCGAGCACCAGCCGGTGCCACCCCTGCGCGACGATCTGCAGCTGCACGACGCTGGTCGAGACGCCCAGGGCGAGCCACAGTGGTCGATCCAGGACCCCGTCACCAATCGCTTCTATCGCATCGGTTGGCTGGAGTTCGAATGCCTGACTCGCTGGGGCCACAGCCCTCGTCGTCTCTGCGATGAGATCGACGCCGCCACGGCGCTCTCGCCCGAGGTAGGCGATGTCCTGGCGCTGGTCGATTTCCTGGATCACCATCGTTTACTGCGGGCGACGGCGGAGGTCAGCCAACGCCTCGCCCAGCAGGCGCAACGCGGCGCCGCCTGGCAAAGCCTGTCCTGGTGGTTGCATCATTACCTGTTCTTTCGCCTGCCGCTGGTGCGCCCACAGCATTTCCTGGAGGCCATGGTAAGACGGCTGCCGTGGCTGTTCACCCGAGCCATGGTCGGCGCCGTGCTTATCCTGAGCCTGATCGGGCTGATCCTGGTGATCAAGCGCTGGGACCTGTTCACCCATGCGGTGATGGACGCCTTTTCCTTCTCCGGTATCGTCAGCTTCGCCCTGGCCCTGGTGGTGGCCAAGGCCTGTCACGAGCTCGGCCACGCCCTGGTCGCGACCCGCTTGGGGGTCAGGGTGGCGCATATGGGGGTCGCCTTCATTGTGCTTTGGCCGATGCTCTATACCGATACCGGCGAGAGCTGGAAGCTCAGGCGCAGTCGCTCGCGTCTGGCGATCTCATCGGCGGGCATGCTGGTGGAACTGGGCCTGGCCGGTGTTGCCACCCTCGGCTGGGTGCTGACCGAGCCCGGCCCACTCAACAGCGCGCTACTGTATCTGGCGACCACCAGCTGGGTGCTGTCACTGGCGATCAATGCCAGCCCGTTCATGCGCTTCGACGGATATTTCGTACTGTCCGACCTGCTCGACTTTCCCAACTTGCACGAGCGCGCCGGAGGCCAGGCCAGGACCTGGCTACGACGCCGGCTGCTGGGTCTGTCCGAAGACTGGCCTGAGCCGTTCATGCCCCACCAGCGCCGCGCCCTGATCCTGTTCGCCTTCGCCACCTGGATCTATCGTCTGCTGCTGTTCCTGGGGATTGCGCTGGCGGTCTATCATCTGTTCTTCAAGGCTCTGGGCATTGCCCTTTTCGCCGTGGAAATTGCCTGGTTTATCCTGATGCCCGTGTCTCGCGAACTCTCTCACTGGTGGGCGTCTCGCCGCGCCGTCCCTCGCCGCCATCGCCTCGGCTGGCTGTTGGCGCTGGCGCTGGCCGTCGTGCTGGTTTGCCTGCCCTGGCAGACTCGCGTCAGCGGTCCCGGACTGCTTCACGCCGAGCACGAACTGACCGTGTATTCCCCCTTTCCCGCTCGCCTGGAGCGCCTTATGACGGAAGGTGCTGTCAGCCAGGGCACCGCGCTGGCCAGCCTGGTGGAGCCGGATATCCAGCACCAGCTACGCTCCAGTGAACAGGCCATGGCCTGGCTGGATGCCGAACTGGCCGGCCTGCTCGCCGCCGACGACGGGCTCGACCGCGACGCCGCAACCCTGGCCCAGCACCGCGTCAACGAGAGTCATCAGGCAGCCGCCAGCCAAGAGCTGTCTCGCCTCACCCTGCGGGCACCGTTCAGCGGCGTGTGGCAACGCCACGACCTCGAACAGGCGCCGGGACAGTGGGTCGCCCCCCAGCAGCCGCTGGGCCTGCTGCTGGATCCTTCCCGCTGGCTCGTCGATGCCTACCTGCCCCAGGATGACGCCCACCGGCTGACCCCTGGCGCCAAGGTGCGGATCTTTGCCGAAGGACAGCTCACACCACTCGAGGGAGAGCTGGTGAGTGTCGGGGCAACCCGCGCCACGGAACTCGCCCATCCGTCCCTGGCGGCCCGCCATGGGGGACCGCTGAGCACTCAACCCGCCACTGACCAGACCCAGGACACCCTGCGCCTGGCCGATGGTCGGGTGGCGGTAAAGGTGCGCCTGCTTTCTCCCTGGCCCGAGGCCAGGCGCAGCCGGGCTCAGGTCCACGTCGACGCCGAACGAGAGAGCCTGGCCGGCCAGTTCTTCACCTGGCTTGCGGCGGTGGCGATTCGCGAGAGCGGATTCTAGGCACGGAGAAGCCCCTCCGCCCTTCGTCGACATTGTCACTATGTTGTACATTCGCTAGGATCAGCAGCACATTCGCCAGGAGTCACCCTGTGGCCGTCACATCCCGCACCACCCCCAAGCGCCCCAGCGTGGCAGACTACCTGGCCGAAGCGATTTTCTCGGGCCAGTATCGACCCGGAGATTTCGTGCCCAAGGAAGTCGATCTGGCCGAGCAGTTCGCCTTGAACCGCTCAGCGGTTCGCAGCGATATTCGTCAGCTGGTCGACGTCGGCATCATCGAGCGCATCTCAGGTCACGGTTCCAAGGTGCGTAGCGTCGAGGAGTGGAACATCCTTGATCCGCTGGTCACCGACTGGATGACCCGCTACGCCTCGCCGAGCCCCGAGATCCAGCGCGAGATCCTGAGCTTCCGCCTGGACGTGGAGCCCTATGTGGCGATGACCGCGGCCAAGCGCGCCACTGCCCGGGATCTGGTCGCGATCGAGGAGGCCTTCGAGGGCATGGAACGGGCCATGAATGCCGCGGAAGGTGATGCCAAACGGCTGCACAGCGACCATGACATCGCCTTCCACGTGGCCATCTTCAAGGCCACCCGCAATATCGTATGGTCCCAGCTGTCGCACATCCTGCGGCCATCGATCTACCTGCTGATCGAATCCTCCAACGAGAGTGCCAGCGACCCCGAGGCCAGCCTCGAGCGCCACCGCGAATTGATGGAAGCGATTCGTGCACGCAAGCCCCACGCCGCCTTCCGTGCCGCCCAGGCAGTGCTGGCCGGCACCGCTGACGCCCTTGGCATCCAGCCGGGCGACAGCGTACTGGGCAGCGATCAGGAACCTCCCCCACTAGATTGAGCACGCGCCCCGGCCCCGGCCAGGCCTCTCCATGCTAAGCTGGCAAGCGGTCGCGGCACGCTGCCAAACCCGGTAGCACCGCTTCGTCAAAAGGATCTTTGACATGGCCTCGGTCTACGATTTGAAGCCCCGCTTTCAGGGGCTCCTGCGCCCGCTGGTACGCCGCCTGCAGGGTCGCGGCGTCAGCGCCAACCAGGTGACGTTAACCGCCGCCCTGCTGTCGCTGCTGGTGGCGGGCGTGGTTGCCCTGACGGCGGCAGAGCCCGACGCCTCGCGGGGCTGGTTCCTGCTGATCGCGCTATGGCTGCCGCTGCGCATGGCCTTCAACGCGGTGGACGGCATGCTGGCCCGGGAACACCACCAGCAGACGCGCCTGGGAGCCTACCTCAACGAGCTCTGCGATCTTGTCTCCGACGCCGCCCTGTTCGTCCCCTTCGCCCTTCTCCCCGACGCCCATCCGCTGCCGGTGCTGGTGGCCTTGGTGATGGCCCTGATCGTGGAATACGCCGGCGTCATGGGGCCGCTGGTAGGCGCCAGTCGCCGCTACGATGGCCCCATGGGCAAGAGTGATCGCGCGCTGGTCATCGGCCTGCTTGCCCTGGCCATCGCCCTGGGGCTCACCACCCCCTGGGTCGTGGCTACGGTGTTCTGGCTGATGAGCGCGCTGATGCTGGTATCGCTCAGCCACCGGGTGCGCCGCGGAATCGCCGAGGCAAACGCCGGCGAAGCTGATAAGCGTCAGGCAGATGACTGTCAGGGCGATGACCGTAAAGGCAATGACCGTATAGGCAGTGACCGTCAAGGTCATGCCCAATGAGCCGCCCCGCACAGTCCCATGCCTTTGTCGCCCATGATGGCCAGCGCATCGCCTACCGCCATTGGCCAGCGACCGGGGAAGTGTCCAAGGGTGCGGTGCTGCTGTTTCACAGGGGCCACGAGCACGGCGGGCGTATGGCACACCTGGTCGAGGAGCTCGACCTGCCGGATCTGGCGTTCTTTGCCTGGGACGCCCGCGGTCACGGCCTGTCCGATGGCGAGCGGGGCGACGCCCCCGACTTTGCTACCTACGCACGAGATATGCAGAGCCTTGTCGAGCATATCGAGGACCAGCACGGCACCCCGGTGGCCGATCTGCTGGTGGTCGCCCAGAGCGTGGGCGCGGTGGTCGCCACCTGCTGGCTGCACGACTACGCTCCCCCGGTGCGCGGCGCGATCCTCGCAGCCCCCGCCTTTCGGGTGAAGCTGTATGTGCCCCTGGCGCTTCCCGCGCTGCGCCTGGCGACCCGCTTTCGCGACAGGGTCTTCGTCAAGAGCTATGTTCGCTCAATCCTGCTCACCCACGATCTGAAACGTCGCCGAGGCTACGACAGTGATCCCCTGATCAGCCGCCAGATTTCGGCACGCATCCTGATCGGGCTGCGCGACACCTCCGATCGCCTGGTCGCCGATGCCGCCACCATCGACACCCCGATCCAGCTGCTGCTGTCGGGTCGCGATGTGGTGGTCGAGCGCAAGGTTCAACAACGCTTCTTCGCCCGCCTGCCCCATCCGGACAAGGAGTGTCACCGCTTAGAGGGGTTCTTCCACGATACCCTGGGTGAGCGGGATCGCCACTTGGCCCTGGCGCCGATGCAGCGCTTCATTCGCCGCCAGTTCAGCCGCCCGTCACAGGCCCTTAGCCGGCTGGACGCCGATCTCGGCGGCAACGGCTGCGCCGAGGCGGAGGCCCTCGCTCGACCGCTGCCCAAGAGCGGGATCAAGCACGGCTACTGGCAGCTGCTGCGCAAGGCGCTGCAGCAAGGCGCAAGGCTATCGAACAGTCTCAAGGTCGGCGTCGACCACGGCTTCGACTCAGGCTCGATGCTCGACCAGGTCTATCGCAACCGCCCGGATAGCCCGAGCCGACTGGGCCGGCTGATCGACCGGGTGTACCTGAACGCCATCGGCTGGCGCGGCATCCGGCAGCGACGTATCCATCTGGAGGCGCTGATCGAGCAGGCCGTCCGGGAGCTGCGCCACAACGGCCAGCAGGTCCACCTGGTGGATATCGCGGCAGGTCACGGGCGCTACATCCTGTCGGCCCTGGCGGCCCTGGCAAACGCGTCCGAGGCGCCAGATAGCGTCCTGCTGCGGGACTACAGCGCCACCAATGTCGCGGCCGGCCAGGCGCTGATCAAGGAAATGATCCCATCTCAGCCCCTGGCCCAACGGGTCCGCTTCGAGGCTGGCGACGCCTTCGACCGCGCCAGTCTGGCCAGCCTGACCCCCGCCCCGACCCTGGCGGTGGTATCGGGTCTGTACGAGCTGTACCCAGATAACGCCAGGGTGCGAGCCTCCCTCAGCGGTCTTGCCGAGGCCATGGCGCCGGGGGCGCTGCTGGTGGTGACCAACCAGCCCTGGCACCCGCAGCTGTCCTTCATTGCCCGGGCGCTGTCTTCCCACCGGGACGGACAGCCCTGGGTCATGCGCTGTCGTAGCCAGGTCGAAATGCGCCAGCTGCTGGCCGCCTGCGGCTTTGCCATCGTCACCCAGCGGATCGATCCCTGGGGCATCTTCTCGGTCATCCTGGCGCGCCGGATATCGCCATGAACGCCCCACATTGCCAGAGAGCTCCCAGCGGCTGGGGTCTGCGTGTCAGAGCCGGCCTGTGGCTGTTGCTGCTGGGCGTCGTGTTCTTCTCGAGCTACGCCCTCACCAACCACCTGAGCGCTCTGCGCGCGCCGTTGCCCAGCATCATGTTCGACTGGGAACGGGGAATCCCTCTGCTGCCCTGGACCATCGTGCCCTACTGGTCCATCGATCTGATGTACGCCGCGGGCGTGCTGCTGTTGCCTCAAGATCGCCGCCAGCTCAGCTCTCTGGTGCGACGCCTGCTGACGGTGCAGGCCCTGTGCGTACTGGGCTTTCTGGCCTGCCCGCTGACTTTCAGTCTCGAGCGGCCACCCCTGGAGGGCGTCTTTGGCACCCTGTTCGATGTGCTGATGAGCTTTGATCAGCCCTACAACCAGGCGCCGTCGCTGCACATCGCCCTGCTGGTCGTGCTCTGGCACGCCTACACCCAGCGCCTGGGGAGCTCCGCCTGGCGCTGGCTGCTGCACGGCTGGTGCGTGCTGATCGGCCTGTCGGTGCTGACCACCTGGCAGCACCACTTCATCGATGTGCCCACGGGGGCACTCGTCGGCGCCATCAGCCTGTGGCTATGGCCATCCCGCGGCGCTGGCCCCCTGCAACGGGCTAGGCTCAGCCATGACCGGACCCGTCGACGCCTGGCGGCACGCTACGCCATCGGCGCGGGCGTGATCGCTGCACTGGCGGTCCTGCTCGGCACAAGTTCGCTGGGAACAGGTACGCTGGACGGTTGGGCATGGTGGCTAGAGTGGCCGGCGCTGTCGCTCTCGCTGGTGGCCCTCAACTACCTGTGGCTGGGCGTGGCAGGCTTTCAGAAGGACAACGATGGCCGCCTGTCGCTGGCGGCGCGACTGTTACTGGCGCCTTATCTGGTCGGCGCCTGGATCAACTCACGGCTGTGGACCCGGCGGCGGCCCCATCCCGACGAGGTCTGCGATGGGGTCTTTATTGGCCGCCTACCGCTGCGGCAGATGCCCGCTGCCGACATGGCGCTGGTCGATCTGTGCGCTGAACTGTCGGCGCCCACACAGCGACGGGCCTACACCCCTGTGGCAGTACTTGACCTGACCGTGGCCTCGGCTGTCGAGCTGCGCCGGGCGGCAGAGGCCATCGAACAGCATCGCCACCACGGACCGGTGCTGGTGTGCTGCGCCCTGGGGGTATCGCGCAGCGCCAGCGCCGTGGCCGCCTGGTTGCTCCTCAGTGGACGGGCGGCCAGCGTCGATGACGCTATCTCGATCGTCAGGGGGGCCCGTCCCATCTGCGTGCTGCGAGCCCCCCACCGGCAAGCGCTCAAGGCGCTGGTCGAACGGGCCGACGAGACGCCATACGAGACGTCATACGAGACGCCATACAAGACGCCATGGCCGTTAAACGAAAACGAAGATAAAGACGGCGCTGCCCTACAAGAGCCGATCACCAGGCGGTGAGACGGGATCGTCAGATCTCCACATCGACATCCTGCTGGATATTCAGCACCGCGTGATTCGCTCCTTCGTAGACGTTGAACACCACGCCGTCGCGCTCCACCGTCACATCGGTCGCCGACCACTGCTCGCCCACCAGACTGACACGATCCTGGGCATCACCGAAGATGAACAGCTCCTCGCCTCCGGCCACGTCGAGCACATCCTGGGCGCTGAGGGTCAGGCTGTGGTCCTGACCGATGACGCCCAGATCCACTGCCTCGACGTTTTGCACCCTGGAGACATCCAGTGGCTCATCCAGACGCAGCCTGACCACATCGAAGCCATCGAGCCCGTCGATGTTCACGCCACTGTAGAGCAGGATATCGTCTCCGGTCGTCGCCGCTACGCTGCGAATATCCAGTAGCGCCTGAGTCTGAAAGACCGGGGAGACGTCGTTGCCATCCACGCTCATCAGGCTGATATCCAGCATCACACTGCCGTTGGTCGCCTTCTGCACCAGCGACAGATCGTTCACCTGGCGGGCCCCCAGGCCCTCCAGGGTATAGCGATCAAGCTCGGCGTCGTAGGCAGCGGACAGCAGACTGTCGGCGGCGAAGAACGAGGCATGTGGCCCTAGCCCCTCTAGCGTGAGCGTGACCGTCTCGGAACCATCCCGGTCCAGCACGGCAACATTCAAATTCAGGGGAATACGCTCCCCCTCGTCGCCGAAACTGAGCAGCGGCTCGGCACTGACCCGATCGGCCACGGGCTGCACCGAGGTCGTAAAGGACTCACGACTGATGAACGTATCCTCACCAAGACTCGCGATCGCCGTCAGCGACAGCTGATCTGCCCCCACCAGTTCACCACTCCAGTGAGCAGGCGGCATGAGGCCGACAAAGCCGGGCAAGATGCCGTCTTCGCCAAGGATCCACCAGCCTCCCTGCCCAATGGCACTGACAGGACGGGCCGACGCCGCCGAATCCCCGGCCACCACCACCCAGCCATCAGGCACATTCTCGACCAGCACGGCGGCAAGACTCTGGTTCGGGTCCAGCAAGGTCACCGTCAGCCCTTCCAGGACAATCAGCGTGTCCTCCTCCCCGCTCAGGTCGGCAATACTGATCTCGGGGGGAGGCGGCGGCACATCGCCCACCGTGCTTGCGCTTAGCTCGACCACATTGTCGGCACCGGTTTCCCTCACCCCCCCCTCCACCGTCAGCCTCACCTGTCCCCAGGTGCCCCGGGCAGGTTGATAGACAAGCTTCAGGGGAGCCTCCAGGCTCACCTCATCAAGGCGAAAGCGTCCATCGTCCTGGGCGATCAGCTCGTGCCCGTTGAACCACAGCGTGCCACCGGGGGTGCGCTGTCCGCTGGCATCCCTGACCTGATCCTCCTGCAGGCTGAGGTACAGCTGACGTCCATCGATCTCCCCGTGGGGCGCATCGTCAGGCGTCGCCACGGCAAGGGAGAACTCGATGCTCTGGGCGTCCTCGGCCACTGCGGCCACCAACTGCGTCTCGATGGCATCGGTGACCGGCGACACCGGCGGCGCCAAGGCCAGGCTTGCTGAGCTAAGCCGCCCGGAGGGGGAACGAACGGTCAGACTGGCATCGACGCTGAACATGGCGTTGTTATCGTTGCTGTTCGGCGGCGCGGTCAGCGTGATCGATGCCAGCAGTTCATCCAGGGCATTCGGGCCGCTGTTGGGCACGCTGGCAAACCACACCTGTTGCCCGCCGACGTTGCTTAGTTGCATACCCGTCACCAGGGTCTCCTCGGGCAGCCCCGAGAGCGTGAGGGTCAGGGTGCTGTCAGCGGTAGCACCAAAGACCCGGCCGCCGACCAGCTCGCTGAGCGACGCCTGCGTATCTTCACTCAGCGCCGCGCCCCGGTCCTCCCAGTCGATGCTGACCTGGCCCCCGCCGATGCCCCCTCCACCTGCACCCAGGGTCGTCAGCGACCATTCGGTGCTGGCACTCTGCAGCGCTACCTCGATGCCGGCATCCTGGGTCACCGCCGTGATGGTGATCGGCTGAGCCTGGTCATCGTCGTGCAGGCCGCCTTCAAGCACCGTGAAGACCAGTTCATGGGTCAGCTCGGCGCCCTGGAAACTCTGGGAGGATGGCAGCAGCACCTTCCAATGCCCGCCGCTGTCGGTGCCGGCTCCCGGCAACACACCGACGAACTCGGCGCCTTCCACCACCACGCCTTCGGGCACCCCCGCCACCAGCAACTCCACCAATGACTCGCTGCCATCCTCATCGGCCAGGCCAGCGGCATTGGCATCCAGGGATTGGCCCACCCTCAGCGTGATCCGGACGCTATCCCCAGTCGCCGCCGTGACCTGGGTAGCGCTGATATCGGCCTGACTTCCTGCGCTATTGGCAATCGCCGCGATGTTGATGGTGGGCAGGTCGGTGATGGCCTGGAAGGCAATATGATGGATGGCGTCGATCGGTGCGGAGGTGGTGTTTGCCACGTTACCCTCGAAGCCGTCATTGGGGCTGTCGGTGATCTGATAGCGCACCCGGATGTCGACTCCCGCATCGCCCAGGTTGGGGTCTCCCAGCACACGCACGCTGTCCCAGGCGCCGTTGATCAGCTTGATGTAGTCGCCTTCGTCGATAACGTCTGGCCCCTCCAGACCGAGCACGGTCAGCGGTGCCGCCGCCAGGTCGGCCGCATTCAGCCATACCGCCGAGATGACTTCGTTGAGATCATCGTTCTGGGGCAGCAGCCCAAGATCCAGCAGCCCTGCCACATCTTCCACCAGCAGCGATGTGGTCTGCAGCAGCGCCTCGGGGCTCGGGGTCACCTCGAAGGCGACGACCTCGACCACCTCCCGCGCGTTGCCGTCGTTCTCGGTCACCACCGACATCACCTGCAACTCGACGCGACCGCTGAAGTTGGCGGGGCCGTCGATGGTGATACCCGCCAACGAGGTGGCCACCCACACCCGCTGTTCTCCCAGCGTTCCAGGCGCCGTGAGCTCGACCGCCCCGGCCAGCGCAAAGTCAGCGCTCAGTCCGGTGATGCGGTAGGCCAGGGACTCGGAGTCGTCACGGTCGCCACTGGTGACCTGAATCAGGTCAGCCAGCACCGTCAACTGTGCACCGTCATCCAGCAGTCGTTCCGGCTGGCTGACCACCTGGGTGTCGATGTTCGGCCTGTCGGCCACTCCCCCCACCACCACCAGGATCGTCTGCGGATCGCCGATAAATTCGTCGACCCCGCCGCCAAAGGTGTCGACGCTGGTGGGCGTTACCTGAATCGAGAAGTTCTCGTTGCTGTCGGGTGGCGGCGTCAGCGTCAGCGGGCGCAGACTGTCGAAGTCGTCGATGACATACAGACCATCGCTGCCCCTGGCCACCACCTCGCCATCGTAGTGCAGCACCGCGCCTTGCGGCACGCCGGAAAAGGAAAGTCGGTAGGTCTCGGTGGGATCATCGCTCTGGGGGAACAGATCCAGCGCCACGGCCACATCTTCCGCCGTCGCCACCACAGGCTCAAAGCCCAGTGACACGCGGTCGGCCTGGGGATCGTCCACCACGATGCCCTGCAACAGCGCCTCCCCCGAGACCGCGGTATCCAGATTGCCCTCGGCATCACGATCCACCGTTTTCGCCTGCACCCTCAGCTGGAAGGTGCCCTTGCGATTCTCCGGAGCGCGAAATTCCAGCGACGAGAGAAACGCCACCGGGACCTCCACAGGACGGCCATCGAAGCTCACCTCCACCCACTGGCCCGCCCCGTCGAGATAGCGAAAGCTCGACCCTTCCAGTCCCCCCGGTTGGCCCGCCACCCGCTCCGGCGTCAGCAGGGCGAAGGTTTCCTCGGACCCATCAGCGTCTTGATTCGACCAGCCCTGGGCCAGGTCGAAATCCGCGTTGGTCAAGGCAAACCAGCCATCCTCGGCGACGGCATCGTCCGGCCCGTACACATGCCCTGCCGTCATGGTCAGATCGGGCAGCCCATCCTGGTCGGTGTCGCCCGCCCCCCCTGGCACAGGTGCGCCCACCGCCGAGGCGATCACCTCCGCCTTGGGGGATATGCTGGGCTTGAGCTCCAGCAGCGTGACCGATGAGCTCGCTACGTCGGTGCCATGGATGCTGGCGACATCGCGGATGCCTACCTCGATCCCGATGGTCGGATCCGTGCTGTCGTGGGCAGGGCCAAGCAGGCTGTACTGACGGAAGTCATCACTCTCAACGTCCGTCGCGGGCAGGCTGAAGCCGTCGACGCCGTTGCCGGTGTGTACCAGAACGCCCCGGGCATCGAAGATCTTCCAGCCAGAGGGCAGGGACGTGAGTCGTATCGAGGTGATCGATTCGCTGGAAATGGAGCCACCAGCGTCGCTGCCATCGTTGTCACCCAGCCGCAGCCCGCTGAGGAAGGCAAAGGCCTGGTCCTCGATACCGCTTGCGGCAAGCGTCGGGGTGTCGACCACCGGCAATACCACCAGGTCGAGGCTGACGCTGTCCTGCTGTTGGGCAATCGCTCCGGCGGGGCCATCGGCGTCGGTATCCTGTCCCACCAGGGTGACGATGACGTCTTCGATGACTCCGCTGAAGTCCGGCGGAGGCGTCACGCTGATGCTGGGAAAACCGCCGATAGCGCTACTCAATCCAGGAGCCGTGATGCTCACTTCGCCGCTATTGCCCCCAGTACCGTCCCCGACGGTGATGCGGCGGCTGTCATCGACCACCACCACGCTGCCTGGCGGTAGCCCCTGAATCAGCAGCGCGCGCACTTCGCTGCCATCCAGATCGCCAAAGGCCGCCTTGAGACGTGCGCTCAGATCGAGGCTTCCATCTTCATCGATCGTGAATTCACGATGGTCGGTGCCGTCATCAAAGGTCAGCGTCACGCCATCCGTCACTGACTTGACCCCTACGTCAACCTTGACGCTGGTCGTCGCCCCGGCAACTCCCGCCAGGGGGGCGCCGGCATCATCGACCTCGAAGCTGGTGGCCGCCAGCGTCAACGAGAGATTCCCGCCATCGTGCTCCGCTGGCAGCACTTTCAAGCTCTCGAACTGCGCAGCGGTCAGCACCACATCGACGTCGGTATCTGCCAACGTGGACAGGTGCGCCCCCCCCTGGATCTTGATCGAGATCCCGCGCCCATCCACTCCCAGGATGTCATCGGCGCCGTCAACCAGCAGCCTGGCACCCTGGGGTAGCCCCGACAGGGTGATCGCTCCCAGCCGTTCCGGAGAGTCAGCATCCGAGGAACCATTGAGGTCTCGATCATCCGTCGGAACCGGTAGCGTAAGGCCAAGGGCCACCGCGCTATCCTCGTCGGTCACCACACTGACCGCCTCCAGTGAGGGCGCATCCGCCACCGGTATGACCGTGACGTCGACGTCTACCGCGGTCACCCGACCACCTTCTGTGAAGGTGTAGCTGAAGCGGTCTGCACCACTGTAGTGACGATCAGGGGTGTAGGTGATCCTGCCGTCTGCATCGATCGTGACCGCACCAAATTGCGGGGCCGCACTGATCGACAGCGTCCCTCCGGTGGCGTTGGCCTGGGTGAACAGCGTCTGGCTGCCATCTTCAACCACCGTCAGTTCAACGTCGCTTGCGATGATGTCATTGACCACGCTGACAGTGACACTATCCACCTCCCTGTCACCGTCGCTGTCGACCACCTGGAAGGGAAGATCGATCGCCAGCGTGTCTTGCGCCGCGGTGTGATCCAGGGGCTGTCTCAGCGTAAAGAGGTAGCGCCCCTCGGGATGCGCGCTGTCCGGCGACGTCAAGGTGACGGTAAACACCTCAAAGACGGCCCCATTGCCGTCGTCCGCCAGCGCTGTCACCTGGCGGTTGGCGTCCGACAGGCCATAGCTCAACGCTTGGCCACTCGAGGTCAGGTTGAGTGCTTCCAGTGCCGCCAGCGTATCGCCGGTGAAGCTCGCCTGGGTGCTGTCCTGGGCCACACTGATATCCAGGCTTTCCGACACCACCTGCCTGGCGCTGTCAGGCGCTGTACCAGACGGCAGGTGGCGCTCCTCGAGACGGCCGTCGACCGGCTCGCCAATGCTGTGATGGGTATCGTTCACCACGATGGTCTGCAAGGCAGCGGTGGCAAGGCTTCCATCGCCATCCACCAGGAGGTAGTGAAAATCATCGTGGAGGATATCGCCGCTATCATCGGCGGTGGGTGGCGGATGAGCGGCGCTGTCCACCGGCTGGTAGCTCCAGCGGCCTTCGCTGTCGACGCTCAGGTGCCCATAGCGTGTGTCGACGCTTACGCTGCTGCCCGCCTCGATATCAGCCCGTGCGTCGTTGCCTTGACGATCCAGGTAGAGAATACCGGCAACTCGTGCTTGATCAGCACCCTCGACGTCATTGCCAAGCAGGTTCGCGCCAACACGTAGCGCCTCGCCCTCGACGGTCACCAGTGGTGCGCCGCTGGTAGCGGAGGGGGTATCGTCGGTGATCAGAATATCAAGCACATCCTGGCGACTGTCTCCTGACCCATCCACCACGGTCAGCGCCAGGGAGTCCAGTACCTCTCCTGCGGAGTGATCAACGGCCGCCGTCAGCTCGTAGCGATAAGAGAGCTGGCCAGCGGACGCATCGTAGCCGGTGATGAATAGCCGCCCGTGGTTCATATCAATCACGATGGGATCACTGACACTGGCCGCGTTCAGTTGCGCTGGGGTCTGGGTCTGTGTCTGGGTCTGGCTGCCGAAAATCACCCTCGCCAGGTCATCCACCGCTCCCGACCCCAGCGATATCACGCCGTCGGTTCGATGGCTGCCATCTGCCAGGGATCCACTGTCGAGACCCGCTTCACTGACACTGTTGTCCCCCGATACGGTGGGACCGTTGTCATCACCGATCACCAGCCCAGGACTATCGTTGAGCACCCTGATGGTCTGGTCGACCCCCGCCACCAGCCGCTCATAGCCGCCACCTTCGAGCGCGACGATACCCACCGTCCAAGCGGAACTGCTCTCGGTGCTGGCGCCCGCTCCCAGCGCTTCGCTGTGGTTTGGCGCCTGCAGGGTGACGGTAGCGCTGGTGGTGTTCTCGGCAATCAGCACCGATGTGCCATCACTCAAGGTGATCTGCAAGGGGCCGCCACGGGGGGCGTCGTTGACGCTGAGAGTCACTTCCACGGCCCCGCCTTCGGCGACCTGGTCAGGCAGACGCAGTGACACCAGGGTGCTATCCAGGGTGTCATCGACCAGGGTGGTGACGCTGGCGGTATCGACTACCAGGGTTTCGAGGCTGCCTGGGCTGCCAGCCTGGTCCTGTTCAGCCGCGAGGATGCGATTGACGATCGTACCAGCGTCCACGTACACATCGTCCGCGGGCGCCGCCACGCTCAGCGAGACTGTGGCCTGGCCCGGAGCCAGCGTCAGCGTTTCGCCATTGGCCAGGGTGACGTTGATCGCCGTTGTCGCGGCGCGCAGCTGGCCCTCGGCATCGCGCAACTCCAGGCTGTAGGTAATGGTTCCCCCTTCGTCCACCCGCGGGCTGGCCGTGAGCAGCAAGTGACGTGGATCGCTATCGTCGGTGACCACGGCACTGGCGGTACCGCTGGTATCGACCCGATCAAAGCCCGTGGGGGACACCGCGGTCAGACGAATGATCTGATCGTTACTGCCTTGAATCACGTCATCGTCGTCACGACTGGCCACCTGGGTGCTGCCCTGCTGCTGGCCTTCGACAATGGTGATAGTCGAACCATCATTCAGCGTCAGCACGACGTCACGATCCAGGACATTGTCGATAGTGGCGGTCACGGTGATGGGCTCGCCCTCGATCACTGGCCCGCTGGCGCTGAGCGTGATGCCCAACACCACCGGCGCAGTATCACTGGCGCTGGCGGTATTGCCTGCCGCATCCACCACCGTCGCCGCGACAAGGACATCAGTCTGGCCCGCGGGCACGGGCACGCCGAGCTCAATCCCTTCGGCCAGATCAACCTCGGTCACGGGACGCCTCAGCAGCAGCGTGCCGTTGCCATCGACCACGCTAAGGATATCGCCCACAGCGGTCTGGGCGGTCAGCGCTATCGTCGCCGTGACCTGACCATCACCCCCAATCTCACCCTGGCTGAAGGCCCCGTCGTCACCGTGACCTGTCAGCGCGACCTCGACTCCAGGCACTTGAGCCTCCACCGCCTTGCTGTCCTGGTCGCGGCCGCGATTGCCGGAGGGATCCGTCACGCTGGCGGTCACGCTGACGCTGTCGCTACCGGGGATGACCGGCACCGTGACCTCGACACCATTGATCAGGTCCAGCGCCGTGACGGTGCGTTCAAGCAGCAGCTCTCCCTGTGCATCGGTGACTTCGAGTCTGTCGCCCACCTCGGTTCCAGGACCCAGCGTGACCACCGCCACCACGCTGTTGTCGCTGCCGATCTCACGCTGGTTATAGATCCCGTCCTCGCCGGCACCCAGCAGGGTCACCGTCAGCGTGGGTGCCTGCAGGTCAAGGGGCCTGGCGTCACTGTCACTGGCGGTGTCACCGTCGGCCGCCAGCAGGGTCGCTTGAACACTGACGTCAGACACGCCGCCGGTGGGCACTTCGAGCTCCAGCCCACCAGCAATGTCAACCGCGGTCAGCAGTCGATCCAGCAGCACCCGGCCGACACCATCGGCCACCAGCAGGCGATCGCCCACCGCAGCGTCCCCGCCCAGCACCACCCTGGCGGTCACACTATTGTCCGCACCAATCTCGCTCTGCGAGTAGACGCCTTCAGGCCCCGACCCCAGGAGGGTCACGCTGACGCTGGGTAGCGGATCGACCGGGGCGCCATCAAGACCTATCGCACCATCGATGCCTATCGCACCATCGGGGATCGTCTCGTCATCATCAGTCGTCGCTTGATCGAACGAAAAGGCTAGCGGGTCCACCGCCTCGACGATGCGCAAAAGACGCACGAAGGGGTGCCCCTCATTCCCTGCGCCCACGCTGAGCCCTGGACCGCTGGCCGGCGGTTCGGACTCAAGATTCGCCAACAGCGCGTCAAGGGTATCGCTGTCGATCACCACGTCTGCCACCCCTGCGGACTCCGCCAACTGACCACTAGCAGCGCCAGCACTAAATTCATCGCTGTCGCCAACAGCGTCAACGCTTTCCGCGGCTTGCACATCGACGCTTGGCGGCCGCGGTTCATCCTCTATTCCAGTGTGGTCTGGCGAGCCCTGCACATCCCTGTTGGCCGCGTCGCCCAATGCCTCGACACTGGACAACAGCGCCAGCATCTTGGCCACTTCCAGTCTGTCACTCGGATCCACCGCCCACCTCAGCGTGGGGGCATCTTCCAGCACCAGGGTCGAAGGAGTACTTGCCGAAAGCACACTCGACGTCGACACCCATTCCCCTGATGTCAAACGATGGGGCTGTCCTGACTCATCGCGGACCCAGATCTCACCGTTGACTTCGACAATTCTTCCCAAGGCACCCATGACGCCCCTCCTGCAAAGGGAAAGCCCGTCCCACCTCTGTCGCCCGACCGCGCGCTTCGCCTCCCCACCACTGCGTCACTAGCAACAGTCGAAGAAGGCATTGCGCCACTGGCCGGCCTTTGCAACGGCGATCAACGCCTTATAAGGACCACATCGCGAAGTGATAAGAAGTGACAACGATGGAGGAATAGCCGAGAAAAGCGCCAGCAGCGCCATCGACCATTGCCTCGACCGAAGATCCGTGCAGGACCCCTTCTGTACGACGTTGACTGTGTTGCATAAGGCCTTGAGCGATAGACAAGATCGGATTTCGATAAATAACGAGGGACGTCAACGCGATAGTTTAGGATTGTTATAGGCGTTGACCCTCGACTCACTCGCAGGCGTAGGGGCACGTCATTGACCTGATATAATGAAGCACCATCATCTAAGTCATGAGAAATAACAACATACTGCGAGTATGAAATGCCTCACCAAAAAAATAAGAGAGCTGCATTTTTCTACCTCTTAATGGCTAGCGTCTTGATCAGAAATTAGACAGCATACTCATCATTCTCTTGAAAATTCTGGCCGCAGAAAAAGCAAGCACCAGAGGCAATAACGCTCTCCCTCCTTTGCGCAATGTCTAACCACCAGAGGTGTTAGACAAAACAGATATTGCGAATAATTGCATATAAAAACATTCTGCTTTATCGATCTTCTGCTGACCGCCCAGTCCACTAACTGACTTACATTTCCCACGCTTCCATTGAGATGAAAAGGTGCCATCGAAGCACCGTTTTCTACCTCTTCTGAGTGGCCATGAGTTACGAGGTACGGTAGATGACAGGGACACACGCCAACGACTTGAGGCCCATGACAGAGGTTCAGGTTCCAACAAGGGAGCGACATGGAGTGGCATCAAAAAGAAGGCCCACTACCGAGGTAGTGGGCCTATCAGGCGTGACCGCTGAGGCGATACGGGCTATTCGTAGGCCATCTGCTCGAGCTCCCGTCCACGGGTTTCCTTGACCCACTTCATCACGAACACCACCGAACAGGCGGCGAAGAAGGCGTAGACACCATAGGCACCCGCCAAGCCAATGCCGCCAAGCATGATCGGGAAGGTCATGGTGATCGAGAAGTTGGCCAGCCACTGGAACAGTCCAGCCACCGCCAACCCAGAGCCACGCACCTGATTGGGGAACATCTCGCCGAGCATGACCCACATGACCGGCCCCCAGGAGAGATTGAAGAACAGCACATAGGCGTTGGCGGCCAGCAAGGCGACGATCCCCATATCCCCGGCCAGTGACAGACGGCCATCCACCATCGTGGCCGTCGAGAAGGCGTAGGCCACCAGGCACAGGGTCAACGCCATGCCCACCGATCCCGCCCACAAAAGCGGCTTGCGCCCAATTCGATCGATCAGCGCGATGGCGATCAGACAGGCGCCGATGGACACCGCACCGCTGATCACATTGATCAACAGAGCATCCCCTTCGGAGAAGCCCACCGCCTGCCACAGCACCGCACCGTAATAGAAGACCACGTTGATGCCGACCAGCTGCTGAAACACCGCCAGCCCTATACCAACCCACACGATGCCGTGCACCCGCCCCGTTGCCGAGTTGATCAAGTCCCGCAGACTGGGGCTGTGATCCGCCGCCAGCGACGCCCGGATATCCTCCGCCTTGGCGCGCCCTTCAGCCTCGCCCATCAACAGCCCGAGCACCCGTATCGCCTTGTCATCGCGACCGCGACTGATCAAGAAGCGCGGGCTCTCGGGGATCCCCAGCAGTGCCACCAGAAACACCGCGGCAGGCAGGATCTCGATCCAGAACATCCAGCGCCAGGCATCGAACCCCAGCCACAGACTGGCAGTGGAAGCCCCGGCGAGGTTGGCCAGCAGGTAGTTGCTGAGAAAGGCGATGAACAGACCAGAAATGATCGCCACCTGTTGAATGGTCGCCAAGCGCCCACGCCGGTCTGCCGGTGCGACCTCGCTGATATAGGCGGGCGTCATCACGCTGGCAGCGCCGACAGCCATGCCGCCCAGTACCCGATAGACGACGAACTCGAGGGAGCCGGTGGCCACGCCGGAGCCCCAGGCGCTGACCAGGAAGAACACCGCGGACACGATCAGCAGCGACTTGCGACCGAAGCGGTCGGCCAGGCGACCGGCAAAGAAGGCCCCAATGGCGCACCCCAACAGCATGGAGGCCACGTTAAAGCCGGTACCGACACTGTCAGAGCCAAAGGCACTCTGCAGGCCGTCGACGGTGCCATTGATGACACCACTGTCAAAGCCAAACAGGAAACCGCCGATGGCGGCAACACTGCAAATCGCCAGGATATAGCGTTGTCGCTTGAGCTCAGCGAGCTGGTCTGGCGTGGTGGAATGTTCGTTCATGGGTACCTCCCGGCATCTTATTGTAGGTTGTGATGGAGCCCCGATACTGCTGGCGTGGCTGGGGTCTCTGCGGCTGGCTGCATTGGCTACAGCCAGCCGGCGTCGACCCAATAGTTGTGTGCGGTACATGCTGCTGCGGCGTCAGAGGCCAGGAACACCACCATGGCCGCTATATGGTGCGGCTGGATGCGCACCTTGAGCGCCTGTTCGGCAACGATCTGCGCCTCGTCTTCAGCGCTGTACCAGCGGGACTGCCGCTCGGTCTTGACGTTGCCGGGAATGACACAGTTTACTCGAATACCCTCTGCGCCCAGTTCGCTGGCCAGCGCCCGGGTCAGGCCTTCGATCCCGGCCTTGGCGGTCTCGTATAGCGCTAGGCCTGGCTGGCCCAGGTGCCAGCTGATGGACCCCAGGTTGACGATCGACCCTCCGCCCCGTCGCGCCATTCCCGGCGCCACCGCCTGGCTGGCGAAGACCAGATGGCGAAGATTCACCGCCATGCGCTCATCGAAGTAGTCCTGAGTGATGTCCGCCAGGCGATGGCGATCATCGTTGGCCGCATTGTTGACCAGCACATCGATATCGCCAATCTGGCCAAGGACTCCCTTCAGCGCCTCGGTATCGGTGATGTCACAGGCATGAAAGCTCACCCGCCCAGGGGGCCGCGCGGCAAGACGCTCTTCCAGACGCTCAACCAGGGCCTCGGACGGGGCTTTGCGGATATCGAGAAAATGCACCTCGGCGCCCTGCTCGGCGAATGCCGTGACCAGACCTTCGCCAATGCCTGTGCCTCCACCGCTGACGACCACTCTTTGGCCGGCGAGTCCCGGGTAATAGGCGATACCGTCTGCTCTTTGCGTGTTGCTCATGTTGGTCCTCTGGTGCGGATCGTCTGAGTGAGTGGCGATACGTCTGACTAGCTGTCCCCCGGCCCTTTGCGGCGGTCTTGCCGACGGCAACCAGACACCCCGCCATGCGCAACGAGAATCCGGATGCGCCTTACAGGCGAGGTTGTGCGAGCCATTAGTTAACAGAACTTACTTAAAGCCGAGTCTTGTAGAATCCTCACCGGAGCGCCATTGCACTTATGTCGAACCTATCAGCAAACACTGCTGTATCGCGGCGGCGACGGATCTCATTCCGGGCGCTGTCCCGGGGCCGGAAACTCCAGTCAAGCACCGCGCCGACTGATACACTGACGCCAACAAAAACTGACGGTTAACAACCCGGATGCTCGCCATGACGACACGCCCCGCAGGAGACCTGGGGTTTCTTAAACAGCACAATCGCGCCTCGCTGCTGGAGCTCTTGCGGCAAACCCCGGGGCTGACCCGTGCCGAACTGGCACAACGCTCGAAGCTGACAAAGGTCACCGTGGGGGCGGCGGTGCAGGAATTGCTGGAACACGGATGGCTGTGGGAAGGCGCGCCGATTCGCGGCGGCAGCGGTAGACCCGGAAAGGCGCTGTCACTGCATCCTGGTCATCATGCGGTGCTGGGGCTGGAAATCGGCGTGCACGGCCTTCACGCGCTGGCCATCGACCTCTCCGGCGCCATTCTGGCACAACGACATCAGCGCTTTTCCCCGTCGCAGCCCGATACAACTCTGGACACGCTGGCGGAGATGGTTCGCGAGCTGATCGACGACGCCCTTGGCACTCGCCAGCTGCTGGGCGTCGGACTGGCCGTGCCCGGCCCCACCTCGCCGCAACAGCACCGCCTCAGCCTTGCCCCCAACCTGGGCTGGCGAGATCTGCCCCTGCTCGACATGTTGAAGCAACGACTGCCGGGCCTTGCCGGCATCTGGACCATGGACAACGAAGCCAAGGCCGCCGCCTTCGGCGAGCTGTATCTGGCACGATCATCGGCCACTGACGAAACGCCTGCGTCACTGCTCTATGTCAGCGCCGGCACCGGCATCGGCAGTGGTCTGGTGGAAGACGGCTCTCCGCCCAGGGTGATTCGCGGCGTGCACGGGCTGGCCGGGGAAATTGGACACACGGTATTGGTACCGGATGGCAAGGCCTGCCACTGCGGCAACCGCGGCTGCGCGGAGACGCTGGTATCGGGTTGGGCGCTGCGCGAACGACTGGCCATCGACGACCATACCGAGCTTCACCAGGGCATCGGCCAGCATCCCGACCAGGCAACGGTGGCGGACTGCCTTGACCAGGCCGGCAAGGCCCTCGGCCTGCTGCTGCTGAACCTCCACCACACCTTGAATCCAGGCCGCATCATCATTGGTGGCTCGCTGGTATCGCTGGGCCCGCGGCTGCTTGATCCCGCCCTCAGGTTCTTCGCCGATCATCAGAAGCATTTACTGCCCCAGGCCTCGACGGTGACGGTCCAGGTTCTGGAAGATAGCCGCTCCATCGCCTCCAGAGGCATGGCAGCCCAGGTCCTGTGCCAGGCGTTGGCCCGTCATTATGACGTGACTGTCTCGGCCTAGTCCGCCCCTAAGAAACACGACATAAATGCCTGCGCCGCATAAAACAGCAGCCGCGGCGCATAAGACAGCAGCTGCGGCACCAGGCAGGTCACTCGACAAACGGCTCGGTAACCCGGCGATGGCTCAACATCAGGGCGTCGGCCACCTGTTCCAGCGGCGCCAGATCCATGTCGCTGTCACCGGTTGTCAGCAGTTCGTGAAAATGCCGGTAGACGCCCAGATACTCCCGCTCAGGGGCATCGACAAGGATCTCGCCATCGAGGGACAGCCGAGCGCCACCACAGGACAGCACAAGACGGCCCGCCGTGGTGGCGAAGCTCATTTCCCAGCAAGGGGGATCTTCATGACGAAAATCGAAGTCGGCGCTGACGGCTGTCTCCGTCAAGGTCCGCCAGTGCAGACGCGCCGCGATGGGCGTCTGGGCGTTGGCCGGTATCTCGAGCTCGCCCTGGACCAGCAGCAAAGGGTCCGACACTAGGCAGGTGAGTATCGACAGCGCGTTGATCCCAGGGTCGAACACCCCCATGCCGCCGGCCTCCCACAGCCACGGCTGGCCCGGGTGCCAGACCCTGACATCCTCGTGCCAGCGGATGTCCACCCGCTCGATATGCTGCTCGGCTAGCCATTCCCGCGCCCTGGCGATGCCAGGCGCAAAACGGGAATGCCAGGCAGCAAACAGCACCTGGCCGCGTGCTTCAGCCTCCGCCTTCAACTGACGGGTTTCGGCCAGAGTGGCTCCCGGCGGCTTCTCCAGCAGCACCGCCTTGCCCGCAGCCAGCGCTTGGCGGGCCAGCCGATGGCGCAGATGGGCCGGGGTGCAGATGGCGATCGCATCGATGCCCGAATCTGCCTCCAGCATGGCGCCGAGGTCAGCATAGCCAGGGATGCCCTCCAACCGAGCGTGAGGGTCGGCGCTGGCGACCAGTTCAAGTCCCGGCGTGGCGGCAATCGCCGCAACATGCTGATCCCTGACGATCTTGCCGGCGCCTACCACGCCAAGTCGGAAGTGCCCCATGGCTGACTCCTGCAGCGGAGGCCAATGCCTCCGCGTGGGTGAAAAGCCGCTCAGCATACGCCATGGCAGGCGCGACTCGCCAGTCAGCTATCACCCTCGCGGGCAACCACACCCTCAATGATTGTCCCTGGGCGGACTCTGGCGCGCCACATCTCGATAGGCATCGGCACCGCGCAGAGTCATGCCACGGTCCAGCGGTTCGATCAGGGTCCGCTGAATTTCCTGCCAGGGGGTCTGGTGACGCGGATAGGGATAGCCACCGTTGGCCTCAAGCTGCTGGCGTCGTGCGGCCAGCTCCTGCTCATCCACCATCAGCCGGACCTCGCAGCGTGCCAGGTCCACTCGCAGGCGATCCCCTGTCTGGACCAGTGCCAGTGGGCCGCCGGTAGCCGCTTCCGGCGAGGCATTGAGGATCGATGGCGAGCCCGATGTGCCGGACTGTCGCCCGTCACCCAGGCATGGCAGGGAATCGATACCCTGGCGAATCAAGGCCTCGGGCGGCTGCATATTGACCACCTCGGCACCGCCTGGATGCCCCACTGGACCGGCGCCGCGCATGATCAGGATGGTGTTGGCATCAATCTCGAGCGCTGGGTCATCGATCCGCGCGTGATAATCCTCCGAGCCATCGAAGACCACCACCCGGCCCTCGAAGGCCTCGGGATCGTCGGGATTCTCGAGAAAGCGACGGCGGAAATCCGGCGAGATGACGCTGGTCTTCATCAGCGCCGACTCAAACAGATTGCCCTTCAGGTTCAAGAAGCCCGCATGCTGGACCAGCGGATTATCGAAGCGGCGGATGACCTCCTCGTCCAGCGTCTGCTGGCCGCTGACATTGTCGGACAGGCTCTGTCCATTGATGGTCAGCGCCTCACCGTGCAGCAGGCCGCGATCCAGCAGCTCGCGCTGAACCGCAGGCACGCCGCCGGCGCGATGGAATTCCTCACCCAGGTACGCCCCTGCGGGCATCACGTTGGCCAGCAGCGGCACCTGGTGACCAAGACGCTGCCAGTCGTCATTGTCGAGCTCGACACCGGCATGGCGGGCGATGGCATTGACGTGAATCGGCGCATTCGATGAGCCACCCAGCGCCGAGCACACCACCACGGCATTCTCGAACGCCTGGCGAGTCAGGATATCCAGCGGACGCAGGTCTTCCCAGACCATCTCCACCGCCCGCTCGCCGGTCTGATAGGCCACCATGGAGCGTTCCTTGTAGGGCCCTGGGATCATCGCCGACCCCGGCAGGCTCATGCCCAGTGCCTCGGCCATGGAGTTCATGGTAGATGCGGTACCCATGGTGTTGCAGTGCCCCACCGAAGGCGCCGAATCGGTGGCCCGAGCCAGGAACTCGGTGTAGTCGATGTCACCTGCGGCCAGACGCTTTCTCAACTCCCAGATGATGGTGCCCGATCCCACCCGCTCGTTGCCCCGCCAACCGTTGAGCATGGGGCCGCCGGACAGCACGATAGCGGGAATGTTCACGGTGGCTGCGGCCATCAGGCAGGCCGGGGTGGTCTTGTCGCAGCCAGTGGTCAGCACCACCCCGTCCAGCGGGTAGCCATGCAGCACTTCCACCAGCCCCAGATAGGCCAGGTTGCGGTCCAGGGCAGCGGTGGGTCTGCGCACGTTCTCGTGAATCGGGTGCAGCGGGAATTCGAACGGCACCCCGCCGGCGGCACGAATGCCATCCTTGACGCGCTTTACCAGCTCGATGTGGTGGCGGTTGCAGGGGGTAAGATCCGAGCCAGACTGGGCGATCCCGATGATCGGCTTGCCCGAGGTCAGCTCATCGAGGGTGACCCCATAGTTCATGTAGCGCTCGATGCACAGCGCCGTGGTGCCCGGATGATCAGGGTTGTCGAACCACCAGCGTGAACGCAGCTGGTCGGGTGTCAGACGTGGACGATGGGACATGACAACAGCTCCTGCCAAGGCCGGTGGCGCACCACCGGCCAAAGATGAATGTGGGCCCTTGTTGGTGCTTGCCTCAGTGAGAGTGACGCGGCACCTCGGCGCCACGGCAGCCCACCAGGAAGTCAAAGTCACAGCCCTCATCGGCCTGCAGCACGTGCTCGATATAGAGCTGGCGATAACCGCCGGTTGAGGCGATCTCGCGCGACGCGGCGGTGGGATCGCTGGCCGCCAGCCGGCGGCTGAGCTCTTCCTCGCTGACATCCAGGTGCAGACGGCCTTCGTAGGCATCCAGCTCGACCCAGTCACCGTTTTCCACGGCGGCCAGGGGGCCACCGGCAGCGGCTTCCGGCGCCACGTGGAGCACCACGGTACCGTAGGCGGTGCCGCTCATGCGTGCGTCCGAGATACGCACCATATCAGTAACGCCCTGGGCCAACAGCTTGGAGGGTAGCCCCATGTTGCCGACTTCCGCCATGCCGTGATAGCCCTTGGGACCGCAGTGCTTCATGACCAGAACACTGCTGGCGTCCACCTCCAGGTCCGGGTCGTTGATGCGCGCCTTGTAGTCATCGAAATTCTCGAATACCACGGCGCGACCCCGGTGGCGCATCAGTTCAGGGCTGGCAGCGGAAGGCTTGAGCACCGCGCCCTTGGGCGCCAGGTTGCCGCGCAATACGCACATGCCGCCATCATCGACAAGGGGGTTGTCCAGGGCGCGAATGACCTGATCGTTATACAGAGGCGCATCCTGAACGTTCTCCCACAGGGTCCTGCCGTTGACCGTCAGTGCCGACTTGTGGGGAAGACGGTCTGCCTCGCCCAGGCGGCGCAGCACGGCGGGCAAGCCACCCGCATAGTAGAACTCTTCCATCAGGAAACGGCCCGATGGCTGCAGATCGACAATGGTCGGGGTGCCGCGACCGACTCGGTTCCAGTCATCCAGCGCAAGCTCGACCCCCATGCGCCCGGCGATGGCCTTCAAGTGGATCACCGCGTTGGTGGAACCGCCGATGGCCGCATTGGTACGGATGGCGTTCTCGAAGGCCTCCTTGGTCAACACCTTGGACAGCTTGAGGTCTTCCTTGACCATATCGACGATGCGGTTGCCGGACAGGTGGGCCAACACGTAGCGACGCGAGTCCACCGCCGGGATAGCGGCATTGTGAGGCAGCGAAACGCCCAGAGATTCTGCCATGCAGGCCATGGTGGAGGCCGTGCCCATGGTGTTGCAGGTACCAGCCGAACGGGACATGCCCGCCTCCGCCGCCATGAAGTCGTGCATCGAGATCTTGCCGGCCTTGACCTCTTCCGATAGCTGCCAGACCACGGTACCGGAACCGATATCGCGTCCCTTGTGCTTGCCGTTAAGCATGGGCCCACCGGTCACCACGATGGCGGGAATATCACAGCTCGCCGCCCCCATCAGCAGCGCAGGCGTGGTCTTGTCACAGCCCGTCAGCAGCACCACCCCGTCGATGGGGTTGCCGCGAATCGCTTCCTCCACGTCCATGCTCGCCAGGTTACGGGTAAACATGGCCGTCGGGCGCAGGTTCGACTCGCCATTGGAGAACACCGGAAACTCCACCGGATAGCCACCCGCTTCCAGCACGCCCTTCTTGACGTGTTCCGCCAGCTTGCGGAAATGCGCATTGCACGGTGTCAGCTCGGAAAAGGTATTGCAGATCCCGATGATCGGACGGCCATCAAACTCATGATCCGGAATCCCCTGGTTCTTCATCCAGCTGCGATACATGAAGCCGTTCTTGTCGGCGGTACCGAACCATTGATGGCTACGCAGCGAGACCTTGCTGTCGGAGGAGTCCGAGCGGGTCGCCTGGTCGCCTGAGGCGTCGGTACAAGAGTCGGCAGGGAGATCCTGGTCGCGGTTGGCCATGGGTCGGTTCCTCGGGTCAGTCACGGATAGCAATAAGGGTGGTGGTGGCACTGGCGCCTGTTGCCGGCGAGTTCAGCGCGCACGACGACGGCTTCAACGGCCACGGCTCTGTCCGCAAAGCGCCTGTCGAAACAACAAGGGCGGTGACGAGACGAAAGCTGTGCCGAGCCAAGGCGGCGTCGAGATAGACGACACCTTACGGAGCAGGGGCGGCAAAGTACACACATACAAAAGTCTATGTTGAACATTTAAAGAGAGCGAGCAAGAATTGCCGCCACACCAATAACGATCACGCTCTCATCAGGGAGATCGACCATGTCAGCACCCCTCACGCTTTCTCGTCTGGCCGCCGCCGTCGGCGTCGCGACCCTCGCCATCGGCGCCGCGAGCACCGCTCAGGCGGCAGAATACGAGTGGACCTTCCAGGCGTCGGAGACCGCAGGCGAGCCCAGCTTCAAAATCAAGCAGGAGTGGGCAGAACGCATTCAGACCATGACCGATGGACGCGTCGCCATCGAGGTACTGCCGATCAACGCGGTGGTCGGCCCGACCGAGACCCTGCAAGCGGTCAGCTCCGGTATTCTTCAAGGCCACATGACCGATCCCAGCTACTTCTCGGGCCAGAACCCTGCTTTCGGCATGATCGGTAACCTGGTAGGCGCCTGGAACGACTCCTACGACTTTCTCGAGTTCATGCATAACGCTGGTGGCGAAGAGCTCTACAACGAGCTGGTCGAACCCTATGGCGCCCACCTGATCAGCGCGGCCACCTTTACCCTGGAGTCGATTCCCTCCACCGTGCCGATCGAGACCCTCGAGGATTTCCAGGGCCTCAAGATTCGCGCGCCCCAGGGCATGGTCTACAACATTTTCGAGCGCGTCGGCGCGACCCCGGTGAACCTGCCGGGCTCCGAGGTGTACACCGGCCTGGAGAAAGGCGTCATCGACGCGGCTGACTCCACCGTGCTGTCGAACAACGACGCCCAGGGCCTGCACGCCTTTGCCCCCTACCCGCTGTATCCCGGCTTCCACTCCATGCCGATGATTGCGGTATCACTGAACAAGGACATCTGGGACGGCCTGCCGGACGATCTCAAGACCACCCTGGAAACCGCCTTCGACGCCATGTCCTATGACCTGATCGCACGGCTCAAGGCCCAGGACATCGAGACCCTGGCACGTCTTCAGGCCGACCCCGAGGTGCACCCCTTCGACCTGCCGGATAGCGAGCGCAAGGCGTTCCGTCAGGCTGCCGAACAGGAATGGCAGGAGTGGTCAGGCAAGAACGAGATGACCCAGAAGATCTACGACTCGGTCACCGCCTTCCTGACCGCCCGCGGCCAGCTGTAAACGGGGAGCCCTGGCACAACGCCAGGACCTCACCTCCACCCACCCTTGCGGCGGTGCCACGGCACCGCCCCCTCATTTCCGGATCGTGCCCTGGTGCGATCCTCAAGCCGTCGAGGAAGTCCCATGACAGACCTGCCGGGACAGGACGCCGACAAGGCGCCCGAACGCGCACCCGACGTGGTGCGCAGCCGCTTTGACCAGGGCGTGGTCAAGG
>NZ_JAHVIO010000010.1:0-232224 GCF_019801675.1 Halomonas sp. DP8Y7-3
TGACGACCATAGCGAGTGGGAACCACCTGATCCCTTGCCGAACTCAGAAGTGAAACCGCTCAGCGCCGATGGTAGTGTGGGGTCTCCCCATGCGAGAGTAGGTCATCGTCAGGCATTTACATAAGCAAAAACCCCCGACTCCGAAGGAGTTGGGGGTTTTTGTTTATGTCTGACCGATGACCCTTCCTCGCATGCGAGAGTAGGGTGAGAGCCGCTTGGACAATGCAACGCATTGTCAGGCTCGAACGGGCGAGGGATGTAAAGCCGCTTGCGGCGCCCCGAGCCCAGGCTCAAGGCCACGAAGTGGCCGCAGAGGCGTCAGGCATTTATTTAGAAGAACCCCGATTATCGAGAGATAGTCGGGGTTTTTCGCATGCATGGGGAGACCCGCTCTTTATTTGTGGGGCCGCACTGCGTGCGGTCCGGCCACTCGCAGGCTCGTGGCGTTCGCCACCCCTTGCAGCTTCGCTGCAAAAGCCAGGGTGGCTCACCCCCATGCGACTCCCCTGTAGGGAACAGGGGAGAACCGCCGCAGGCGGGCCCTGAGGAACGAAGGGCGAGTCTCAGGGATGAGGCGAGTAGAGACATTGATATCTAAGCGTCATCGTCAGGCATTTATTCAGAAGAACCCCGATTATCCAGAGATGGTCGGGGTTTCTTAATTTAAAAAGCCGCATGCATGGGCTCTTGATACGTTCAGCCGCTTTTTATGTGTGGGGCCACGCCGAATGTCCGGCCTAGCTCTCCTCAGGGGCAGGCTCGTGGCGTTCGCCACCCCTTGCAGCTTCGCTGCAAAAGCCAGGGTGGCTCACCCCCATGCGACTCCCCTGTAGGGAACAGGGGAGAACCGCCGCAGGCGGGCCCTGAGGAACGAAGGGCGAGTCTCAGGGATGAGGCGAGTAGAGACATTGATATCTAAGCGTCATCGTCAGGCATTTATTCAGAAGAACCCCGATTATCCAGAGATGGTCGGGGTTTCTTAATTTAAAAAGCCGCATGCATGGGCTCTTGATACGTTCAGCCGCTCTTTATTTGTGGGGTCGCGCCGATAACCCCCTCGGCGTGGTCCAGCCTGGCTCTTCTCAGGAGCGGGCTCGTGGCGTTCGCCACCCCTTGCAGCTTCGCTGCAGCCCTTGTAAAGAGCTCCAGGGTGACTCACCCCCATGCGACTCCCCTGTAGGGAACAGGGGAGAACCGCCGCAGGCGGGCCCTGAGGAATGAAGGGCGAGTCTCAGGGAGGAGGCGAGTAGAAACATGGATATCTAAGCGTCATCGTCAGGCATGTATCCAAAAGAAGCCCGGTCATCGAGAGATGACCGGGCTTCTTTATTATCAGGCAGACCGCGCTATAGGCGATAACGTTCTGGCACCAGCTGGCCTCTCTCGAAGGCGTTCAGGCTTTCCATGGTCGTGGAAGCAATCTCGGCAAGGGCTTCCTGGGTGAAAAAACCTTGGTGCCCGGTAACGACGACATTCGGGAAGCTGATCAGCCGGGCAAAGATATCGTCCAGTGGTATATCGTCGCTATGATCCTCAAAGAACATACCCGCCTCTTGCTCGTAGACGTCGAGCCCCAGGTAACCAAGCTTGCGCGTCTTCAAGGCATCGATACAGGCACGGCTATCGATCAGGGCACCGCGACTGGTGTTGATCAACATGACGCCGTCCTTCATGGCGGCGAACGCCGCCGCATCGATCAGGTGATGCGTCTCTGGCAACAAGGGGCAATGCAGGGAAACGATATCGCTCTCCTTCAGCAGTTGCTCCAGTGCCACTCGTTCGATGCCAGGGGGTACTGGATGTGCATCTGTCACCAACACACGGCAGCCGAAGCCTCTCAGGATGCGATCCAGTGCCTGACCGATCTGGCCGTAGCCGACGATGCCGACTGTCTTGCCCGACAGGTTGAAGCCGAGCAGGCCATTGAGGTCGAAGTTATCTTCCCTGACTCGATTGTAGGCCTTGTGAATCTTTCGGCTTAGCGAAAGCATCAGTGCCACACAGTGCTCTGCTACCGCTTCAGGACTGTAGGCGGGGACGCGACACACCTGAATATTGAGACGTTTCGCTGCCTCGAGGTCGATGTTGTTGAAGCCTGCACAGCGCAACGCCACAAGCCGAACGCCAACCACGGCGAGACGCTCCAGCACCGTGCGGCTCAGGTCATCATTGACGAACACGCAAACAGCGTCGAGTCCCTGGCAGAGGGTGACCGTGCGAGCGCTGAGGCGCTGCTCGAAGTGAACGAGCTCGACGGATGATGAAGGTGAGTCAGGAAAGAACGGTCGCTCGTAAGGCTGTGAACTGAAGAAACCTACCTTGATCATGCAGCGTCTACTCCCAGCGTTGGGTCATGAGTGTCGGTCAGGCGGTGGTCTCATAAAGCTCTATCGGTGTGCCGTCCGGGTCGCTCAGAAAGGTGAAGCGTGCGCCTGTAAACTCGTCGACTCTTACCGGTTCGGGAGTGGCCCCCCGTTCTTTCAGGATCTCAACGCAGGTATCCAGGTCATCCGTCGCAAAGGCTATGTGCCTCAGGCCACAGGCTTCAGGGTAACTTGGACGGGCCGGGGGAGAGGGAAAGGAGAAAAGCTCGAGTTGAATGTTGCCAGGCAACAGAAGATCCAGCTTGTAGCTATCGCGGTCACTGCGATATGCCTCATTCAAGACGTGTGCGTCGAGTACCTCGATATAGAAACGCTTGGCACATTCATAGTGGGCAGTGATCAGTGCCACATGGTGAAGACGACTCAAGGGTAGACGAGCGGTCATGGACAACCTCGGAACGGTGGGCGCCGTGACGGCGCCCTGTTCAACTCAGCGGCACAGAATTTCCAGCACTTCGACCAGGGAGTCCATCTCATCGTCGGTGCCGATGGAAATGCGCAGGTAATGGCGAAGGGCTTCGGTATTGAAGTGACGCACCAGCACGCCGCGCTCACGCAGGCCCAGAAAGAGCTGCGCTGCATCGTGCTCCGGGTGTGTGGCGAGGACAAAGTTGGTCTGTGAAGGCAGCACCTCGAAACCAAGCTGCGCCAGGCGCTGACGGGTGCGTTCCCGCGTGGTGATGACGGCTTGCCGAGTGGCTTCGAAATAGTCGGTATCTTCCAGTGCGGCGATCCCGACCGCGCTTGCCAGCGCGTCGACCGGATAGGAATTGAAGGAGTCCTTCACGCGAATCAGGCCTTCGATCAGTTCCGGGGAACCGACGGCATAGCCAAGCCTCAGTCCCGCGAGGCTGCGCGACTTGGAGAAGGTGCCTGTTACCAGCAAGTTGGGGTAGCGCTCCACGAGGGGCACCGCACTTTCTCCACCAAAGTCGACGTAGGCCTCGTCCACCAGCACGACCCGGTCCGTCACCTTCTCGAGCAAGGCGGCAATGGCCTCACGTCCGTGGCCATGTCCGGTGGGAGCGTTGGGGTTGGCGAAAATGACGCCACCGCTATCGCTGGCCAGCGCGTCCAGGTCAACGCTCCAGTCATCGTTCAAGGGAAAGGTGCGGCTGTCGATGCCGTACATGCGGCAATAGACAGGGTAAAAACTGTAGGAAATGTCCGGCATGGCCAGTGGCCGCTCTTGCCGGAAAAACGCCTGGAAGGCCAGCGCCAGTACTTCATCTGAACCATTGCCGGCGAACACGTGGTCAGCCGTAGTACCGAGCGCATGGGCCAGGGAGTCCCGCAAGGCACTCGAGGTAGGATCCGGGTAGCGTCTCAAGTGGTCTGGCGAAAACTCACGCAGCACACGCTCCACCCCAGGTGCGGGAGGGTAGGGATTCTCATTGGTGTTGAGCTTGATCAGCTTCTCGCGGGGCTGCTCACCCGGTACGTAGGGGGTTAGCTCCCTGACGCTTGGACTCCACAACTTGCTCATGGTCTCTCGCTTGGCAGAGGTAGAAGGCGTGTTTACCACTTTGGTCATGGTGACCGCTGCCACCGCCCTGCGCAAGTCGCCGGCATGATACGCTGCGTCTGCTGAGCCATTCGCCGCCTAAGGGATTCCATGACTGCCCAGATCCTTGCCACCTTGCTGCCGGTCTTTTTGATATCTGGCGCCGGGACCCTCTATGGGCGCCTGCGTTCCCCCGATATTCGTAGCCTCAACACCCTTAACATGGAGCTTTTCGTTCCCATGCTGGTGTTTGTGGTGCTGGCGGATCGAAAGGCGCCGCTGGAAGAGTATGCGTGGCTGGCTCTGGCGGGCGCCATCATTGTGGTGGGGTCTGGCTTGCTAGTCTGGCCTATCGTCAAGTGGCTGAAGCTCGACGCCAAGACGGTCGTGCCCCCGATGATGTTCAACAACTCGGGCAACATGGGCATTCCTCTGCTGATTCTGGCATTTGGCGAGGAGGCGCTGCCGGCCGCGGTGGTGTTGTTTATCGTCGAGATGGTGCTGCATTTTTCCCTGGGGCTGAAGATGCTCAGCCCGCATACGCCGCTCTGGCGTCTGATGAGAATGCCCATCGTGCTGGCCAGCCTGGCCGGGCTTGCGGTCAACCTGTCTGGCTTGGCGCTGCCAAGCTGGTTGCTGGAAGCCATGCACATGCTGGGCGGCGTCTGTATTCCGCTGCTGCTGTTCGCCTTGGGTGTGCGTATGCTGGATATCGACTTTGGAGACTGGAAAATCGGGCTGTTGGGCGCGCTGCTGTGCCCACTGTCAGGACTTGTGCTGGCATGGCCATTGATCGCACTGTTCGAGCTGGAAGGACTCAAGGCAGCGTCACTGTGGGTCTTTGCAGCACTACCGCCGGCGGTGCTCAATTATCTGGTGGCCGAGCAGTACCGCCAGCAGCCACATACCGTGGCGTCGCTGGTGCTGATCGGCAATCTGGGTAGCCTGATCGTCATGCCGATCGTACTGGGACTGATCTTTGCCCATGTGATGCCCCCAGTGTCCTAAGTGCAGGACAACACAGGGCTGTGCGCAGGGAAGCAGGGAGGTTATGCTGTCGTCAGGCTGCCGATTCGTCGGTTCCATGCTCAATGGTTAGGAGGACTTATATGCAACTCAGGACTTTGCTGGCGGGATCCGCCATGCTCGCCCTTTTGGCCGGCTGTGCGAGTGGCCCCAGCGATGACACTGCCGGTGGTGAAGCCATCCAGGCAACGTCTGCGACCTATCAGGGTACCCTGCCGTGCCGCAACTGCGACGGCATCGCCCTGACTGTCACCATGGACGGTGAAGAGCAAGGTGCTCCGGCACAGCGCACCTTCGATCTGACCGCTGCCTACCAGAACCACCCCCAGAATCCGCCGAACGAGAACTACTCCGGCAACTGGGATGTGTTGACCGGTACCGCAGACAACCCGGAAGCCACCGTTTACGAACTGGTGCCTAACGGAGAAGGTCAGACCTACTACTTCATGCGTGTCAATCCGCAGACGCTGGAGCTGATCGATCCGCAGCGTCGTCGTTTCCAGAACAATGACATGCTGCAGCTGACTCGCCAGCAGTAAGCGCGACGGCCAGTGACAAAAGGGCAGCCTTTGGCTGCCCTTTTGCGTGGTACGGTGCGGTAAAGCCAGCGCTGTCGCTTGAGAGTCGCCCTTGCGCTGATCATCTAGGCGGCGTCGCAAGCATCGCTCAGCCACCCTCGGCTCCCCATGACGACCTGTTTGGCAGGCCGTTGACCGTTGACGGCGAGCCCGCCAGAGAATGAGAGAGAACGTCTATGGCCAAGGCCAAGAGCGCCTTTGTATGCACTGAGTGCGGTGCCGAGTATCGCAAGTGGCAGGGCCAATGCTCCGCGTGTCAGGAGTGGAACACCCTGAGCGAGGTGCGCTTGTCGTCACCGGCCCGCAGCGGAACAAGCGCTGGTACAAGTGGCCGAGGCGGATATAGCGGTAGCCTGTCGACGGAGGTGATCGATCTTGCCAACGTCGACCTGTCTGAAGTGCCCAGGCTGTCGTCCACCTTTGCCGAATTTGACCGGGTGCTGGGTGGCGGTCTGGTGCCCGGATCGGCCGTGCTGTTGGGCGGACACCCGGGGGCCGGCAAGTCGACGCTGCTACTGCAGACCGCCTGCAAGTTGGCCCAGCAGCGCAGCGTGCTGTATGTGACCGGCGAGGAATCGCTATCTCAGGTCGCCATGCGCGCCCACCGGCTGCAGCTGCCAACCCAAGGGCTCAAGATGCTGGCGGAGACCAGTATCGAGACCATTCTGGCGGTGGCAGAGCGTGAGCGTCCTGAGGTACTGGTGATCGACTCTATCCAGACCATGCACCTTGAGGACATTTCGTCCGCGCCTGGTGGCGTTGCCCAGGTGCGTGAGTCCGCGGCGGCGCTCACGCGTTTTGCCAAGCAGTCGAACACGGTGCTGCTGCTGGTAGGGCACGTCACCAAGGATGGCACCCTGGCCGGGCCGAAGGTGCTTGAGCACATGATCGATGCCTCACTGTTGCTCGAAGGTGGCGCTGACTCGCGCTTTCGTACCTTGCGCGGCCAGAAGAACCGCTTTGGCGCGGTCAACGAGCTGGGCGTCTTTGCGATGCTGGAACATGGCATGAAAGAGGTGAAGAACCCCAGCGCCATCTTTCTGTCGCGTCAGCAGGAGCAGGCGGCGGGCAGTCTGGTCATGGTGGTATGGGAGGGTACCCGGCCCATCCTGGTGGAAGTACAGGCCTTGCTGGACGAGTCGGCACTGGGCAACCCGCGCCGCGTTGCGGTCGGGCTCGACGCCAATCGCCTGTCGATGCTGCTGGCGGTGCTGCACCGTCACGGCGGCCTGTTCACCGGGGATCAGGACGTGTTCCTCAATGTGGTCGGAGGCGTCAAGGTACTGGAAACCAGCGCCGACCTGGCCGTCCTGCTGGCGGTGGTGTCCAGCCTGCAAGGGCGCGCGCTACCGCGGGAGCTGGTGGTGTTCGGCGAGGTGGGGCTGTCTGGGGAGATTCGTCCGGTGCCAAGTGGCCAGGAACGCATTGTCGAAGCTGCCAAGCATGGTTTTACCCGCGCCATCGTGCCGCGAGGAAACGCGCCCAAGACCTCTCCCCAGGGCATGGAAGTGGTGCCCGTGGACAAGCTATCCGACGCGCTGGAAGTGCTGTAGCCCGGCGGCTTGCACGAAAGACAGCTCGAATACATCGCGCAGGGTTGCCTAGGCGCCGCACCAGCACGTTCCCGCAGCGCCGCAAGGCAGGCCTTGAACCCGTGGCAGGCTTCCTCGTGGCGCAGATGACATGTCAGGGGCCAGCCACACGCCGGGCCGCGTTGTGCGGTTCGGCTGGTGTAGAATGGGCCTATCACTGCCAAGGAGGTTTACATGAGCGCCATCCGCTTGACCCAATACAGTCACGGTGCAGGCTGTGGCTGCAAGATCGCCCCTGACGTGCTCGATGGCATCCTGGCCAAGGCAGGCCCGGGGGCGAGTCACTCGCAGATGATCGTGGGCAATCAGGGGCGTGAGGATGCCGCTGTCTTCGACCTGGGGGATGGGCGCGGCATGATCAGTACCACCGACTTCTTCATGCCGATTGTCGATGACCCCTTCGATTTCGGGCGTATCGCCGCCACCAATGCCATTAGTGACGTTTACGCCATGGGCGGCGACCCAGTGATGGCCCTGGGCATCCTGGGCTGGCCGCTGGACAAGCTTGGGCCGGATATTGCCGGTGATGTCGTGGCGGGCGCTCAAGCCGTGTGTCGGGAGCTGGGCCTGGCCCTTGCCGGAGGGCATTCCATTGATGCGCCTGAGCCCATCTTTGGCCTCTCCGTCAACGGGCTGGTAGATCTCAAGCACCTCAAGCTCAACAAGGGAGCCAAGCCGGGGGACCTGCTGTTTCTGACCAAGCCACTGGGGGTTGGCATGCTGACCACCGCTGAGAAACAGGGCCTGTTGCAAAGCGGTCATCATGGCCTGGCGCGCGAGACCATGCTGGTCAGCAACAAGATTGGGGCGTCGCTGGCGCGTATCGAGGGCGTCAATGCGATGACGGATGTCACCGGCTTCGGCTTGGCAGGCCATCTCTCTGAGGTATGCGCGGCCAGTAGCGTAGCGGCTCGCATTGATTTCCGGCGGCTGCCTCGTCTGGCCGAGGCCGAAGCTTATCGCCGCCAAGGGGCCGTGCCCGGCGGCACCCGCCGCAACCGCGAAGCCCTGGGCGCCAGCTTGCCAGCGATGGACGAGGCACACTGGCAATGGTTGTGCGATCCGCAGACCTCCGGTGGCCTGTTGATCTCCGTACACCCCTCCTGGGAAGACGACGTGGAGCGCGTGGGTCGCGAGTTCGGCATCGAACTGGCCCCCTTCGGTGAGGTGGTCGAGGCCCGTGGCGACGCCTTGATCGAGGTGCGCGGATGACACTGCCGCTGGTACCGGCAGATCTCGGACTGCTGGTCGAGGGAAGAACCTTGATCGACGTGCGGGCGCCGGTCGAGTTTGCCCAGGGTAGCCTGCCTGGCGCGGTCAACCTGCCGTTGATGAATAACGACGAGCGCCACCGGGTCGGAATTGCCTACAAGGAATCTGGTCAGGATGCGGCCATCGCGTTGGGTGAGCGCCTGGTGTCCGGCGAGGTCAAGCAAGCCCGCATCGATGCCTGGCGGAACCAGGTGGCGTCCACGCCGGACGCCATCATCTATTGCTTTCGCGGTGGGCTTCGCTCCCAGATCGCGCAGCGCTGGCTGATGGAGTCAGGGATTGAGCGCCCGCGCATCGAAGGCGGTTGGAAGGCCATGCGCCAGGGACTGTGCGCGCGTATCGACGAGGCCGGCAGGCAACCGATGCTGGTCGTGGGCGGGCTGACCGGATGTGCCAAGACCGCCATCGTCCAGGCGCTGGACAATGGGCTGGACCTGGAAGGGTGTGCCCGCCACAAGGGCTCTGCGTTTGGCCGGCATCCCTTGATCGCACCCAGTCAGATCGACTTCGAACATGACATGGGGCGGCGCCTTCTCTCGTTGCACGGCCCTATGGTGCTGGAAGATGAGTCGCGCCACATCGGTGCCGCCAACATACCCTTGGCGTTCTGGCGAGGCATGGAAGTGGCGCCGCGGATCCGGGTGGAGATGCCCCTGGACTGGCGGCTGAATCAGATCCACAAGGACTATATCGACGACCTGTGGACGGTTTACCGCCAGCAGTTCGGCGAAGTGCTGGGCTGGAAACTGATGCGCAAGCAGCTGTCTTCGGCCCTCGGGCGGCTCAAGAAACGCCTGGGAAGCGCCCGCCTGGCCAGGCTCGAGCGCTTGCAGGCGCTGGCGTTTCGCGAGCACCAAGCCGGCAATCGCCAGGCCCATGAGGCCTGGCTGGCGCCCCTGCTGACCGAGTACTACGATCCGATGTACCGCTACCAGCTTGAAAAGCACGGGGAGCGAGAGTTCCTGCACGTTGGCGATTGGGACAGTTGCCTCGACTTCGCCCGCCACTGGAGCCAGCAGCGGGCAGCGGCAAGCTGAAGGTGCTTCAACCGACCGGCGCGCTGCGCAACCACTGACTGAGCAGGCGATCCAGCAGCGGTGCCAGCGTATCGAGCCGCTGGGTGGCGTCCACGATATCCTGGCCTGAGGGTGACGCGAGAGTTGGCTCAGCCCCTTCCGGCGGTGGAATCTGGGACAGCAGCGCCTGCAGGCTCTCGCTATGGTGATGCAGATGGCAGGCGAGTCCTACGACGCGGCCCGCGTCCCAGGAAAATCCCAGCACGGGGCTCGACGCCGTGCCGCCTAGGGGCAAGGCATCGTCGGGTAGGCCAAAGACTTGGCGGTGCCATAGCAGAGCGGAAAAATCGTCGGGTAGGTCGAAGGGGCTGTCATCGGCGAGGTGAACGACGTGCCAGCCGATCTCGGCACGGGTGCCCCGGCCCACCGGCGCGCCCAGTGCCGCAGCGATGCGGCGGGCCCCGCTACCCAGGCCAAGCAAGGGTTTCTGGCCGTCCAGCGCCTGGTCGATCAGCTTGCGTTCAGCCTTGAGCCATGGCGCAGAGGTCCGTTCCTCCAGGTCATCGAGAATGATCAGGGCATCGCAATCGCCGGGGCGTGGGACCAGTTCACCGTCGTAGAGATGGAAGATGGTGAAGCTGTGTCCCATGCTGGTCAGCCAGTCGCCGATGCGTGCGGGGCCCAGGTGTGGATGGTGCTGCAGCAGATGAAGGTGCATGGGGCCTCGCTCCAGTGCCGGGCCGAATCCTTCGGCCCTCGATGAAAATGCAACCAGAACCAAAGGTTACATGAATCCGAACGTTCGAGAACAGATCCTCACGATCATCAGTGAGATTCCCCCTGGTCGGGTGACCAGTTACGGTCGGATTGCTGCCATGACCGATGGCGCGACCGCCCGCATGGTGGCGAGGGCGCTGCGCGACCTGCCTTCCGGGCATGGCTTGCCCTGGTTCAGGGTCGTCACCGCGTCGCGTAAGCTGGCAGACCATGGGGGCGCAGACGAGCAACGCAATCGATTGATGGACGAAGGGGTGGCGTTTGATGCCCGCGGACGCATTGCCCAGGATCGGTTCTGGCCATAGCCTGGAGCCGTAAGCCCCAGCAGTGACGTTCAGCCGTGAGCCCCAGCGATAAATCAGCGTCAACATTCCCAGGCCATGACGTCGAGACGCGACGTCAGCCGTCGAACTCTCGAGATAGTGGCCATACAGGAGCCGTCATGGCGAAACCAGGATTTCACCAGCGCTTGCAAGCGCTGTCCCTCCGACAGCAGCAGGGCTTCATGGCCGCGCTGACCGAGCGCATGTTGCCCAACTATGCGCTCTATGCCGATACCAGTGGCCACGGAGATATTTCCGGCATGCGCGTGATTCTGGACCTGGTCTGGGAGCAGCTGACCGTCAAGGACGCGCGGATCGACTTCGACCGTCAGGCCGAAAAGCTGGCGGAGCTTGAACCGCCGGCGGATGACGACAGCTTTGGTGCGCGGCGTGCACTGGATGCCGTGGTGGCACTGTCGGCGATACTCGACACCATGCGGGGTGACGCTCCGGACGCCGTGCTTGAGGTGAGCCGGGTGTCGCGCGCCGCGGTGCGTGGGTTTATCGAGCTGACGGAAGGCGAAGATGATGCCGAGCGCTTGGCGCAGATGGTCAAGACGCATCCGCTGATGGAAGACGAAAACGATTTTCAGGATGCAGCGTTGGAGGAGGCCGAGGCAGAGCCCTCCAAGAAACAGATGAAAGTATTGAAGAAGCTGGGCCGCAATGGCGGTGTCAGCAATCTCGGGCTGACGCTGGACTGAGCCTGTCGGCGGTCCAGGCAGGCCGCCTTTTGCTTATCGCCCCCGCCAGGGACTACCTGACGGGGGCGACATGCTTAGGGCACCTTGTAGCACTTATCTTGCCGTGCCCCTTAGAGGCTATCTCGCGGGCCGGCTGTTCAGGCAGGCCACGCCAGGCCTGTACCGGGCGAGGATGCACCTAGAGGCGCATGGTGATGCCTCTGTCGGCCATGTAGCGCTTTGCCTCAGGGATGGTGTACTCGGCAAAGTGGAAGATACTGGCGGCGAGCACAGCGTCGGCATGACCTTCGCTGACGCCCTCGACCAGGTGATCCAGATTGCCGACGCCGCCGGAAGCGATGACCGGCACGGCCACGGCGTCGCTGATCGCGCGGGTCACGCCCAGGTCGAAGCCAGCCTTGGTGCCATCCCGGTCCATGCTGGTAAGCAGCAGTTCACCGGCGCCGTACTCCACCATCTTCTTTGCCCACTCGACCGCATCCAGACCTGTCGGCCGGCGACCGCCGTGGGTGAAGATCTCCCAACGGGCGGGTTCGCCGTCGGCGCTGACCCGCTTGGCATCGATGGCCACGACGATGCACTGGCTGCCGAAGCGCTCTGCGGCTTCCCTCACGAAGTCGGGATTGGTCACCGCCGCAGTATTGATCGAGACCTTGTCGGCACCGGCGTTGAGCATGGTGCGGATATCGTCACAGGTGCGAATGCCACCACCCACGGTAAGCGGGATAAAGACTTCGCCAGCGATGCGCTCGACCATGTCGACGGTGGTATCGCGATCCTCGTGGCTGGCGGTGATGTCGAGGAAGGTGATCTCGTCGGCGCCCTGCTGGTTGTAGCGCTGGGCCACTTCCACCGGGTCGCCGGCGTCACGAATGCCGACAAAGTTGACGCCCTTGACCACGCGTCCGGCATCAACGTCGAGACACGGAATGATGCGCTTGGAAAGTGCCATGGAGCCTCCTCAGACCTGGGTCAGTTCGTCGCACAGGCGCTGGCCTTCAGCCACATCCAGACTGCCTTCGTAGATGGCGCGGCCGGTAATGGCACCAAGGATACCTGGCTCGCCTGCCGCGATCAGGGCACGCAGGTCATCCAGGTTGGTGACACCGCCCGAGGCGATGACCGGGATACCACCATCTCGCGCCAGGGCGGCGGTGGCTTCCACGTTGACGCCATTCATCATGCCGTCGCGCGCAATATCGGTGTACACAATGCTGGAGACGCCGTCGTCGGCAAAGCGCTTGGCCAGGTCCACGGCCAGCACTTCCGATACCTCAGCCCAGCCATCGGTCGCCACGCGTCCATCATGGGCGTCGAGGCCGACGATGATGTGGCCAGGGAAGGCGCGGCACATCTGCGTGACGAAGTCCGGTTCCTTGACAGCCTTGGTGCCGATGATGACCTGGGAAACGCCGGCGGTCAGATAATGCTCGATGGTCTCCGCACTGCGGATACCCCCACCGATCTGGATAGGCAGGTCGGGATAGCGCCGCGCAATGGCGGTGACGGCTTCGCCGTTGACCGGACGTCCCTCGAAGGCGCCATTGAGATCGACCAGATGCAGACGGCGCGCGCCAGCCTCGACCCAACGGGCGGCCATGGCGACCGGATCGTCACCGTAGGTGGTGGCCTCATCCATGCGGCCTTGCTTGAGACGGACGCACTGCCCATTCTTGAGATCGATGGCGGGAATTACCAGCATGTTGTGTCCTCGGGGGGGTGCCTAAAGTGTGCCTAGAGTGTGCCTGTAGAGCTGCGTGAGACGATAATCAGGGAAACGCGTGCCGCCATGCCACCACAAACGCTGTGGGCGGGGTGGCTGGGCGGTGTCGAATCGCGACCCGGTCAGGGCGTCCATTGCACAAAGTTCTCGAGCAGCCTCAGGCCGTCACGAGCGCTCTTTTCGGGATGGAATTGCACCGCAAAGGTCGCGTCACGGCCGACGGCCACGTGCGCGCTGACGTTGCCGTACTCCGTGGTGCCGAATACCTGCTCGTCCTGCTCTGCGGCGACATAGTAGCTATGCACGAAGTAAAAGTGTGCGCCGGGCTCGATACCGTTCCACAGCGGGTGGGCGTTAGGCTGCTGGATCAGGTTCCATCCCATGTGCGGCACCTTGAGGCGAGCCCCTTGGGTGTCCTGCATGTCCAGCGGGAACTTGCGGACCTGACCGGACAGAAAGCCCAGGCAGTCGACGCCACCATTCTCGTCGCTGTGGTCCATCAGCATCTGCTGGCCCACACAGATACCCAGCAGAGGCTTCGACTGGTTAGCCAACAGCTCCCGTACCAGTCCGCTCAGCTCGGTCCGTTCAAGCTCTCCCATGCAGTCGCGGATGGCGCCTTGGCCTGGCAGTACGACGCGAGTCGCCCCCTGGATCGAGCGGGCATCGCGGGTCACCAGCACATTTTCGTGGGTGACGTGTTCCAGTGCCTTGGCGACAGAATGGAGATTGCCCATCCCGTAGTCGATGACGGCAATGGTCATGAAGCGCTCCTTGATGGTTGGCCCCGAGGCGCCTCCGTCGGAGATCACCTCAGATGTTGTGATTCTGGCGGAGTTGGCCGCAGGCGACCGAGTTACAGGCTACCCTTGGTAGAAGGCATCTTGCCCGCCATGCGAGGGTCTTCGGTAGCGGCCATGCGCAACGCTCTACCAAACGCCTTGAAGATGGTCTCGGCCTGGTGATGGGCATTGAAGCCTTTCAGGTTGTCGATGTGCAGGGTGACCTGGGCATGGTTGACGAAGCCCTGGAAGAATTCCCAGAACAGCTGGGTGTCGAAGCGACCAATGGTGGCGCGGGTGAAGTCGACATTCATGAACAGGCCTGAGCGGCCGGAGAAGTCGATGACCACGCGAGACAGGGCTTCATCCAGCGGCACATAAGCGTGGCCGTAACGGTAGATACCGCGCTTGTCGCCGATGGCCTTGGCGAATGCCTGTCCCAGTGTGATGCCAAGATCCTCGACGGTATGGTGGTCGTCGATGTGCAGGTCACCGGTGACGTCGATGTCCAGGTCGACCATGCCGTGGCGAGCCACCTGGTCGAGCATGTGGTCGAGGAAGGGAACGCCGCTTTCACCCTTGAGGTTGCCTTCGCCATCCAGGTTGAGGGTGACGCTGATCTGGGTTTCCTTGGTGTCACGGCTGACCGTGGCAATACGCTCGGACATGTCGTCTCCTGCGCTCGCGCGCATGTCGAATATGAGGCCTTGATTCAGGGCGGGCCGCTCGCGGTGCGAGGCGCACAAGGCTGCCATTATAGTGAATCCGCGCCCCCATCCGCTACAATGCCACCATTCCAGTGGCGGCTTGCGCCGCCCTCCGGCCAAGGGAGACAGCTTATGCCGGTGACTCTCTATCGCGTCGACCGGGATGTCTGGGACGCCGATGAACAGGTGAGGATCGACCTGACTCGAATTTATGCCGATGCGCCAGAAGACCGCATCCAGCTACCCCCGGGGACTTACGTTACCGGTCAGCTTGAGCGAGGCTTCTTCTGGACGGCTCGTTTCAATGACCGGCTGCTGGGGGCAGTGGCCGTCAGCCAAGGCGATGACCGCTGGCATATGCGTGACCTGTGTGTCCGCAAGACGACGCGTCGGCGCGGCGTGGGCTCGCGATTGCTGGCTTTGATCAGCGCAGCCGCCAACCAAGAAGGCATGAAACTCAGCGTGGCGGCATCCCAATTGACGCTGGCCGACCAGATGCTGCTCAAGCGCCTGGGGTATCAACTGACGCGTAGCGGTGATGATTTTCAACTCGACCTGCCCACGGGAGAAAGCGGCACATGAAACGTCTTGTAAGAACCCTTCTGGCGGTCGTCGGCGTCCTTGCGCTGGTGACGGTGGGAGCGGTGGTTTACGTCACCACCTTCTTCAATCCGGAAGACATGAAGCCGCGGCTGGTGGCGGTGGTGCAGGAGCATACCGGGCTGGATCTGTCGCTCGAAGGCCCGCTGGAGTGGTCCTTCTATCCACGTATCGGCGTCAGTGTGGCTCAGGCAGAGGCGCGCCTGGCCGACCAGCCTGATGATGCGCCGGCCTTCGCCGCATTTTCTCGGGCATCGGTCAGCCTGGCGTTTACCCCTTTGCTGCGTGGCGAAATCGCCATCGATGGTCTGACGCTGGATGGCCTGACGCTGAACCTTGAACGTGATGCCGAAGGCACGGGCAACTGGGAAGCATTGCTTGAGCGTCTGGAAGACAAGGGACAGGACGCCGAAAAGGCGCTCGCCCCGGCCAGCGCGGGTCCCAATCCCAGCGATGATGGAGGGTTGTCCGTTGCCCTGAACATCGCCAGTGTCGAAGTCACCAATGGTCAGCTGTCCCTGGTGGATCAGCTGGCGCAGCGTGAATGGCAGGCCGACAAACTCACCATCAATGGCAGCAACGTCAATCCTGATACCGCCTTCCCCCTCAGTTCGACCTTCCAGCTGCGCGTCTACGACCTGGTTGACGGCCAGCACAATGAAGAGGGTGACGCCATCGCCAGTCTGCAGAGTGACGTCTCGCTCGACGCTGACGTCAACCTGGGTCTGGCCGACAGTCGCCATGTGCTGACCGATCTTACCCTGGAGACCAGCACGCTGGTGGAAGGAGCAGCGGAACCCCAGGAAGCCACCCTGAGCAGTGAGGAGCTGGTGCTCAACCTGAGCGAACAGCGCGTTCACATGGCACCTAGCCAGCTCGATGCCAGCCTGCTGACTCCCTCCTTGGGGGAAAAGCGTGTCGCGCTGGCGCTGGCCTTTCAGCTCGAATCTGATCTCGCTGCAGGGACGGCGCAAGTCAGGGACATTGCCCTGACCGGGCCTGACAGTCTATCGATCAAGGGCAATCTCAACGTGACTGGCCTGAATGACGCTCCGCGCTATGACGGTCAGGTCCGTCTCGCGCCGCTGTCGCTGCATCCCTGGCTGGCCCGGATGGGCGCCATGCCGCGCATGACCAGTGACGAGGCACTCACCGAAGTCGCCTTGACCAGTCCGGTGGAAGGCACCCTGGAAGGTCTATCCCTTAGCGGACTGACGCTGGTGCTGGATGACAACACCTACTCAGGCAGTCTGTCAGCCGACTTTGACGGGTCACGCCTTGAGGCCGATCTGGATGGCGATCGACTGAACGCCGACAACTACCTGCCACCACCGCAGCAGGACACGGCGGCTAGCGGCCTGCCGGGCATCAGCGCTGCGCTGGCGCAGGAGGAAGCGCCTGCCATACTGCCCGCCAGCTTCCTGGCGCAGTTGGACGAGCGCATCTCCCTGTCGTTGGGTCAGCTTGTGCTTGGTGGACAGCAATATCAGGACGTTACCCTGGAAATGGAAGGGGAGGGCGGCGTTCATCGGCTCACCGAGTTTGCGGCAGGCTTTCATGAGGGCCGCCTGAAGGCGACCGGGTCGCTGGATGCCAGCGGCGACACCCTTGCCTGGCAGCTGGCGCCGGTCATCGAGAGCGTGCGTCTGGAATCGTTGTTGACCTCGCTCGGCCAGCAGCCGGCGCCGGTCAGTGGCTCTCTGGTCGCCAGCGGTGAGCTGACCACCCGGGGGAATGCGCGCCATGAGCTGACTCGCCACCTCAACGGCACGCTGGATACGCGGATCAACGATGGCAGCATTCCACGCGCCAATGTGTCGCGTCAGCTGTGTACCGCGGTGGCCCGTCTCGAAGGTGAGCAGACCACTCGTGAATGGAGTGAAAACACCCGCTTCGACAACATCAGCGCGCGCTTTGTCATTCGTGATGGCGTCGCCCACAACGATGACCTGCTGATTACCCTGCCGGGCATCGAAGTCGCGGGTGGCGGACGCCTGGACCTCGGCGCGCAAACCTTTGACGCCGACGGCGCGGCACGTTTCGTGGACACCGCTGATGCCGCCTGCAGCGTGAATCGGCGCCTCGAGAAGGTGCCCTTTCCGGTGCACTGTGAAGGCTCACTGGAAGGCGACAGCAGCCAATGGTGCCGCTTTGACATGGCGGCATTCCAGAGCAACCTGGGCAACCTGGTCGCTGACGAAGCCAAGGCTCGCCTGAATGAAGAAGTCGAGGATCGGGTGGGCAAGGAGCTCGAGCGACTCGACGAGCGTATCGGTGAAAAAGCTGGCCAGGAACTTCGTGACGCAGTCCGTGGTCTATTTAATTGAGCATCAAGCAAGCCAGTCTCTGCGCCGACCACCGTGTCGGCGCTTTTTTTCGTGTGTATCCTGGTTTGTGATCACTAACTATCTGGTTTTATGAAATATTATACAGAAGCCCCCGGGCGCCCCGATGATCGACAGCAGCATCAGGAAGCCGCGGCGGCGCAACCCGTGCTGACCGGAACGGCCTTTGCTGAACGCCTGCTGGCATGGTTTGACCGGCATGGACGGCATGATCTGCCATGGCAGGAGAATCGCACGGCATATTCCGTGTGGGTCTCGGAAATCATGCTGCAGCAGACCCAGGTGGCCACTGTTATTCCCTATTTCGAGCGCTTCATGCAGCGGTTTCCTGATGTGCAGTCGTTGGCAGAGGCCTCTCAGGATGAGGTGCTCCACCTGTGGACCGGGCTTGGATATTACGCACGAGGCCGGAATCTGCATAAAGCTGCCAGAGAGGTGGTGGAGCAGCATGGCGGAGAGTTTCCCGTCGACAGCGTCGACGCCATGGCAGCACTGCCCGGCATAGGACGATCGACGGCTGGCGCGGTCATTGCCCAGAGCACAGGACGGCGTGCGGTCATTCTGGACGGAAACGTCAAACGCGTGCTGACCCGCCTGCATGCGGTGGAAGGATGGCCTGGTCGACCTGCCGTGGAACGGCAGCTGTGGACGCTGGCCGACCACTACACACCAACCGAGCGGGTGGTGGACTTTACCCAGGGCATGATGGACCTGGGCGCGACGCTGTGTCGTCGCGGCCAGCCTGAGTGTGAGCGCTGCCCCTTCAACGATGTCTGTGTGGCGCGAGCGCGCAACGAGCAAAAGCGTTTCCCCGAGTCCAAGCCGAAGAAGCGTGTTCCGCTGCGTCAGACCCGAATGCTGGTGTTGCGTGACCGGCGTGGTCGTATTCTGTTGGAACAGCGACCTTCCCAGGGGCTGTGGGGCGGGCTGTGGAGCTTGCCGCAGTTCGACAGCGATGACGAGATCGATACATGGCTCGCCCTGCAGATGGGGCATGCACAAAGGCAGGCGCCGTGGCAGAGCTTTGTGCATGTATTTAGCCACTTCCGGCTCGAGATCACGCCTGTACCAGCGCAAGTAGAGGCGGCGGATCAGGTCGCCGAGGGGCGCATGTGGTATGACCCGGAGGCGCCGGAGTCAGTTGGACTGGCGGCGCCAGTGAAAAAGCTGCTGGAAACGCTGGCGCCCTTTACTCTGCGCCCACCAGGGCCGGAGAGGGCTTAAGCGAGGCCGGCCTGGGCTGCTATGCTCGGGCCAGCTAGCGACCGCTTCATCTATTTGGCGCTTCAGCAGACGCTGCACCCACAGGAGAGAGTCATGAGTCAGACCGTATTCTGCCGCAAGTATCAGAAAGAACTCGACGCCCTGCCGTTTCCGCCCTTGCCGGGCAAGAAGGGCCAGGAGATCCAGGCCAGTATTTCGCGTCAGGCCTGGGAGGAGTGGCAGGCGCTGCAGACCCGCCTGATCAACGAGAAGCACCTCAACATGATGGAGCCCAGCAGCCGCGAGTACCTGATGGAGCAGATGGAACGCTTCTTCGACAATCAGGAAACCGACCGCGCAGAGGGCTACGTCCCGCGTGATATCTAGGCTTCAGCCTGCTTCGGTCGTGGTCGCCATCATTTTGAAAGAAAAGGGGTTGACGGAAAACGGAGGAATTGGTTTAATACGTCGCGTTGGCAAGGGGCCAGATAGCTCAGTTGGTAGAGCAGGGGATTGAAAATCCCCGTGTCGGCGGTTCGATTCCGTCTCTGGCCACCAACTCTGCTGGGGTATCGCCAAGTGGTAAGGCACCGGTTTTTGGTATCGGCATGCGCAGGTTCGAATCCTGCTACCCCAGCCACGCCAACCCCGTTTCGGGTGAAGCGCTGAAAGGCGAATCATCAGAGCAGCAAGCGACCGTTAGGTCGACCCGAGCCGGCATAGCTCAGTTGGTAGAGCAACTGACTTGTAATCAGTAGGTCCCGGGTTCGACTCCTGGTGCCGGCACCATCTAAAAGATGGTTGGAAATCAAAAGCTTGTTGCAACATCAAAACCGCCCCTCGAGGCGGTTTTTTTGTGTCTCAAAGAAATCCGACCCTCTATCTCCGGTTAACCTTGAGCGCGTTGTCGTGTAGCTCCCACAACGTGGCGACTGCTGCGGGTAGCGCGATTGGTAAGTGCACTGGGAGGCCGCTTATCGACCCTGCATACCCGTCGCTGACGCCACCGGCATGCAGGGTGCTGTGACCCGTCCACTGCGCACATTCAGTGCCGTGTCAGTGGGTGGTGAGGGCGTCAGCGGGTGGCGACCACGACTCTGCCTTTGATCTGGCCGTCGATCAGCCGTTCTGCCGCGTCAACCGCCTGTGACAGGGGGATTTCGGTGGCGATCTGCTCCAGACTTTCATTGGAGAGCAGTTCGGCGAGACGCTGCCAGGCGGCCATGCGTATCTCCTTGGGCTGCATCACGCTGTCGATGCCCGCCAGGGTGACGCCGCGCAGAATGAAGGGCATGACCGTACCAGGCAGGTCCATGCCCTGGGCCAGGCCGCAGCAGGTGACGGTGCCGCCATAGCGTGTGGAGGCCACAACATTGCTCAGGGTGTGACTGCCAACGCTATCGATGGCGCCCGCCCAGCGCTCCTTCTGCAAGGGCTTGCCTGGTTGCGTGAGCTCCTGGCGATCGATAATCGTGCGGGCCCCGAGGGACTTGAGGTATTCCGCCTCATTGACCTTGCCGGTGGCGGCGACCACCTGGTAGCCCAGCTTGGCCAGCAGAGACACCGCAAAACTGCCGACGCCACCGCTGGCGCCCGTCACCAGGACCTCGCCCTGGTCGGGGGTGACGCCATGACGCTCCAACGCCATGACCGACAACATGGCGGTGTAACCCGCGGTGCCGATCGCCATCGCACTCTTGGTCGAGAAGGCCGTGGGTAGTGGAATCAGCCAGTCACCGTTCAGACGAGCCTTCTCCGCCAGCCCGCCCCAGTGAGTTTCGCCGACTCCCCAGCCGTTCAGCACTACCTGGTCCCCCACCGCAAACTCCCCATGGGAGGATGATGTCACCGTGCCGGCCAGGTCGATCCCCGGCACCATGGGAAAGCTGCGCACGACCGGGCCCTTGCCGGTAATGGCCAGGCCGTCCTTGTAGTTCAGCGTGCTGTAGTCCACCGCGACAGTAACATCGCCTTCAGGCAGGTCCTGTTCGTGGATGGATTCGATGGCAACCTGCTGGTGGTCGTCTTCCTTGCGGATCACGATGGCCTTGAACATGGCTGGCTCCTTTTTAGACTGACTGTCTATGAAATGTCGCGGGAAGGTCCCGCAGGATGCATGGCAGCGGCTTCAGGATGCCGCTCATTAGCGTCAGGGTGCTGGCGAAGTGGTCTGCAGCCCGGCGAGGAAGTGTGACGTGAAGACGTCGATGGGGCGTGGGCCGCGCTCGAGTCTTGCGCGCATGATGGCGCCCTCCCACCCAATCCAGAAGGCTTCGGCGAGCAGCATGCCGTCGCTGTCGCCGGCGATATCACCGCGTTGGCGGGCCTCCTCCAGGCACGCGGCAAGGCGCTGCTGCCAGTCTGCCAGGGTCTCGATCAGCCACTCGCGATAGTGGCTGGGCAGCCCGGCCGCCTCCTGGCCGAGGTTGCCGACCAGACAGCCGCGACGATACCCATGGCGCGCCATGCCGGCCTTGGCGTCCTCGGCAAAGGCCCGCAGTCGGGCAAGGGGCGGCTGGGAAGTATCCTCCAGGTGGCGCTCGAGCTTGCCCGCAAAGTAGCTGGCATAGCGCTCCATGACCGCCTGGCCGAAGGCTTCCTTGCTGGCGAAATAGTGGTAGAAGGACCCCTTCGGCACGCCGGCGCGCTTGAGTATTCCCTCCAGGCCAGCGCCCAGGTAGCCATGTTCTGTCAGCGTCTCGAGGCCGCTGGCGATCAGGGCGGCCCGGGCATCGCCTTCCTGGGTACCGATGCGGTAATCGGTCTTGGGTGGACGCCCTCGGCGCTTGGTGTTTGCGTGAGTCATGGAGGGATTTTAGACCAGACGTCTATAAAATCAATTGCCACCAAGGTCGAGACCTCCCTGATGGCATGTCTGACGTCGGCAGGCGATGCAGGTCGACAGCGTTGGATACGGCGGGCGCGCTTTGTGGGGGGGACAACATACGAATGGCCAGCGCCTGGAGGGGACGCTGGCCGTGGGGATATCGCCTATGTCAGGCGTTGGTTCAGGCCTGGGCTGACAGGCTCTCCACGGGGGCACGAGACTCGCTGGATTTACGCATCAAGCTGATGACCACGAAGATGGCCGAGTTGATGACCAACCCACAGAATCCCGGATGCCAGCCGAATGGCGCGTCCACGCCAAATTGCAGCAGCAGGGTGATCACTGCGCCGACACTGAGCCCGATAAAGGCCGCTGTCTGGGACGCACGCCGCCAGAAAAGAGCCCCCAGCAGCATCGGCAGTAGCTGCACAATGATGCCGTAGGCGCCAAGCAGCAGGCTCACCAGTGAGCCAGGATTGGCCAGCGCCAGGAGATAGGCCAGCAGTGAGATCACGATGACGCCATAGCGGGTCATCGACAGCGCCTGTTGCTCGGGCAGGGCGCGCATGCGTGGTGCGAACTGGACGACGTCTCTGACCAGAATGGTGGCGGAGGTATGCGCCAGGTTGGCCGCCGTGGACATGGCGGCGGCCAGCGCGCCGGACAGCGCCAGTCCGATGACCCAGGCCGGCAGGTCAGCCAGCTCCACGACGATGGTCAACAGCACCTGGTCTGGGGATTCCAGCGGCGTATCCGCCAGCAGCACGATACCGGCAAAGCCAATGATCAGCAGCGGCACCAGCAGATAGCTGTAAAGCGGATACAGCACGAACACCCGCTTGAGCGTCCTGACGTCCCGCGCGCTGTAAAACTTCATGAAGATGTGTGGCCACATCACGCAGCCCAGCGCGCTGACCAGTACAGCGGTCGAGAAGGCACCCCAGCCCATTCCGGTAGCGCCCGGCATGGTCAGGTACTCCGGTGCCTGATCCTTGATCTGCTGGAACATCTCGCCGACGCCGCCGAAGAACTGCTCGGCTGTCGTCAGTCCGAGGGCCCAGGCGATGACGACCATCATCAAGCCCTGCATCAGGTTGGTCCAGCCGATGCCCTGAAGGCCGCTGGCGTAGACATAGGCGGCCACCACCCCGCATGCCAGCAGGCTGCCGAGCCAGAAGGGGATGGTGCCCGAGGTCGCGGCCTCGAACAGCAGGCCAGCACCGGCGATTTGAATCGTCAGATAGGGAATCATCGCCAGCACACTGACCACACCAATGACCAGTCCCAGCAGGTTTTTCGGCGTGGGATAGCAGGCAGACAGGAACTCGGCCTGAGTCAGGAACCCGTGGCGCCGACCCAGTCGAGATATGTGCGGTGCAATCAGCCACCAGACAATGACCGCCAGGGTCAGGTAGGCGATGATATAGAACGCCGGAGCGCCCTTGCTGTAGGCCCAGCCGGGAGCGCCGAGAAAGGCAAAGGCAGAGAAGATCTCTGCGCCGAGGATGAAGAACAGCACCAGTAGGCCCATATGGCGGCCGCCCGCCACATATCCTTCCAGCGATGAGGTCTGACCGCGACGAGCGCGCAGGCCGACCAGCAGGACCACCACCAGGTAGCCCACCGTCATCGCGGTGATCAGCATCGAATCACTCATGATCCACCTCCTTCTCGGCGTCCTTGCGATAGGCGATCACCAGGCCGACGAAGAGTGCGAAGACCCAGGCGACGTACCAGAACATGAAGAAGGGCATACCCAGGATGATGGGGTCGATGCGATTGGCGATAAGAGCCCCTGGCCAGACCATGGCCAGGGTGCAAAGCACGAAGTAGAGCAGCAGGCCTTTCGACGGCATGCCAGTGGAGTGTTTCATGAGAGACCTCTTGTTGTGGATTGTGGTCGTGAAAGCTTTTGCCAGCTGATATCCCTGCGGGCGTCAGCTGTGATCGGCCAGCTGTGACTGGCCAGCGGCGATCGGGTCAGGAGGTCTTGGCCAGTCCTTCGAGCGCGATGGCGACCAGCAGTTGGCTGCCGGTAGGAATGACGGCGTCGTTGAAGTCGTAGCGAGCGTTGTGCAACGGCGGAGTGTCCGGCGTGTCGGCGCTGCCCAGGAAGAAGTAGGCACCAGGGCACTGCTCCAGCATGAAGGCGAAATCCTCACCCCCCAGGCTTGGGGCTACCTCTTGCTCCAGCGCCGATTCACCGAGCACCTCGCGGGCCGTATCGATGACATGCTGGGTGGCCTCTGAGTGATTGATGGTGGCGGGGAAAATGCGCTGATGGTCGACCTCGATTTGGCCCCCGTAGGTGGCTGCGACACCGTCGCAGGTACGGGCGATGGCGTCGGCAATGCGGTCCTGTGTGGCCAGGTCGAGGGTGCGGACGGTGCCGCTCAGGCGGACCTCATCGGGAATGATGGCGAAGCCATCGAGTTCTCCGCCCTTGATCCCGCACAGGCTAAGGGCGGCAGGCGACAGCGGGTCGGCATCTCGCGATACCACACTGTGCAATGCCTGAATGAGGGCTCCGGCCATGCGCACCGGGTCGATGGAGAGATGAGGGTTCACGCCACCATGGCCGCCCTTGCCACGGACGCAAATGTCGAGGCGGTCGGTCGCAGCCATGATCGGGCCGGGGCGGATCGCGACTTGGCCCCTGGGCAGGGCGGGCCAGTTGTGCAGGCCGTAGATAGCGTCCATGGGGTAGCGCTCGAACAGGCCGTCCTTGACCATTTCGCGTCCGCCACCCAGGCCCTCTTCTGCCGGCTGAAAGACCAGGTAGACGATGCCGGAAAAGTTGCGGTGGCGAGCCAGGTAACGCGCGGCACCAATCAGCATGGTGGTATGACCATCATGCCCACAGGCGTGCATGATACCGGGCACTGCGGAGGCATGAGCGTGGTCGCTGGCCTCCTGGATCGGCAGCGCATCCATGTCCGCACGCAGCCCGATGCGACGCCCGTTGTCCGCCGCCAGGCCCTTGATGGTGGCGACCACACCCGTACCGCCCAGACCCTTTTCGTAGGGTATATCCAGGCGTTCAAGCTCTTCACAGACCCGCGCCGAGGTGGCGTGCTCCTTGAACCCGAGCTCGGGGTGGCGGTGAAAATGATGGCGAAGTTCCGTCAGGCTTTGCAGTTGATCGTCGAAGAACGAGGTGTCGATAGTCAGGGTCATGGGATGCCGCAGATGTGTGAATGATGTTCACCATCATGGTCGGCGGCTTTTTATAGATAAAATATTATTATTTTTCTATTACCATGCTTTTATTGTATGGATGCCGGGTGTCTGGCATGCCCCTGGGGGCGTCGGCGCCGGTGGCTGGACCACGAGGAGGTGAGCATGGACTTCAAGCAATTGCGCTATTTCCTGGCGGTGGTCGAGGAGGGCTCGATCTCCCGCGCTGCCCGGGAGATTCCGCTGGCCCAGCCCGCCCTGACGCGGCAACTCAGGCTGCTGGAGGAGTCGGTAGGGGCAACGTTGCTGGAGCGTTCGCGTCACGGTGTCAGCCTCACGGCAGCCGGCAGTGCGTTTCACCGAGAGGCGAGGCGGCTACTACGGGAGTTCGAGACGGCCAAGCACGATGCACGGCGTATCGCCGATGGCCAGCTTGGTCAGCTGCGCTTGGGCGTGACGGTCATGCACCTGTGGGTGCCGCAGATCGTCAGGCTGCTCAATCAGTTTCGTCAGAGCTACCCAGATGTCAGCCTGAAGGTGCAGTCACTGCTGTCTGCCCCACAGGTGGAGGCGCTTCGGCATCATCAGCTGGATGCAGGCATGCTGTTCTTCCCCCCACAGGACGATGATCAGCTCGATAGCCACTGCCTGTATGAAGATCGACTGGTACTGGTCGTGAGCAAAGGTTCCCGGCTGGCGCGGCACCCGCCGAAGACACTGGCTGAACTGACCGGCGAGGATTTCATCTGGTTCGAGCGAAGCGCGACGCCGGTCTACCACGACAAACTCATCCATGCGTTTCAGCGGCGCGGCTTTACCCCGCATGTGGTTCAGGAAGGGACCGACAATGCGACCATGCTATGCCTGGTGGCGGCTGGTATGGGCTGTACCATCATGCCGGAGATGACCATGACGGGGGCACCGGAGGGCGTCGTCAGCATTGCGCTGGATGACCTCGACATGGTCTTGCCATTGATGCTGGTGTGGCGGCGAGACGCCAGCCTGCCGGCGGTGCGTCGGCTGATCGACGTTGCCGAATCCCTGGCACTGAGTCGTTGATTGCTGCTCAGCTCCTTTCTCTGCCGCCGGGAACGTTGGCGCACAACAGCAGGCCTGGGATCTGCAGCTGACGGCGTCCGCGTCACGGGGACGCCGTCCTATCCCGCTGGGTCGCTGCCCGGTGAGCGTCAGAGCACCATCGCTGCGATCCAGGCAAAGACCAGCATACCGAGGTTGCAGTGCAGGAAGGTGGGGATGACGCTGTCCCGAATATGGTCATGCTGGCCGTCGGCGTTCAAGCCGGCCGTGGCCCCGAGGGTAATGGTGGACGCAGGCGAGCCGGCATCGCCGAGGGCGGCAGAAGCGCCCAGCAGGGCAATGGCTGCCAGCGGGTCAAAGCCCAGCGTCAGCGCCAGCGGCAGATAGATCGGGGCCAGAATGGGCACGCTGGCAAAGGAATCGCCAAAGCCGATGGTAATGAACAGACCGACGATCAGCATGACCGCTGCGCCCACCGCCATGTTGCCGCCAATCAACGCTGCCGAGGCGCTGACCAGGGCGTCGATTTCCCCCGTCGCGGTCAGTACGCCGGCGAAGCCTGAGGCGATGGTGATGATGACGGCGATCTGAGCCATCATTCGCAGCCCATCGGTGAACACGTCGTCCTGCTCCTGCCAGCGGAAGATGCCGCCAAGGGTCAGAATCAGGAAGCCCACCATGGCTCCGATCAGCAGTGAATCAAAGCTAAGCTGAAAGACCAGTGCCACGGCCAGCGCCGCCAGCGTGATTATGAGCTGAAGGGGCTTCAGCCGCGAGGGGGCGGTCGGCCGGGTGATCGCGACGGAGGCGTCAGGAGTGGCGTAGTCCCGCGGCCTGCGGTAGCTGATGAAGACTGCCACCAGCAGCCCTGCGACCAGTCCCAGCACGGGTAAGGCCATGGCCTTGGGCGCCATGTCGGCAGTCGCTGTCAGGCCGTGTGCAGCGCCCACGCTGTTGACGTTGGCCAGCAGGATCTCGTTGAGGAAGATGGCGCCAAATCCGGTGGGTAGCAGCAGGTAGCTGGCGCTGATAGAGCACGCCAGAATGCAGGCTACGGCGCGGCGGTCGACCTTGAGACGGTCCAGCACACCAAGCAGCGGTGGGATCAAGATCGGGATAAAGGCGATATGCACCGGCACCAGATTCTGGGACATCAGCGAGGCCACGATGAATAGCCCGAACAGCGTCCATTTGACGCTGCGCCGAGTGCCTTCCTCGTGACTGCCAAGTCGCGATGAAATGGCATCGGCCAGCAGCTCCAGCAGGCCACTGCGGGACAGCGCAACGGCGAAGGCGCCGATCATCACATAGGTCAGACCGACCTGAGCGCCTACCAGCAGATTGTCGTTGAACGCGCCGATGGCGTCGGTCATCGGCATCCCCGCATGCAGTGCGCCGAGCATGGCCGCACTGATCAAGGCAATGGCCACGGGAATCCTCAGCAGGCAAAGGATGATCATGCTGAGAATGGTCAGCACTACCGCGTTGATGTGATAGCCGGCTGCCAGGCTGATGCCGTACAGCGCGGCGCACACCACGAGGATAGGAAGCGCCTGGGCGCGGCTGTCTTGACGGCGCGCTGAGGCCGCCGGAATTGCGTTGTCGGGCATGGTGTCTCCGGCTCAGTCTGAGCCATGTGTCCAGGTGGTTTCGGGGCGGCCAGTGAGGGGTGTGACGCGGGTTTGACGCTGCTCACCTCTCAGTGTGCTGGCAGCGGCAAACGTCACTGGCGCCAAGATCATACCTCAAGACACCGCTCGCCAGGCGTCTAACCCTGCAAGCCTCCTGTCATGTCAGGTGCTATTTCAGGTACTTGCCAGACCGGTGATTCACCATGCCAATAAAAAGCGCCGCCCTGATGGGGCGGCGCAACATCGCCAGGACGCGGTGGCGTGTCTATGTCTCAGGCCATGGCCGCCGCTGGGCTGGGCATGGGCTGAGGGGGAGGTGGTGTCGTCGCCATGAGCGCCCGTTCCAGGTCCATGGCCTTGCACTTGTAAGCGGTACAGTTGGCGCAGTGCACGCTGTCACCGTCGTCGCGACCAACAGGAAGAGTGAAGCGGCTGTGACCGCAGATGCTGCAGTTGAGGTCTAGAGCAACGGTAATCATGTGCTGCACTCCTGTGCGCCAGCACTGCGGTGTTGGCCATGTTGCTCTCTGCGGATGGCCATCATCAGGCTGCGAGACTTGTTGAGAAATCGCAGATAGTCCGGTGTCTGACGCTGCTCCCAATCGGCAATGGTGGCGTGGAACTCGTCACACTCGACGCAGCGGAGTTCATCCCAGTCATTGTGCTGCGAAGCGGATGCCGGAATAAGTGTGGCCTGGTCATGGCCGCACAGTGTGCATGTGATGGGGTAGTACATCTGGCGCCCTCCTTGGCGCGTCATCTTTCATCGCTCCTTGCGAGGTTACGCTGCAAGTGGTGGCTCGCTGCCTTGCTGGCCTACCCCTTGCGGCGTCATGTACAAGGTTGTCATGCATTTCTATTTTGTGCAAGTTGTGTATAGCTTATGCGGGGTGCGCTTGCGCTGTGGCGCCGCCGACGTTTCTTTCGACGCAGCATGATGACGCCTCTTTGTGACGTTTTGATGGATTGGGTGAGGGGAAAGCATCGGGTAGAAAAATACTTGTACGAAATATTAATCTGGTCTAGTTTTTGTACATGATGTTGTTACATATCGCCTCGGTGTTCTGAGTGGTGCATATCGCCTTGGTTCACAGGGCTCTGGTTTACGGGGGCTTGGTTTACGGGTCCTCGGTTTAAGGAGCCAGGTTTCAGGAGCTCCGGTTTAAGGAGCCAGGTTTACGGAACGCAGGTTGAGAAGCCCTGGTGAGTAGGACTCCGGTGCCACGAGCCGACAAGTCCACCGAAGGCATGATGTCAGGAGGAAGGAGCATGAAGGCAAAGGGACTTTTGGCCGCCGGGTTGCTGTTCAGCGCCTCGGCAGTGTGCACCAGCGCAGCAGCGGCTGAGGGCGACACGCTGTGGCAGGTGATTCAGGACGATGAGCGCCTGACGACATTTGCTACTGCGGTGGAGGCGTCCGACCTGGACGAGCGCATGAGCGAGGAAGGGGAGATGACGGTCTTCGCGGCGACCCAGGAAGCCTTCGACGCGCTGCCCGAAGGCCGCCTCGACGATTGGCTAAGCGACGACAAGACTCAGCATCGTCGTCTGGTCGAAGTCGTGTCCTATCATCTCGTGGATGGCGCGTGGCAGCCAGGCGACAGCGATGTTGTCACCACCCTGCAGGGTACCGACATGTCGGTCGAGGAGCAGGATGGTGATTGGCAAGTAGGCAACGCGACGCTGGTAGAACGTGACATTCAGGCAAGCAATGGTGTCATCCACATCATTGACGCTGTGCTGATTCCGGAGTGAGTTCTGGACTGACTAATAGGTTTCGATCGAATCCTGTCCCGTCTTGCCGCCCTTCAGGGCGGCTTTTTTTGTCATGAACAGGCGTAGGGAAACACTGCATGAAGTCCGCCGCTTCGCTTCGTTGCGCGCTTCTCGATCTCCTCACCTATACCGCCTAGGCTCCGGGGGCGGCGCTGCGTGGGCCTTGCGCCGCTAGGCTGATGACTTCAGCACTTCCTTAGCGAGGGCTGTCGGTGCGCCAGTAACGGCGTGTCAGGCGTACCAGCAGGGCCAGAGTCAGCGCCGCATAGACGGCGGCCATGACATCATCCGCGACAATGCCCAGGCCGCCGCCGATGCCTTCGATCTCCCGCACGGGGGATAGCTTGGAAATATCGAACAGACGAAACAGCAGGTATCCGAGCGGCAGCATGATCCGGCGGCGGTGGCGCGAGAAGGCCAGAACTACCAGCGGCAGGGCTACCCACTCATCCAGTACGATCTGGGAGAGATCGCCGCCTCCCAGCCACAGCGAGGCAAAGTGGCAGATGGGAACGGCGGTCAGGATCAGCAGCAGCGCGATCGCAAGCCGTCGTGCCGGCGGCAGCCGCAGCAAGTACCAGGCCACGGGAATGCCGATCAAGGTTCCGACGGTTCCGGGGGCCCAGGGCGAGTGGCCTAGCCCGAAGCCTGTGGCGATCCAGATCAGCAGGTCCTGCATGACACCTCTCCAGCAGTGCGCCCCAGGGAATCGTCAGGCGCCAAGACGCCGATAGTGGCGATTGGCGAGCAGGAACGCAATGCGAACATCCCAGTGTGGTGTAACGCTCAGGCTCCAAGTGCTAGCGGCTCGGGCCGTGCCGTTTCAGCTGGCCAGCGGCTCGTCCATGCTGTCGCTGTTGTCTCCATGACCCTCGGCGCTGGCGTCCGGGTCACTGGCAATGGGCAGGACATCGACTTCGACCTCAAGCTGTTGCCGGCCGCCACCGGTCACGACGCCCTTGATCGGCGCTACGTCGTCATAGTCTCGGCCCCAACCCAGCAGCAAGTGACGCTCGCCAACGCGCACACCGTTGGTGGGGTCGAGGTCCAGCCAGCCCCACCCCGGTATCAGCACCGCGAACCAGGCGTGTGAGGCGTCTGCCCCTAGCAAGCGGGGCTGCCCAGGAGGCGGACTGGTCTCCAGGTAGCCGCTGACGTAACGAGCGGCCAGGCCGATGGAGCGCAAGGCGGCGATCGCAAGATGGGCAAAATCCTGGCAGACCCCGCGACGCTCTACCAGTACCTGCGACGGCGTGGTTTCCAGGTTGCTGAACTGACTGTCGTAGTAGAACTCGTCATAGATACGGCGATTAAGGGCATCCACACATTCCACCAGGTCGCCGCCAGGGGGAAAGCAGGCCTCCACCCACGCCGCCAGCAGTGGACGACGCTCGATATAGGCCGAGTTTTCGAGAAATGGCTGAGCTTCCCAGTAGCTCGTGGTGCCAGGTGTTGCCAATAGGTCGCGGCAGGTTTCCCAGGACATGGCATTGGCAGGGGGCTGGGGCCGTGGGGAGGTGGTGATCCGCGCTTCCAGGGTCACTTCCAGCACCTGGTGCGGCGTGTCGATGGCAAACAGGTTGATACGGTTGCCAAAGGCATCGCAGCGTTGCTGGTGCAGCGGAGTCAGGGGCGATGTGGACAGGCGCGCGAAGGCCACCTGTTGCCAGCCCAGCACGCGAGGGGACAGACAGGCTTCATTCTCGCTGAGCGTCACGATCTCGCTATAGCGATAGCGGGTGGTATGGCGCAGGTAATAGTTCATCTTGCAGTGCCCGAGCGAGGGCCTGATACGCGCATGACGCAGCGCCGGCTGGCAGGCACGTCATGGCCAAGGATGGACCGTCCTGCGGTCCCGGCATACGAGGACATGATGAGTGCGATGTGTCTCCTGATGACGAAGGGATACAGCACCCGTGGCGCTGTGATCAAGATGTACCCCAGGCTGGGCATCGGCTCAAGTCCGCCGTATGCCCGTTGAGCTGCACTGTAACCTTATACCCTCAGAACCTCATCCCTCAGGACCCCTGGCAAGTATCCGCAGGTGGGTCCATGAGCTTGGCTCGCTTTCCTGACCAAGCTCTCCAGACCAAACTCTCGTGGCCAAACCATCCACACCCCTTTGGCGGCGACAAAGCATCCACATCCTGTTGAGGTTGGAGAGGCCGGCGTCAGCCCGTCGTGACGCACTGTCCTGGTGCGCGCGTCGGCAGAAGTGCCCCGAGGACGAGCCAGCAGCCTGCCAGGGGCGTGACACATGCGTCGCCATGTGTCCGTTGCGGTGCCGATTGTCCCGGCGGCTAACTTACCTGTGTCCGATACGGCAGATTTTCTGTGTTCTGGTACAGACCTTGCTATACAGCAGGTAGGGGACCCCGATATGTCGATGGGATGTACGCCAGTCTGGTGCATCACGATCCGGTGCAGGATGCCCCGGTGGACGAAGGCATAGCAGGGTAGACCGCTGTTGATAACAAGAGGGTGTGCCGATGAGCCATGTGGATTGGCAGCAGTACAACTGCGCTGGGTTCTACGATGAACTGGTGGCCATGCCCGGGATGCCGCGGGACGCGGCCAAGATGCTGTGCGACGTGCTGGAGGGATTTGCGCCGGATGAGCTGGCTGAGCGCAAGACGGCGGCAGAGATTGCCATCAGAACCATGGGCATCACCTTCACGGTGTATTCGGAAGGCAGCATGATCGATCGGGCCTGGCCCTTCGATATCGTACCCAGGATCATTCCTGCAGATGAATGGCGGCGTACCGAAGCCGGCCTGAAGCAGCGCGTCGAGGCGCTCAACCTGTTTATCGACGACCTCTACCATGACCAGAAGGTCATCAAGGATGGGGTCTTGCCCGCCGATGTGCTGGCGCAGTCGGTCAACTTTCGTCCCCAGTGCGTCGGTATCGACCCGCCCCACGGCGTCTGGGCACACATTTGTGGGTCCGACCTGGTGCGCGGTGGGGACGGCACGATCTACGTGCTGGAAGATAACCTGCGAATCCCCTCCGGCGTCTCGTACATGCTCGAGAACCGCAACGTGACCAAGCGCGTGCTGCCGGAGCTGTTTGCCTCGGGCAAGATTCTTCCCGTGGACGATTATGTGCCCCAGCTTTACGACATGCTGGCCGGCATGTCGCCTCGTCCCTGGGACGACCCGCAAGTGGTGGTGCTGACGCCGGGGATCTACAACTCTGCCTACTACGAGCATGCCTATCTGGCGCAGCAGATGGGGGTGCAGCTGGTCCAGGGCTCTGACCTTGTCGTCGATGATGACGATGTGGTCTACATGCGCACGGTACAGGGGCTGACCCGGGTAGACGTCATCTATCGGCGTATCGATGATGCCTTCCTCGACCCGGAGGCCTTCCGTGCCGACTCTGTATTGGGGGTGCCGGGACTGATGCGGGCCTGGCGCAGCGGCAAGGTGGCACTGGCCAATGCCCCCGGGGCCGGGGTGGCCGATGACAAGGTCGTTTATGCCTTCGTGCCGCAGCTGATCAAGTACTACCTGGACCAGGATGCCTTGCTGCCGAACGTACCGAGCTACCTCTGCATGCTTGAGGAGGATCGGCGCTACGTGCTGGAGCACCTGCATGAACTGGTGGTAAAGCCGGCCAACGAGTCAGGCGGCTACGGCATGCTGATGGGGCCTCAGGCCTCCCAGGCGGAACGCGACGCCTTCGCCAAGTTGATCCAGCAGGATCCGCGCAACTACATGGCCCAGCCCATGCTCAACCTGTCGACCACGCCGACCCTGTTCGACGGTCGGCCTGAGCCTCGCCACGTCGATCTTCGGCCCTTCATCCTGTCTGGCCAGGATGGTGCCTATGTCACCACCGGCGGCTTGACCCGTGTTGCGCTGGTAAAGGGGTCGCTGGTGGTCAACTCGTCCCAGGGCGGGGGCAGCAAGGACACCTGGATCGTCGAGACGGGGGAGGACTGAGACCATGCTGATGCTTTCAAGAGTCGCCGAGAACCTGTACTGGATGGCCCGCTATATCGAACGGGCCGAGGACACCGCGCGTCTGATCAATGTCTCCAGCCACCTGATGCTCGACATGCCCTATCGGCAGCCGCTGGGCTGGGCGGCGATGGTCGATATCACCGGAGGCGGGGAGCTTTTTGCCACCCTTTACGATGAGCCCAATGATCGCAACGTCATCCAATTTCTGTGTGCTGACCGGCGCTACTCCGGGTCGATTCTGTCCGCCCTGGCTCAGGCCCGGGAAAACCTGAGGACTACCCGGGACGTGGTGCCCCGGGAAGTCTGGGAAGAGATCAACCAGCTCTACATGAATGCCAGCGCCCAGGCTGATGCCGGGTTGGGACCTGGCCGTCGCGAGGTCTTTCTCAAACTGGTGATTCGTGGCTGCCAGACGCTGATTGGCCTTATCGAAGGGACCCTGAGCTACGGCGGTCCACGGACCTTCATGATGTTGGGGCGCCAGCTGGAGCGTGCCGACATGATCACCCGCATCATTGATGTGCGTTCGGCCAACCTGCTGCAGCGAGACAGTGATGAGATTCGGCCCTTCGAGCACTTGCAGTGGATGAGTGTGCTGAAGTCACTGACCGCCTACCAGATGTATCGCCAGCACGTGCGTTGTCGAGTAAGAGCCACTGACGTACTGCGTTTTCTGGTGCAGGACGGCAAGTTTCCACGCTCGGTGTCGCGCAGTCTGAAGGACAGCATGCGTGCGCTGCGCTCGCTGCCGCGGCATGACAGGGCATTGGCCACCGCGACGCTGGTTCACGCCGATGTGGCCGAGGCCGACGTGCTGGCGCTGGTTCGTTCTCCCGAGGCGCTGCACGAGTTCATCGACACCCTGCAGCAGGGCGTTGCAGAGCTGCATGCCGCCATTGCCCGCACGTACTTTCCGACGCTGGATGACCTGGAAGAAGTGGCGCTGGCGACGGTGGCCAACGAGGAATAGCGGGACGTCGCGAACGGTAGCTACGCCATGCGCCGACCCGCTGTCGGCGCCATGGCGGAATCTTGAGCGGTCGAGTCGTTGACGTCCGCCATCACCCGTATGACCTTCCATGCCTGCTGTTGCTCGCTGACGGCACAGGGGTCAGGCAAGCGTTTGCTGTGACGCGGCGTCTGCATGGCGGGCAGACAGCACCATCTCGTGGACGTAGCGCAGCTTGGCGGCAATGGTCGGCGTAATCACTTCCGGGACCAGGTCGAGCAGCCCCATCTCGCGGTTCATTTCATTGAAGCCCAGGCTCAAGCGACCAAAGGTATAGAGCATGGCGTCCAGGTCCTCGTCAAAGCCGGTGGGGGTGATGCCGAAGTGTCCGGCGGTATCGAGGATCGCCACCATGTCGAGGTAGAAGCCGAAGGTCTCGGCGAAATCCTCCCAGGGGTGCATGGTGGCGTAGGCGGACAGATGGTGCTCTCGCCAGTCTGCAGATGGGCCCTGCTGGTAGTGGCGCTCGAGGGCGTCGCTGTAGCTGGGGTGGCGATGGTCACCAAAGACGGCGATGCAGGCGTCTTCGTCTCTCCCCTTGATTAACAGCTCCCAATAGTAGTGACCGATCTCGTGTCGGAAATGCCCGATCAGCGTCCGATGAGCCTCATTGAAGTCGGTGCGCAGGCGTTCGCGTTCGACATCATCGGCCTCCTTGACGTTGATGGTGATGTGACCGCCGGCGTGCCCGGTAAACACCGGCATGCCTTCTTCGCTGCTGTGCCATCCTCCCTCCACCGGTACTTCGTCCGCCAGGAACGAAAAGGATAATGGCGGGTCTGCCTTGTCTGGGCTGACCTCATGGGGAAGCCCCAGCAGATCAAGGGTATAGAACAGGCGTCGCTTGGCACTCTCGAGCTTGGCCCAGCGCTCGCGATGGCCTTCGATGGACAGGTCCGGAATGGCCCGGTTGTGGCGGCAGCAGTCACACAGGGTTATCCCCTGATCGGCCTCCTGGGCTGTGAGCATGCGATTGCACACCCCTTCCACCGCATAGTTATGACACTTGACCAGCAGGGTGCCACAGCCGTCGTCGACACAGCGGTAGCGCCCGTCAGCTTGCCGTTCCATGGCGACCAGGGCATTGCATCCCGGACACCAACCCACCTCCGTCGCGCAGACCAGGCATTGGGTGTTATCGAAGAACAGCCGATTGTCGCAGCGGTGACAGGGGTAGTGGCGCATTGAGGCGTCCTCGATCAACGGCAATACATCAGTTGCCGCTAGTATAGCCAGCCTAGTGGTCAGCGCTGTTTTGAGTGTGCTCAACGGATGGGCAGACCTGCCCCGCTGCGCCAGGCTGGCTCGCTCACCGGCATCAGCCGAAGCGTTGAGACGGCCCTTGGCATAAATGCGCCAGGAAGTTTGCCTGGTCCTCGGCGAGGCGGGGTTGCCAGGGGGCCTCGTAGATCGCGAAGTGGCCGGTGTCATAGGTCTTGAGGGTGACCCGGCCCTTGAGGCTGTCGGCCAGTCGGTAGCCGGGGGCAATCGGCGTCACGCTATCGCGGAGGCAAAGTTGCAGCAGCAGCGTACAGGACAGCCGGTGGGCGATCTTGACGGGCCGATAGAGTCCCAGCGCCAGCAGCGCACGCGGGGCAATGCGGTTGTCGAAGTCGTCACCGGCGAAGCGCTGAATGCCTTCCAGCGCATCGGGTGCGGTGAGTGCGGCCAGCGTGCCCGGCTCATCTGCCAGCGGGATATAGTGCGGGGACCGCCCGAGGCTGCCGCGTATAAAGTCGGCAAGGCCCGCGCCGGTCATGCGCAGGAAGGTCCCGATCCCTTCGTCCTTCAGCTTCACCAGTGATGAGGCCTGGCCGTCCAGCATAGGATTCATGGCGATGACGGCGGCGATATCCCGACGCCGTGCCGCCAGCTGGATGACGTGGGCGGAGGAAAATGACGTCCCCCATAGCACCAGCGGACGGAGCGGTTCGAGGCTGCGGGCATGATCGATGGCAGCCAGGTAGTCCTGCTGCTGACGGCGGATGCCGAGCAGCTGGCGCGGCTCCCCAGCGGAGCGTCCGAAATGGCGATAGTCGAAGGCGAGCACGCTGTGGCCCGCCTGCTGGAGCGCCATGGCGTAGGGCATCAAGCCGCCCTCGACGGTGCCGCCAAGGCCATGGGCCATGACCACCAGGGCACCGCTGTCCGGGGTCGCTGACGCCGATGGTAGCCACCAGCCGTGGCAACGGGTGCCTTGGCTAGGAAATTCCACCTGGCGAATGGGCTCTGGGTGTCTGTTACTATCGCTCATGGCGTGGCCTTGTCTCTCACCGCGTGGCCCGGTATCCCGGGGTGGTGGGGAGCGAGCTCCAGGGTCATGTAGACGCTGTTAGGATCGACGACATAGTCGGCGAAGGGCGCGCAGGTGACGAAGCCATGCTGTGCATAGAAGCGCCGGGCCGGGGCAAACCCAGGCTGGGAGCCCGTCTCAAGGCTCAAGCGTCGGTAGCCGCGCTCACAAGCAGCCGCTATCAGGTGCTCAAGCATCCGCGTGGCGACACCGCGTCTCAGCTGGTCCGCAGCGGTGCGCATTGACTTGATCTCGCCATGATCGTGGCCAATGGCCTTCAGCGCCACGCAGCCGACAAGTCGATCCTGCTCCCACAGCCCCCACAGGGTGACGTCATCGCCCTTCAATTCGTCCAGGCTAAGTGCGTGCCGGCTCTCCGGAGGAGAGTCTGGCGCCAGGCGCTTCAGGTCTCGGCGGTGGGCGCGAATCATGGCCACCATGTCGGGGTGAGTCAGATCATCTTGCTTGAACTGAAACATAAGGATCCTCGAGAACGCTGACGCCTGGCTGGGCCAGCCACAGGGGCATGGACCGCAGTCTACAGGGCTGGCCACTGTCCGGCGAGACGGACACCTCTGTTGGTGCGAGTGGGCAATCGAGTCAAGCGTGTCAGGGCATCGTGGCAGGAGACGTCCACTGGCATGACGACCTTTTTTTCGCCAGGTTATGTGCCATAACGTCGTCGTTTTGAAGGGCGGCGTTCCCGGTCAATGACGTCGATCGACGAAGCATAGATATATGCGCGTTATGTAATCTTATGTTGCGGTGAATTAAGGCCCGCTTAAGGTTGGCGGTCCATGCTGTCCCTCCTGCACTTGCTGATGGAGAGGCCAAGATGGCGCCCGTTACCTTGTCGGTACTGATCCCCGCCCACAATGAGTCGGCCAATCTGCCCGGCCTGCTCGACGAAATTGCCCAAGCCCTGGCGGACCATGACCACGAAGTGATTGTGGTGGACGATGGTTCGGATGATGACAGTTGGACGGTACTGGTCAGCCGGGCTAACCGACAGCCGACGCTTAGACCGCTGCGTCATCACAGTAGTGCGGGCCAGAGCACGGCGCTGTGGCAGGCCGCCCGACATGCGCGGGGGGAGTGGTTGGCCACGCTGGATGGCGATGGTCAGAACGATCCCGCCGATATTCCTGCGTTGTTGCAGGTCGCCATCGCCGAACGAGCCGACCTTGTCGGCGGCCATCGAGTCCGTCGCCAGGATAGCTCCCTGAAGCTGTTTTCCTCGAAGGTGGCCAACGCGGTTCGCGCCCGTTTGCTGGGTGACGGCTACCCCGATAGCGGCTGTGGCATCAAGGTCATCCGTCGAGCAGCATTCGCCTCCTTGCCCTACTTCGATCATATGCACCGCTTCCTTCCTGCCCTGATCACCAGCCAGGGCGGTCGCTGTCTGGCTCGGCCGGTCCATCACCGGCCCCGTGGTCAGGGAGCCTCCCACTACGGTCTCGGCAATCGGCTATGGGTAGGCATCGTCGACATGCTCGGGGTCATGTGGCTTCAGCGACGCAGTCGCCTGCCGGTGGACTGCCGCTGCGTGGACAATGCCCTGGACCTGCCTCGGGTCAGCGATAGTACAGCGCTTCCATCTCACTTCATCGCGACTCAAGCGACCAATGACCAATCAGTGCCTGCTGTGCCGACGCTGGAGCCGATGCGATGACCTGGAACCTATGGTTGCTGATCGGCTTTCTTGGCCAGGCGCTGTTCTCCGCTCGGTTTATCGTGCAGTGGATTGCCAGCGAGAAGGCGCGGCGGAGTGTCGTGCCTGTGGCTTTCTGGTTCTTAAGCCTGGGGGGCGGGGCCACGTTGCTTGCCTATGCAATCCACCGTCGTGACCCGGTGTTCATCATGGGGCAGGGCGCGGGCCTGTTCATCTATTTGCGGAATCTGATGCTGATGCGCAAGGCGTCCCAGCGTGACCGTAACGTTCGCCAGGCGGCGTAGTCGCCGAGCGGGCCTTGGTGGTGTGTCTGTGCTCTGCTCAAGGCCAGCGTGCCTGATCAGAACCCTGTTGAGGAAAGCAGCATGTTCGTAGTGGGATTACCCCGTCGCCCCGGCTGGGGCTGGTGGCTGGGCCTTGTCGTCTTTGCCGTGGCGCTGTTGGCCCTGGGCCTTGGCTGGCGGGATCCGTGGCCCGCCGATGAACCACGTTTTGCGCTCAACGCGGTGGAAATGCTGGTCACCGGTGAGTTCTGGATTCCTCATCGGGGCGGAGAGCTGTATGCCGACAAACCCCCGATCTTCATGTGGGCCAGTGCCTTCTTCATCTGGCTGACCGGATCCATGCGTATCGGCTTCATGCTGCCCTCGCTGTTGGCGGGGCTCGGCACCCTGGGTCTGATCGTGGATCTGTGTCGTCGCCTGCATGGCCCCCGGGTGGGTCTGCTGGCGGGTATCGCGACGCTGGCCACGTTGCAGTTCGTGCTGCAAGCCAAGACCGCTCAGATCGACATGCTGCTGACATTTTTCACCACGCTGGGTACCTACGGCGTGTTGCGTCACGCCTTGCTCGGACCCGCCCGGGGCTGGTGGCGGGCAGGCTTCGTCGCCATGGGGGCTGGCATCCTGACCAAAGGCGTGGGCTTTCTGCCGCTGGCGCTGTTGCCCGTCTGGGGCGTGATCAGTTGGCGCGGTCGTCACCAGGGACAGGCCAGGGTCACGCCACTGCGCCTGCGCGACCTGGTGGAAGGCCTGGCGTGCCTGCTGGCGGTGGTGCTGGCCTGGGGGCTGCCGATGATCCTTATCACGTCGTTGTCCGATGACCCGGCGCTGGCGGCCTACCGCGACAATATTCTGTTCAAGCAGACCGGCGAGCGCTATGCCGATGCCTGGGCCCACCTGCGGCCCTGGTATTACTACATCGTGCAGGTGCTGCCCTGGGCCTGGATGCCATTGGTGCTGACCTTGCCCTGGGCGCTGCCGAACTGGTGGCGCCGAGTGAAGCGCGGCGATGCCAAGGTACTGCTGCCACTGACAGCCGTCATCCTGATCGTGGTGTTCTTCTCGCTTTCACCGGGCAAGCGAGGCGTCTATATGCTGCCGACGCTGCCGTTGATGGTCATGGCATTGGCCCCGTTGCTGCCGGCCCTGGTCCGGCGAAAGGGACCTAATCGAGCTGGCTTCGGTGGCCTGGTGTTTTTCGCCATCTTGCTGGCGACGGCGGGCGTCCTGGGATTGGTGGGCTTCGCTCCCCTGGAGCGCCTGGCCCATCGCTACGGTGTGACTCCGTGGTGGGAGTGGCTGGCGCTGGGCGCTATCGCCCTTGCTCTGGCGCTGGCCCTCAAGCCACGCCGTGGAATGACGGCCATCACGCTGCTCTTCTTCTGCCTGTGGGGGTGGTGGAGCACCTTTGGCTATGCCTGGATGGATCCGGAGCGCTCTCCCCGTGACATGATGGCTCGCGTCTCTCAGGAGGTGGGGCCCAACGGTGAGGTCGCGCTGTTGAACTTCGATGAAGAAATCCTGCTGCATGCGCGGTCTCGCAGCGTGCATTTCGGTGACATGACGCCGCTGGAGAAAGAAGTGCCGACAGCCATGGCCTGGTTGGCCGAGGCCCCCGAACAACGCTGGATGCTGGTGGTGGACAAGGATCTGGAGGCGCTGAGCTGTGGAGATCTTGGCCAGGCCGTCGAACTGGGCCACCAGAATCGTCATGACTGGCTGCTGTTGCCGGGGACAGCCTTTGCTGGCTGCCCAGCGGATCGCTTCGCTGCTCCCATCTACCTGGCGCCGACCTCGGTGCCTGCCAATGGCGCCGGCAGATATTTCGGTGACGCAAGCCGCTAGGCAAGCACTGTGCGGGTGACTGCGCGGACGAGCTAGGGTAGCGAACAATACTTAAACCGATCTTGTGCAAAAGTTGCATTTAAAGGGTTGCATGAAGAGGGGTGAGTGGGTAGCTTGTGGCAGGGGGCAGACGGCCCCCTGCAAGCGGCGCAGACCCGATGAGGTGGGCTTCTCATTGTCATGCCTCGCTGGCTGCGTCGCTGGTACGAGTTCGAATCTGAAAGCTGATCAATACCAATGGAGGGTGATCGGATGGAAGTGCAGACGTCGTCCAATCCGCAAACAGTCAACCGTCGTGGCGGCATGGCGCATCGCGCGCGTCAGAGCCAACATGACGGACAGCGTCACGCTCGCCGTGGCGCCCATCTCAAGCAGCAGACACAGAGCGCCAACCAGGCCTCTTATCAGGCCCTTGACCAGGGTGGTGAAGGCTATCCGACCCGGCTCCCTCAGCCGATGCAGAGCCTCTGGGTGGATCGTCGCGGCCCTGTGATCAAGGGAAGCGCCGAGCAAGGGCCCCTGAGCCAGCAGCAGCTGGATGAATTCGAGAACAAGGGATTTCTGTTCGAGCCGAATTTCATTTCCGGTGATGAGCTCGCCTTGCTGCGCGAGGAATTGAAGGTACTGCTCGAAAACGATGCGTTCCGTGGCAAGGATTACAGCGTCGTGGAACCGAGCGGCAAGGAAATCCGCTCGCTGTTTGCCGTGCATTACCTGTCCGAGGTGTTTGCGCGGCTGGCCAATAATGAACGCCTGGTCGGCCGGGCTCGTCAGATTCTGGGTGGCGAGACCTATGTGCACCAGTCGCGGATCAACTACAAGCCAGGGTTTGAAGGCAAGGGCTTCAACTGGCACTCGGACTTCGAGACCTGGCACGCCGAGGACGGCATGCCCGAGATGAATGCGGTCAGCGCCTCGATCGTGTTGACCGACAATCACGAGTTCAATGGGCCCTTGATGCTGATTCCCGGCTCGCATCGTGTGTTTGTTCCGTGCATCGGCGAGACGCCGGACAACAACCACGAGACGTCGTTGAAGAAGCAGGAGGTGGGTGTCCCCAGCCAGGAGGCGTTGCGGCAGCTGATCGAGCGCAACGGCATCGAGGCACCCAAGGGCAGCGCCGGCGGCCTGTTGCTGTTCGATTGCAATACCCTGCACGGATCCAACGCCAATATGTCGCCGGATCCCCGCAGCAACGCGTTCTTCGTCTACAACCGAGTGGACAATCGCTGCGGCGAGCCCTTTGCCGCCAAAGGCCGTCGCCCTGACTTCCTGGCCCACGAGCCGGAGGGTCGATTCGAGCCCTGAGGTTCTGCCGCCTCAGCCGCCTTGGCATCCTTGAGTGAGACGGGTGACAGTGGTCGCGGGAGCAGCAAAAGCTGGGATAGACTCGAGAGGCGCGCCAATGGCGCGCCTTTTTTGCGAGTGTCGCGGCAGGTTGCCGCCTGCTCGTGACCTCTCTACTGACCTCAGGAGCCTGTCATGTCTCTCGTCCCGAGCTTTGTCGATGGCGACACCTTTTCACAGCCGCTTGGCAAGGTGGTTTGCGTCGGTCGTAACTACGCAGAACACGCCAGGGAGCTCGATAATCCTGTGCCCGACGCCCCGATATTGTTCATCAAGCCGGCGACCAGTGTCGTGCCGCTTGAGGATGACGTGAAGGGGCCGTTCGAGCGCAGCGATGTGCACTTCGAGACGGAGCTGGCGCTGCTGATTGGCGAGACGCTGCGTGACGCCACCCCGGAGCAGGCAGAAGCTGCGGTGGTGGGCGTGGGCCTGGCGTTGGACCTGACGCTGCGTGACGTGCAGTCCGCACTGAAGAAGAAGGGGCATCCATGGGAGATCGCCAAGGGCTTTGACGGCGCTTGCCCGCTGTCACGCTTTATCCCGATCGACGCGCCGATGGATTGGTCTGCCATCGAATTCAGCCTGGACATGAACGGCGAACGTCGCCAGCACGGCATGGCGAGCCAGATGCTGTTCCCGATTCCCGCGCTATTGGCCGAAATGAGCCAGCACTTTACCCTGGCCCCCGGTGACGTGGTATTGACCGGCACCCCCGCTGGCGTCGGCAAGTTGGAAAAGGGGGCCGCTCTGGCCTTTGAACTGTCTCTGCCCAACGGCCAGAGCCACCAGCTCCAGACCAAGGTGGTGGGCTAGGCGGCACAGGCTCGCCCAAGGCTGATAAGAGCTAAAGAGCGCTGATCAGTGCTAAGTAGCGCTGATCAGCGCGAGCTCAGGCCGGCGACGCCCCACCCTGCAGACCCGACGGTGGGCCTTGTCCGCAGGTAGCGGGTTCAGTCCAGCGGGGGCGGTATCAGGACCAGGTTGCCGACGTGGTGTTTTTCGAGGAAGCTCTTCTGGGCCTCGACGATGTCCTGCAAAGGAAAGATTCCGGCCAGCAGCGGGCGAATCTCGCCGCGCTCGATGTAGCCGATCAGGTTGGGGAAGACGGGCTCATCCCAGGCGGTGGAACCGATCAAGCGGATATCCTTGAGATACAGCTTGCGCATGTCGAGTTCCACCACTGGCCCGGCGATGGCCCCGGAAGACACGTAGCGCCCACCTCGATCAAGCACCTCCAGAACGCCGCCAAAGCCTTGGCCCGCCACATTGTCCACCGCCACGTCGATGGCGAATTCTCCCAGCGCCGATACCAGATCATCATGACGATCAAGCAGGCGATCGGCCCCCAAGGCCTGGATCGCCGGATGCTTGGCCTGGCTGGCTACCGCAGTGACGTGGGCGCCACGACGCTTGGCCAACTGCACGACCGCTGAGCCGACGCCTCCGGAGGCACCGGTCACCAGCAGCCTGTCGCCTGCCGTGACCCCTGCACGATGCAGCATGTTTTCGGCGGTGCCATAGGCACAGGGGATGGTGGCAAGCTCTGCATCGCGCCAATCGCAGTCGACGGCAAACACCTCACTGGCGGGCACCTTGACGAACTGTGCAAACGCGCCATCGAAGTCCGATGCCATCCACACCGAATCCCAGTGCTCGAAGCCCTTGGTGCGCATGCAGGCTCGCACCAGCACGCGCCTGCCGATCAGCTCGGTGGCGTCGACGTCTTCTCCCAGGGCGACCACCTCGCCGCAGCAATCGGTACCCTGAATCAGTGGGAAGGGCGTTGCCCCATTCCAGCCACCGTCGTCACTGTTGCCTGCATCGTCGTCCAGGGCGCTGTCCGATGACGCCTGGGTATCGCTCGTGACGCTGGACGAATACCAACCCAGGCGGGTATTGATCTCGGTATTGTTGATGCCGGCGGCCAGGACCCGCAGCAGCACCTCTCCAGGCCCCGGCTCCGGGGTGGCCACGCGCTGGTAGCTCAGCTTGTCGTAGCCGCCATTGCCCAGGGTGACGACGGCCAGCATGGTTGGCGGTGGAGTGAAGGAAGAGGAAGGGGAGCTGGAATCGGTAGGGCGTGAGGTATCGATGACGGCATCCTCCTGGTGGCTTGTGGCACGGCGCATACGACCTATCTCGCCATGGCTGACGGCTGGGTGCAAGTGCTACGCAAGGCAGCGCGCCCGCAGACACGAGGAGTGTCGGCGGGCGCGGCAACAGGCGGTGGGCGCGGGGCTTGTCTGGTCTGGGATGGCTGGGCTGGCTGGCACCCAGCGGTATGGGAAGGCTTACTCCAGATAGGTGTAGCCGTCGAGCCCCTCCGACAGGTCATCCAGGAAGTGACGCTGCTCGCGAGGATCCAGATTGCTGCGGGTGAGCTGCACGCGCAGGCGTTCGCGCAGCACGTCAGCATTGAAGTTGACGTAGCCCAGCACGTCGGATACCCGGTCGCCCCACTGCAGGTTGGTCAAGCGCCAGCCGCCGTCGCGATCCAGTGAGGCATCCACCGCATCGGTATCACCGAACAGGTTATGCAGATCGCCCAGAATTTCCTGGTAGGCGCCCACCATGAAGAAGCCGAGCAAGCGCTCATCCCCCTCATGCCACTCGGGCAAGGGCAGGGTGGTCTCTACCCCCTGGCCATCCACGTAGCTGTCGATACGTCCGTCACTGTCACAGGTGATGTCCTGAATGACGCCGCGACGGCTGGGTTCGCGGTCCAGTCCGCACAGCGGCAGCACCGGGAAGATCTGCTTGATGCCCCAGACATCGGGCATCGACTGAAACAGCGAGAAGTTGACGAACAGCTTGTCCGCGAGCTTCTCGGCGAGTTCATCAAGGATCTCGCGATGGGCGCGATTGCGGGGGTCCAGCTGTGAGCGAAGGGCGGCACAGGCGGCAAAGTAGACGCCCTCGCCTTCGGCCCGTGCTGCCAGGTCGGCGGCTCCCAGCACGAAACGATCATGCAGATCGCCCATGTCCTGAATCAGGTCATGCCAGGCTTCCATCAGGCCGCGCGGCTCGGGCTCACGCTGCAGAAAGTCCAGCGTACGCCAGAGCGCTTCCACTTCGGGGTCGTCGCTCCGGCGTTCGCTGGGTGGCTGGGTGTCCACGCTCTCTTCGCCGATCACGTTGGTGATCAGAACAGCGTGGTGCGCGGTCAGCGCTCGGCCCGACTCGCTGATCAGGTGCGGCTGAGGCAGGTCCTCTGCGCTACATACCTGATTGAAGGCATAGACCACGTTACGGGCGTACTCGAGCATGGAGTAGTTGATCGAGCAGAAATTGCGCGAGTGGGTGCCTTCGTAGTCGACACCCAGTCCGCCGCCCACGTCCACCGTATCCACCGGGGCACCCAGCTGGTGCAGGTACTGGTAGAAACGGGCACATTCACGCAGACCGCGCTGAATATCACCGATATTGGCGATCTGGGACCCCAGGTGGAAGTGAACCAGCTGCAGGCTGTCGAGGCGGCCTGCCTCGCTCAGGCGCTCGACCACCGCCAGGATCTGGCCAGCGGTCAGGCCGAACTTGGACTTCTCTCCGCCGGTATCCTGCCACTTGCCACGTCCCACGGATGACAGCCGAGCACGCAGCCCGATGCGTGGCGTCACGCCCAGGCGTTCGGCCTCTTCCAGAATCATCGGTAGCTCGGACAGCTTTTCCACGACCAGGTAGACCCGGTGGCCAAGCTTCTCGCCCATCAACGCCAGACGAATGTACTCGCGGTCCTTGTAGCCATTGCACACGATCAGCGACGGGCCATCCCCTGACAGGGCCAGCACCGCCAAGAGCTCTGGCTTGCTGCCTGCTTCCAGACCCACGCGATCGCGCCCGCGCTCGTTGGTGGCGAGAATTTCCTCGACCACGCGACGCTGCTGATTGACCTTGATCGGGTAGACCGCGGTGTAGCCGCTGGTGAAGTTTTCCTCTGCCATGGCCTGATCAAAGGCCGCGCACAGCTGTTCGACCCGGTCATGCAGAATATCGGTAAAGCGGATCAGCACCGGCAGGCGCAGGCCGGCCTTGCGCACCTGCTCGACCAGGCCGATCAGGGGCAGGCTGGGGCCCGGCTCGACCTCGCCGAGGGGCCGCACCAGCGCTTGTCCGGCTTCATCCACGTCGAAGTAGCCACTGCCCCACTGGTCAATGTTCCAGGTACGGCGGGCACGTTGCACGGCTGCATCAGGTTGCGGCTTCTGGCTCACAAGCGAACCTCGGTGTCGGGCAGGGGAAGAGCGCCATGCTCCAGGCGCGAGCGCAGGATGCGCCGGAACTGCTCTGGGTCATGGGGCGTCAGGTCATGGGCTGGCGGGTCCACGTACACCACCAGCAGGCGCGACAGCCAATAGCGCAACGCCGTCAGGCGCAGCATCAGCGGCCATAGCGCGCGCTCCTGGGCGGTCAAGGGGCGCTCGGCGAGGTAGGCCTCCAGCAGCGCATCGTGGCGCTGCTGGTCGAGATGGCCATCGCCATCGGTGGCCCAGTCATTGATGACAATGGCCAGGTCGAACAGCAGGTCACCGGTGCAACCATTGTAGAAGTCGATGATGCCGCCCAGCTGCTCGCCGTCGAACAGCGTGTTGTCGCGGAACAGGTCACCGTGCAGCGCGCCCTGGGGCAAAGGCTGCTCGAGGGTTTCCAGGGCCGCCTGGTAGGCATCCACTTCATCCTGCATCAGCGCCTGGTCTGCGGGTGACAGATAGACCAGCACCTTGTGATGCATGGCGCTCAGCCAGTGAATGTCACGAGGGTTGGGGCGGTGCCCGCTGAAATGACGCGAGACGCGGTGCATTTCGCCCAGGGCCTGTCCCAGCGCCCGGCATTGAGCGGTATTGGGGGCCTTGGGGTGGCTGCCCGGCAGGCGCGGGAAAAGCAGCGCAGGGCGACCCGCCAACTCGTGCAATGCGACGCCGTCGCGGTCGTGAATAGGGCCAGCGACGGGGATGCGATGCTCGTCGAGGAAGTCCAGCAGCTCGACGAAGAATGGCAGTTCTTCGTGTTCACCCTGCTCGAACAGAGTTAGCACCAGTTCTCGCCTGTCGGTGGTGACAAAGAAGGTGCTGTTTTCGGTGCCTGCGGGCACCCCTTGCAGCCTTGTCAGTTCGCCGACGTCAAAACGGCTGAGAAAGCCTGAGACCTGTGAGTCTTCAAGCGGAGTGAATACGGCCATGGATCGTCTCGCCCGGGGTTGCCAAGGCGCCTATTGTAGCGACTTGGCAACGAGTTGCACGTGATCGAGAAACGTAATCTCAGCGGAATGACAGTGCCGCTTGGGGCAAGTGCCCGGCAGAGGGCCTGGGGCGCGCAGGTCGCAGACAGCAAACGTGCAAGGTGAGCACAACGGGCGGGCAGCGAAGGCGGAGCGACGACGCTCGTCGATTGGCCCCGGCCAGGCTATTGGACCCTGCTTGGCTATTGGACCCAGCCTGGCACGTCGACGCTATCGCTGGTCTGGCGCTGGAAGTTGCCGTCGCCATTGCGGTCCACCAGGAAGTAGGTGCTGCCACCCTTGGGCTCCACCTTGATGGCATACAGCTTGCCGTTGACTCGGTACTCGCTCAGGGTCTGGCCGGCTTCCTGGCGTACGCTGACATCCGGTTGCACCTGCGCCACAGCGGGTGCCGCTGTCGCCAGTAGCGTCAGGGCCAGCAGGCTAGCGCTGGTGAGGCGTTGAATCATCATGGTAAGCCTCCTGATGACAGTTCATCGTCAAACGGTTTGGTAGAACGGTGTTCGATAAGACCATGATACGTGTCGCGGGGTTCCCCGGCAAAGACGTTGTGGTCGCGCCGCAGCGGGCAGACGCTGGTGCCAGGGTGGAGCGACGCTCTGGACTTCACTCGGCGAAAAGCGACCGGCAAAAGACGCACGGGATGCGTATCATGTGTGGCAACGTAGACATTCTTTCTTACAGGGACGCCGATCCATGGCCTCTAGCCCCATCGTTCTCGTCGACGGTTCCTCCTATCTTTACCGTGCCTTTCACGCCCTGCCGCCGCTGACCACCTCCGAAGGTCAGCCTACCGGTGCCATCAAGGGCGTGATCAACATGCTCAAGCGCCTGATCAAGGACTATCCGGACAGTCCCATGGCGGTGGTCTTCGATGCGCCCGGCAAGACCTTTCGTGATGAGCTGTACGATCAGTACAAGGCGCAGCGGCCGCCGATGCCGGATGACCTGCGCGCTCAGGTCGAGCCGCTGCACGACTGTGTCAGGGCGCTGGGCTTGCCGCTGCTGTGCATCAAGGGGGTCGAGGCCGATGATGTCATTGGCACCCTGGCCCAGATGGCGACGGACGCCGGCCGCGACGCCGTGATCTCTACCGGCGACAAGGACATGGCGCAGCTGGTCAATGGCCATATCACGCTGGTCAACACCATGAAGGACGAAACCCTGGATGTGGCCGGGGTGAAGGACAAGTTTGGTCTGCCGCCGGAGTTGATCATCGACTACCTGGCATTGATGGGCGACAAGGTCGACAACATCCCCGGAGTGCCGGGGGTTGGCGAAAAGACCGCTATCGGCCTGCTGCAGGGCATGGAAGGCGGGCTGGATGTGATCTATGGCGACCTCGACAAGGTCAAGACCCTGTCATTTCGTGGCGCCAAGACGTTGCCCAAGAAGCTCGAGGAACATCGCGATCAGGCCTACCTGTCGTACACGCTGGCCACGATCAAGACCGACTGCGAGCTGGAGCTCGGCCTCGATGACCTGGCCATTGCTGCGCCGGACCGTGAGGCGCTGAAGACGCTTTACCAGCGCCTGGAGTTCAAGAACTGGCTGTCGGAGTTGCTGGCCGGTCAGGACGAGGGCGTGGACGACGTGGCGGGTGGCACGGCCACCCCGGCGGGGAGCGATGACGCCGAGGATGGCAAGGTCGCCGCGGGGGACACGCGGGAGGATCACGTGATTCTCGAGCAGGCCGAGCTGGACGCCTGGCTCCAGCGGCTGGCCGACGCCGAGGCCTTCTGTTTCGATCTGGAAACCACCAGCCTCAACTATATGGAGGCCGAGATCGTCGGTATTGGCCTCGCCCTGGCCCCGGGCGAGGCCGCCTACATCCCGCTGGCCCATGACTACCTGGATGCCCCTGCCCAGCTCGATCGCAAGCAGGTGTTGGCGTCGCTTGCTCCGATACTGGCCGATGAGCGCATCGCCAAGATTGGCCAGAACCTGAAATACGACATCTCGGTACTGGCACGCTACGAGATGGCGGTCGCCGGGCCTCTGATCGATACCATGCTCGAGTCCTACGTGCTGGATTCCACCGCCACCCGGCATGACATGGACTCCCTGGCGCTGAAGTACCTGGGCGAGGGCACGGTCAAGTTCGAGGATATTGCCGGCAAGGGTGCCAAGCAGCTGACGTTCAATCAGATTGCCCTGGAACAGGCGGCTCCCTACGCCTGCGAGGACGTCGATATCACCCTGCGCCTTCACCACGAATTGCGCCCCCGCCTCGAGCAGACGGGGCGATTGGCCGAGGTGCTCGACAGGCTTGAACGGCCGCTGGTTCGGGTGCTGTCGCGGATGGAGCGCAACGGGGTAGCGTTGAACGTCGAACTGCTGCACACCCAGAGCCAGGAGCTGGCCGAGCGCATCCGTGAGCTCGAGGCCAGGGCGTTCGAGCTGGCCGGACGAGAGTTCAACCTGGGTTCGCCCAAGCAGCTGGGACAGATCCTGTTCGAAGAGCAGGGCATTCCCGTGATCAAGAAGACCCCCAAGGGCGCGCCGTCCACCGCCGAGGCGGTGCTTGAGGAGCTGGCACTGGATTATCCTCTGCCCAAGCTGATCATGGAGCATCGTGGCCTTTCGAAGCTGCGCTCCACCTATACCGACAAGCTGCCCAGGCTGGTCAACCCGTCCACCGGTCGTCTGCACACCAGCTATCACCAGGCGGTGACGGCCACCGGTCGTCTGTCGTCGTCAGATCCCAATCTGCAGAATATCCCGATTCGTACCGACGAAGGACGCCGCATCCGTCAGGCCTTTGTGGCACGGCCTGGCTATCGCATCGTGGCGGCGGACTATTCTCAGATCGAGCTGCGCATCATGGCGCACCTGTCCGGCGACAAGGGCCTGCTGTCGGCCTTTGCCGATGACAAGGACATTCACGCCGCCACGGCGGCTGAGGTGTTCGGTGTCGGCCTGGACAAGGTGTCCAGTGATCAGCGCCGCAGTGCCAAGGCGATCAACTTCGGGCTGATCTACGGCATGAGCGCCTGGGGGCTGGGTCGCCAGCTGCACATCGAGCAGAGCCAGGCCAAGACCTACATCGATCGCTACTTCGATCGCTACCCCGGGGTGGCCCGCTATATGGAGCGTATCCGTGCTCAGGCGGCCGAGGATGGCTACGTCGAGACAGTGGCCGGGCGCAGGCTCTATCTGCCGGAAATTCACTCTCAGAACCGCGCTCGTCGCCAGGGCGCCGAGCGCACCGCCATCAATGCGCCCATGCAGGGGACGGCGGCAGACATCATCAAGCAGGCCATGATCGATATGGACGATTGGCTGACCGACCAGGCGGGCAGCAATGGCTTCGATGCCTGGATGGTGATGCAGGTCCACGATGAGCTGGTGTTCGAGGTCAAGGAAGACCAGGTGGACGCCTTCATGGCCGAGGTCAAGGCGCGCATGCAGAATGCTGCCAGTCTCGATGTGCCCCTGATTGTCGAAGCCGAGAGCGGTGCCAACTGGGACGAGGCCCACTGATAGCGCCAGCCATGGTCTATGCTGTTGTCCCAATGGAGGTGCTGGCAAGGCACCGTACGCGGCCGACAAGGAGAGCAACAGCATGGCGACGCCCTGGCAACGACCCAAGATACTGGCCTTCGATATCTTCGGCACCGTGGTGGATTGGCACGGCAGTATCGTGCGCGAGGTCGAGGCCCTGGGCCTGCTTGACGGTCCCGGCTGCGCGCTGACGCCAGCTGACTTTGCCCGAGCCTGGCGGGCGGGCTACAGGCCTGCGATGGCTCGGGTGATGTCAGGCGAGCTGGGCTGGACGCGCATCGACGACTTGCACCGGATGATTCTGGACGAGCTGCTCGATCAGTATCACCTGGCGCTGGACGAGCCGGGGCGGAGGCAGCTCAACCTTGCCTGGCACCGGTTGGCGCCTTGGCCCGACAGCGTCGAGGGGCTTTCGCGACTCAAGCAACGCCATGTGATCTGCACCCTGTCCAACGGCAATCTGGGGCTGCTGGCCGAGATGGCCAAGCTAGGGGGGCTGCCCTGGGACCTGATTCTGTCAGCAGAGGTCTTCCGCGCTTACAAGCCCCATCCGGACACCTACCTAGGCGTCGCAGAGGTGTTCGAGGTGGACCCTTCGGAGGTCATGCTGGTGGCCGCCCACCAGGATGATCTCGACGCCGCTCGCGGCTGTGGCCTCAAGACCGCTTACATCGAGCGCCCCCACGAGTTTGGCGCCGATGCCCCCAAGTCGGTGGAGGGATCCTCCGCCAACGACCTTCACGCCAGCTCGCTGACGGACCTGGCCCGCGCACTACAGTGCTAGTGGGCCAGTCGCTGGAGGCTAAGGGTAATGACCCTGGAATCTGGTGATGCCTGGGCGCTGGCTTTGCTCGCCAGGTAGTCCGCCTCGACAAGTGGTCATTCACCACTGCCGAGATCGTGTTGCGGGTGCTATGGTGTCGGTCATGGAATGCCAAATTGGTCGTGGATGCCACGGCCCCATTGCCGGAGACAAGGATATGACACGGGTAAAGATGGGATGGGCAGCGCTTGCCATGGTGACGCTGGCAGGCTGTGCGTCGACCTCGCAGCCACAGACCGCCGCGGAAATGTTTGACTGTAGTGCGCTCAATCAGGCGGTGGCGAGTGCCGAAGGAGGCTTTGCTGGCATCAAGGGGCGTTTCGAAGACAACCGTCTGACCCGCACCTGGGAAACCGACGTTCAGGCGTTTCATGAGTCCTGTCTGATCAGCTCATCCCAGCGTCCCGATCATTATTCCTGTTTCGGCCGCATGGACAGCGATGATCCGCGCGGGGCGCTCACGGTCGGTGGGGAGGCGCTGGGCCAGTGTCTCGGTGCGGACTGGTCCTCGACCCGTGAGGAAGGCAGCGACCGCTTGATCTTCTCCAGGGCAGGCACCGACACCACCGTGTCACTGGAAACCTTCCTGAATGATCGTGGGCGTCGCATGGCCAGCCTGGATGTCTGGCAGCATCCGGATGATCTGCGACTGGAGTCCACCGGCCGCTGAGCGCCATCTCGACGTTGCGGACGAACACGCTGCGATCCAAGACGCTGCGAACGAAAAAGCCCCGAGCCATCGACTGGCTCGGGGCTTTTTTTGCGTCAGGCCTGCAACTTGGCAGTCGCTGGCCTCAGCGACGGATCAACGCCAGCCAACGCGGTCGAAGATCTTGATCGCTTCCGGGTTGTTTTCACCCAGCACGCTGACGTTGACGTCGTCCTTCTTGAACTCGCCCCAGGAAGACAGCACCTCATCGAGGGCGACGCCTTCCACCACCGGGAACTCGTGATTGCCCACCGCAAACAGCTCCTGGGCCTTGTCGGATGCCAGGAACTCAAGGAAGGCCACCGCGTTATCGTGGTTCGGCGCACCCTTGACCAGGCCAGCGCCGCCGACGTTGACGTGGGCACCACGGTCATCCTGATTGGGGAACAGGATCTGAACGCTCTCGGCGGCTTCGCGCTCGTCGTCGTTGTCGGATGTCAGCAGGCGCACGTAGTAGTAGTGGTTGGCGACGGCCACATCGCACTCACCGCTGGCCACGCCCTTGATCTGGTCACGATCACCGCCTTCCGGGTCCCGCGCCATGTTATCGACGACGCCCTGGGCCCACTCCTCAGCCCCTTCCTCGCCGTGGTGCTCGATCATCGATGCCAGCAGTGACTGGTTGTAGATGTTGTTGGACGAGCGAATGCAGATCTTGCCCTTGAGGCTCGGGTCAGCAAGCTTCTCGTAGGTGTCGACCTGTTCAGGATCGATGGTCTCCGGGTTGTAGAAGATCGCACGCACACGCTGGCTGAAGCCGAACCAGTCACCTTCAGGGTGGCGCATGCTGGCGGGCAGGCGCTCATTGAGTACCTCGGAGTCCACCGCCGCGAAGATGCCTTCTTCCTCGGCACGCCACAGACGGCCAGCGTCCACGGTCATCATGATGTCTGCCGGGCTGGCTTCGCCTTCGCGCTTGATGCGCTGAATCAACTGATCGGAATCGCCCTGCAGCACATTGACCTCGATGCCGGTCTCCTCGGTAAAGGCATCGTACATGGCCTGGTCTGAGTCATAGTGACGAGCGGAGTACACGTTGACGCTGCCGTCGGCGTAGGCAAGGCCGGAAGCGCTTGCCAGGGCAATGGCTGCGGCGAGGCGAGTGGCGTTTGACATCGGAGACCTCTTGTAGTGGGGAATGATAATACGTGTCATTCTGCGATGATATTGAACGGCTTGTTGCCGGTGGCGTCAATCATTGTGCCTCCACGGAGCGATGGCGATGGCTTCACTCGGCATAGTCGGCACGGCTCATCCGAGGTAAGCCCGCTACCATAGGGGCAGTTACCTCAATAGAGGCAGTAGCCTCGACGAGGATTGCGCCTGCCAGGGGTGTGACAGGCGGTGCGGGGCACGCACCGGCGCTTGCCAGCGTCTGGTGAAGGGAACTGGCCGGTCTGCTGAGGGGGAGCTGGCCGGCGTCTGGTAACGGAAAAGGGGGAAGGCGTGTTGGAAGGATTCGCGTTACCATGGCCTGCCCAGCGGCGCTGGTGGGCGTCCCGAGGCCGCAGGGCCTGACACCCGCCACTCTTGTTTTCGGCTCTTCAGGTGCGATGACCGTCATGCCCCCACACTCTGCCTCCGCTGCTGCCGAGCAGCTAGCACTCGAACAGACACCGTTGATGACCATGCACAAGGTCCAGCATCGCTACGCTGATGCGCTGGCGGTGCGTGATGTGTCCTTTTCGATAGCGCCAGGGGAAGTGGTGTGCCTGCTCGGGCCCTCCGGCTGTGGCAAGACGACCTTGCTGCGCATTGTGGCGGGGCTTGAGGCGCTGCAAAGCGGGGAGCTGGTGTTCGATGGGGAGCGCCTTGCGGCCCCCGGGCTGGCCCATGTCCCCCCCGAAAAGCGCAGCGTCGGCCTGGCATTTCAGGAGTCGGCGCTGTTTCCTCACCTTAGCGTGCTCGACAACGTCAGTTTCGGGCTTAAGGGACTGCCGTCAGCCAAGCGCCGACAGCGGGCGCTGGAACTGCTTGCCCAGCTTGGCATGGACGGTTATGCCGAGGCTTTTCCTCACACCCTGTCGGGAGGTCAGCAGCAGCGCGTGGCCCTGGCCCGAGCCCTGGCGCCTTCGCCCAAGTTGATGTTGCTTGACGAGCCCTTTTCCAGCCTCGACGCACGACTGCGGGACCGGATTCGGGACGATACCCTGCACGTGCTGAAGCAGCTGGGCGCTGGCACCCTGCTGGTGACCCATGACCCGGAAGAGGCCATGTTCATGGCCGATCGTATCGTCTTGATGCGAGAAGGCAGAGTGGTGCAGGCAGGCACCCCGGAAGAGCTCTACTGTGCGCCCGCGACGCCCTTCGTGGTGACCTTCTTCGGGGACGTCAATCGTCTCGAAGGGACGGTGCAGCGGGGCTATGTGCGCACGGCCGTGGGACCGGTGGCAAGTGACCTGGCCGAGGGTTCGCGTGCGCAGGTGCTGGTGCGACCGGAAGCGCTGCGGGTGGTGGAAATCGACAGCCCCAAGGCGCACGAACATCACAGCCACGTGCTGATGGCACGCCTACTGGGACGCAGCAGCCTGTTGCACCTCTGCGTGCATGGCAGTGATGGCCAGGAAGCCCACATGCACGCCCGCGTACCCGGCGTCTTTCTTCCCCGCGAAGGCCAGGCCGTCCAGGTCAGTCTCGATCCGGCCCAGGCCTTCGTCTATCCGGCCGACATGGTCTGATATCAGGTGACATGAGCTGGCCCGGCTGACGCCCGGTCTGATCAGGCGCCTCTGTGGCCAGGGCGCGAGCGGCGCATGGCCAGGCTCAGCAGGACCACCGGAATGATCCCCACCGCCACGATCGCCAGCGAGGACGTGGACGCCTCGGCGAGCCGCTCGTCGGCGGCCAGGTTGTGGGCTCTGACCGCCAGGGTGTCGAAGTTGAACGGACGCAAAATGATCGTGGCCGGCAATTCCTTCATGACATCCACAAAGACCAGGATACCGGCGGCCAGCAGACTGCCTCGCATGATCGGCGTGTGCACCTTGCGCAGTGTGCCGGTAGCGGTCTCTCCCAGGGTGCGTGCAGCGGCATCCATCGACGGTGTGACCTTGCCCAGGCTGGCTTCCACCGCGTTGAAGGACACCGCCAGGAAGCGCACTACGTAGGCGTAGATAAGGATGAAGGCGGTGCCGCTGAGAATGAGCCCGATCACCTCCCCGGTGGCGGCCTTGTAGAGCTGATTGACATGGTCGTCGACCCAGGCAAAGGGAATCAGGATGCCGACGGCCACGACGGACCCCGGGATGGCGTAGCCAAGGGAGGCAATTCGCGTTGCCGTGCGGGTCACCGCGCTGGCTTCCAGTCTGGCGCCGTAGCTCAGGATGACCGCCAGTCCCACCGCCACCAGCGAGGCGCTGATGGCCAGTAGCAGGCTGTTGCCTGCGTACTCCAGAAAGGCGCCTCCCAGCACGCTGTCGCCAGCCTTCAGGGCCATGCTGCCCAGCAACAGGCAGGGCAGCACGAAGCCCACGGTCACCGGCACGGCGCAAGCCAGTGTCGCGCCCCAGGCACGGGCACCGCTAAGTCGATACTCCGGCAGCTGCTGATAGCGGTGCGAGGTGTGATGAAAGCGGCGCTTGCCCCGTGACCAGCGCTCGAGCAGCACGAACAGGATGACGAAGGCCAGCAGGCAGGCGGCCAGCTGGGCGGCGGCGACCTGCTCGCCCAGGCCGAACCAGGTGCGGTAGATACCCGTGGTGAAGGTATCGACGCCGAAGTACTGCACGGCGCCAAACTCATTGAGGGTCTCCATCAGCGCCAGCGATACCCCGCCCACCAGAGCCGGACGCGCCAACGGCATCGCTACCTGGGTGAACATCTGCCAGGGCGTGCGTCCCAGCGTTCGTCCCACATCCAGCATGCACACCGACTGCTCCAGAAAGGCGGCTCGCGCCAGCATGTAGACGTAGGGGTAGAGCACCAGGGTGATCAGGGTGGCCGCCCCAGGCAGGGAGCGAATGTCGGGGAACCAGTAGTCACCGCGCGACCACTCGAAGGTCTCCCGCAGCAGGCTCTGCAGTGGGCCTGCGTACTGTAGAAAGTCTGTATAGGCATAGGCGATGACGTAGGTAGGCACCGCCAGTGGCAGCAGCATGGCCCACTCGAACAGGCGCTTGCCCGGGAAGCGGCACATGACCACCAGCCAGGCGCAGCCGGTACCGATCGCCAGCGTGCCAAGGCCGACGCTCAGGACCAGCAGCAGGGTGTTGACCAGGTAGCGACTCAGCACAGTGTCGGCAAGGTGGCGCCAGATATCGCCAGCAGGCACAAGAATGTGGCCAAGAATGACCAGCACCGGCAAGGCGACCACGGCGGCAACACCCAGAGTGAGCCAGCCCCAGCGAGATAGCCGTCGTGATGGAGCGTTGGCCATAGAGGAAGAACTGCTGGACAAGGGGATACTCCTGGTCGGACACCGCAGGTCGGGCGGGACGCAAGATGATACCAGCCCGTCGCGGATGCTGCAGTCAGTGGAAAGGGGCAGGGGCGCGGTATCGCTCAGGTATTCCTGCCAGGCAATAACAGGATGGCTTTGAAAGTGAATGAGTATTCATTTATTTTAAAAGGCATCTGACAGGAGGCTTTTACATCGTGCGACCCCGTGATGACAGCAAGCGAGTGGGACTGCTCGAAGCCACTCTGGTCGAAGTGACAGAGCACGGCTTTCAGGTCGCCTCGGTCGCGCGTATTGCGCGTCGCGCCAAGGTCTCGCCGGCGACGGTCTACATCCACTTCACCGACAAGACCGCGCTGCTCGAAGCGACCTTTGTGCACGTGTGTGACCGCTTGATCGATACCGCGCTGGAAGCCTTCGATGACGAAGTCGACTTGCGTGCAGGGCTCAAGGCGATCTGGCGGGCGTTGTTCGGCTTGGCGCTGGAGCAGCCGCGGCTGTTTCGCTTTCACGATGCCTTTAGTCACTCGGTATGGATGACCGAGGCACTGCGTGAGCGCAACGACCGCCGACTGTCGCCGCTGCTTGACGTGGTGGACCAGGGCCAGCGCAGCGGTGTGCTCAAGCCCGCCGGTCGCGCCCTGGTGCACTGCTTTCTGTTTTTGCCGATCTATCAGCTGGTACACGGCCAGCAGTGCCACCCCTTCGACCCCAGTGACGCCAATATCGAGCTGGCCTTTGCCATGGCCTGGGATGCGATAGCCGCCAGTCCGGAGGCGGCTACGCAAGGCTGTCGCTGAATACGTCCTGTTGGCGCAACAGCCTGAACCAAGAGCCTGACGCAAGACATTGAAACAAAACTGAATACTGACCCCCGATAGCCCCTGACCCAAGACCCCTGGATGCATTGGAGCCCCCATGATCCCTTTCCGCCAGCGCCTGATTCTTCGTCGACGAAGCCTCGTCGCCACGCTGCTTGCCGTCGTTGTGATAGCCGGCTGTGAGGCCGACCAGCCGCCACTGACGCAGCAACAGGTGCATCCGGTGAAGCTGGTAGCGCTGGATGCCAAGCGCCAAGGCATGCTGATGCGCTATCCCGGTCAGGTTCAGGCGTCTGAGCGTTCGGAGCTCTCCTTTCGCGTTGGCGGAGAGCTGCGCGAGCTTGCCGTACAGCCAGGCGATGAGGTTGAAGCCGGCGACTTGATCGCTCGGCTGGACGACCGCGACGCCGAGAGTCAGCTGGCCAGCGCTCGCTCCAGTTACAGCCTGGCGGAGGCGACCTACGAGCGCATGCGTATCTCGCTGGAGCGCGGCGCCATCAGCCGCTCACGCTTCGACGAGGCCAGGGCCGAATACCTCTCGGCCCAGGCCCAGCTCAAGCAAGCACAGGATCAGGTCAGCTACACCGAGCTGACGGCGCCGTTCAGCGGTGTGATTGCCTCGGTGCCTGTCGATAACTACCAAGTGGTCACCGCCCAGCAGACCATCGCCGAGCTGCAGCAGCCAGGTTCCATCGATGTCACCTTCCAGCTGCCGGAACAGCAGGTGCGCCGGATCAACGACGAGCGTGCTCAGGCGGTGCAGGACGGTGATGAGGCCGTGGTGTGGGTCACCTTCGCCGAAAATCAGCAGCAGCGGTACCCGGCCCGCTACAAGGAGCACGACAGCAGCGTGAGCCAGGGCTCGCTGAGCTATGAGGTGACCCTGACCCTGCCTGAGCCGGAGGACATCACCGTGCTGTCAGGCATGAGTGCGACCGTGCTGCTCGACATGAGTGCGCTCACCGGTGACAGCCGAGACCCCTGGCGCGTGCCGGTGGCCGCGGTGACCACTCGCGAGTCAGCCCCTGAGCAGCCAGTGGTGTGGCGCTTTGTGCCGGATGATCCCGCCGCCGCTGAAGGCCCCGGCAAGGTCGAGGCCGTGCCGGTGACGCCGGGGCCGATTACCACCCGCGGGATGTTGATCGAAGGCGAGCTTGAGGCCGGTGATCGGCTGGTGGCTGCCGGTGCAGAGCGGATGCAGGAAGGGCGGCAGGTGCGCCCGTGGATCAAGGAAGAGGGGCTCTGATCAATGGTCGATTTTTTCCTGCGCCAGAAGGTGATCAGCTGGATGATCACCCTGCTGCTGGCCATCGGCGGCGTCGTCTCCTTCTTCGGCCTGGGCCAGCTCGAGTTCCCCGAATTCACCATTCGTAACGCCATCATTTCGACCCAGTACCCTGGCGCGACGCCTGAGCAGGTCGAAGAAGAAGTCACGCTGCGCCTGGAGAAGGCCATCCAGCAGATGCCTGACCTCAAGCGTGTCAGCTCGGTCAATGCCGACGGCCTATCGCAGATCACCGTGGAGCTGGAGAACACGGTGCGCGAGAACGAGCTGGATCAGTACTGGGACCTGCTGCGCCGCAAGATCAATGATGCCCAGGTTCAGCTGCCTCCTGGAGCGGGCACGTCGATCGTCAATGACGACTTCGGTGACGTTTTCGGCTTGCTGCTGACCTTGACGGGGGCGGACTACGGCCAGCAGGACCTGGAAGATCATGCCGACCTGCTGCAACGCGAACTGCGCCTGGTCGAGGGGGTCAAGAAGGTGGCCATCGCCGGCACGGTGCAGGAGCAGGTGGTGGTGTCCCTCGATCGTGACCGCATGAAGGCGCTGGGAATTTCGCCGCAACAGCTCAGCGACCTGCTCAATGCGCAGAACGTGGTAGGCGATTCCGGTCACATCAAGCTGGATGGCCTGTCCCTGTCGCTGCAGCCGACCGGCGAGTTCGACAGCGTCGAAGCGCTTGAGCAGCTGGTGGTAGGGCGGCCGGGTAATGGCCTGATTCGGCTGGGGGATATCGCCGAGGTGTCGCGTGAGCTCAGCGACACGCCCCAGTTGTTGTATCACTCGGGCGGCCAGCCGGCGCTGTCCATCGGGATTTCCTTCGCCTCCGGGGTCAATGTGGTGGAGGTCGGCGAGCGGGTAGAGGCCCGACTCGCTGAGCTGTCCCAGCGCATGCCGCTAGGGATGGAGCTGGAGACCGTGTATCACCAGCCCCACGTCGTGGAAGACGCGGTCAACGGGTTTTTGATCAACCTGGCGGAAGCCGTTGGCATCGTCATCCTGGTACTGCTGCTGTTCATGGGCGTGCGCAGCGGACTGCTGATGGGCTTGATTCTGCTGCTGACCATTCTCGGCACCTTCATCATGATGTCGATCCATGGGATTCAGCTGCAGAAGATTTCGCTGGGCGCCTTGATCATCGCCCTGGGCATGCTGGTGGACAACGCTATCGTTGTCACCGAAGGCATGTTGATCGGCATGGCCAGAGGCAAGACCAAGCGCCAGGCGGCGCTCGAAGTGGTCGGACAGAACCGGCTGCCCTTGCTGGGGGCCACGGTGATCGCCATCACCGCCTTTGCCCCGATAGGGCTGTCTCCTGATGCCACCGGTGAGTTCGTCGGGTCCCTGTTCTGGGTGCTGTGCTATTCGCTGTTTCTCAGTTGGATCACCGCCCTGACCCTGACACCGTTCTTCTTTGATCTGTTCTTCAAGGACCGCGTTGCGGGCGATGACCAGAGTGACGACGTGGACCCCTACCGCGGGCTTTTGTTTCGGGTCTTCCAGCGCATGCTTGTCCTGGGTATACGGTTTCGCTACCTGACGCTGTTGCTGGCGGTCGCCCTGCTGGCCGGCGCTCTGTCGGTGTCCGGTCAGGTCAAGAACGCCTTTTTTCCGGATGCCACCACCCCGCTGTTCTTCGCCGACGTGTGGCTGCCGGAGGGGACCGACATTCTCGATACCGAGCGCACCGTCGAGCGGCTGGAGCAGAAGGTCCTCGAGATGGAAGGCGTGACCCAGGTGACCAGTGTGATCGGTGGCGGCGCCCAGCGCTTTACCCTGACCTATGCCCCGGAAGACCGCTACGCGAGCTTTGGCCAGTTGATCGTCGAGACTCGTGATCGCGACAGCCGAGAGGCGCGCATGCGCGACGTGATCGAGACGCTGCGACAAGACTTCCCGCGGGTTCAGTACAAGGTGCAGGCGCTGCAGGTAGGCCCATCGGCCAAGGCCAGCATCGAGGCGCGTATCTACGGTGATGACCCCGAGACCCTGCGTGAACTGGGGGCACAGGTGCGCGGCATCTTTCAGGATGAACCCATGGCGGACAGCATTCGCCTGTCATGGAGCAATCGCGAGAGCGTCATTGTCCCCGAGTTCCTGGATGAGCAGGCACGCCGGGTGGGGGTAACCCGCGATGGTCTGCAGCAGGCCTTCCGTCTCAACAACGATGGCGAGCAGGTCGGCGTCTATCGGGAAGGCAGTGAGCTGATCCCGATCGTGATGCGCTCCCAGGAGGGGCAGCGTCACGACATCGATAACCTGGGCGCCATCAACGTCTGGAGTGAAGAGCAAGGGCGCTACCTGAGTGCGGGCAACGTGCTGGGTGAGCTGCGTACCGAGCTGCGGGACCCCTTGATCAAGCGCCGCGACAGGCGGCGGATGTTGGCCGTCTACGCAGAGCCCATGCCGCTCTCCGGTGAGACCGCTGCCAGCGTGCTGGGACGGCTGCGGCCCCAGGTGGAGGCCATCGAGCTGCCGCCAGGCTACGCCATCGAGTGGGGCGGTGAGTACGAGACCGCCAGCGAAGCTCAGCAGGCGCTGCTGTCGTCGCTGCCGATGGGCTTGCTTGGCATGTTCATCATCACGGTGCTGCTGTTCGGGCGCCTGCGACAGTCGCTGGCCATCTGGTCCATCGTGCCATTGATGATGATCGGCATCATTGGGGGCCTGGCCCTGTTGGGAGCACCCTTCACCTTCATGGCGCTGCTCGGCACCCTGAGCCTGATCGGCATGGTGCTGAAAAATGCCATCGTCCTGATGGAAGAGATCAACGTCCAGCGCAAGATCCAGGACGATGCCCATGATGCGGTGGTCCAGGCTGCCGTCAGTCGTGTACGCCCGGTCACCATGGCGGCGATCACTACCATGTTGGGCATGTTGCCCCTGTTCACCGATGCGTTCTTTGCCTCCATGGCCGTGGTGATCGTGTTCGGCCTGGGGGTGGCGACGCTGCTGACGCTGGTGATGGTGCCGGTGGTGTACTGCACGCTGATGCGCATTCGCGCGAGCTGAGAGTGGGCCGTGATAGCTCCCGGCGACGTCAGCCGCCGGGGGCATAGAGTTCGCGATTCGGTGTGACGGCAGAGGCGTCCTGCGTGCTCTGTGCCTGCGGGTCAGTGGACGCCAAGTGCTGCTCCAGCCACCCCGTCAGCAGGGGCCACAAGGTCTCCCGGTGGCGTCGGCGGAAGCCGTCCAGGTGTCCCAGTGCGCCACTGCCCAGCGTCTCAGGAGTGAGCTGCAGACGCGTCACCGGGGCCTGGGTGAAATAGGACGCCAGCAGGTCAATGCTGTCGCGGCTGGCGTAGGGGTCGTCATCGAAACCCACCACCAGCAGCGGTATGGTCAGCCGGGCGAAGCGGGCCTCCGCGGCAAGCTCAGGATCATCGAAGAAATAGCGCGGCAGACTGATCCAGTGGCTGCACTGGCGGGCAACGCCGCAGGGGACGTCTTCACTGACCCCCAAGCGCCGACAGGGGACATAGCCGGCGACGCGGGACAGCAGAGGAAACAGGATCTTCAGCAGCACATAGGCCCGCAGGCGAAGCCACGGTGACGTGATGAAGCGCAGGCAACTGGCGTTGCAGGCGATCAACACCGCGGCACTCAGCAGTCGACTGGCCTCGCCCAAGCCAATGGCATGCCCGCCAAAGCTGTGTCCCACCGCCAGCATCGGGAGCGTCGGCCAGCGCTGGTGCGCCCAGCGCGTCACGCTGTCGGCGTCCAGTTCTGCCCAATCCTGCATGCTCACCTGTAGCTGGTCGAGGTGTTCCGGTCGCGACCGGCCTATCCCGCGGTAGTCATAGCAGATCACCGTCAGCCCTCGTTCACACAGAGCATTGGCAAACCCCTGATAGAGACGCTGGGAGACAGCGGAAGCGGGATGGATGATCACCACTCCTCGCGGGTCCTGGTCGGGTTCGAAGAGGCTGGCGCCGAGCGGATAGGCGTCGGCGGCAGGTAGGGTAAAGCGAGAGACATTGGCCATCGGTTGGGCCCTGCACGGTAGGTGGATCGAGAGGTCGGGATCTCTCGATAAGTAATACGGCGCAGGAACTAGGTCGAGGCTTTACCAAAACGGTAGCGCGGGAGGGTGAAAAGCCGAAGAGTATGCTCTCTCGGTACTGGAAATCTCGTCGCTGCAAAGTAAAAAAGCCCCCGCCGAAGCGGAGGCTCACTCGTACCGTCGCGGTGATCTTGCGTGTACTTATCCGAGCAGCTTGGAGGGCAGGCCGGTGACCAGCCAGGGGAAGTACGACATCAGCACGCAGGCCAGCAGGATCAGCGCGCAGAAGGGAATGACGGCCTTGTACAGATCCAGCGTCTCGACCTCGGGCGGGGCCACGCCCTTGAGGTAGAACAGCGCGTAGCCGAAGGGCGGGGTCAGGAAGGAGGTCTGCAGCACCACGGCGACCATGACCACGAACCACAGCATGTCGACACCCATGGTCTCCACGATGGGGAGCATGATCGGGAAGCTCAACAGTACGATGCCGGTCCAGTCGAGGAACATCCCCAGGACGAATACCAGCAGGAACATCAGGATCAGCGCACCTGTAGTGCCGCCCGGCATGGCCAGAACCAGCTCGCTGATCACATCCATGCCCCCGCCAATCGAGAACACTCCGGTGAAGGCGGTGGCGCCGACCAGCACGAACATCACCATGGTCGTCGTCTTGCCGGCCTCGATGAAGGTGGTATAGCAGGTCGACAGCTTGCGGTCGCCGAAGATCAAGAACAGGCAGAACGCCAGCGTCACGCCAATGGCAGAGGCTTCCGTGGCCGTGGCAATACCGGTGAACAGGGCTCCCAGCACGCCAAGGATCAGGCTCATGGGCGGCAGCACATACTTGCACAAGCGTACGATCAGCTCGCCGGTACTGGTTTCGGCGCGTTCCTCGACACCTACCGGGGGACCGAAGTCAGGTTTGATCAGGCAGACGATGAGCACGTACAGCGCGTACATGCCCCCCAGCAGCAGGCCAGGCACCAGCGCGCCGGCAAACAGTGCGCCGACCGACACGGGAGAGTAGCTGGCCATCAGGATCAGCATGATGCTCGGCGGGATCAGAATGCCGAGACAGCCGCTTGCCATGATCACCCCGGCGGACAGCCCCTTGTGGTAGCCGTACTTGAGCATCGGCGCGAGAGCGATCAGTCCCATGACGGCGATGGAGGCACCGACGATGCCGGTAGTGGCCGCCAGCAGTACCGAGACGATGACCACCGTCAGCGCCAGGCCGCCGCGCACACGTCCGAGCAACAGTCGCATGCTCTCGAACATCTTCTCGGTGACGCCGGAGTCGTTGAGAAAGCGTGCCATCAGAATAAACAGCGGGATCGCCACCAGAACATAGTTGTCCATGGCGCGCCCGTAGATGTTGTTGATGATGATGCCCAGCACCTGTGGGCCGGGGCCCAACCAGGCACCCAGCACCGCCATGCCACCCAGCACGAAGGCCAGCGGGTGGCCCATGAAGAGCCCCAGCATCAGTCCGGAGAACATGAAGATGGTAAGAAGTTCGGCACTCATCGGGCCTCCTCCCTGTCGTGGGTAGTCAGCTCCGTGATAGCGCGGATGACGATGGCGACGGCCTGCAGCAGGATCAGGACACCGGCGATGACCAACACGGCCTTCACCGGGTACACCGGAATGGAGACGATGCCGTAGGTGGATTCGGCGCGGCTCCAGGAACGTTCGAAGAAGCGCCAGCTATAAGTGATGAACATGATGATGAAGGGGGTGAAGAACAGCAGGTAACCCAGCAGGTCGATCAGCGCCCGGCCACGGCGGGACAACAGCTGCTTGACGATATCCACCTCCACGTGGGCGTGATGACGCAGCCCATAGGCGGCCATCAGCATGAAGTGGGTACCGAACAGCATGGTGGTGATGTCGAAGGCCCAGTCACTGGGGCGTCCGAAAAAGAAGCGCATCGCGATGTCGTAGACCACCACGAGGGTGATGATCGCGATCAGCGGAGCGATCAAACGGCCGAACCACTCGTTCAAGCAGTCAATGGCCTTGGCAATGGCGTTCATGGTGGAAGTCTCGTCGATATCCAACGATGACCGGCGGCCTGATCAAGGCCGCCGGCCGGTGAAGGCAAGCGTGTTGCCTAGTTCATGCAGGCTTCGATGTCGTCGAGCGACGGGATGTTGTCGGTGACGCGGCTCATGTTGAAGGGCACTGAGACGTCACGCCACTGGGCGTAGTCCTGCAGGTAGCTGATCATCGACTGATAGACCTTGGCATGCATCGGGTCCTCGCAGGCACCCTGCACGATCACCTCGTTGGTGATGTCCTGGATCTTGGCCAGATCCTCTTCGGACAGCTGGTTGATGGTGGTGCCATCCTCGATGAACTTGGCGGTGCCTTCTGTCGACTGCTTCTCGGACCAGGCCAGTGACCAGGCCATGGTGGCTTCAGAGGCGATCTTCAGCTTGGCCTGAGTTTCCTCGGACAGTGCGTCCCAGGCATCCTTGTTGATCATGACGCCGAACACACTGGCGGACTGGTGCCAGCCAGGGGTCATCCAGTAGTCAGCCACCTCGGAGAAGCCGGCCTTGTAGTCCACCCCAGGGGTGGAGAATTCGGCGCCATCCACCACGCCACGTTCGATGGCCTGATAGATTTCACCGCCAGCCAGAGTGACCTGAGAGCCGCCGAGTTGCTCGAGGACGCGGCCTTGGTCGCGACCGGACAGGCGCAGGCGCTTGCCTTCGATATCGGCGATGGACTCGATTGGCGTGCCACCACGGAAACCCGATTCATTGTTGGTGATACCGTAGGGCAGGTAGACCATGTTGTACTGGCCGTAGATCTCCTGGTAGAGCTCAAAGCCCCCCCATTGGGTAATCCAGTTCAGGTAGTCGACGCCGTTGAACAGGCTGGTGGTCGTTGCCAGCGGCGAAAATGCCGGGCTGCGACCGGCCCAGTAGCCAGGCCAGTCACCGGCGGCCTGGATGCTGCCGGTTTCGGTGGCATCGAAGACTTCGGTGCCAGGCATCAGGGTGCCGCCGGCGTAGAACTCGATCTGGACTTCGTCACCGGCCAGCTGGTTGACCAGCTCAGCCCAATGCTTGTCGATGGCGATCAGGTCGAGGTTCTCTGGCCAGGTGGTGGTCATGGTCCACTTTTCCTGGGCCATCGCCGAGCTGGACATGGTGGCCAGGGCGATACCAGCCACCAGGCCGGTAAGCGTGAATGTGGTGGTGTGCTTCATGCAGGTGCTCCCCGTGGGTTGTTGTGATTCTGCAAAGGAGGCGGTCGCTGCCTCTCCAGGTTGGCGTTTGGCATCCATGGTGGCGGTGCCTGGGAGTAGTGGCCGAACAGCGGGGGACCCTCGCTGTCGCCTCGGCTTCATCAAGCTAGCACGGTCCACAAGCGTTGTTCGATGCGACACATGTCGATGAATCACCACGCTTTTTTGGCATATGCACAGCTCTTGAAGCGATAAAAAGTATCGACAATTCAAGAAAATGAATAAGTTAGAAGCGGATCTATGCTGCACCGCCATAGATCGCACGAGCGTTTAATCGGTGCTTTCATTAGACCAAAGTTGATTTATCCTGGAGCCGCCATGCATAGCCTCGTCACCCATGCCGACCTCGAGCGCCTACGCGACTATCGTGCGCGTCTGGCCCAGCAGCGTCAGCGCGGGATGGTGTGGATGACGGGGTCGCCGGAACAGGTCCGTCGTCGAGCCCTGGAGTGTCTCGCACAAGGGGGCTGGGAGGCGCCGCTGTGGGCGGGCATGGACCTCGACGTCGTGGCAGAACCCGCACGGGACGAAGTGGAGATGGTGGCGCTCGGCAAGGCCAGGATGCGCCTGGGGCATGAGCACGATCTGCTGATCGTCGATGCCCTGTCACCCGCCTCGGGGTTCGACCCCGATGCGCTGGGCGCGCTGTCCGGGACGCTGGTCGCCGGTGGTCTGCTGTTGCTGCTGATGCCAGACGATGGCGGCCGTCAGCCTGATCGGGACTACCGGCGTATCGCCGCTCATCCCTGGGCGCCGGCGTCGCTGACCAGTCACTATCTTCAGCGCCTGCACCGCTTGCTGGGCGAGCTGGATGGCGTCATGCACTGGCATGGCGATGCCGGCCTGTTGCCAGCATGCTCTTTAGATGGGGCTCCAGACCGAGCTTCAGCCCAAACTTCAGACCTCTCTTCAGCTCGGGCTCCGGCGTCCTTATCGCCGACTCAATCCGAAACGGTGTCACCGTCCCCGGATGCTGACTGCCTCACCGCGGACCAGGCCGAGGCGGTGCGCCGGTTGTCTCGCCTCAAGCGCCGCCGTCCGCTGGTGATCACCGCAGACCGTGGTCGCGGCAAGTCCGCGGCGCTGGGCATCGCCTGCGCGCGAATGCTGGAGCACGCCTCCGCCGATTCGCCGTTGGAGATCCTGCTGACCGCCCCCAGGGTGTCATCCGTGGAGGCGGTGTTCGCCCGTCTGGCGGCGCTGTTGCCGGAGGGGGTGCGTGACGGCAATGACTACTGCCTGGCCGCCGGTCGGCTGCGCTTCATGGCCCCAGATGGGCTTTGCGATGCCGTGACCACCGGCGAAGCCGGCGGCGCCGGCAGCGTCCTGCTGGTGGATGAGGCTGCGGCGATTCCGGCAGCGCTGCTGGGTCAGTGGCTGAAGGCATTTCCGCGTGTCGCCTTCGCTACCACCGTGCACGGCTATGAAGGCTCTGGTCGAGGCTTTGCGCTGCGCTTCAGACGTCAGCTTGACGCTATCACACCGCAGTGGCAGGCCATGGAGCTGACCGCGCCGATACGCTGGGCGGCCGGTGATCCCCTGGAAGCGGCGATATCGGCTCTGCTGTGTCTGGACGCGGAGATGCCCGACGTCCCGGTGGCAGCTGGCGACCTGGCGTCCCAGGTCGCGGCGCTGCCGTTGTCAGTCATCGATCGGGCGGCCCTGGCGCAAGATGAGGATGCCCTGCGCGGGATGTTCGGGCTGCTGGTGCAGGCCCATTATCGCACCACCCCCAGTGACCTGCGGGCGCTGCTGGATGGTCCTGACACCCGCCTGTGGGTGCTGGGCCCGCCGGCCCATCCGGTGGCGGTCTGCGTGACCATCGATGAAGGCCGCTTTGATGACGACCTGGCAGAGCAGGTGCTGCTGGGGCAGCGGCGTCCACGGGGACACTTGATGGCCCAGTCCCTGGCCGCACACGCCGGCGAGCGAGGTGCCTTGACCGGGTGGTTGCGCCGGGTGTCCAGAATTGCCGTGCATCCTGACTGGCGACGTTGCGGATGCGGAGCGCGCCTGCTCGATGATGTCGCCGATCAAGCGTCGCTAGATGGCTGCATGCTGCTGGGGACCAGCTTCGGTGCAGATCCCGAGTTGCTGAGCTTCTGGTACAGCCGGGACTATCGTCCGGTGCGCCTCGGCCTGACCCGGGAAGCGGCCACCGGCGAGCACGCGGTCATGCTGGCCCGGAGCCTGACAGATGACGGGCAGCGGATCCTTGAGCGCCTGACCCAGCGCTTCCAGCGACAGCTCCCAGGGCTTCTGGCGTTCGAGCTGCCGCTGCTGCCGCCGCAGGTGGTGATGGCGTTATTGGCCCATTCCACGCTGGCGCCGCCGGATGATCATGACCTGGGAGAGCTGACGGATCTGGCGCGGGGCCTGCGTGAACCCGCCTTGTCGCGACCGGCGATCCAGGCCCTGGTCGTTGCCCTGGCCCGGCTGTCTCACCAGGCCATCACCTGTGGCGATCAGGGGGGGAATGGCGATCAGGGGGGGAATGGCGACCTGGCGTGGCTCGCGGCCTGGGCGTTTCAAGGCCGCTCGGAAAGTTCCCTGGCCGCGGCGCTTTCGCTCAGCGGCAAGGCACAGGTCAAACAATGGCTTCGGGACGCAGTGGGACATGGCCTGGACGTGATCGGTCACCTTTCCAAGCCGGCGGAGCAGGGGTAGAGTGCCTGCATCTGCAAAACCTGGGCATCACCTGCATGAACCAACATCTCGACACCCTCGCGCCTGCCATTGTCTGGCGCCACTTCCGTACCTTGTGCAACACACCACGCCCGTCGGGCCATGAAGCCGCCCTGGTGGCCGCTATCGAGGCCTGGGCCGAGCAGCAAGGGATCGCTCACGACCGTGATGCCTACGGCAACCTGCGCCTGTCCAAGGCCGCAAGCCCAGGCCACGAACAGGCCCCCGGCGTCATTCTCCAGGGCCATCTCGACATGGTGGCCCAGGCCAATGCCGACATGCCCCACGACTTCACTCGTGACCCCATCGTGACCCGGGTCGAAGAGGGCTGGCTCAAGGCCGATCGCACTACCCTGGGCGCCGATAATGGACTGGGCGTTGCCGCTGCGCTGGCCATTCTCGAGGAGCCGGAGCTGGTCCACGGACCCCTTGAGGCCATCTTTACCCTGGAAGAAGAGACCTCCATGGGGGGCGCTCTCAACCTGGCCAAGGACTGGCTGACCGGCAGCATACTGCTCAATCTGGATTCCGAGGAGCCCGGTCAGGTCTACATTGGCTGTGCCGGCGGTGCTGATGTGGTGGTCGAGGCCCAGCTGCCGATGGAGTCGACCAGCGAGGAAGAGCAGGCGCTGACGCTCAGCCTCAAAGGCCTGCGGGGTGGGCATTCCGGGATCGACATCGACAAGGGGCTGGGCAACGCCAACCGGCTGCTGGTGCGGGTGCTGCGCGCCCTTGATGGCGGAGAAGTGCGCCTGGTGGAATACCAGGGCGGCACCCTGCGCAATGCCATCCCGCGGGAGGCACAGGCGGTGATCATGGTGCCCCGGGACGAGGTCGAGCACGTGCGCGGTCGTGTCACCCAGCTGGAGGAGGAGCTGCGTCAGGAGCTGAGCGGCGTGGATGAGGGCCTGCGCCTGACCCTGGAGCCCTGCCCAGAGCCTCGTCGGGAGGCGCTGACCTGTCACGCCAGCCGGCTGCTGGTGGCGGCCTTGCATGCTGCCCCCTGCGGCGTCGAGCGCATGAGCGTCGATGTTCCGGGCGTGGTCGAGACCTCCAACAATCTTGGCGTGATCCGCCTGGAAGAAGGCCGCTTTCACCTGTGTGCGTTGGTGCGCTCGCTGCGTGATAGTGCCACCGCCGACCTGGCCGAACGCTTCAGTGCCCTGTTTGAGCTGATCGGGGCTCGGACCCGCATTGAGAACGGCTATCCTGGCTGGACGCCACAGCCTGACAGCAGCGTGCTCGAGCGCTTCTGCACGCTGCATCGGGAGCAGTTGGGTGTGGCGCCGGACATCAAGGTCATCCACGCCGGGCTCGAGTGCGGTATTCTCGGTGGCAAGTATCCACACCTGGAGATGATTTCCTTCGGCCCGCTGATTCGTGGTGCTCACTCCCCCGATGAGCGTGTCGAGATCTCCACGGTGGAAGCATTCTATGACCTGCTGAAGGCCGTGATCAGTGACCTGGCAAGGACCCCTGACTGAGATGAAAGAGGCGTTGCTTACGACCCCGATGACGCCGGCCTTTGCCGGCGTCTCGCTGTTGGCCCTGGTGGCGCTTTGGCTGGTCTGGCGTGGTCGCCAGCAGCGCCGCCGCCAGGATCAAGCGCTGGAGCAGCTGACACAGCGTCTGGAAGAGCGTCAGCAGGCCTCTCGTCAGCTGGAGCAGGAGCTGGCGATCAGCGATGCCCAGCTGGATGCCAGTCGAGAGCAACTGGAGACCCTGCGGCGCGAACGGGACAGCCTGCGTGAGCATATGGCCGAGGTGCGCGAGCACAATGCCCGGCTGGAAACCGAACGCGAGCAGATGGCAGCACGCCACCGTGAGCAAATGGCGCTGGTGGAGCAGGCGCGGGACAACCTCAAGCAGGAGTTCCATCAGCTGGCCGGCCAGGTCTTCGAGGAGCGCCAGCAAGCGTATCAGGCGCAGAGTCGAGAAGGCATGGAGTCATTGCTCAAGCCTTTCCGTGAGCAGGTCGATCAGTTCCGGCGACGGGTCGAGGAACTGACGGGACAGCACAGTCGTGAAGCGGTGTCGCTGAAGTCCCAGATCGAGCAACTGGCCAGCTTGAACGCGCGACTGGGAGAAGAAGCCGCTGGCCTGGCCCGGGCGCTCAAGGGTGATCAGAAGGCCCAGGGTGGCTGGGGCGAGCTGATGCTCGAAACGGTGCTGGAACGCAGCGGCTTGAGGCGCGACATCGAGTACCGGCGAGAGGTCTCGATGAATGGTGAACAGGGGCGCCAGCGGCCCGACGCCATCATCTATCTCCCCGAGGATCGCCACCTGATCATCGATGCCAAGGTCTCGCTGACCGCCTGGACGAGGGTGGTCAATGCTGACGATGAGGCAGAGCGAGAAGCGGCCATGAGTGCTCACCTGACCTCCCTGCGTAGCCACATACGTGGGCTCGCCGCCAAGGATTACCCGGCGTTGCCGGGGCTGCATTCACCGGATTTCGTGTTTCTGTTCGTGCCGGTGGAACCGGCCTTCGCCGCAGCCTTTGAGCGGGACCCCTCGCTGTTTCAGGAAGCCTTCGATCGCCAGGTGGTGGTGGTCACGCCGACCACCTTGCTGGCCAGTCTCCGCACCGTGGCGGGACTGTGGAGCATGGAGCGCCAGAATGAGAACGCGCGCATCATCGTGTCCCGGGCCGAGCGTCTGCTGGGCAAGTTCTCTGGCTTCGTCGAGAGTCTCGACGATGTGGGCAAGCACCTGGAACGGGCCAGTAGCAGCCATCAGCAAGCGATGAACCGGCTGTCTCGCGGGCAGGGGAGCCTGGTGGCCCAGGCCGTGGAGCTTGAGCGTCTTGGCGCGCGCATGAAAAAGCCGCTGCCTCAGGAGTTGAAGCGTGCGGCGGAGGCTTCCAGCACGCTGACCGGCACTGATGAGGCCAGCAGCCATGAAGGCCACGGCAGGTCGTCCTGACGGCTGCCCCGGAATCCGCCTTGAACGTCGCCCTGGAACCCGCTCCGACGTCAGAGGACTCGCGCAGGCAGCGCGGTGGTGACGGTCGGGTGGTTGGAAGCAAAACGCCCCGCGCGCCAGTGGCTGGCGCGCGGGGCGAGATCATTCAGGCCGGTGTGGCGGTGTGGTCAGCCCAGGTAGGCGCCCAGCATCCACACGGTCTTCTCCTGCTCACGGATGTAGTCCCCGACCTGAGAGGCGGTGCCCTCATCGTCGGCATCCGAGGCCACCGACAGGATTTCGCGCTGTAGTTCGATCAGCTGCTGATATCCTTGGAGCACGCCGCGCACGCAGGCCTCACCGTCGTGCACGTCCTTGTCTTCGCCGATCCGCGACAGGGTGGTGTAGTCACTGTAAGCGTGGACGGGCTTGTGCCCCAGCGTAAGGATGCGTTCTGCGACCTCATCTACCTTGACCAGCAGGTCGGTGTAGAACTCCTCGAATTTTTCGTGCAGCTCAAAGAAGTTGGGGCCCTTCACGTTCCAGTGATAGCCACGCACGTTCATGTAGAAGATCTGGTAGTTGGCCAGCAGTTCGTTGAGCTTGTTAGCCAGGTCGCTGGCGCTGCCTTGGTGCAGGCCGATGGCGTTGGTGTCGCTCATGCAATACCTCCTTGATCGCTGTGGTCCTGTATATCCTGACAGGATATCGATACCGGTGGGCGGGAGTGAAACCAATTACCTCCATCGCCGCGATAGGGCCCATTGATGACCGCTTCTAATGACATAGTGATGAACCCCTGCATTTTCAAGGGGCGTGTCCAGGGCGGCGTGTTCCATCAGGCGCAGCAAGAGAGCTTGTCGACAGATATTAGCGGCCTGACGTAGCGAGCATGGCACGCAGCAGATTTTCCGTGCGATCAGACAGTAGCTCGGCACAGCGAGCCAAGGCTTCATCGAGGTCCATGGGCCCATCTGCCAGTGCAAAGGCGGCGCTTACGCCCTCGTCCAGAGCGGCCTGCCAGCCGGGTGCCATGCGTCCTGCCAGCACGATGACCGGTACGCCTCTGGCCCGTGCCGCACGGGAAATACCTATCGGCGTCTTGCCCGACAGGCTCTGGCCATCGAGCTGGCCCTCGCCGGTGATCACCAGGTCGGCATTGGCCAGCCGCTGCTCCATCCCGGCCTGCTCCATGATCATCTCGATACCCGGGCGCAGCTGCCCCCCGAGGAAGGCCTTTACCGCGAAGCCCATGCCACCTGCGGCGCCGGTGCCTGGCGCATCTCTCCAATCCTGGCCCAGCTGCTCCGCGGCCTTGTCGGCCCAGCGCGATAGCGCGGCATCCAGGCGCTCGACGTCCTCCGGGGAGGCGCCCTTCTGAGGGCCAAAGATGGCACTGGCGCCACGCTCGCCCAGCAGCGGATTGTCCACATCCACGGCGGCCTCGACCACGACCGAGTCGAGGCGCCGGTCTAACCCGGAAAGGTCGACCCTGGCCAAGTGCTCGAGGCCGGCGCCAGTGGGGGAAATCGGCTGATCATCGGCATCCAGCAGCCGTGCCCCCAGCGCTGCCAGCATGCCGGCTCCGCCATCATTGGTGGCACTCCCGCCCAGAGTGATCAGCATGCGCTGGGCGCCGGCGTCGAGGGCCGCCAGGACCAGCTCCCCGACGCCGTGGGTAGTGCTGTGAAGCGCCGTACGCTCTTCGGGGCTCAGTGCCTGCAGTCCGCTGGCCTCTGCCAGTTCGATATAGGCCGTCTGGCTGGCGGCATGCCATCCCCAGGCAGCCTCGCCTGGTCTGCCCAGAGCATCCTGCACGGTGGCGGTACGGCGCTCGGCGCCGGTGGCGCTGAGCAGGGCCTCAAGGCTGCCTTCTCCCCCGTCTGCCATCGGACATTCATCCATGGTCAGGGTGGGGTCGGCGCGTCGCGCACCCTCGGCGATGGCGCGGGCAGCATCGGTGGCGCTCAGCGCGTCCTTGTAGCTGTCGGGGCAGATCAACACATTCATGGGTGGCCTCTCCGGTTCGAAGAAATGAGCGGGTGACATGAGCTGGTGACATGAACTGGTGATAGGGGGGACGACATGGACAGCCCCCTGGTCGGAATGTCCTGCTGGACCAGCGTTTGCCCCTGACTCGGGACAGCGTAGACTCTCGGAAGTATTTCACGTCATCGGCAGGAGGTCTTGATGCAAGTGTCCAAAAAATGGCGTCCTTCAAGCCGCCCCGATTGGGCGAAATGCTCAGGCGTGGCGGCGTTGTGTCTGTTGCCGTGGCTCAGCGCCTGTCAGACCACACCTCAGCAGATGCCGGTGGCGGAGCCAGCCCCGTCGCAAGCCTGCCAGTGGCCCGTCGTCGATGGGGCAGTGAGTCTTGCGGATGTGGTGGCCGTGCTCGAAGGCCGTGACTTTCTGGTGCGCGATACCGATACCGCGCTGGGGGTGGTCAGTGCCGAGAAGACCGAGCGCACGACCTACCATAATGCCGATGCGGTCAGGCCACGCCTCGGTGGCTTCGTGCTGGGGGGTAGCGGTGGGCATGTCGGCGCCGGAGTTGGCGTCGGGTTCGGTTCCTGGGGTTGGGGCGGCAGCGATGATGCCACCCGAGTGGAGCGCGTGTCCGTGGCGCTGACCGACCAGCAGGTTCAGCTGACGCGGGACATTCGTCTGTTTGACTGGACCGGCCAGCTACGGGAGTCGCGTACCGCCAGCGATGCCTCGTTCTGCGCCTCGATTCGCCAGCAGCTGGCATCCCAGGCGGGTGTCTCGGGAGGCATCGAATGAGCCGTTGCTGGGGAATACTCGTGCTGCTGTTGCTCAGCGGCTGTGCAGGCCCATCGGTCACCACGGAAGCGCCGCGGCAGATGCAGGTGGCCGTGAGCGCAGAGCAGACCCTGAACGAGGCGCTTGCCCTGTTGATGGAGCAAGGCTACGTCATCACCCAGGCAGATGGTGCACTTGGACGCATTGATGCCTCCTTGGCGCGGCCGCCTGGCTATCGTCTCGAGGTGCGGGTCGAGGACGTTGGAGACACCCAGGCCAGGGTCAGTCTGCAGGGATTTCGTGGCGGTCGCGCGCTGCCCGCTGACGTCGTAGAACCGCTGTTTGTTCAACTACAGGGAAGACTTGCCCGTTGATGTACGCACTACAATCCGTCCTGGCCGCGGCTGTCTCGCCGAAGCGCCGTGCCACCTGTGGGGATCGCCATTCGCTGTCGCCACGTGTTCGCCGCTTGATGACGATGACCAGTCTCGTGCTTGTCCTGGTGGGGCCCTGGGCAAGCCAGGTAGCGCTGTCACACCCCCATAGCTGGGTCGATCTGTCGGTCCAGCTCGAGACCGATAGCGAAGGCCGGGTGGCGGCATTACGCCAGATCTGGCGTCTTGATCCGTTCTACAGTCTGGTGCTGCTGGAAGAGATCGATGCCGACGAGGAAGGGCGCGATGCGGCCCTCGACCGCCTGGGAGGGGACATGCTGACCAGTCTGGCTCCCCGGGACTTTTTCACCGAAGCCGAGATCGACGGCGAAAAAGTGGTTTTTCAGGGCGTCAGCGATGCCACCGTGATGGAGCGCGATGAGCGTATCGTGCTGCACTTTCGCCTGCCCCTGGCCGAACCCAGGGAACTTGCCGGCAGCACCCTCGAGTACCGGGTATATGACCCCTCCTACTACGTGGAGGTGGTCCACGAGGCCGATGCGGATGGTCCGTTGGACCAAGCGCTGACAGCGCCCGACGGCTGTCAGGCATCGGTCATCATTGCCGAACCCGATCCGGACAAGGTGATGGCGGCCGCCCAGCTGGATATCGACGACAGCGCGCCGGAAGGGTTAGGACGCTTCTTTGCCGAGACGGGGCGTGTATCGTGCTGAAGCTTCAACAACCTTGGGTTCAGGTGTCTCTCGCGGTGGGCGCCGTCGCGGGCGTGTTGCTGTTGCTGGCGGTGACCGGCGCGCTGGATACGCTCGGCCACTGGGTGCTCGCCATGCAGGCCGACCTGCATCGTCGCTTGACTCAGGCGGTCACACTAATCGACCAGACGCCGTCCGCTGCAGCCTGGGCCACCTTGATAGGCCTGAGCCTGTTTTACGGCGTTTTCCACGCGGCAGGACCAGGACATGGCAAGGCTGTGATCAGCGCCTACCTGGTCTCCCAGGGAGGCGCCTGGCGTCGCGCCCTGGCTCTGTCGGTGGGAGCCGCGCTGATGCAGGGAGCGGTCGCCATCCTGCTGATACTGGCGCTGGTGCAGGGGCTGGGCTGGCTGACCCGCGAGGCACTGGGCAGTGTGGTGTGGGTCGAGCGGTTGAGCTTCGCCCTGGTCGCACTGCTGGGGCTGTGGCTGAGCGGACGCGCGCTGAAGCGGCTGGTGTCGCTGTCGCGCCCAGCGCAGCAGTCTGCTGGGTCTGAGCACCATGGGGCACACCATCACGAGGCGCACCACCACGAACATCCGTCCCACGGGCATCATGCTCATGGTGCGCATCATGATCATCACGAGTGTTGTGGCGGTCATCACCATGTGTCGCCGGATGGCAGTGGTCGCGAGGCCTGGCTGGCCGTGCTGGCGATCGGTGCCAGGCCATGTTCGGGGGCCGTGCTGTTGATGGGCGTGACCAGCCTGCTGGGCCAGCCATGGATGGGGGTGGCAGCGGTGCTGGCGATGTCGCTGGGTACCGCCATGACGGTCTCCACCCTGGGCATCGCCAGCGTGCTGGCACGGGACTGGGTGTCCGCTCGCGTGGCGCGGACATCCGCCACGCGAAGTCGCGCCGTGGCACGCCTGGCCGCCATGGTGGCACTGACCGGTGGCGTGCTGATCATCGGACTGGGCGTTCTGCTGATGCTGCAGGTTGGCGCATCGGATCCTGGCTTGCCACTGATGGCGCCAGGTAGTCGCAGTGGTGGCCTCGGCGTGTGACAGTCCGTCAGGCGCGCAAGGACAGCCCGCCGGCCAGCGCCAGCACACGGTCCTTGGTGGCGGCCAAGCTGTCCTTGTCGTAGGCGATGGCCTGGCTGTGGCCCCACACCGGCCCTGGCCAGGCCGCGTCGCCTTCTCGCCGCACGATCACATGCACGTGCAGCTGCGCCACCATGTTGCCGAGGCTGGCAATATTGAGCTTGTCACCCCCGGCGTGGGTCTTCAGCGCCTGGCCCAGGCGAGTGGCTTCTCGCCACAGCTGTTGCTGGTCGGCTTCCGACAGGTCGAACACCTCGATGGCGTTGGCCCGCCTGGGAATCAGTACCAGCCAGGGATAGCGGGCATCATCCATCAGGCGCAGCTGACACAACGGTAGTTCGGTGACGGGATAGGTGTCGGCGACAAGGCGTGAGTCGATGACGAAATCGCTCATGGCGGGCTCCTGAATGGCGTTTCAGGCAGGGTACATCAGGCGGCCACGACAGGGGCATCTATTCGACAAAGTTCCTGTTCGACGTCACCCCTGCTCGATACAACCCCAGTTCGATACACCCCCTATTCGATACAAGCGAGAGAGGAAAGACGATGACCCTGGTCGAGGGAGCGGCCCTGCTGACGGCAGGTATCGTGGCAGGTTTTATCAATGTGCTGGCGGCGGGTGGTTCGATGCTGACGCTGCCGCTGTTGATGTTTCTCGGACTTCCCCCTCAGGTGGCCAACGGCACCAATCGGGTGTCGATCACGCTGCAGAGCGTGTCAGCGGTGGCCAACTTCTTTCGTGCAGGAGCCCGTCATATCGGGCTCAGCCTGCGCCTGTCGGTGCCTGCTGTACTGGGCTCGATGCTGGGCGTGTGGCTGGCGCTTCAGGTCAGCGATGCGTTGTTCGAGACGATCCTGATGGTGGTGATGGTCGCCGCGGCAGTGATCATGCTGCTGCCACAACCGAAGATCGACACTCGGCCCCTGACGGTGGAGCGGCTGACCCCTGGCATCTATCTGGCGATGTTCGTGATCGGTGTCTACGGCGGCTTCCTGCAGGTCGGGGTCGGGATTCTGTTCATGATCGTGCTATATCGCATGCTCAAGATCGATCTTGGCCAGGTCAATGCCTTCAAGGTGCTGATCATCCTTGTCTACACCCTGCCTGCCCTGGGCATCTTTCTGTGGCATGACCAGGTGCGCTGGAGCTACGGCCTGGTGTTGGCCGCCGGCAGCATGACCGGTGCCTGGCTGGCGGTGAAGGTCAACATGAGTTCCCGGGGCGCCATGGTGGTCAAATGGCTGACGGTGGCGGTGATTGCCGTGATCATTTTTCGCCTGGCCCTCTACTGAGTGCTGTGCAGGCCCTCGAAAAACGCGACACAAAGCCTAGCGAATGAACGTCATCGTGCTAGATTATCTGAGGATGATGTATTTTGCTTACCCACCTGGCTGCAAGGAGAAAGGACAATGAAAAGGACGCTGGCATTGATTCTGGTATCGATGTTTACCCTGGCGCTGTTGAGTGGCTGCAACACGGTGCGGGGTGTCGGCCAGGACATCGAGAAGGGTGGTGAAGCCATCCAGAACAGCTCCGCCTGATCGCTGGCCACAAACCTGCACTCCGCCAGGCTTTCTCCAAGGCCTTGGCAGCAAGGCCCTGGCAGAGAGCCACGGCAACGCAGGGATGCTGATCCAGCGACAGGAATAGGAATACGCAAAGTAAAAGAATGAGAAACACAAACGGCGGTGATGTCACTCAGGTGCATCACCGCTTTTTTGTGGACAGGGCAGGCGCCTAGCCAGTGATGAAAAAATAAGGAACATGAGGCAAGTCAGGAGGGGATGCCAAGCATGGCTCAAGGCATCTGCTATGCTGGCCCCTTGTCATGTGCAGGGCCGCCTGGCGCCAGCGTTCAGGCAGCAAGTGGCCCCTTGCCATGGGCCAGACGAAAGGATATTCAGGCACTGGAGGCCGATGATGAAAGCACTTCTTCCGTTATTCATGGTTGCTGCGCTGGCAGGGTGCAGCGCGTCGTCGGGCGGGACCGGTGAGCCCGCTCCGTTGCCACCCAAGCGGGCTCCCTTGGCCGAAGCCTGTGACGCGGCGGCTGTTCAGAACTGGGTGGGGCAGCATTACCAGGAGGCTCAAGACGAACGCCTGAAAGCCGAAAGTGGTGCCAACACCCTGCGCGTGCTGAGACCGGGCGGAGTGGCGACCATGGACCTGCGCCTGGACCGCTTGAACGTGCGCCTGGATGACGCCGATACGATTGTCGAGCTGGGCTGCGGTTGATCCCACGTGCTGGCCGGCATTGTGATGGTGCGGGCCAGCAACCAGGAACCGTAACAGGAACCAGCACCGTAACCGCAGGCTGCGACAGGCCGCCTAGCGGCTGGCCTGTCGAGTCATCCGTCGGATACGGCTTCGGGTGTCTCAGCGTTGGCCCAGCTCCTGCTGGGTGCGCTGCTCCTCTTCTTCTGCCTGCTTGCGCAGCTTCTTGCGCAGGGTGGCTTTTTCATAGCGCAGCTTGCGTATCGGCGTGTCCAGCGTCAGCGGCGGCACCGTGGCGGGGCGTCCGTCCGAGTCCACCGCGACCATGGTCAGGTAGCAGCTGTTGGTATGGCGAATGATCTTCTGGCGAATGTCCTCCGCCACCACCTTGATGCCAATTTCCATTGACGAGCGGCCGACGTGATTGACGCTGGCCAGGAAGGTCACTAGCTCACCCACATGGATGGGCTGCTTGAAGCGCACCTGGTCGACCGACAGGGTGACCACATAGTGACCTGAGTAGCGACTGGCGCAGGCATAGGCCACCTCATCGAGTTTCTTGAGGATGGCGCCACCGTGCACCTTGCCACTGAAATTGGCCATGTCGGGTGTCATCAGCACGGTCATGGTCAGTTCGTGCTGACCCGGGAGGCTCTGTTCTAGCATGGATGGCTCCTCAAGCATGCAGTTCGGTCTGTGATGCACATAGCATAACGCCTTGCCTCCGCGAGCGGAGACAAGGCGCACGTTGAAACTCAGTTGTTGCCGGCACTGTACAGCGGGGCGGTGACCGATCGGCCCGCCTTTGCCATCATCTCGCCCGGCTCGGGCGGCTCATAGCCAGGTCAGACACACCGAGATGATGATGCCGGTGATAAACAGCTGAACCAGGCAGAAGCCCATGATGTCCTTGGCCTTCAGTCCTGCAATTCCCAGCACCGGCAGCGCCCAGAAAGGCTGCAGCAGGTTGGTCCAGGCATCGCCCCAGGCGACCGCCATGGCGGCACGCGGGATGTCCACGCCAAGCGCCTGAGCGGCAGGAATGACGACAGGTGCCTGGACGGCCCACTGGCCTCCGCCCGAAGGCACGAACATGTTGACGATGCCGGCGCTGATGAAGGTCCAGAACGGCAGGGTGGTCTCGGTAGCGAAGGACACCATGGCCTGCGACATGGTCTCGGCGAGTCCTGACTGCACCATGATGGCCATGATACCGGCGTAGAAGGGGAACTGGATGACGATGCCAGCCCCGCCCTTGATCCCCTCGTTCAGGCTGTTCAGAAGGCTCTGAGGGGTGCGATGCAGCACGATGGCCAGAAACAGGAACATGAAGTTGACCACGTTCAGGTTCAGGCCACCGCCACCGACGAAGTAGCTGATCAGGTAGATCAGACCTGGCATACCCACCAGCAGCGCCAGCGTCATGCTGTTTTCCAGGCGCTCGGCCGGGCGGCTGATGCGCACGCGGCGGTCTTCTTCCTCACCCAGCAGGGCCGGATCGACGTACACGCTTTCCTTTTCCCCCGGCAGCATCATGCGGTTGACCAGCGGCACCGCGATGAACAGAGCCAGCACAATCAGCAGATTGAAGTAGGAAAAGATGGTTTCGCCGGTGCCGATGACACCGATCTGCTCTGCCCAGGGGTTCCCTTCCGTGGCAATCGTCAGGGGGACCGATCCGGCCAGGCCGCCATGCCAGACCACGAAGCCGGAGTAGGCACTGGCGACCAGCAGGCGATAGTCGACGCGCACGACGCGGGCCAGCTCCTTGGCGAACAGGGCGCCCACCACCAGGCCGAAGCCCCAGTTGATCCAGCTGGCGGCCAGCGACACCAGGGTGACCAGCAGGATGGCGGCACCCGCGTTATTGGCGATGCGAGCCAGACTTGCCAGCAGGCGCTTGACCGGTGGCGAGCTGGCCAGCATGAAGCCGGTGACCAGTACCAGCAGCATCTGCATGGAGAAGGACAGCAGGTTCCAGAAACCGTCGCCCCAGTACGTCAGCACCGCCATGGGCGACTGGCGCTCCACCGCGATGGCCGCTGCCGCAGCGATGATGGTCAGGAGCAGGACGAAGACATAGGGATCTGGTAGATAGCGCTCCACCAGTTTCACGGCGGGTCGTGACAGAGCTCTCAACATGGCGTATTTCGCTTCTTCTGGTTGTGAAAATGGCCTTCCCGGCCACCTGGCGTCAACGGTGCCGCAGTCCGCCGCCGGGCGTCAAAGTCACCTTTCAAGCGATGACGTTTGGGCATACACCGGCATCTGAGCTGACAGCAGGGGCATCGACCGGGCGAAGGCCTTAACCCGTGCTGCTCCAGCGCGTGCTGCGATAGCGAAGATAGTAGGCCACAAGGACCCCGGAACGCACTGCGGTAAAAGTCGTAAAGGCTAACCAAAGTCCATGATTTCCCATGCCTTGGGTCAGCCACCACAGGGGCAGATAGGCGGCCAGTGCAATAAAGATCGAGTTGCGCATTTCGGCAATGGCGGTGGCGCCGATGAAGACCCCATCGAGCAGGTAGCTCCATACCGCCACCAAGGGCATCAGGATCACCCAGGGCATGAAATCCGCGGCGCTGGCGCGTACCTCGGGAAGCCCGGTGAGCAGGGCGATCAAGGCGTTACCGCCCAGGGCAAAGGCGAGGCTTGCCAGGGCGGCTGTCGCCAGCGAACACAGGGCAGCCGCTCGCACCGACAGGGCGAAGTCATCGAAGCGCCGGCGGCCAATGGCATGGCCGGTCAGCGCTTCTGCGGCATTGGCGAATCCGTCCAGGCCATAGGAGGTGAGCATGATGAACTGCAGCAGCACCGCATTTGCCGCCAATACCGTATCCCCCTGGGCGGCCCCCTGGGCGGTGAAGAATGCCTGGGCAAACAGCAGCCCCAGCGTGCGCACGAATAGGTTGGCATTGACCGAGAACAGCTCGCGATAGGCGCCCACGGTAAACAGCCGGGCCCGCTCGAAGTGGCCGCCCAAGCGGCCGAGGCGGTGCCGGCACCACCACAGCCCCAGCGCCACCGTGCAGTAGTCCGCGATCACCGTGGCCCAGGCGACGCCGTCACTGGTCATGTCCAGGCCCACCACGAACAGCAGGTCGAGGACGATGTTGACGCCGTTATTGGTCAGCAGCAGTGCCAGCGTCACACGACTGTTCTGCTGCCCCAGGAACCAGCCAAGGATGGCGTAGTTGGCCAGTACCGCAGGGGCCGACAGCAGCCTGATCTCGGCGTAGCTGGCGGCCAGTTCACTGGCTTGCGGGCTGCCATCGAGCAGCCATAGCCCCAGCGCAATCAGCGGGCGCCCCAGCAGGATCAACAGCACGCCGATGGCGCCGGCCAGCAGCAGTGACTGGCCGAGCAGATGACGGACCTGGTCATCTCGACTGCGCCCCATGGCCTGGGAAGTGAGGCCGGTGGTGCCCATGCGCAGAAAGCCGAAACCCCAGTAGAGAAAGCCGAACAGCGTGGCCCCCAGGGTCACACCGGCCAGGTAGCGTGAGTCCGGCAGGTGGCCGACCACGGCAGTATCCACGAGCCCCAGCAGGGGCACGGTGATGTTGGACAGGATGATCGGCCAGGCCAGCGCAGCGATGCGCGGCAGTCGACCAAGGGTGTCGGCTAGGCCGCTGGGGGAAGAGGGTGGAAGACTGGCCACGGTTGCACGTCTGCTCGGCTGATGAAGATTCGGGTGAGGAGCGCAGTGTCCCGGCGCCGACCTCACGGGTCAAGCGGGACGCCTTGGCGGTCATGACGCAATGGCGTCATCCGGATCGTCATGGTGCGATGGATGGCCACGGAATGGCCGCTGGTCCGTTGGTTGCGTCCTTCATAACGGCACAGCGTGTGCAATGTCAGACATATTGAATGCTGGTTCATTGATATCCGAATGAAATGTTTAGTATCAGTCACTACCAAAAAATTACATTCCGTTGCCATCTCTAAGGTGACATAAATACCTCTTCTGGCTACTAATAAGATAATCCTATGAATTAATAAAAAAGGACTAGCAAGAAGGAGTAAGAAGCAGCCAGTAGACATCACGGGTGAGAAGGAACAGCCCCATAAAGACTGGCGATCTTGGTGACCGTGTGACGAACAATGATGAATCGGTAATTAAGATATAACGTATATAAAAATATCGATTTTACGCAGGAGTATCCACAATGAAAAAGTCCCCTCTCTTTTTCGCGAACCCCCTTTGCCCCAAGGCCGTCAAGGTCGCTGCCAGGCAGCCTCAGTGCCCCCAGCGCCGCCGTCAGCGCGGGGCAACCGCTATTGAATACGGCGTTATCGTCGCCTTGATCGCCGCAGCGCTCTTCTTTGTATTTGGTGCAGGAGACGCAGGTGGTGGATCTCTGGCCGATATGATCAGCAGCCTCCTTGATGACGTAAAGACAACTCTCGGCATCACTGGCTCTGCGGGAGACTGAGTCACTTCAGCTGTATCGAACTCCTTTGGGTATTGTCGATGTCGGTGGCTAATCAATGGCGGCTATAAACGAGGCGAGCGGAGTGGGAGTGAAAGGGCTGCGAGTCGCGGCAACGGTGCTCATTCTATTGGCCATTATGCTGGCAGGCTTAGGGTGGTACACGAGCAGTACCGAAGCACCTCCGCTGGGTGCGGGGATTGAGTCGATGCAACCTTCTGCGCCGCCCGAACCCCTGGGCTATCCGGTGCTGGTGGCCGCTCGGGAGCTGAGTGCGGGGGAGCGTCCCTCTGACCTGCCCGATGCGTTGCGGCTGGCCTATTTTCCTACCCCGCTGGATGGCAGCTTTGCTGAGCTGGCCCAGGTGCCGGATGCGCGCCTGGCGCGGCCCCTCGGTGAGGGCGATGTACTGAGGCCGGGCGGATTCGTCGGCGGTGGTGCCCTGGCCGATGTGGTGCCCCCAGGCTTTCGTGCCGTCGGGGTGGGTATCGACGCGGTCATCGGCGGCGGTGGTTTCGTGGCGCCGGGGGACCGGGTCGACGTGTTGTTCTTTGCCGAGACGGATGACGGCAACGGTCAGCGCCATCGGCTGGCACGGCGGTTGTTTTCCGATGTCAGCGTGCTCGGGGTAGGCGAGCGCCTGGTAGGTGGCGACCGCCAGGAAGACAGTGGCTCCGAGCGCACGGCCGTGCTGGCCATGCCGGAAACCCAGACCGCGCGGCTGCTGCTGGCCGAGGCGACGGGTCGGCTGCGACTGGCAGTGGTGGGCAACCAGGAAGCGGCTCTGGGCGAATCCTTCGATGACGGTCTGCGCTTCGCGCTGGGGCAGAGCGTCCTGCCGGTATCGCTGGGCCAGAGCCTGAGCCAGCCCGGCAATAGCGTCAGCTTCGATGAGCTTACCGGTATCGAGCGAGAACCGCCCAGACCGGCGGCGCAGGCGTCACGCGCCCAGGGATACCAGGTGGTGCAACACATCGGAGCCAGCAGTCGAGTGGTCTCACTGCCGTGATCGCGGGCAGCCAGCGGTAGGAAGGCTGGAAACGGGCGGTCAACAGACTGACATCATAATGAGAGGTTCGGCAGCGGTGGCGGCAGTCGCCATGGCTAGCGGAACCCGCGCAGGGAACAGGACCAAGCATGCAGTTAGATGGCAAGATCGCCCGACCGAGGTCGGTGTGCTGGAGAGTGTGTGCCTGCGGGACAGGGCGCGGACTGGCGCTAGGCAAACGCCTGGTAGCCGCGCTGCTGCTGGCAGTAGCGTTGATCCCCGCTGTGGGGCTGGCGCAGTCACCCGAGTCACGGCTGAGCCTCGCCGTCGGTGATCAGCAGTGGTTGGGCCAGCCAGGACGTATCACCCGCACCGCGGTGGGGCGGGGTGACATCATTGACGCCCAGGTGCTGGACCCGCGGTCGCTGCTGGTGACCGCCGTCGGCCCCGGAAGCACCAGCCTCAAGGTATGGGTCGACGGTGCCAGCCAACCCCGGGAAACTCTGATTCAGGTGCGCCCCGCCGGTGGCGAGGGGCTCGAGTCGGAGTACTCTCTGGCCCCCGGCACCTCGCGTCCTAACGTGCGTGGCGTGACGCGCTCCCTCGAACGCCATGATCAGGCGATCTCTCGCTTTGCCAGCGATCCCATCGATGGGACCACCCAGGCCGGGCCGGTGCAGGTCCAGACCGACATCCGCGTGGTAGAGGTCAACCGCAGCCGCATGGCCTCCGCGGGCTTCTTCATCGGGCGCAACCAGGCAGGCTCGACCCGCTTTGCCCTGGGCCGCAGCGATGAGACGCTCGACTTCCTGGCGGGCGGTGCGGTGGCCCCCAATGCGGGTGACGGCGGCTTCTCGATCATTCAGGTCAATACCAGTGGCGTGCTCTCGGCACTCAGCGCCCTGAGCGCCAATGGCTTTGCCTATACCCTGGCAGAGCCCAGCCTGGTCAGCCTGTCTGGCCAGAGCGCCAGCTTTCTTGCCGGTGGCGAATTTCCCTTTCCCGTGCAAAGCGGTGACGACCAGATCAGCGTCGACTTCAAGGAGTTCGGTATCCGTCTGCAGTTGACGCCGACGGTGCTGGACGAGCGTCGCATCATGCTCAAGGTGGCGCCCGAAGTGTCCGAGCTGGACTTTTCCCGCGGGGTGCAGACAGCCGGTATCGCGGTGCCGGCGCTGAACGTGCGCCGCACCGATACCACGGTGCAGCTGGGCAACGGCGAGAGCTTCATCATCAGTGGTCTGGTCAGCCGCAACATCATTCAAAGCGTCGACAAGATCCCTGGGCTTGGTGATATCCCGGTCATCGGCGCGTTCTTCCGCTCGACACGCCTGGATCGTGACGAGAAGGAACTGGTCATGATCGTGACGCCGCACCTGGTCAGGCCGCTGGCCGCCGGGGTGGATCTGGGGCCGATGCCTGGCGCCGCGTTCGAGAGCTATGACCCGAACTTCCTGGAACTGATGTTCGATCCACAGGATGCACAAGCCATAGAGCGTGTGTCCGAGGTGGGCTTCAGTCGCTGATCGGTGGTTGTGGGTGGGGTGAGAGGAGAGCGCCATGCCATTTCGTCAAAAGCGTGCCGAGGTCAGTCCGCGGAAGGCGGCGCCGGGGGCAGAGCCTGCCTTGATCAGCGAGCTTCACCAGCTGGTGGTCGAGCGCCTGGAGGATGACGTCAGGGGCATCGCCGATGAGCCCATGCAGCTGCGTCAGCAGGTGCGCGAGCTGGTGACAGAGGCGCTTAGCCTGCGGGGCTACGCCACGCCGACGGACAGTGTCGACGCTGTGGTCGAGGATGTCTGTCGCGAGCTCAATGGCTTCGGGCCCCTGGAGCCATTGCTGGCCGATGACACCATCTCCGACATCCTGATCAATGGTCATCGCCAGGTCTACGTTGAACGCCGTGGCCGGCTGGAGCCGTGTCAGCTCGCCTTCCTCGATGATGATCACATTCTCAGGGTCGTGCGGCGCATGCTGGCGCCCCTTGGCAAGCGTCTGGATGAATCCAGTCCGATGGTGGATGCCCGCCTGGCCGATGGCTCCCGGGTCAACGCCATCATTGCGCCGCTGTCGCTGAACGGGCCCAGCGTCTCGATTCGCAAGTTTCGGCGGGAGGCGCTGACCGGGCAGGACCTGGTGGCCATGGGCAGCGTGCCGGCCAACCTCATGGCCTTTTTGCGCCGAGCGGTGGAAGAGCGCTGCAATCTGTTGGTCAGCGGTGGCACCGGAGCCGGCAAGACGACGCTGCTGAACGTGCTGAGCGCAGCGATTCCACCCCAGCAGAGGGTGGTCACCATCGAGGACAGTGCCGAGCTGCAGCTGGCCAGCCACCACGTGGTGCGGCTGGAAACCCGTGCGCCGAACATCGAAGGAGAAGGCGAGGTCGGCGCCAGTGCACTGGTCAAGAATGCCCTGCGCATGCGCCCCGACAGGATCCTGCTGGGGGAAAGTCGGGGCGACGAAGTGCTGGACATGCTGCAGGCGATGAACACGGGACATCAGGGCTCGATGAGTACCGTTCACGCCAATTCGGCCGCCGATGCCGTGGTACGGCTGGAGATGATGGTGCGCATGTCGCGCTTTCAGGGGACCGATGCGCTGGTGCGTCAAATCATCACCACTGCGCTCGACCTGATCGTGCACGTCGCTCGCGACAGCAGCGGTCAGCGTCGGGTAGCAGAGGTGCTGCGTGTGGTCGGGTTACGCCAGGGCGAGGTGGTCCTGGAGCCGCTCTACCGAGAGGGGCAACCGGTGACTGACCACCTCACGGCGCGGCCAGCAGACCAGGCGTCTGCGGTCTGCTGGCCGCGGCTGCTGGCGGCGCTGGTGGATGGCGCTGAGGAGGCGCACCCATGAATGTCTGGGTGGTCTTTTCGCTGGTGGCGGCATGCCTTGCCACGGCTGCATGGCTACTGATGAAGAGCGCGCGTGCCCACACCGAGCGCGCGGCTGGCGGTCAGCGCACCGCGCGACGCCGCTCGCTGGTTGCCCATGACTCGCTGATGGAATGGCTGGTCGAGCGCCTGACGGCGGCAGGGTTGCCCGCCTCGCCACTGAGTGTCGCTGTGGCCGGTGGCAGTCTGCTGGTGCTGGCGATGTTGCTGCTGTCACGCCTGGGGGCCGTCTGGGGCCCGGCGACCGTGGTGCTGGTGGTGGTGCTGGCCAATGCGCTGATTCGTGTGCGTGCCGCGCGCACCCGGCGCCGTGCACGCCGCCAGCTGGCGCCATTTCTCAGTCAGGTCAGCCGTGGCCTGGTGGCCGGTCAAGGGCTGGAAACCGCCTTCGTGCACGCGACACGGCGGGTGCGTCCTCCACTGTCGGATGCGCTGTCTCGCGTCATGTTGAGGCGTCAGCTCGGTCAGGAACTGGACGAAGGGTTGGCCCGTGAGGGGCAGATACTGCGGCTCGACGAGTTGGGGCTGCTGGCTACCGCCATGCGCATCAACCAACGCCATGGCGGCAGCCTGTCCGACATGCTCGATGCCTTTGCCGCCGCCTTGCACCAGCGCGAGCAAAGCGGTCGTGAGTTGGCGGCCATGACCGGAGAAACCCGCATCAGTGCTCTGGTACTGGGCCTGTCCCCCCTGCTGTTGACGCTGTTTATCCAGCTGACGCAGCCGGCGTTTCTGCTGCCCATGCTGGAGAGCAGCGGAGGTCGCCAGGCCCTGGCGCTGGCCGTGGTCCTGCAGCTGAGCGGGGGATGGTTGCTGTGGCGCATGCTCAAGTCGGTATGACCCCCTCGCTGCAACGAACGTCTGCCGGCGCTGCAACGCGGGTAGGACAGACAAGGAGAACAGGCGGCTGATGTGGAATCTTTGGTGGAGCGGGTCCGTCGTGGCCTTGGCCCTGGCGGCCGCAGCCTTGCTGATCAGTACGCGGCTGCCCGTGGGCGAGGAAGGACAGCGCCGGCGGGAGGAGTCGCGGCTACTGCGGGAAGGGCGCGGTCTATGGCGCAGTCGCGCCAGCCGCCCTGGTCTGGCGGGACGGCTGTCCTTGCGTCTTCGGCAGTCTGGGCATGTGGGGGCCAAGGCTCAGCTGGCGGTGCTGCTGGCGTGGGCCGTGGTCATGGTCGGCGCCGCCATGCTGGGCGGGCTGCTGGCGATCATGGGCGGCAGGCCTGTGGCGGGTATCGTGGTCATGTCTGCCCTGTGGGGGGGCTTCGCAGCGGGGCTGGGGTGGCTCGCGCTGGAGCGCAAGCGTCGTCGTCGAACGCTGCGGCTCGATGAAGATATCGAACTGGTGCTGCAGGTGACGCGGATGCTGTGGGACACCGGCATGACCCTGGAAAGCCTGCTGCATCGACTGATTCAACAGCTGGGTGCGACGACCCCGGATATGGTGCTGGAACTGCGGATCGCCGCCAACCGCATCGACAGCGGCCAGGACCGCGAGAAGGTGCTGGAAGAGCTGGCCGCGGTGCAGGCCAGCGAAGGCGTCGAGCAGTTCTTCCTGATGTTTGCCCAGATCGCCAGAACGGGAGGCCGCGCCAGGGATAGCCTGACCACCCTGGTGGAACGCCTTGGGGCCCAGCGCCGCACACGCCTGCAACAGCGTGTCAGTCAGCTGTCAGGAACCATGTCGCTGGTGATGATGCTGTGTCTGTTCCCCGCCCTGTTGATCGTCATGGCCGGTCCCGCCTTGGTCAACCTGAGTGGACTGATGGGTTCCCTGGGAGGGCCCTGATGCCGAGTCCTTTGCTTCACTACCGGTGGGAGACGCCGATGACATCGAGAGATCGCCACTCCATCCTCGCCGCTTCCGGCCAACCACCAGCTGGCATGCCACGGCACCCCGGAATGGCGGGCGCGTGGTGCGTCCTGGCCGCGCTGCTGGGAGTCTCGCTGCTGAGTGGATGTACCAGCGCGTCTTCACAGACCATGCCCATGACGGCGTTCGCGCCGGCCGTCGAGGTGGTGGGCGACGCCCAGCAGCAGAGCAGCGGGCCCTGTGGACGCCGCTATGCTGCCGATATCGGTGTCGAGCTGTCGTTGATCGAGCGCATGCTGGACGACGGCAAGCCGCGCTCCGCCGCCGCTCACCTGGAGGCAGGTGACTATGGGCTGCCCCTTGCCTGGCGTCTTGAAGGCGATGCACGACGCGCCATCGGCGATGTCGAGGGCAGTAACCGCGCCTACGAGGCCCTGCTGGGCACCTGCCTGGTGGCAGATGGCTATCGCGGGCTGGCACGCAATGCCTTTCGCGCTGGCCGTCACGACCAGGCCATGACCCTGATGCGGCAGGCCCGGGAGTCCCGGCCGATCGATCCACGCATCCGCAATGATCTCGGCTACCTGCTGTTGCTGGCAGGCGAATCGCAGCAGGCGGCGGAGGAATTTCGCACCGCGCTGGAGCTCGACCCCAGCCACCAGCAGGCGGCCGCCAACCTGGTGCTGGCCCTGCGGCTGAGCGGGCAAGCCGCTCAGGCCGAACGCACCGCACGACGCCTGGGAGTCGACGCCCGACTGCTGGCGGCGCCGCCGCGTACGATCTCCCCGGCGGCATCTCCCGCTGAGAGGACGGAATCATGATGAGCCGACGCAGGATGCGCTCCTGCAAGGAGCGATGGACCGTGATGTGCAAGGACATTGTCACCCAGCCCAAGACCCTCATCGTGGCGGCGATGGTCTGCCTGCTGCTGAGCCTGGCGCTGATGCTATGGCCGGATCGCGCGGAAGCGCAGCAGAGCGCTAACAGCCATCCCGGCATCGTGCGACTTCCCGCCAGTCGCGACCCCTTCGGCGAACGTACCCGAGGTATGCTGGCCGCACAGCGTGAGGGACGCGTGGCATCGCCCTCCGTCCAGGTGCTGTCGGGCAAGGTCCAGAGCCAGATCTATCAGCGCTATGTGGACAGCTTCGGCCACCCGATTCCAGAGCGCTATATCGAGACCGGCTTTGGCGAGGATTGAGGCTGACACACCGCGACGGCGACCGATGACATCGGCTGGCAGGCTGCAGCGACAGCGAGGCGCCATCGGCGTGATGACCGCCTTCCTGCTGGTCTGGCTGGTCGCCCTGGTGACCCTGGCCCTGGATGCCGGGCGCCTGTATCTGGAGCAGCGTCGCCTGCAGCAGGCGGCGGACCTGGCGGCAGTATCCGCGGCGGCAAGTTGCCAGGCGCTGTTTCAGGGGGATGCCTGTGGCCATGCCAGCCTGCGCCTGTGGGCCATCGATGCCGTGCAGGAAAATGGCATCGATGTGGACGCGGGGGACGCCACCCTGACCCTGACCCAGGGCGCGGTTGACGACGGTGGCAGGTTCCTCACGGAGTCAGGGCTCGCCAACAGCGTCGAGGTCAGACTTCAGCGCGAGGTGCCCAGCAGCCTGCTGGCCAACCTGGGTGAGCTGATCGGCGGCGAGGTGGACGACAACACCCGGCTGACCGCTACCGGGGTGGCAAGGCGCGCCTCGATGGTAACGCTGAGCGCCGGGACCAGCCTGCTTGAGGTCGATACCAGCGAATCGGCAGTACTGGCGCTGCTGCTCGATCGGCTGGTCGGTGCTCGGCTCGACCTGACGGTGCTGGGGGCGTATGACGGCGTTGGGCTCGAGCTCAGCCTGGGCGAACTGCTAGGGGTCGAGTCGCTGGACGTGGACCTTGAAGAGCAACTCGCCCAATCGCTGGATCTCGAGGCACTGGGCCAGCGTATCCGTGAGGCACTGGACTCAGTAAGCGCCAATCCGGTGCGTCCGGGGGCGCCTGGCGAGCGCTTCACCATGGCCGAGCTGCTGGCGATCGACCCACAGGGAGAGGTCGCGGTGCGCGATATTCTCACCGCTCGAGTGCCGGTTCGCGAGCTGCTGGAAGGCGCGCTGTTGCTCGACGCCAGCAAGCAGGGCGGAGTCCGTCTCGGGCTGGCAGACCTTTCCTCGATCGCCGTCGGGCTGGGGTTGGCCGACCTGTCGCTGGCACTCGAGGTCATCTCTCCTCCGACCATCGCCGTGGGACCTCCGGGCCCCGCTGGTGCAAGTCTGGCCAGCGACTGTTCATCGTCCTGCTATCGCAGCGTCGCCCGCAATGCGCAGCTCGAGCTGTCGTTGGAGCTTGGGCTTGGGCTGGCCGGACTGCTGAATGTGGAGGTAAGCACCCGGGTGACCGGGGCTGAAGGGCGCGCGGCGGTCGACGCCATGGCGGCGCTGGATGACGGGCTCGAGCTTAGCGTCGTGGCCCAGCGTTCGCTAGTGCAGATCGAGCAGGAGGTCAGGTTGCTGGGGCTTTTCTCCAATGACGAAGGTGCCACCGCGGGCAGCGCCCAGGGCGCCAAGGAGCAGCGACGACTGGTCTGGCCCGACCAGTCCCGGGCGGTCTTTGATGGCCAAGGTGGGGCCCAGGTGACCCAGGTGCTGGACGGACTGGTCACGAGTGTGGTCAACCAGCTGGGCTTGCTTGGTGGGCTGGTATCCACTCTTGGTGTGCCCTCCCTGCTGTCGGCGACGCTGTCTGACGTCAACGCGACCTTGCTGGAGCCGGCGCTCGAGGGCTTGGGCATCGGCGTCAACACCCTGGATGTACGGGTGCTGGCGGTGGATGCAGGGGGCGTTGAGTCGCTGACGGGGTGCGCCACCAGCTGGGCAGGCTGTCAGGACGGCGAGTCGCCCTGATACGACAACCGAATGACTCGGTGGAGGAGCGATGAACAGACACCGCAGGGGAGTGCAGGGCCAGCGAGGGGCGGTGGCCATCGAGTTCGCCGTCGTGCTGCCGATTTTCCTGCTGCTGCTGTACGCCTTGATCAGCTACTCGGTGGCCATGGTGCAGCAGCACCAGTTGACCCAGGTGGCCAGCGAAGCGGCGAGGTCTGCCGCGGTGGTCGCCAGTGCCCCGTGGCTCGCCGAGGAAGACGTCGAGTCTGACGCCGCGCAGCGGGTACTCGACAGTATCAGCGCCATGGGCTGGAGCGCCGAGCAGACTCCAGGATGCGCCGATGGTGCCAGAGTGCGTCTTGAGGGCGACAGCCTGATCGTGTGTCTTGAGCGCCGGCCCGCGATCACGCCGCTCACCCTGCTGGGGATCAGCGTGCCTGACCTACCGGAGGCCCTGAGTGGGCGTGCAGTGGTCAAGCTGTAAACGCCAGGAGCCGCCCTGGGGCGGCTCCTGCTAGCGTGAACGGTCAGCGTGAACGGTCAGCATGAACTTTCAGCATAGACATGCCGGCCTCAGCACGTCAGCGTTAGCACGTTAGCGTCAGTATGGTCGACGATGGCCGGAGGTGATCAGGCCGCCGTGATGATGTGGTACTTCTCCATCAACGTCTCGTGGCTTTCGACACGCTCGGGGTCCAGCGGTATGCAGTCCACCGGACACACCTGCTGACACTGAGGCTCGTCGTAGTGACCGACGCACTCCGTGCACAGGTTGGGGTCGATGACGTAGATCTCCTCGCCGGGAGAAATGGCGCCATTGGGGCATTCCGGTTCGCAGACGTCGCAGTTGATGCACTCGTCGGTGATCATCAGTGACATTGAGGGTCCTCACGCAGAGTCGCGGCCCTGGGGCCGGGGCTTCCGGTCAGGCGCGTCGCACAGCGACGGGGGTTAGCCTGGCGGGCAGCCCGGGGAAACGGCATTGCCGGTCCCGGTGTTCGGGATCAACGGGATCAGTCCTGCAGCGCAAGAGGCATCCGCAGCGTCAAATCCCAGTGTGATGGTCAGGTATTGTAATGGCTACGCAGGGTTTGTGCGACCTTGGGGTGCACGTGCTTGCTGATGTCTCCACCGAGGCGAGAAATCTCTCGTACCAGGGTGGAAGAAATGTAGGAATTCTCGACCTCTGGCGTCAGAAAGACGGTTTCCAGATCAGGCATCTGCGCGCGATTCATGTTGGCGAGCTGAAGCTCGTACTCGAAGTCGGATACCGCCCGCAATCCTCGCAGCAGTACCCGCGCATTCTGGGCTTGCATGAAGTCGGTCATCAGCCCGCTGAAGCCGACAACCTCTACGTTGCCAAGGGGGGCGACCACGTCTCGGGTCAACTCGAGTCGGGTATCCAGGTCCAGCGCGGGCCCTTTGCCGGGGCTCGCCGCGATGGCGACCACGACTTTCTCGAACAGGCGTGACGCCCGTTCGATCAGGTCGTAGTGACCGTTGGTGATCGGATCGAAGGTGCCGGGATAGACGGCCGTCGTCATCACCTTTGCTCCTGTCTCTCGTCGTCGTTGTTGGCAAGCTGGCCAAAGGGGTTGTCCACCGCCAGCGATACCGGCTGGGCGTAGCCCGGGATATGGATGCTGTCGTGCTGCACCTCGAGCTCCGGTCCTTCGAGCACGCCTTCACCGAAACGATAGCGCACGGCGAAGTGCCCCGCATCCGCCTGCTGATGATAGGCACGGGCCTGGGCCCGTGTGGCCTCGCGGCGCTCACGCCAGGCATCCATCGCCTGGGCCCCGTGGCGCTGGGTCAGCAGCCGCTCGGTGGCATTCGGCGAAATCAGCACGCCGGTGGCATTGTTGCCGCCAAAGCCTTTGGCATTGATCAGGCTGGCATCTGCGACGAAGGCTTGGGTCTCACGGAAGAACCGAAGGCGCTCTGCGTGGACATCGTCTGCGACCTTGTCCAGGGTGCAGATCCCCGGCAGCAGGCCATGGGCGAAGCTGCCCAGGGCGCTGGTGAGCTGATCACCGGCGGCGCTGCCCTGGGAATGTCCCAGGAAGGCCTTGATGGCCACCACTGGCCACTCGGTGATGCCGTTGGCCTTGGCCACCGCGTCAAAGACGTGGGACTCGGTGGTGCGGTTCTTCGGTGTCGAGGTACCGTGGGCATGCAGGAAGGAGCGCTCGCGCAGGCTCTTTTCTCCAAGCATGTCGCGGATCAAGGCGCAGGCCTTGCCCAGGGTTACGTAGTTGCCGATACCGGGCGCCGAGATCGAGCGCTTCCAGCCGTCGGCGTTGACGAAGACCTCCGGTGCAGCAGCCAGGATATCCGCGCCTGTTTCCAACGCCAGGGTGTCGTCCATCAGCATCACGAATTGGCTGGACTCGCCCATGGTAAAGCCGCAGTTGCGGGCGAAGGGGCGGCTGGCACGCTGGTAGTCGGCATCGGTCAGCAGCTCCAGGGCGTCCAGGGCCTTCAGGCTATCATCGTCGGCAAGGGCCCCCATGGTGCGGAAGCCCTCGATGATCTCGGGAGTGATGGGCGCATCGGCGGTGCCCACCATGACGATTCTGCGACGGCCGCTGCGGATGTCGTCGATCCCCAGGCGCAGGTTGTACAGAAAGCTGGCGCAGGCCCCCAGCGCCGCGCCCGTGGCGCCGACGCTGCCCAGTACATAGGCGTTGAGGAAGTCGGCAGGCATCTGCCCGTAGCCCAGCGGCATCTGCTTTGAGGTGGCGCGTTTGCCGGACACAAAGCTCTTGAGCAGACCGCCCCAGCCTTCGTCATCCAGCTGGCCGATCGAGTTGCCGGCGTAGACGGCGATCGCATCCGGGTCGAGCCGGTCGCGCAGCGTGTCCCAGTCGAGGCCGCTGTCGCCCAGGCAATCGCTGGCAGCGAACACCGCCATGGAAAGACCGCGGGGGTGGTGCACGCTGCGATACAGCTGGCTGGGATCAAAGCCGCTGGGTAGCTGGCCGGCGGCGCGCACCTGAGCAGGGCGTGTCTCGGGCAGCATGACGTCCATCTGCCCCGCTGGCACGGTAACTTCCAGGTGATGCCGGTCGACCTCACGCACCTGCCAGGTAGGCGGCAGGTCGTCGGGTAGCTGGCGTCGACGCAGGCGGAAGGTGATCGGCGATTCCAGTGCCAGGTTGGCGCGACGATTGGCCGGCAGGCCTTCGTCGTTGAAACGCGGATCTTCGATGCGACGAATCAGGGTATGGCTAAGTACCTGGTCACGGGTTTCGAGCGCCAGTTGGGCGGCATCGAGCTCCTGGCCCTGGGCATTGTGCCAGTGCTGGTCAGCATCGCAGTGGGCCAGGCGCATCATGGCGGCCAGACCGAGCAGGGTGGAGGTCTGCTCGTCGTCGGAAAGGGCGTCGAGCACGGTGCGACGGAAGGCCTGATGGCCCGAGGTACGGCCGGCCGGGTTGACGCCGCCCATGCCCACGATCACCGGTAAGTGTGACAAGCCGGAGTCCTCGTATTGAAGCGGGTGAAAGGCTCGCTCTGGGAGCGCAGAAAACGGCGCTGATGAAGACCCGGGCAGATCAGCACGTCAGTGCTGCCCTTGGTCGAGGTGACGCCAACAGGCCAGAAGCGGGAATCCGTGGATTCGGCGGTCTGGCTTCAGTGCTGCTGGTGTTTATGCCTCGATGCCAAGGTGGCGAGGAGTCGTGCCTCGCGCGATGCTGCCCGTGTCCCAAGCAAAACGCCGTTCGATATTGCCACGGGATAGGATTTCAGGCCAGCGATGTTAGCACCTGGTCGGTCCTTCGTCATGCGCGAGCAGGGCGACAGTGCTGCTGCGACAGCGTGCACCAGGTGTGTTGCAAGGTGTTGCACATGGTGAGAGTGGCGCCGTTGCCCTTGCGCTGGCGAGCATTGGGCTGAGGCGTCTGTACCTGCTCACTTACCGGGGCTTTGGTACACTGGCTGTGCTATTCACGGCAGCATGTCGCTGTTGCCGCTTTCCCCGCTCGAGACCGCATATGTCTGATGTTCCCCGTATCGTGACCTCCGCCCAGACCGGCCCTCACGAGGACCTGCTGCGCAGGGTCACTCGTGGCCTGTCCCATGTCTGGCGCAAGCCTTTGGCTCAGCACACCCGAGACGCCTTTGACGATGCCGAGGCCTGGCGTCGCTCCCAGGGTGAGCGAGGGCTTATTCTCGATGCCTGCTGTGGTGTCGGTCTGTCGACACGCAGGCTGGCCGAGCAGTTTCCCGAGCACAGCGTGATCGGTGTCGACCGCAGCGCCGACCGCTTGTCCAGGGACCATGGTCCGCTGCCGGACAATGCCTTGCTGGTACGTGCTGACCTGGTGGATTTCTGGCGCCTGGCCCTGGCGACGGGCTGGCAACCCGAGCGGCACTATCTGCTGTACCCCAATCCCTACCCCAAGTCGGTCCAGCTGAAGCATCGCTGGCACGGGCACCCGGTGTTCCCGGCCATTGTGGGGTTGGGCGGGAGGCTTGAGGTGCGCTCCAACTGGCGGGTCTACGTCGAGGAGTTTGCCGCGGCGGTGGCTCTGGCCACTGGCGTGTCGGCGCCGGTCGAGGCCCACGACCCCGGCGCAGCACCGATGACCCATTTCGAGCGCAAGTACCACGAGCATCACCAACCTCTGTGGCGCCTGGTCGCCCCGCTCGATCATCGCCCCCGTCTGATGCCAACCCCCTAGCGGACGGGGTCAGCGGGCGCTGTCAGGCTATGGCTGACGGCGCGGAAGTTCTCGCCCAGGGTGGCGACCAGCCAGCGGGCGATAGGGCCCTTGGCGGCATCGCGGCGAATGACCGTTTCGACCTCGATGCTCGGGGGCTCGCCAAGGCCAGGTCCTGTCAGCGTCTGCAGCTTGTCGCGAAAAGGCGGATAGTCTGCCACGTGCTCCGGTACCAGCGACCAGCCGAGTCCGCGGGCCGTCAGCTCCGCCATGGAGTAGAAGCTATTGAGGCGCCAGTGCATGGGGCTCAGGCAAGGCTCGACGTGGGGTGGTGCCGTCGCCTCGCTATGGCGTGACGCCATCATCAGCTGTCGATAGCTGGCCAAGGCCGACGGCGTAACCGCTGCCTGCTGGGCCAGGGGGTGAGTGCTTCCTACCACCCAACGCTGCTTCAAATGGGCGATGCGACTGCCCTCGAGGGGGCCTGCCGCATGCACCTGACTGAGCAGAATGCCCAGGTGGGCGGTGCCCTGCTCAACCCATTCGGCGACGTCCCCCTGGGCGCCGTAAAGCAGGGTCAGCGAGAGTGCGGGGTAATGCTCGGCAAGGGCCTCCAGCGTCGCGTCCACCGGGGGCATCTCGATCAAGGCTTCATGCATGGCCACCACCAGCTGGGCCTCTTCGCCCTGTGCCAGGGTCGCCGCACGGGCGTTGAGTCGCTCGCACTGAGCTTGTACGGCTCTGGCTTCCGGCAGTAGCGCATGGCCCGCTGCGGTCAGGGTGGGGGAGCGCGAACGGCGATCGAACAGCTCGCAGTCAAGGTCCAGCTCAAGATGGGAAATGCCGGTACTTACCGCCGATTGCGCACGCCCAAGGTGACGCGCGGCGGCCGAGAACGAACCCTGCTCGGCGCAGGCGATGAACAGCTGAATCTGGTCCAGGGTCCAATGCATGGTGGAAGGCCTACCTATCTGTTTACCTGATAGTAACTAGCTGGAATCCATCGGCCAAGTTCCTAGAATAGGCGGCATCGTCAAGCGACAACGCCCTCGGGCGGGAGTGAACGTGATGCGGTCCTTGAAGGAACGTCTGGTACATATGGTGTCATTTGAGCTGGGTGGGCTGGTGATCGTCACGCCGTTGGCCAGCATGCTCAGCGGTCACGGCCTCGCCGAAATGGGAGTGCTGGCGGCCGGGCTCGCCACCGCCGCCATGTTGTGGAATCTGGTGTGGAACTGGATGTTCGATCGCTGGGTCCCCAGTCGCCGGCGCACCTTGCAGCAGCGTCTGGCCCAGGCCTTTGGTTTCGAGCTTGGGCTTCTGGTCATGACGCTTCCTGCGGTGGCCTGGTGGATGGACATCGGTCTGGTGGAAGCGTTCTGGCTGGACGCCGGCTTTATGTTGTTCTTCCTGATCTATGCCATGGTTTTCAATTCGCTGTTCGACCGGATCGTCGAACGTCGTCTTCAGGGAGCAAGCGGATGAGTTATCTGTATCTGGCACTGGCCATCGTCGCCGAGGTCATTGCCACCTCGGCGCTCAAAGCCTCCAACGAATTCACCCGGCTGTGGCCCAGCGTAGTGGTGGTGGTGGGTTACCTGGCGGCCTTCTACCTGCTGTCGCTGGTACTGCGCAGCGTACCGGTGGGGATCGCCTACGCCTTCTGGGCGGGGCTTGGCATTGTGCTGGTGACCCTGGTCGGCATCATCGTCTACGGCGAGAAGCCCGACCTGCCCGCCCTGGTGGGGCTCGCCATGATCATTGGCGGGGTCTGCGTGATCCAGCTGTTTTCTTCTACGGCGTCCCACTGACGGTTCTCGGCGTCCCTGTGACGGGCTCTCGGCGTCCCTGCGACGGGTTGTCGGCGTCCCTATGAGCGTGACGGGTAGCGATAAGCGCTGCGGCGTGGTCATGTCATCGACCCGCAGTCGAATCCTGTCGCGCCAGGCGGTAGACTCGGCCCTCGTTGCGTCGAAACGGCGTGACGTCCGTCCACCCCAGGGAAGTCTTCATGTCGTCGCGCTCTTCATCCGCCATATCCGCCTTGATGACCACTGCGTTGCTGACGCTGGCTACCGTCGTGGTGCCTGCCGCCAGCGTGCAGGCGGCGGGCTTCTCGAATCTTGCCGAATTGACGAATCAGGGCTTCCAGGTCAGTGCCGAGGCACGCTTGCTCGAAATGGGCGCCGCGCCAGCAGAAACCCTGGGTAGCCTGGAACCGGGCCGCTTGTTGACGCCGGCATCGGTCACCAAGGTCTACACCGCCGCAGCCTCGTTGGATGCCTGGGGGCCACAGCATCGCTTTACCACCGATGTGGTCAGCACCGCTCGTCCGGATGCCGGCGGGACCGTGGCGGGCGACCTGGTGCTGGTGGGCGGCGGCGACCCCAGTTTGACCAGCGAAGACCTGTGGCGCCTGGGTCAGCGGCTGCACCAGGCGGGCGTACGGCGTGTCTCCGGCAGGCTGGTCGTCAGCCAGTGGCGCTTTGGTCCGGTGACCTGCCGTACCATCGACCGCTGCACCGCCCGTGAGCGGTCCGACAATGCCTACAGTGCGCTGCTGACCTCGGCCGGCGTCAACTACGGCAGCTGGTGCGTGCAGGTGGCCCCTGGCGCCGTGGGTGGCCCTGCGCGGATCACCGGCTGCAACAGCCAGGCGCCGCTGTTCGCGGTCGACAATCAGGTCACCACTCAGGGCGCCAATGCCGGTACCAGCCTGCAGGCCACCCGAGTCACTGGCAGCACCGGCGAGACCTTGACCGTCAGTGGACAGATTTCCTCCAACGCGTTGCCCCGTGAGGTCTACCGTGCCAGCGCTGATCCCGCGGCGCAGACGGCTGCCACCTTCCAGGCCATGCTGGCGAGCATGGGGATCACGGTGGAAGGGGGTGTGGCCACGACCAGCGAGCCGCCGCCGGCCTCCGCACGGCGCCTGGCAGCAGTGGATGGCAAGCCGCTGCAGGAAATTCTGCTGCGTATGCTCAACTACTCCAACAACTACATGGCCGACGTGCTGGCGCTGAATCTGGTCGATCAGCCGAGGGCGGAGCTCGACCAGGCCGGGACGGCATTGGAAACCTTTATTGCCCAGGTGCCAGGTCATGGCGCAGCGACCATGGAAAGCGGCAGTGGCCTGACCACGGGCAACAAGATATCCGCCATGGGGGGTAACGCCCTGCTGGAGTACATGTTCCAGCGAGCCGACCTGTTCCCGGTGTTCAATGCAGGACTGCAGGCGCCCACCAATGGCCCGATGCGCTTCATTCGACGGGGGTCGTCGACCTTCCAGAGCCACGTCACGGTGAAGACCGGCACGCTTAACCAGCCGGTGGCGGTGCGTGCCGTGACCGGTTACTTCCGTACCGCAAGCCATCGCTTCGGGGTATTCACGGTGCTGGTCAACGGCACCTCCTCCACGCCCTATATCAGCTGGTCCAGGGTGCTTGACCTGGTATCTCTCGATCTGGATCGCATGATTGCCAACCACTGAGGGACGCAGGAACGCGTCCCGCTGCACGAGGAAGTCTCATGAAGCCCGGACACACCGGCTGGCGCCACCTGATTCACTCGACGCGTTACTCATTGAAGGGATTGCGAGCGGCCTTTCGTCATGAATCGGCCTTCCGCCAGGAGCTGGGGCTGTGCATGGTGCTGGTACCGCTGGCCTGGTGGATTGGCGATACCCCGGTGGAGTGGATTCTGCTGGTGGGCAGCTGCTTCATGGTGCTGATCGTGGAGCTGGTCAACAGCGCCATCGAAAGCGTGGTCGATCGCATCGGGCCCGAGCGCCATGTGCTGTCCGGGCGAGCCAAGGATATTGGTTCCGCCGCCGTGATGCTGGCGCTGTTCATGGCGGGATTGACCTGGGCGTTGCTGGCCGCCGAGAAGTTCTTGATGGGCTGACGGCCATCTTGCGCCAGCGGAGGGTGTCGGGACCGCCGCGCTTGTTTATGCTCAGGGTATGAACCGAGGCATACACCGCCGGCTGAAGCGCACGGCGACGATGACGAACAAGGAGAGCCGCCATGGAACAGAGCCCGGACTTTCTTCCCCGCGATGATATTCCGGCTGCCTTGCACGGTGCTCTGGACAAGGCATGGGGACGCCTGGCCGCGCGTATCGATCAGGCGGACAACATCGCCGAGATGAGCGGCAGCGAGCCCCCCGGTGAGCTGTATCAGGCGCTCGAAACCCATCGACGGGTCGAACTCGCCCGAGTGCTGGCGATCTCCGAGTTTGCCGCCGAGACGCTGGTGCGCTATCCCCAGTGGTTGGGCTGGTTGGACTCCAGCGGCGAGCTGGATCGTGCGCTGAGCCTTGCGGAGCTTCAGGAGCTGTTGGATGAGGTCCTGGCGTCGGCCGACGACGAGGCTGCCATGCAGGCAGCCGTACGCCGCTTTCGTGCCGCGCGCATGCTGGGGATCGTGTGGCGTGATATCAATCGCCCTGAGGGCATCGATGCCTGGGCCACCGGCGCTGCGGTGTCGCGCCTGGCCGAGGTCTGCCTGGAAGGGGCGCTTGGCTGGCTCGAGCGCTTTGTCGAGGCCCGCTGGGGACGCCCCGCGCCCCGCGGGGACGGCAGCGAGCAGCGCCTGGTGGTGCTCGGCATGGGCAAGCTGGGCGCCGGCGAGCTGAACCTGTCGTCGGATATCGACCTGATCTTCGCCTATCCCGAGAAGGGCGAGACCCAGGGCGGGCGCAAGGCGCTGGACCACGTCGAGTACTTCACCAAGCTCGGGCAGAAGCTCATTTCGGCCCTGGACCCGGTGACCGCCGACGGCTTCGTCTTTCGCGTCGATATGCGCCTGCGCCCGCTGGGGGACGGCGGGCCACTGGTCGGCAGCTTTGCCTCACTGGCGGGCTACTACCAGGATCAGGGCCGCGAGTGGGAGCGCTATGCCATGCTCAAGGCGCGCCCGGTGGCCGGCGATATCGACGCCGGCTACGAGCTGTTGTCGAGCATTCGCCCCTTCGTCTATCGCAAGTACCTGGACTTCGGTGCCATCGAGTCGCTGCGGGAGCTCAAGGCGATGATCAATCGCGAGGTCCGGCGCAAGGGCATGCAGGGCAACATCAAGCTGGGCCCCGGCGGCATCCGCGAGGTCGAGTTTATCGTTCAGGCCTTTCAGCTGATTCGCGGTGGGCGTGATACCGAGCTTCAGGTCACCTCATTGAAGACCGCCATGCAGCGTCTGCCGGAGCTCGGCCTGTTGCCCCAGGGCGTGGTCGACGAGCTGCTGCCGGATTACGCCTTCCTGCGTGATCTGGAGCACGCCATCCAGGCGCTGGAGGATCGCCAGACCCAGGCCCTGCCCGATGACGAGCTCGACCGCGAGCGTGTGGCGCTGGCCATGGACGCCAAGGACTGGCCGGCGCTGATGGCGCAGCTGGATGAGGTGCGCGCACGGGTCCGCCAGCACTTCGACGCGGTGATCAGCGATCCCGAAGACGAGGTCGAAGAGGACACGGAGGAGGGCGCCAACCTCGAAACCTGGCGCCAGCTGTGGCGCGGCGAGCCGGACGACGAGGAGGCCGAGGCCACGCTGACGCGGGCTGGCTTCGAAGACGCCACCACCGCGCTCAAGCGGATCAAGGGCCTGGCGGGGTCGCGTCAGGTTCAGACCATGCAGCGGGTGGGCTTTGAGCGCCTCGACGCGCTGATGCCGATGCTGCTGGACGCGCTGGCCGACAGCGAGGCGCCCGATGCGTCACTCGAGCGAGTGCTGCCGCTGATCGAGGCAGTGCTCAGGCGCACCGCCTACCTGGCCCTGCTGCGGGAGAACCCGGACGCCCTGGGCCACCTGATGAAGCTGTGCGGCGCGAGTCCCTGGATCGCCGAGCAGATCGCCCGTTATCCGATCCTGTTGGATGAGCTGCTGACGCCTGACACCCTCTATACCCCGGCCGACAAGCAGCGTCTGGCCGATGAGCTGCGCCAGACCCTGGCGCGGATCCCCGAGGATGATGAAGAGGCCCAGCTGGAAGCCCTGCGGGTGTTCAAGCACGCCCAGGTGCTGCATGTGGCGGCCTCTGACATCGCCGGCACCCGTCACCTGATGAAGGTCAGCGATTATCTCACCTACATCGCCGAGGTGATTCTCGACGCGGTGCTGGTGATGGCCTGGAAGACCCTGACCCGCAAGCATGGCTTTCCGCTTGGCAAGGAGGGCGAGCGGGTGGGCGAGACCCCGGCGTTTCTGGTCGTCGGCTACGGCAAGCTCGGCGGCATTGAGCTGGGCTATGGCTCGGACCTCGACCTGGTGTTTCTGCATGACTGCGCGTCCCAGGGCGAGACCGACGGCAAGCGCCCGATCGACAACACCGTCTTTTTCACCCGCCTGGGACAGCGCATCATCCACCTGCTGTCGGCGGTGACGCCAGCCGGGTCGCTCTACGAGGTCGATATGCGCCTGCGCCCATCGGGCAATGCCGGTCTGCTGGTCAGTCCCCTGAGCGCCTTTGCCGACTATCAGCGCGAGCAGGCCTGGACCTGGGAGCACCAGGCGCTGGTGCGCTCCCGGGTGGTGGCCGGCAGTGCCGAGCTGACCGAGGCCTTCGAGCAGGTACGCCGCGATATCCTCGGCAGCGAGCGGGACCAAGACGCCCTGCGCGATGAAGTGGTCAAGATGCGCCACAAGATGCGCGACCACCTGGGGTCAAAGGGCAGTGACGACACCTTCGACCTCAAGCACGACCCCGGTGGCATGGTCGATATCGAGTTCTTGTGTCAGTACGCGGTGCTGGCACTGTCCCATCAGACGCCGGAGCTCATGCGCTTCAGCGACAACATGCGGATTCTCGAGACCCTGGAAGAGACCGCTCACCTGGCCCCCGACGAGGCCCAGGCCCTGCGTGATGCCTACCTGGCCGCGCGCAGCGCCAACCACCGTGCAGCGCTGACCCGGGAGACCGCCCGCGGCGATGTGGTCGAGTTCAAGGCCCATCGGCAGGTGGTCATCGACGCCTGGCGGCGCTGGCTGGAGCCAGAGCAGGGGTGAGTGACGGCGGTGCCATCGCTCGCATGTGCAGCACACCGCAAGAGGGCAAGGCACGGCCGGGCATCAGGGTAAATACCTAGTGAAGCTACATGACCGTGGATTCAAGCGTCGCACCTCGCTACCGGTTCGCGGTCAAGTGCATGGACGCCTTCAAGCGGTTCTGTGAGGATGAGCATCAGCGTGCTGCCGCCGATGAGCAAGCCGCATCCCTGTTCGCCCACTACCGGCGAGAACTGTTGAAGGAGAATCTCTGATGAGTGGCAAGGTGCTGGTTCTGCACGGTCCCAATCTCAACCTGTTGGGCACCCGTGAGCCCGATATCTACGGTCACGAAACCCTGGCGGACATCGACAATGGGCTGCGCGAGCATGCGCTGCTCGCGGGATGGGAGCTGAGTAGCCGGCAGAGCAATCATGAAGGCGAGCTGATCGACGCCATTCATGCCGCTCGTGTGGACGGCACGGTGGCCATCATCATCAATCCTGCCGCCTTCACCCACACCTCGGTGGCCATCCTGGATGCACTGAACGCCTTCGACGGCAGCGTGATCGAGGTCCACCTGTCCAACGTGCACAAGCGCGAGAGCTTCCGTCACCACTCCTACGTGTCGTTGCGGGCCGATGGCGTTATCGCGGGGCTCGGCAGCCAAGGCTATCACGCCGCCCTGGAGGCGCTGATCAAGAAGGGCTGACGCCACAATGTGACGGTGGGTTTCAGCGACCCCGTGGTGTGACGTGAAGGGGCTGCCTCTCGCTAGACGTCGCGACCTGGAAGACGCATGCATAACAACAAGGAGGGCCGTATGGGACCCATACGTATCGGGGTGATGGGGGCTGGCATCATCGGCCGTGAACACGTGGCGTTGGTACAGGCGTCGGCAGACGCTACCTTGGCGGCTATCGCCGATGTGACGGACGCCGGTCGCGCCTTCGCCGACGGGTTGGGCGTGCCCTGCTATACCGACTACCTCCAGATGCTCGATCAGGTCGAGCTCGACGCGGTCATAGTGGCGCTACCCAATGCCCTGCATGTGGCGGCGGGCCTCGCCTGCATCGAGCGGGGGCTGCCGACGCTGATGGAGAAGCCGATTGCCGACACTGTGGCGGGAGCGCTGGCGTTAGCCGATGCCAGCGAGGCGGCGGGAGTACCCATGCTGGTGGGTCATCACCGTCGCCACAGTCCCGACATGGTCGAATCGTTGCGGGCCATCCAGGCGGGAGAACTGGGTCAGCTGGTCACCGTCAGCGGGATGTGGCTGTGTCGCAAGGACGAGCCCTATTTCGATCAGGCATGGCGGCGGGAAGCGGGTGGCGGTCCCATCCTGATCAACCTGATTCATGAGATCGACTGCCTGCGTTTTCTGTGCGGTGAGATCGAGAGCGTGCAGGCAGTGACCGCCAACAAGGCGCGGGGCTTCGAGGTGGAGGACAGCTTTGCGCTCATCCTGTCATTTGCCAACGGCATGATCGGCTCCTTTGTCGGCAGTGACGCGGTGCCCTCACCCTATATCTGGGACGTCGCTTCTGGTCAGTCCCCCAACTTTCTGCATGAGCCGGGTGATTGCTACGTGATTGGCGGCACCCGCGGTAGCCTCAGCGTGCCGGGTATGGCGCTGTGGCGTCATGCCGGCCAAGGTCACTGGCGTGAGCCGCTGATGCGAGAGCGTCTGCAGCCTCCGCGCAGCCACTGCTATCCCGAGCAGCTGCGTCACTTCATCGCCGTGGTGAGAAAAGAGGCCGAGCCGCGTGTCAGCGCAAGGGAAGGGGCGATGACCCTGGCCGCGACTCTGGCGGTGGACAAGGCCGCTCGCCAGGGCGGCCGGGTGCTGGTCAGCGAGATGCTGACGTCGTGACGCCGCTGGCGTGATGGGGGGCGCGACATGAATGACAGCGCACTGGCTCAGCCACTTTTTCTTCGACAGGTGGCCAGCACGATACCGGCGACGGTGATCAGGGCAGCGCCGATCCAGGTTTCGGGACGGGGGATATCGCCAAAGAAGACAAAGCCGAACAGAGCCGCCCAGACGATCTGCAAGTAAAGAAATGGCGATACCAGCGACGCTGGTGCGTAGCGCATGGCCAGGATCAGGGTGAGCTGGCTGGCTGCGCCCATCAGCCCGACAAACATGAACAGCGGCAGATCCCCCAGCGCCACCGGAGTCCAGAAGACCGGGACCACCAGCGAACTGACCACGGCACCGGCAAGACCTGCGTAGAACAGCGATGTCAGCGGATGGTCCTCGCGGCCGAAACGCCGAGTGGACAGCTGGTAGAGCGCGAAACAGGCGGTCAGTCCAAAGGGCAGAAGAATGGCCGGGTTGGCTCGCCAGTCCACCGGGCCCACGCAGATCAGCACTCCGGCGAAGCCGACCAGGATCGCCAGCCACTGGCGCCAGCCGACCCGCTCCTTGAGCAACGGAATCGCCAGCAAGGTCACCAACAACGGTGAGCTGAAGTTGATCACATAGACCTGCAGCAGCGGCAGACTGCGGAAGGCCAGATAGGCGAAGGTGCTGGCACCCAGTAGCAGCAGGCCTCGGACGAACTGGCCGCCCAAGGATGAGGTCTTGAGCATGGCCATCCCTGGCCCCCGGCCCAGCCACAGAAAGTAGCCCACCAGCACCAGCATATGGCCGACGTAACGCGCCCACACCACCTGCACCGGTGAATAGTCCTGAGCCAGAGTCTTGACGCCGGTATCGAGCATGCAGAACAGCAGTCCCGCGGCCAACATGAAGGCAATGCCTTTCAGTGGACGATCGCGGCTCAGGGCCCGCGGCGGCGTCAGGAGAGCGGTGTCTGGTGACGATGAAGGCGTGGACATGGCGGGCCGTTGGCGTTGGGGCGTGGTGGCAGCATTCGATGCTGCCAAAAAGTAGCAAGCTAAATGAATTGCTTCATGGTACGTGAGCCCGCCATTGGGCGCCAGCAAGTCAGCCAAGCAGCGGCAGCAGGCCCACCCGGGACAGCGCCCAAAGAACCGCGCTTAAGGTGAGGAAACTGGCCACGGTACTGGCCATCAGGGCGGCCGCCCCGACCCCTTCCATGCCAAAGCGCTGGGCGATCAAGGGATAGATGCTGATCATCGGGCAGGCGGCGAAGATCATGGCGCCGGCAAACAGGTGGGGTGGCAGCGGTCCCGTCACCGTCTCCAGGGCCAGCAGCAGGCCCAGCACCAGCAGCGGGTGCAGCAACAGCTTGCCTGCCATGATCTGCCCCATGTCCTTGAGCATGCCGCGAATCTTCAAGCCATACAGGGTGCCGCCGATGACGAACAGCGCGGCGGGCCCGGCGGCCCCTGCCAGCAGCTCGATGGTCCGTGTGAGGGTGTCGGGCAGGCGAAACCCGCTGGCCGCGATGGCAAGTCCTGCCGTCAGCGAGATCAGGATCGGATTGCGGGTAAGGCGCTGACAGGTCTGACGCAAGGCAGCGCCCGCCTTGGCATCCGCCTGCTGGCCGATTTCCGCCAGTACCAGCGCGCCGGGGATGACCAGCAGCACCTCGACCATCATGGTATGCACCAGGATGACACCCGCCGCCGCCTGGCCCAGCGCCAGAGCCGCGATGGGGTAGGCGATAAAGCCACTGTTGGAGGCCGACATGCCCAGCGCCTGGATGGCACGCTCCGTGGCGGTCTTGCGGCGGCGATTGCGCGGCAGCCACAGGCACGCCACAAAGGTGGCCACCGAGCCCAGTGCGTAGGCAAGCAGCAGCGGCAGGCTGATGACCTCTCCCAGGGAGTTACGCGTGAGCGCACCGACAATCAGCGCCGGCAGCGCGGCGTACAGCACAAAGTTGGCGACGCCGGACAGCTGGACCGGCGACACCAGGTTCCAGCGCCTGGCCACAAAGCCCACGCCAATCAGCAGAAAGATCGGCGTGGTAATCGAGAGTATGGCGAGCATTCAGGCCTCCCTGCCGGCGTCAGCTCAAGCGTGGTCGAACAGGTGGCGAGATCAGCTGACGTTGGCGCGGATCTGGCGTGCCTTCTCCTGCAGTAGCGGAAGGTAGCGCTCAAGCAGTGTGTCATGGTCGACTCGAGCGGCATTGGTACTGATGTTGATGGCGCCGATCAGCTCACCGTGGGCATCGTAGGCGGGCACTGCCAGGGAGCGCAGGCCGGAATCGAGCTCCTGGTCCACGATCGCATAGCCCAGCTCGCGGGCGCTCAGGATGGCTGCCTTCAACGCGCTGCGGTCGGTGATGGTCGTGTCGGTGAAGGGTTCCAGGGTGACGCGCTCGAGAAAGGCGTCCAGCGCCTGGTCATCGAGTTGGGCCAGCAGCATGCGCCCCATCGAGGTGTAGGCGGCCGGCAGCCGAGTGCCCACGGCCAGCGTGATCGCCATCAGTCGCTGGCGCGAGGCCGAGCGGGCGACATAGGTGACCTCGTCGCCGTCCAGTACGCCAAGTGATGAGGATTCACCGCTCTCGGCGGTGATATCCTCGAGCACCTGTTGAATCAGGTGACGATAATTGTTGGCGGACAGGAAGGCATAGCCAAGCTGCAGCACCCTGGGGGCCAATTCAAAATGGCGCTGGTCCTTGCGCACATAGCCGAGTGCATGCAACGTCAGCAGGAAGCGTCGGGCACGGGCGCGGTTCATGCTGGTACGTGCAGCCACCTCGCTCAGCGTCATGCGTGGGTGGGCCTCATCAAAGGCCAGAATGACATCGAGGCCGCTGGCGAGAGCGGTGACAAAGTCGCGATCGTCCGGGCTCAGGGCGGCGTCCGTCGGTGCCGTATCCATCGAGGTGTCCTTTCGGAAAGATAAAGCGTGGATGATACCAGTGCGGCAATGGTCTGAGGGCGTGTCGACACACCGCTTAGCGAGTGCCGTACCTCCCGTCCATGTGGTTAACCTAGCATATATGTTCGACTTGCGAACACTTGTACGACTATTGGCGACTGCTGCTATCGCTGTCCCATCAAGATGCCGTTGTCCGAATGGTTGTGTTAGCGCCGAAGACGTCGGCTACCGGCGCCCGCCGGCCACAACGCCCCTCGACCGCACGATGTCATTCCCGCTCCGACGCCAAGATCGCATCGTAGGAATGTGCGATAAGGCAGTCTCTGGCAAACACTGGGTTTGCACGGTCCCCGTCCTTGGTGACCATCAGGCTTCGTCGAAACGTCGGGTTGGCGCGCGCTCGATCTGGGCCAGATGGCAATAGCTTGCCATTTGTGTCGAATAAGTCGTAGCGGTAGGACGCGATGTAGCTGTAGGGGCCGCTGGTAAAGCGGATTTCACCAAATCGACTCTGTCCATTGTCATCCTCTGTCACCATTTGGACCTGTTCAAGCGGCTGCTCCAGAGCCAGCTCGACACTGTCAGTGCCGATTCTTCCATACTCGTATCTCATCCCACCTGGAACTCGAGAGATGGTGACAATATGAGTGTTATTGTCGAGGCGACAATAAAATAGGGTGTCTGTCGGTACCCTATCTGTTTCAACCGCTCGCTCCAGGAGCTCAATATTGCGGGGTTCGCGGTCTATTGGCGGTTCCTGGATGCAGTAGTCACTGAGCCATTCAACGTCTTCAGGTGTTGCGCCTTTTCTTTCGTTCTCACTGCCTACTTCGCTACTGACAGCACTGATGTCACAGGTAAACTCACGGCCTGGGGCAGGCGAGCCGGGGGCATAGGGATTGATCTCAAACTGAAACGTGAAGTCCTGGTTTTCAATAGTAAAGAAACGCAATATCTGGCCTGGGCCGTTACGAGATATGGCAATGACGTAGTCATCTATATCTCGTTCCAATGTATGGCCTGACAGTGGCTGAGCATGCGTAAATGTCCCATGGGATGGCTCATAGAAGAAGATATCGAAGACGCCATTGACCTGACCCACTGGCGTGAATGTCAGCATGTCGTGCCAGCCGTCCTGGTCGACATCAATGAGTTGGGGTAAATGGGAAGATGTCAGTACTGTTTTATTCAAGGTGTGTCGAAGCTTGGCAGACTCACCATCCCCTCTATTCTCGCGCCATGTGACAGTCTTTAGCTGGTTGTGGTCGATCCAGCTGATTGTGCACTTATGATTGTTTAGGGAAGGGGGGGATCTTTTTAGCTCCGTCTCTGTGCAGTCATTTTGAGCATAAGTCGGCACGGCGAGGGCTGATAGGATCAATGCTATCAGCATTCGAAGCAAGTGCTGTGGAGGGAATATCATGGGGCTGTCGACCTTGAATCGTTGACTGGAACGCCAACCTGCCCATCAGCGTAGCATGTCGACGAATGTGCCCGGCGCACTCCTGTGCAGCGGCATATCATCGGTGGCGGGGGAGTTTGCTGCCCAGTATGGAGTCATCTAGCATAGTCGTTCGATTTGCGAACATCTGTGCGATAAGCAGTGTTGGCGCGCCAGCTTGATGGAGCGCTTCCACTGTCTGCCCCGTCCCTGCGTTCTCTAAGCCAGGCACAGCCGATGTGCCAAGCCTCACGCCCCTTTCACGAGGAACATGCCATGACTGCCGCCCTGCTGAGCCACCTCTGCATGAGCCAAGATGCGCTCAAGGACTGCCGTGATGCGGACTTTATCGCCTCAATGCTGGCCTTCGAGCTGGCCCTGGTGCGTGCACAGGAGCGTATCGGGGCGGTGCCGCCCGGTACCGCCGCAGACATGGCCGAGCGGCTGGAGCATCACGCGTTCGATGTGGACGAACTGGCCCGTGGTGTTGCCAGTGGCGGTAATCCGGCCATTCCCTTCGTCAAGGCAGGCCGTGGCGCGCTGCCGGATCATCTCAAGCGTTACTGGCACCAGGGGGCCACCAGTCAGGATGTGGTGGACTCGGCCTTGATGCATCTGCTGACACCTCGTCTGGGAGCCATCGATGGACTGCTTGAACGGTGCAGGACCGCAGGCATGGCCCTGATGCGGACACATGCCGATACGCCCATGGTCGGTCGTACGCTGATGCAGCAAGCCTTGCCGATCACCTTTGGCGCCAAGGTAGCCCAGTGGACGGTGGGGCTCGAACAAGCCAGGCGACGGCTGGGTGAGGTGGCGGATCAAGGTCTGCCGGTACAGTTTGGCGGTGCGGTAGGCGTGCACTCGGGATGGGGCGATGAAGGCATGGCCCTGATGCAGGCGATAGCCCAGGAGCTGGGGCTGAGCTGCCCGATATTGCCCTGGCACACCAATCGCCAGCCGATCCATACCCTGCAGACGGCTCTGGACGCCGTGGCCGGGGCGGTGGAGAACCTGGCGCTCGACGTCTCCCTGCTGACTCAGACCGAGGTTGGTGAAGTCAGTGAACCCAGCGCCCCCGGCATGGGTGAGTCTTCGTCGATGCCGCACAAGCGCAACCCGGTGCGCTGTGCGCTGATACGCTCGTCGGCTCGTCGGCTGCATGGACACACCAGCGTGGTGCTGGGTGCCGTGGCGCAGCCGCTGGAGCGCGGACTGGGGGAGTGGCATGCCGAGTGGGTGCCCCTGACGGAATCGGTGCTGCTGGTGGAGGGCGCCCTGGAACAGGCGGCGGTGCTGCTCGAAGGCCTGGAGATCCACCCCGAGCGCATGGCGGCCAACCTGGCGGTGACCGGGGGCGCCATCATGGCCGAGCCGGTGGCGCGTCTGCTGACCCCGTCCCTGGGGCCCGAGCGCGCCAAGGCGCTGGCGGCAGACGCCGCCGAACAGGCCAGGCAGCAGGGGCGCCGTTACGCTGACGTGCTGGTGTCGCTGGTGCAGGAAGGTGGTGACGCGGTAAACAGCGACGCTGGCGCCAGCACCGCTGCCAGCAGCCATGCCAGCCCTCATGACAGCACACTGCCCAGTGCCGAAGCGATACGAGCAGCCACCGATCCTGCCTTATACATTGGTAGCAGCAAACACCAGGTCCGTGCCGCGCTTGAGTGGCTGCAGCGCTGATAACCCTCTGAAGCAAAAGACAACCCCCAGTAAAGGCGAGCGCAGAGTCGATCTGCGCTCGCCTTTTTTGCATTTGACGATCGAGGGATTCGACAGTAGGTTTGTTCGTATAACAAACCTACGTTCACATAGCGAACAAAAAAGATGCGTGGTCCAGGCAACAGCGTCCTGGGCTCTTCATCAAGAGCTCAGCATCAAGAGCAATGCACCAAGAGCTCAACATCAAGAGCACAGCATTCAGCACACCCCTCCAGAACCCACATGAGGCAATCCACATGGCCGAGATCCTGAGCCTGAGTGATGCGGTGAAGCGCTACGTCGAGGATGGCGCCACCGTTGCCATGGAAGGCTTTACCCACCTGATTCCGTTTGCCGCCGGGCATGAAGTCATTCGCCAGCGCAAGCGTGATCTCACCTTGATCCGCATGACTCCGGACCTGGTCTACGATCAGCTGATCGGTGCGGGTTGCGTCAAGAAGGTGATCTTTTCCTGGGGGGGCAACCCCGGCGTGGGGTCGCTGCACCGACTGCGCGATGCGGTGGAGAAGGGCTGGCCCCATCAGATCGAGATTCTCGAGCATAGCCATGCGGCCATGGCCTGCGCCTTCGAAGCAGGGGCCGCAGGACTACCGCTGGCGGTGTTGCGAGGCTATGTGGGCAGCGAGCTGCCCAACGTCAACGAGCAGATCAAGTTTATCGAGTGTCCCTTTACCGGTGAGCGCCTGGCCGCCGTTCCATCGGTACGCCCGGATGTGTCCATCGTGCATGCCCAGAAGGCGGATCGGGCCGGCAATGTGCTGGTCGAGGGCATCATCGGCGTGCAGAAGGAAGCGGTGCTGGCGGCCAAGCACGCCATCGTCACCGTCGAGGAAATCGTCGACGACCTGGGAGCCCACCCCAATGCCTGCGTGATCCCTGGCTGGGCCATCGACGCCATCGCCGTGGCGGAAAAGGGCTCGCTGCCGTCCTACGCCCACGGTTACTACCCCCGGGACAACCGCTTCTACAAGGAGTGGGACGCCATTGCACGGGACCGGGATGCCTTTACCCGGTGGATCGACGACAACATCATCCAGACAGGGGGGCACGCCTGATGAACACCGCTACCGACTACACCTCCGCCGAGATGATGACGGTGACCGCCGCCCGCGCGCTGGAGAACGGCATGACCTGCTTTGTCGGCATTGGTCTGCCCTCCGAAGCCGCCAACCTGGCACGCCTGACCCACGCTCCCGAGGTAGTGCTGATCTACGAATCCGGCACCCTGCAGACCAAGCCCGATGTGCTGCCGCTGTCGATTGGCGACGGTGAGCTGTGTGAGTCGGCGCTGACCACCGTGTCCGTGCCCGAGATGTTTCGCTACTGGCTGCAGGGCGGCAAGGTCAGCGTCGGCTTTCTGGGCACGGCGCAGATCGATCGCTACGCCAACCTCAATACCACGCTGATCGGTGACTACACCGCGCCCAAGGTACGCCTGCCGGGCGGTGGCGGGGCGCCGGAAATCGCCACCAACGCCGGCGAGGTGTTCATCACCTTGAAGCATTCGCCACGCGCCTTCGTGCGCGACGTGGACTTCATCACCACCCTGGGCTTCGGCCGCGACGGCAAGGGACGCGATGGCGTGCCCAACATCGGCAAGGGGCCGACCCGGGTGATTACCGATCTGTGCGTGATGAAGCCCGATCCCGTCGATCGCGAGCTCACCGTCGTCTCGCTGCACCCTGGGGTGAGCCGCGAGCAGGTGCAGGAAGCGACGGGCTGGGATATCCGCTTTGCCCCCGAGCTTGCCGCGACGCCCGAGCCCAGCGACCACGAACTGGCTGTGCTGCGCGAACTGAAGGCCCGCACCGAGCGCGCCCATAGCGGCCAGTAAGGGCCCCGGTTTTCCGTCTATTTCCGACAAGCCCCGCGCCGATGCGCGGGGACAGCAAGGAGTCCGCCATGAGCGACGTCTATCTCTGCCATCCTCGCCGCAGTGCCATTGGCCGCTTCGGCGGTACCCTGTCCAGCGTGCGCCCTGATGATCTGGCGGCCGATATCTTCAAGGCAGTGCTGGCTCAGGCGCCCGATCTTGACCCTGCGGCCATCGAAGAAGTCTTCATGGGCTGCGCCAATCAGGCCGGTGAGGACAATCGCAACGTGGCGCGCATGTCGTCGCTGCTGGCGGGGCTTCCCACCTCGGTACCGGGTACTACCATGAACCGGCTGTGTGGTTCCGGCATGGATGCGGTGGGGACCGCCATGCGTGCGATCAAGGCCGGCGAGATGGATCTGGCCCTGGCCGGTGGCGTCGAGTCCATGTCGCGGGCGCCTTACGTCATGGGCAAGGCGGAGGGGGCGTTCTCCCGCGGACAGACGATCGAGGACACCACCATCGGCTGGCGCTTCGTCAATCCACTGATGAAGAAGGTCTACGAGACCCACTCGATGCCGGAAACCGCCGAGAACGTGGCCGAACAGTTCGCTATCTCGCGGGCCGACCAGGATGCCTTCGCCGTGCGCTCCCAGGAGAAGACCGCGCGGGCTCAGCAGCAAGGGCGTTTTGCCCTGGAAATCACGCCCATCGAGATTCCCCGGCGCAAGCAGCCGCCGCTGGTCTTCGACAGCGATGAGCACCCGCGAGCCGGCACCACCCTGGACAAGCTGGCGAGCCTGCCGACACCCTTCAAGCAGGATGGCAGCGTCACCGCCGGCAATGCGTCGGGGGTCAACGATGGCGCCTGTGCGATGCTGGTGGCCAGTCAGGCCGCGGTGGAGCGCCACGGCCTGACGCCGATGGCGCGCATCCTAGGAATGGCCACCGGCGGGGTCGAGCCGCGTATCATGGGCTACGGCCCGGTGCCCGCGGTACGCCGCCTGCTGGCGCGTACCGGGGTAAGTATCGATGAGATCGACGTGATCGAGCTCAACGAAGCCTTCGCCGCTCAGGCGCTGGCCTGCATGCGGGACCTGGGCATTGCCGACGATGACCCCCGGGTCAATCCCAATGGCGGCGCCATCGCCCTGGGGCACCCCCTGGGGATGTCCGGTGCGCGGCTATTGATGACCGCCGCCCACGAACTGCACCAGCAGCAAAAGCGCTATGCCCTGTGCACCATGTGTGTGGGTGTGGGTCAGGGGATTGCCACCCTGATCGAGCGCGTTTGATCCCGCCAACGGAGACCGCCATGAGCTTTGCCACGATCCACCACCGCACCCTGAGCTATCGCCTGCTGGGCAGTGAGGCGCTGCCATTACTGGTGTTGGCCCATCCGCTGGGCATGAATCAGTCGGTCTGGGATGAGCTGCTGCCGCGCCTGATCTCACGCTATCGGGTGCTGACCTGGGACCTGCCGGGGCACGGGGCCAGTGGGCCATTGGAGCCCGGCGGCGCGATCACCCCGCAGGACCTGGCGGATGAGCTGCTGGCGCTGCTGGCCGAGGTGGGGATTGCTGACACCACGCGCCTGCATTTCGTCGGCACCTCCATCGGTGGTGTCATTGGCCAGGCGTTGATCGCGCATCATCCCGAGCGACTGGCCTCGGCCAGCCTGACCAATACCGGGGCGCAGATCGGCAATCTCGAACTATGGTCGACCCGCGCCGGACGCGTGCGCGCTGAGGGGCTTGCCGCCATGTCCGGTGAGATCGTACCGCGCTGGTTCGCCGCCAGGGCGTTTGAGGCCAACCCGGCGCTGGCGCCAGGCTGGCAGCTGGCCATGGGCCGTGGCGATGATGAGTCCTACGCCCAGCTGTGCGAGATGCTGGGGCAGGCGGATTTCCGGGGCCGCCTCGGCGACGCGGGTCATCACCATCCAGCGCTCAAGGTCAACCTGCTGGCGAGCAGTGAGGATCTGGCGACGCCTCCCGCCTCGCTAGAGGCCTTGGCCGAACACATCCCCGGTGCTGAGCTGACGGTATTCGATGGCGTCGGCCATGTGCCCTCGGTGGAGGCACCCCAGCGCTTGTGCGACTGGCTGCTCGATGCGCTGGCGCCGGAGCTGGGCGATGTGGCCGAGCACGGTGTTGCCTATTCGGTCGGGATAGAGACGCGCAAGCAGGTGCTGGGGGAGGCGCATGTGGCGCGCTCCACCGCCAAGGCCACGTCGCTGGACGCGCCGTTCCAACAGATGATCACCCGGCTGGCCTGGGGCGAGCTGTGGTCCAATGACGACCTGACGAGACGCGAGCGCAGCATGATCACCACCGGCATTCTCGCCGCCCTGGGGCGCGAGGAGCTGACCCTGCACTTGAACACCGCCAAGCGCATCGGGCTGAGTGAGGCGGAACTGCGTCAGGTACTGATGCATGTCGCCATCTACGCTGGCGTACCGGCGGCCAACCACGCCTTTGCCCTGGCCAAGGAACTGGGCTGGGGCGCCTGTGAAGGTGAGGGCTAGGAAGGGTAGGGCAGGGATAATCTGCATCTGCCGCACGGTTGTCGCCGCAGGGGAAGAGTGATACATAGCTGTCACACAATGGCAGCGCTGAATGTTCCAGTAGGGAGTGCCGAGTCCTTGCTGTCTGCTTCCCTCTATTCCGTCGTTCACTACATGGCCGAGTGCCCGTGATAGTGGCCTAACGTTTCGGGCCGTTGCTAGACTGGAACGGGGACGGATGCTGGGCATGAGGGCGCGGCCCGGTGCATGCCCTTATTTGGCGGCAAGAGGTAACTCCTAGATGCGGTTCATGACGTGTGTGGCAGCGTTGCTCGGTGGGCTGATGGCCCACTCGGCGGCGGCCGATTGGCGTTTCACCCAGGCCCACCAGATGTTTGGCGATGCGCCGGCGGCCAAGGTAGAAGATGGCGACGGTCATTCGCTGGCGCTGGTGTGCTTCAATGGGGTGCCCATGGTGTCGGTGGCGGGTTACGCCTCCGGCATGGGTGCAGACCGGCGTAAGCCTCTGGATGTGCTGGTGGATGGCATCGGCTATCGCCTGGAGTCTCGTCATTCACCCAAGGATGGCGTCTGGTTCGCGCCTTCGCCGGCTCGCCTGACGCGCACTCTGCAGTCAGGCAACGTCGCCGTGATCACTCCCCAGGACACGCTTCCAGCGCGCTTCTCGCTGATGGGATCTGGCGAGCCCATCGAACGCGTGCTCGCTGCTTGCCAGTGAGCCCTGTCATCCCTCGTCGCCGAGATGGCCAACGCCCTCACGCTCAACGCCCTGACGCTCAAAGCCATGACGTTTTATGCTCAATCACCGTATCAAGCTGCGTCATCTCAACGCCTTTCTTGAGGTCTCTCGGCGCCGCAGCTTTGCGCGGGCTGCCGACTCCCTGGCGATCACCCAGCCGGGCATTTCCAAGGCCATCCGCGAACTCGAGGAGATCGTCGGTGCCACGCTGTTCGAGCGTAGCGCCCAGGGCGTCAGTCTGACCCAGGCCGGGCTCACCCTGTTAAGGCACGCCGGCCCCGCGCTGAAGGCCCTCGAGGAGGGCGTGGGTGCTCTGGCGGATGTCCATGGTGGCCATGCCTGGTTGAGGATCGGTGCGCTATCCACGGTGGAGTCACGGCTGATGCCTGCGGCTCTCGGCCGTTTCCAGACATCGCCTCACGGCCGCACTACCAGCGTCACGGTGGTCACGGGCGCCAGCGCCTATTTGCTGTCTCGACTGTCACTTGGCGAGCTGGACATGGTGGTCGGACGGATGACAGAAGCCCGCGAGATTCGTGACCTGGCCTTTGAGCACCTCTACTACGAGTCACTGCGGCTGGTGGTACGTCCCGGCCATGCGCTGGCCGGACACGCGCTTGAGGATACCGCCCCCCTGGGGGAGTGCCGCTGGGTACTGCCGCCCCAGCAGACGACCCTGCGACAGCAGGTCGACAGCTTCTGTGTGCGTCACGCCATCAGCCTGTCGTCGCCCTGTCTCGAGACCCTGTCGCTGACGCTTAGCCGTCGCTACACCCTGGAGAATGACGCCATCTGGGTGGCGCCCTTCGATGCCGTGGATGACGACCTGCAGGCAGGCCGTCTGGTGGAGCTGTCGCTGGCCTTCGAGCACCAGGGGGGATCGGTGGGGCTCTGTACCAACGCGTCAGTGGACACTAGCCTGGCGCTGGATGATTTCGCCGAGTCACTGCGCCAGGCCGCCGCCGAGCGCCAGCACTGAACGTTAGGCCATAGTGATCGGTGCCAGGATCGGCTGGCCATAACCTCTGGGTTATGGACGCTCGTCAAGGTCTCAATTGGCAGTCCGCGAGGGCCTGGTCACACTGGCGTCATCGCCTTGCCGGCGAGACGTGTCTGAACAACCAATAATCATCCCTTACGTCAGGACCTGGCCCTATGACTCTTCGTCGTCGTTTTGTCGAGCGCGATCGCCAATCGCATCCGCCCGCCTATGCTCCCGGTTACAAGACCACGGTGCCGCGCTCTCCTTCCCAGGCCTTGGTCAGCCTGCAGACTCCCAGCGTGTCGGAATTGACCGGCCCGGACTTTCAAAAGCTGCGCATGGGACCCCATGACAACGACCTGTTGCTCAACTTCCGCGATGGCACCGCCCCCGGCCTGCCAGTGGGAGAGCGGGTCATCATGTTCGGGCGGGTCATCGACCAGTTCGGCAAGCCCGTGCCCCACACCCTGGTTGAAATGTGGCAGGCCAACGCGGGCGGCCGTTACCGCCACAAGAAAGATAGCTACCTGGCCCCGCTGGACCCCAACTTCGGCGGCGTGGGGCGCTGCCTGACCGATGAGGACGGCTGGTATCACTTCCGCACCATCAAGCCAGGCCCTTACCCCTGGCCCAACGGCATCAACACCTGGCGTCCGGCGCATATCCACGTCAGCGTCATGGGGCCTGCCATCTCCACTCGCTTGATCACCCAGATGTACTTCGAGGGCGATCCACTGATTCCGATCTGTCCGATCGTGCAGACACTCAACGACAAGGAAGCCGTCGGCACCATGATCGGACGTCTCGACATGGCGCGCTCGCGTCCGATGGACGCGCTGGCCTATCGCTTTGACCTGGTCGTACGCGGCGAGCTGCAGACCTATTTCGAGAATCAGTGACACGCTCGGCAGCAATGCTTCCGGCAACCAACAGTGATATGCCCTGCGGACGTGTGGCTATGGCGTCCGACGGCAAGGAGATTCCATGCAACAGCCCAATTTCACCCCCACCGCCAATCTGATGCTGCGTGAGACGGCCTCCCAGACAGCGGGCCCCTACGTGCATATCGGTCTGGCACTGGCCGTCGCCGGCCTGCCCGAGCGCGACGAAGAAATCTGGAACGAACTGGCCAAGGACAGTGCCAGCGGCGAGCGCATCGAAGTGGTAGGACGGGTCATCGACGGCAACGGCGACCTGGTCCGCGATGCCTTGCTTGAGGCGTGGCAGGCCGACAGCAGCGGCCACTATCAACCCGCCTTCGACCTCAAGGCGCCGTTCAACAGTTTCGGGCGCACCGCGACCACCGCCGAGGGTGATAGTGAATGGCGTTTTGTGACCGTCAAGCCCGGTGCCATCGCCCGTCCCGACGGCCGCACCATGGCCCCTCACATCAACCTGGCGATCTTTGCCCGGGGCGTGAATATCCATCTGCAGACCCGCCTGTACTTTGACGACGAAAGCGAGGCCAATGCCGACTGCCCCGTGCTGGGCGCGATTGAGTCACCCAGCCGTCGTCAGACCCTGATCGCTCGTCGTGAAGACAGTGAAGGCGGACTGCCGCGCTATCGCCTGGATATCGTGCTGCAGGGGGAGGGGGAAACGGTGTTCTTCGACTTCTGATCGTGTTCGCTTGACCACACGGACGTCGCGGCCTGAACCGCGACGTCCGTGTCGCTATTTGCCCGCGTTTGCAGCGACGCTCCCATGGCCTATGCTAGCGATCCTTTCCTCCCAGGCATCGAGGCTTCTCCATGGATATCCATCGCATCAACCCCACTCCCCGCTGGTCCGACATCACCGTGTTCAACGGCATGGCTCACTTCGTCGAAGTCGCCGAAGCAGACACCAGCGCCGACATCACCGGTCAGGTCGAGCAGATCTTCGCGCAGGCCGAGGAGTCGCTGGCCAAGGTGGCCAGTGACAAGACTCGGATCATCTCGGTGACCATCTACCTGACCGACTTCGCCAACTTCGATGCGCTGAACGTCGCCTGGGAGCGCTGGTTCGAGCCCGGCACCGCCCCCAGCCGTGCCTGCGTCAAGGCCGAGCTGGCCAACCCCGAGCTGCTGGTCGAAATGGCCTTCGTGGCAGCGGCGGGGGATGATTTTCGGTAACACCTAAGCGTTAGCCACCCGCCACAGGCAGGGCCTTGGCCCTGCCGCCCCGCGACGTTTTTCACGGATACTTCCCCGTTCTGCGATTCTCCACCAGTACCTCGAGGATGGCGTTGGCCGCCTGCATCGTCTCGCTGGGCGCTTCGCCACGTCGGCGGCTGCACACGATCGGTGAAGTGATGTGCTTTTCGGCCAGGTAGAGGTAGCGGATACCGTCGCGGTTCTGTCGCTTGACCTGTTCCGGTACCAGGGTGATGCCGAAGTCCGATACCACCAGGCCCAGCGCCGTCTGCATCTCGTTGGCCTCCTGGGCCACCGTGACCTTGAGGCCGCGCCGGCGAAACAGCCCCAGCACGATATCGGCAAGGCTGGGGCGTGGGCTTGCCGGGTACAGCACCAGCGGATAACTCGCCAGCTCGGCCATGGTCGGGGTGGTGCCCACCAGCGGGTGTCCTTCCGGCACCGCCGCCATCATCGGCTCCTCGAACAGGACTTCCTGTTCCACATCCGGGTCGTCGAGACGCAGACGCCCAAAGCCGATGTCGATCCTGCCTGCCTTCAGCGCCTGCACCTGCTCCACCGTGGTCAGTTCGGCCAGGGTCAGCTCTACCTCGTCCTTTTGTCGCAACTCCCTCACCAGCAGCGGCAGCTGTCCATAGAACAGCGATGGCACGAAGCCGATACCGAATAATTCCTTGTGGCTGCGGGACATGCGGCGCACGGCGGCCACGGTGGTGTCCAGCTTCTCAAGCATCTGCAGGGCATGCTCATGGAAGAACTTGCCGGTGGGCGTCAGGGCCAGGCCACGGGGTCCACGGATAAACAGCTGGGCCCCCAGCTCTTCCTCCAACTGATTGATCTGCCGCGTCAATGGGGGCTGCGCCATATGCAGCCGAGCGGCGGCCCGGGTGATATTCAGCTCTTCTGCTGCAGCGCAGAAATAGCGTAGGTGTCGAAGCTCCATAATACCTCCAGGGTATGCCTGCTTACCCAGACCATATTGGTTCCGCGGTCCGTAGACAACCAGAATTCGTGAAGACGCCGTAAACAGGGGGTTTCGCATCATGGGCCACAAGAGATGGCGTGTGAGAGAAGTCGCCTCTAAGTAAGAAAAAACTTACTCAGGTATGGCTTGTTCACCCGTTTCCGTTCTGTCACGTGCCGGAGTTCCTATGAGCATCACCATTGCATCCATCGAGACGTTGCTGGTCGATCTTCCGACCATCCGGCCGCACAAGCTGTCGATGGCCACCATGGCCACCCAGACCCTGGTGATTGTGCGATTGCGATGCTCCGACGGCATCGAGGGGCTGGGTGAAGCCACCACCATTGGTGGTCTGGCCTATGGCCCGGAAAGCCCCGAGAGCATGAAGGTCAACATCGATACCTATCTGGCGCCGGCGCTCGAGGGCCTGCCAGCAGACAACATCAATCTGGCCATGGCGCGACTGGACAAGCTGGCCAAGGGCAACGTCATCGCCAAGTCGGCGCTGGAGACCGCGCTGCTGGACGCCAAGGGCAAGCGCCTCGGGGTGTCGCTGGCATCGCTGCTGGGCGGCCCTCGCCATGACCACCTGCCGGTGCTGTGGACGCTGGCCAGCGGTGACACCGATAAGGACATCGAGGAGGCCGAGCGGCGCCTGGAGCAGCGTCGCCATCGCGACTTCAAGCTCAAGATCGGTGCCAATCCGGTGGCGCGTGACGTCAAGCACGTGGCCGCGATCAAGGCCGTGCTGGGAGATCGCGCCAGTGTCAGAGTCGACGTCAACCAGGCCTGGGACGAAGCCACCGCGGTGCGGGCGATTGCCGAGCTCGAGGCCGCCGGCGTCGAGCTGATCGAGCAGCCCATTCCCGCCCACGAGCGGGCCGGACTGGCGCGTCTGTCCAGCCGTTTCGAGGTGACCATGCTGGCCGATGAAGGCGTTCAGGACCTGCGCTGTGGCCTGGCGCTGATCGACTCCGGCTTCAGCGGCGCCTTTGCCCTGAAGATTGCCAAGAGCGCCGGGCCCCGGGGGGCACTGCGCCTGGCCCACCTGGCCGAAGCGGGCGGAATCGGGCTCTACGGCGGCACCATGCTCGAAGGCAGCATCGGCACCGCCGCCTCGCTGCATGCCTGGGCCACCCTGCCCGAGATGGCCTGGGGCACCGAGATGTTCGGCCCCTTGCTGCTGACCGACGACATCGTCACCCGACCGCTGCACTACACCGACTTTGGCGTTGCCTTGCCGGATGGCCCCGGCCTTGGCCTTGAGCTGGACGAAGACAAGCTGCGCGAGTACGCCCGCCGTTAAGGGCGCCTTACCCCACGATCACCAGGAGACACGCCGTGCTATTTCACGTCGAAATGACCGTCAAGCTGCCGCCGGACATGGACCCCAGCCGGGCCGCCGAGATCAAGGCCACCGAGAAGGCCTATTCCCAGGAACTGCAGCGCGCCGGCAAGTGGCGCCACCTGTGGCGAGTGGCGGGCAGCTACTCCAACGTCAGCATCTTCGATGTGGAGGACAACGCCGAACTGCAGGAGCTGGTCGCGAATCTGCCGCTGTTTCCCTACATGGAGATCCGCGTCAAACCGCTGTGCCGCCACCCGTCCTCGGTACGCGAGGACGATCGCTGAATCACGTCGGGAAGGGCGTAACGCTCCCTTCCTGGTCATCCCCGAGCCCGGCCGGCCCCCTGACGAGCCTACGGCAGATGCCGTCCCGGCCAGCTCACCCCGCGCCAATGTCAACGAAGACGTCAATAACAACGATAACAGCGCCATCCCGTGAGGAGTGTGAGATGAACAAGCTAACCACCACCACGCCAGTCCGTATCTTTGACACCCCGGAGGTCCAGGACTTCCTTAACACCGTTGCCGGCTTCGACAAGAACGGCGGCGACGAGCGCGCCAAGGAGATTCTGCATCGCCTGCTGTCGGACCTGTACAAACTGATCGACGACTATGACGTCACCCCGGAGGAGTTCTGGGCGGGTATCAGCGTGCTCAACGCACTGGGTGCCGGCACCCAGTTCGGCCTGCTGGCGCCGGGTCTTGGGTTCGATCATTACCTGGATATGCGTATGGACGCCGAGGACGCGGCCCGCGGCCTTCAGGGCGGCACCCCGCGCACCATCGAAGGGCCGCTGTATGTGGCCGGCGCACCTGAGTCAGAGGGCCAGGCGCGCATGGACGATGGTTCCGACACTCAGGCCGAAGTGATGTGGCTGACCGGTCAGGTCCGTGACACCAGCGGCCAGCCCATCGCCGGGGCCAAGGTCGAGATCTGGCACGCCGACAGCAAGGGCAACTACAGCTTCTTCGACCCTTCCCAGTCGGACTATCACCTGAGGCGCAGCATCTTCACCGACGCCGATGGCCGCTATCGTGCCCGCAGCATCATTCCCTCCGGTTACGGCTGCCCCCCCGACAGCCCGACCCAGCAGGTGCTGGACCTGCTCGGCCGCCACGGCCAGCGCCCGGCGCATATCCACTTCTTTATCTCGGCGCCAGGCCACAAGCACCTGACCACCCAGATCAACCTGGCCGGTGACCCCTACACCTTCGACGACTTCGCCTTCGCCACCCGCGAGGAGCTGGTGGTGGACGCCAGTCGCATCGACGACCAGGCCGAGGCCAGTGCCCGTGGCATTGAAGGACCCTTCACCGAGGTGGTGTTCGACATCGAGCTTGCCGCCACCAGTGATGAGGCCCTGCAGGCGCGCCACAGGCGCCCGCGTGCCCTCGAAGACGTCTGAGACGCGCACCCACTGCCCGATCGCCGGACCCGTGCCGGCCCCTGACTCACAAAGGAGCGTCTCGTTCGCGGACGGAGCCTTGCCCCTGACCGGCCCGACAGGCCGACAAGCGATGGGCGAGGCGAGGACGAGATAAAGGACGAGATAGAGGACGAGAGAGGAGAACAACGATGAGCAATAAACTCGATCAGATCGAAGCCCGCGTGCGCGGTGCCGTCGAAGACAACCCCGAGAAGGGCGTCTTCCGCTGCCATCGCAGCATGTTCACCGACCCCGAGTTCTTCGAACTCGAAATGAAACACATCTTCGAGGGCAACTGGCTGTTCATGGCCCACGAGAGTCAGGTCGCCGAGCCCGGCGACTACTTTACCCTGAACATGGGGCGCCAGCCGGTGGTGATCACCCGCGACAAGGACGGGGAGCTGCACGCGCTGATCAACGCCTGCGCCCACCGTGGCGCCACCATCTGCCGCCGCAAGCAGGGCAACAAGGGCACCTTTACCTGTCCGTTCCACGGCTGGACCTTCAAGAACGATGGTCGCCTGCTCAAGGCCAAGAACGAGAAGGTCGGTGCCTACCCGGATGCGTTCAAGCAGGACGGCTCCCATGATCTCAAGCGACTGCCGAAGTTTGCGAACTACAAGGGCTTTCTGTTCGGCAGCCTGAGCGCCGACGTCATGCCCATCGAGGACTACCTGGGCGAGACCAAGAAGGTCATCGACAACATCGTCGACCAGGCTCCCGAAGGCCTCGAGATCCTACGGGGAACTTCCTCCTACACCTACACCGGCAACTGGAAGCTGCAGGCGGAGAACGGGGCCGACGGCTACCACGTCAGTACCGTGCACTGGAACTACGCCTCCACCATGGACCGCCGCAACTATGACGAGGGCGGCACCAAGGCGGTGGACGCTGACGGCTGGTCCAAGTCGAAGGGCGGTTTCTACTCCTACGAGAACGGCCACATGATGCTGTGGACCCGGCTGCTCAACCCTGAGGTGCGCCCGGTGTACGAGCACAAGGAGCGCATCGAGCAGGAGCTGGGCGAGGCCCGCGCCGACAACATCGTCAACCAGACCCGCAACCTGTGCCTGTACCCCAACGTCTACCTGATGGACCAGTTCTCGACCCAGATTCGGGTGCTGCGGCCGCTGGCGGTGGACCGCACCGAGGTCACCATCTACTGCTTCGCGCCCAAGGGCGAGTCGGCGGAGAACCGCCGGGTGCGCATTCGCCAGTACGAGGACTTCTTCAACGTCAGCGGTATGGGCACGCCGGACGACCTGGAGGAATTCCGCGGCTGCCAGAACGGCTACAACGGCGCCCTGGCCGAGTGGAACGACCTGTCCCGCGGTGCCAAGCAGTGGATCGATGGCCCGGATGAAGACGCCGCTGCCATCGACATGAAGCCGCTCAAGAGTGGTGCCTCGCCAGAGGATGAAGGGCTCTACGTGCTGCATCACCAGCACTGGGTCGAGGAAATGCTGCGCGCCATCGACAAGGAACGCAGCCAGTTCATCGCGACCACCACGGCCACCGCCTGAGCGCCACACAGAGGAGCATGATCATGAGCATCAGCTATCACGATATCCAGGCCTTTGTGTACCGCGAGGCGCGGCTGCTGGACGACCGCCAGTGGGACGAATGGCTGACCCTGTATGCCAAGAAGGCCGAGTTCTGGATGCCCTGCTGGGACGATGACGACACCTTGATCCAAGACCCCCACAGCGAGATTTCGCTGATCTACTACCCCAACCGTGAGGGGCTCGAGGATCGCGTCTATCGGATCAAGACCGAGCGCAGCGGCGCCAGTACCCCTGAGCCGCGTACCACCCATCAGATCACCAACATCGAGGTGCTGAAGGACGAGGGCGATGTGGTCGAGGTGCGCTTCAACTGGCATACCCTGAGTCACCGCTACAAGCAGACCGACAGCTACTTCGGGGTGTCGTACTACACCCTGGACGTGTCCGGCGAGAGTCCGCTTATCACCCGCAAGAAGGTGCAGCTCAACAACGATTACATCCACCAGGTGATTGACGTGTACCACGTCTAGCGCGTCGCAGGAGAACGGCCATGAGCTACACCATTGCGCTCAACTTCGAAGATGGAGTGTCGCGCTTCATTAACTGCAACGAGGGCGAGACCGTCCTCGATGCCGCCTACCGCAACAAGGTCAATCTGCCGATGGACTGCTCCGATGGCGTCTGCGGCACCTGCAAGTGCCACTGCGACCAGGGCGAGTTCGAGCTGGGTGACGAGTACATCGACGAGGCGTTGTCCGACGAGGAGCTGCACGAAGGCCAGGTGCTGACCTGCCAGATGGTGCCGTCATCGGACTGCGTGCTGTCGGTGCCGGTGGCCTCGACCCTGTGCAAGACCGCGGTGGACACCCGCAGCGCCTCGGTGGTGCACGTCGAGTCGCTGTCCGAGGACTCCATCGAGCTTGCCATCGACATCGAGGGCGAACCGCTGCAGTTCCTGCCCGGTCAGTACGTGCACCTGGAGGTGCCGGGAGCCGAGCAGCATCGGAGCTACTCGTTCAGCTCACTGCCAGGGGAGAGCCGTGCCAGCTTTCTGATTCGCAATGTGCCTGACGGCTTGATGAGCGGCTATCTCAGCGGGCGCGCCAAGGGCGGTGACGCCATGGCGGTGACCGGCCCCATGGGCAGCTTCTATCTGCGCGCCATCCAGCGCCCGATCCTGATGCTGGCCGGCGGTACCGGACTTGCGCCCTTCCTGTCGATGCTCAAGCAGCTGGCGTTGCTGGAAGCCCGGGGCGAGGGCGCCGGCCAGCCGATCCACATGATCTACGGGGTGACCAAGGACGATCACCTGGTCAAGTGCGAGGAGCTGGACGCCGCCGCCGAGGCGCTGCCCGACTTTGACTATCTGACGGTGGTCGCCGACGAGGGTAGCAGCCACGAGCGCAAGGGCTACGTCACCCATCACATGGACGAGAGCAAGCTGCATGGCGGGGATGTCGATGTCTACCTGTGCGGCCCGCCGCCGATGGTGGACGCGGTGCTCAAGCACTTCGACAGTCAGGGCATCAAGCCCGCCAGCTTCCACTACGAGAAGTTCACCCCCAACTGAGTGAATCGCCAGCCAGGCCAGGGACCCACGCCGATGGTGTCCCTGGAGACATAACGACAATCACAACCTGACGAGAATCGACCATGACAACCATTAAAAAGCGCTCCGGCGCACGTTCTCTCTTCGGTCGTCGAGCCGCGCTCGGCGCTCTGATCCTGACGCCGGCCCTGGGCCTCACCCTGGGTGCCTCCAGCCCGGCCCAGGCCGACCATGACGTCAAGCTGGGCCTGATGCTGCCCTATTCCGGTACCTACGCGGCCCTTGGTGAATCCATCACCAACGGGCTCAAGCTTGCCATCGAGCAGGAGGGCGGAAGCCTCGGTGGCCATGGCGTTGAATACGTGGCCCTGGATTCCGAAGCCAACCCCTCCAAGGCGCCACAGAACATGAGTCGCCTGGTCAAGGGCGACGGTGTCGACGTGGTCATCGGCCCGGTCCACTCAGGCGTTGCCATGGGCATGCTGCGGGTGGCCAAGCAGACCGGCGCGATCACCATCATTCCCAACGCCGGGCTCGAGGCCGCCACCAACCAGCTGTGCATGCCCAACGTCTTTCGCACCTCGTTCAGCATGTGGCAGAACAGCTACCCCATGGGCCAGGTGGCCTATGACCAGGGCCATCGCCGGATCGTCACCATCACCTGGGACTATGCCGGTGGCAAGGAGGATCTGGCCGGTTTCGAGCAGGCCTTCACCGAGGCCGGCGGCGAGATCGTCGAGCAGATTCTGGTGCCCTTCCCGAGCACCGAGTTCCAGACCTACCTAGCCCAGATCGCCAGCATCGCCCCGGATGCGGTCTACACCTTCTTCGCCGGTGGCGGTGGAGTCGGCTTCGTGCGCGACTACGCCGCGGCCGGGCTCAACGACAGCATTCCGCTGTACGGTTCGGGCTTCTTGACCGACGGCAACCTGGTGGCCCTGGGCGATGCCGCCGACGGCGTGCAGACCACCATGCACTACGCCGAGACTCTCGACACTCCGCAGAACCAGGCCTTTGTCGCCGCCTATCAGGAGGCCTACGGCGAGGTCCCCGACACCTACGCGGTGCAGGGCTATGACGCCGGCAAGATGCTGGCCCAGGCCTATGGCGCGATCGACGGCGAGCCGACCCGGGAGGCGCTGATCGCCGCGCTCGGCTCGGTGCAGCTCGACAGTCCGCGCGGACCGGTGAGCTTCTCCGAGTCCCATCACCCGATCCAGAACGTCTACCTGCGCGAGGTCAAGGACGGTGAGCACCACGTCACCGCCATCGCAAGCCCGCAGCTGGAAGTTCCCGACAGCGCCTGCCCGATGAAGAGCTGAGCCCAGCAGGCGGCTGCGCGAGCGTGCGTACTGCCGCCTGCCCTCATCCAGACGAGGAGAACGACGATGGATCTTGCCTTCTTCGGGGTACAGCTGCTCAACGGCCTGCAATACGGCCTGCTGCTGTTCCTTATCGCCAGTGGCCTGACGCTGATCTTCGGCATCATGGGCATCATCAATCTGGCCCATGGCGCCATGTACATGATCGGCGCCTACCTGGCCTTCGACCTGACCCAGCGGCTCGGCAATTTCTGGCTGGCCATCCTGATCGCGGTACCCATCGCGGTGCTGCTCGGCCTGGTCATCGAGCGACTGTTTCTGGACACCCTGTACAAGCGTGACCACCTCTACCAGGTGCTGCTGACCTTCGGCCTGATCCTGGTGCTCAACGAGGCCCAGCGCATCATCTGGGGCGGCGACGTGCACTCGGTGGCGCTGCCGGCACCGTTCGACGGCTCCATCGCGCTGACCGACAACCTGCAGTACCCGGTCTATCGGCTGTTCGTCGCGGCGGTATGCCTGGCGCTGGCCGGCGCCATCTACTGGGTCATTCGCCACACTCGGCTGGGCATCGTCATCCGCGCCGGTGCCGTCAACCGCGAGATGGTCGAGGGCCTTGGCATCAATATCCGCACCCTGTTCACCCTGATCTTCAGCGTCGGCGTGGCGCTGTCGGCCTTCGCCGGGATGATGGCGGCGCCGCTGTCGTCGATCACTCCGGGGATGGGGGATTCCATCCTGATCACCTGCTTCGTGGTGGTGGTCATCGGCGGTATCGGTTCGATCAAGGGGGCCTTCTTCGGTGCCCTGTTGATCGGCATGGCCGAGACCTTCGGTCCGGTGCTGATTCCTAGCCTCGCCAGCATGCTGATCTACCTGATCATGGCGCTGGTGCTGTTGATCAAGCCGCGCGGGCTGTTCGCCTGATGCAGGCCTCACCCTGACACGACCTTGACGGGCGAGTATCCGCCCGGAGGAGAGGGACCATGTTGCACCGTTATCCCAAGCGCGTGACGTTTCTGCTGCTGGCGGGACTTGCGCTGTTGATCGCCTATCCGGCCTGGGGGCCGGCGGTATTCGGGGAGTCCAGCGCCTTCTTCATGGAGAAGCTGACTCTGATGCTGATCTTTGCTCTGTTCGCCGTCAGCCTCGACCTGCTGGTCGGCATTCTTGGTCTGGTGAGCCTGGGCCATGCGCTGTTCTTCGGCCTTGGTGCCTATACCCTGGCCATGGCCAGCCCTGACTTCAGCCCAGCTTCGCTGTGGTGGATGCTGCCGCTGGTGATGCTGGTCACCGGAGCGGTGGCGGCCATCGTCGGCGTGCTGGTGCTGCGCACCAAGGGCATCTTCTTCATCATGACCACCCTGGCCTTTGGCCAGATGCTCTTCTACACCGTCAGCACATCCAGCATGACCGGTGGTACCGATGGGGTCTTCATCATGTTCAGGCCGAGCCTCGCCATGGCTGAGACGCCTCTTGTCGATCTCGACAATCCACTGACCTTCTTCTACTTCTGCCTGGCGCTGTTGGTGGCGGTCTATCTTATCCTGCGCGCCCTGACCCGTTCCCACTTCGGCCAGGTGCTCGATGGCATCCACGACAACGAGCACCGTATGCAGGCGCTGGGCTACGCCACCAACGGCTACAAGCTGATCGCCTTCGTGGTGTCGGCGATGATCGCCGGTGTCGCCGGCATGCTGGCAGCGATGCAGTACGGCTTCGCCAATCCCGCGCAACTTGGCTGGCACCACTCCGGCGAGGTGCTGATGATGGTGATCCTTGGCGGCATGGGCACCATCTTCGGGCCGATCCTCGGCGCTTTCGCCTATGAACTGCTGCTGTACTTCTATGAGCACCTGACCAACCACTGGCCGATCCTGATGGGGATGACCATCATCGTCGCGGTGCTGGTGCTGCCCCGGGGCATCGCCGGGCTACTGCTCGACCCGCCAGGGCGGAAGACGTCGCTGTTCGGGCGCTGGAGCGCGGCCAGAGATGCCCAGCAGGCAGAGCGTGTGGCCTCGGCGTCGCAGGCGTCGGCGGGCAAGTCCGCCGGGGAGGTGTCATCATGAGCAGCATGCTGTCGACCCGCGGCCTGACCCGCAGCTTCGGAGGCCTGCTGGCGGTCAATGATGTGGACTTTCAGGTCGAGCGTGGCGAGATTCACGCCATCCTGGGACCCAATGGCGCCGGCAAGAGCACCCTGATCAATCTGCTGTCCGGGGAGATTCCCCCCACTCGTGGCGAGATCGTCTATCGCGGCAGCGCCATCCAGGGCAAGAAAGCCCACCAGGTCGCGCGACTGGGTATCGGCCGCAGTCACCAGAAGACCAATATCTTTCCGCGCCTGACCTGCCTGCAGAACTGCCAGCTGGCGGCGCGCATTCACCATGGTGGGGTCATCGGTAGCTGGCGCTCGCGCAAGCGCGCCAAGGAAGTGGACGAGCGGGCGCTGGCCGCCCTTGAGACCTGTGGCCTGGTGCCCCGCGCCCATACGCTGTCCTCCGGTTTGAGCTACGGCGAGCAGCGCCAGCTGCAGATCGCCATGGTGCTGGCCACCCAGCCGCAGCTGATGCTGCTGGATGAACCCATGGCCGGCATGGGCCGCGAGGAAACCGACCAGGTCGCCGATCTGCTCAAGCGGTTGTCCAGCGACTACACCATCGTGCTGATCGAGCACGACATGGACTCGGTGTTCCGCCTGGCCGATCGCATTACCGTGATGGTCGACGGCTGCGTGCTGGAAAGCGGCAGCACCGACAGCATTCGTGCAAGCGACAGCGTGCGCGACGTCTACCTGGGTCGCCATGACTCGGGCCAGGACGAAGCCTCTGACGATACCGATGACCGCCCCCACCGCCGCGAGGTAGCGCCATGAACGCCCGTCTTGATCGCACCATGAATGGCGCTGGCAGCGGAAGTGGCGCGGTTACGATCGACACCAGCGCGCCGTTGATCGATGCCCGTGGCCTGCACACCTTCTATGGCGAAAGTCACGTGCTGCACGGCGTGGACCTCAGCCTGAAGGCCGGCGAAACGTTGAGCCTGCTCGGCCGCAACGGCATGGGCAAGACCACCACCCTGAAGTCGATCCTCGGCTTTGTGCCGCCGCGCCATGGGGAGGTCAGGATCATGGGCGTGGACACCCGTAAGCGGCGGCCTTGGCAGGTGATTCGCCAGGGGATCGGCTATGTGCCGGAGGGGCGGGGCATCTTCCCTGGCCTCAGCGTGCGTGAACACCTGGTAATGGCCGCCCGCACCGGCGTCGATGGCCGCAGCGACTGGGACATCGAACGGGTGCTGGACACCTTTCCCCGGCTCAAGGAGAGGATCAGCCACGATGGCTCGCTGCTGTCCGGCGGCGAGCAGCAGATGCTGTCGATCGGTCGGGCGCTGATGCTCAATCCCCGGCTGGTGATCCTTGACGAGGCCACCGAAGGGCTGGCGCCGCTGATCCGTGACGAGATCTGGTCGATCATCCGCACCATCAAGGCCTCGGGCATCGCCAGCATCATCGTCGACAAGAACATCGACAACCTGCTCGAGGTGGGCGACCGCCACCTGTTGATCGTCAAGGGCAAGGTGGTGTTCGACGGCAGCAGTCAGGCGCTCAGGGATGACCCCTCGATTCTTGATACCCACCTTGGCGTGGGGTGAGTCGTGCCCATCGCTGGACCGTAGGCATAGGACTGTAAGTACAGGACCGTAAGCACAGGACCGTAAAAACAGGACCGTGAGATGAAACGATTTGAACAGAAAGTGATGCTGATCACCGGCGCCGCCCAGGGCATTGGGCGGCGGCTGGCGGAAAGGGCCGCACAAGAGGGCGCCCGGCTGGTGCTGGTGGACCGCGCCGAGCACGTGCATGACGTGGCGGGTGCGCTGGCCGACCAGGGCGCCGAGGCGCTGGCGCTGACGGCCGATCTGGAAACCTGGGACGCTGCCGAGGCCGCCATGGGGGGGGCCATCGAGCGCTTTGGGCGCATCGACGTGCTGGTCAACAACGTCGGTGGCACCATCTGGGCCAAGCCCTACACCCACTACGCGCCGGAGCAGATCGAGGCCGAGGTGCGCCGCTCGCTGTTCCCGACCCTGTGGTGCTGCCGTGCGGCCTTGCCTTTTCTGATCGAGAGCGGCGGTAACATCGTCAACGTATCGTCGGTGGCGACGCGGGGCGTCAACCGAGTGCCCTACGCCTCGGCCAAGGGTGGGGTGAACGCCCTGACCGTGGCGCTGGCCATCGACATGGCCGAGCACGGAATACGGGTCAACGCCACCGCCCCCGGTGGCACCGAGGCGCCACCGCGGCTGACGCCGCGCAACGCCGAACCCCAGAGCGAACAGGACGCGCTGTGGTACCAGCAGCTGATCGACCAGACCAAGGCATCCAGCCTGATGCATCGCTACGGCACCCTGGATGAACAGGTGGGGCCGATCCTGTTTCTGGCATCCGATGACGCCAGCTACATTACCGGTAGCGTGCTGCCGGTGGCTGGCGGTGACCCAGGCTGATCAAGGAGCCCAACCATGCGCCATCCCTCTGCTGATACCGGGAACGACCGGGCCAGCGCTTCCTGGCTAGGTTCCCTGGCGCGGGATCTGTCGCTGTCGGCGGTGACGGCGGGCTTCGTGGCGGTACTGATTTCCTATTCAGGGCCGCTGGCGATCTTCTTTCAGGCCGGGGCAGCGGCGGACATTTCACCCGCCATGATGACCTCCTGGGTGTGGGCCATCTCCCTGGGGGCGGCGGTCTCCGGCATCGTACTGAGCCTGTGGCTCAGGGTGCCGGTGGTGACTGCCTGGTCGGCGCCGGGCACGGCGTTGCTGGTCAGCCTGTTTCCCGAATTGTCCCTGGGCGAGGCGGTGGGGGCCTACCTGAGCGCGGCGGTACTGATGCTGGTCATCGGCGTCAGTGGCAGCTTCGATAGGTTGATGGCGCTGATTCCCAAGGGCGTGGCCGCCGGAATGATGGCCGGCATCCTGTTCCAGTTCGGGCTGGACGCCTTTGCGGCCATCGAAATCTCGCCGTCGCTAGCCCTCGGCATGCTGGTGGCCTATCTGCTGTTCAAGCGCGTGGCGCCGCGCTACTGCCTGATTCTGCTGCTGGTCACCGGTATTGTGCTGGCCGTGCTGCTGGAGGATGCCAGCCTGGCTGGCGTCGGCCTGCACCTGGCGGTGCCGGTGTGGATCACCCCGGAATGGAGCCTCGCCAGCACCCTGAGCCTGGCGCTGCCGCTGGTGGTGGTCAGCCTGACCGGCCAGTTTTTGCCAGGCATGGCGATCCTGCAGGGGGCGGGCTATGACACCGAGGCCAGACCAATACTGACGGTGGCGGGCGTGACGTCTCTGGCGACCGCATGCTTTGGCGGTATTTCCACCGTGGTCGCCGCCATCACCGCCGCGCTGTGCACCGGCAAGGAGGCCCACGAGGACCCGGGACGGCGCTATGTGGCGGGGGTCGCCAATGGTGTCTTCTACCTGGTCGGCGGGCTGTTCGCCGGTACCATCGTGGCGCTGTTCAGCTCGCTGCCGGGGGCCTTCGTGGCGGTGCTGGCAGGGCTTGCGCTGATTGCTGCGATCGTCAGCAACCTGGCTGCCATGATCGCCGCCGATGATCACCGCGAGGCCTCTGTGATCGCCTTTATGGTCACCGCCTCAGGCATGAGCCTGTTCGGACTGGGCGCGGCCTTCTGGGGCGTGGTGATCGGCGGCGTTGCGGTGAAGCTGTTGCATGGCGCAGGTAGCAAGAGCTGAGACCTGCCCGCAAAGATCAGCGTCACATGTCTGGTACCTCTGGCCGGGGGTGCCGGCCCCCGCATGCAGCTAGGGTTGTTGTACGGGGCAGCCAAGTGGCCGACTCTCACCGGTGTGGCGGGCAACGATTCCCCGCTGCGTTTGTGTTCGCAGCACCAGGATGACGTCATGCAGCGCTATTCACGATGTTCCCTTGCCTGCCATTCTCTGGCGGCGTTGATCCTTGTCGCATTCGGCGTCGTCTATCTTTCGCGCAGTGAATTTATGCCTTACCACGCGGCGGCCATGGGGTCGGATTGGGTGTCGGTGGACGGCGGGACCCAGCAGGTGCTGCTGGCGTTGATGCGCGCCCTTGGCGGTGCTTGCCTTGGCGTGGCGGTATTGGTGGGCACCCTGTTGTGGGGGCCCTTCCGCCGGGGAGAACGCTGGGCAACCCTGGCGATACCCATGGCAGGGCTGCTGCTGTGCGCCACTTCGCTGTATGCCCAGCTTGGGGTGGCTCTGAAGACCGCCGCCTCTCCGCCGATGTTGCCGGTGCTGGTCGCCGGGGCGCTTCTGTTGGTGGGGCTGTGGCTGTCGTGGCGCTGGCGCCGACGCCACGTCCCGTCGAGCGCCCGGTCGGACTCACGCTAGCGCACTGTGCTGATACCAACCGCAGGGTCAGTCTTCCTCCCACCTCTCCACCAGTCGGTCGTGATAGTGCCCGAGCTCCAGCAGCCGACTGGCACCCCGCCCGCTTTCGGCAAGCCGTGCGCGCAGAAGGCGCAGGCGCTTGTCGCAGTCGCCTCGCTCGGCGGCTTCCTGTGTCTGTGCCAGCAGGTCTTCCACCTCACGCATTTCGCGCTGAAGCTGAAGCTCCGGGGGCAGGTAGCCCGCATTTTTCAGCAATCGATAACCCGCCCGCAGCGTCTCGGGAATCATGCTGTCGTCGTCGAGTTCGATGGGCTTGCCGCGGTCCGGCAGATTATCGAAGGCGCCTTCCTGCTGCGCCTTCTGGATGCGTGTCTCGGCCAGTTGATCGAGCAGCGACATGGGGCACCTCGTGGCGTAAATCGGGTCTGTTGACCCGACTTTAGGCCATCGGCGTCATTCCATCAGCCTTCACCGGGTGCCAGCAGAAGCCAGCGAGGGGAAAAGGCTCGAGGGCGACAGGTCTGGATGTCGACGATGCCAGTCGGTGACCTGCTGGAAAGCCCAGCCGGCGCGTACCAGCATCGCTTCCTCGAACATCGGTGCGATGAACTGGAAGGCGATGGGCCCGCCCTGTTGGCTGAAGCCCGCCGGCAAGGTAATGGTCGGATGCCCGCTCAGGTCGAAAGGACAGGTATAGCGCAGCATGCCGGAAAACAGTGCTTCATCCTCGCCGAACTTCTCCATAAAGGCCATCGACGGGGCGGCGTAGGCGGTGACCGGGGCAATCAGCAGATCGACGCTGGCCAAGAGGCGGTCGACCCGGCCCTTGAACTCGGCCCGGCGCAGCAGTCGTTGCTGGTGGTCCATAGCGCTCTGGGCGCGCCCCAGGTCGATCAGGCCGGCAAGACCAGGGCCGTACGCTTCACGCTGGCTGGGGAAGGTCTTGGCGTGGGCGACGGCGGTCTCCACGCCGCACAACGGCGCCCAGTCGAATACCGCCTGCTGGGTGTCGGGGAAGTCGATTTCCTCGATCTGGGCACCGAGCTGTTCCAGGCTGGAGAGTGCCTGTTCGAGGACGCCTCGGGTCTCGGCATCCACCGCTTCGATGGCCCAGCGAGGGTCGAGCCCGATACGCACACCCTTCAGGCCGCGTGTCATGCCGGCCAGGTAATCCGGCACGGCGAGGGGGACAGCGGTGGGGTCACGTTCGTCGGCACCGGCAATAGCGCCAAGTAGCGCCCCGGCATCGGCGGCGCTGCGGGCGATCGGCCCGATGTGGTCCATCGAGGCCGCCAGTTCGAAGGCGCCGTGTCGGCTGACGCGGCCCCAACTCGGCTTGAGGCCGGTGACGCCGTTGGCGGCGGAGGGGAAGCGAATCGAGCCTCCGGTGTCGGTGCCCAGCGAGCCAAAGCACAGCCCGGCGGCGGTGGCCACGCCGGAACCGCTGGACGAGGCGCCTGACCACAAAGCCTCACCCCAGGGGTTGGTGGGCGGCGTGATGTCGGGGTGATGATCGGCGAAGGCGCCTTCGGTCTGCTGCAGCTTGCCCAGCAGCACGGCCCCGGCCTGGTCGAGGCGTGTAACCACGCTGGCCGTTTCTCGGGGCACGTGGTCACGGTGCAGGGGCATGCCGTGGGTCGTTGGGGTCCCCTTGGTCCACAGCAGATCCTTGACGGCCAGCGGAACACCCTGAAGCGGCCCCTTGTGGTTGCCGGCGGCCAGATCTCGGTCTGCCTGGGCCGCCTGCTGAAGTGCGCTGTCGGCCATGACGGTAACAAAGCTGTTCAGGGTGGTATCGATGCTGTCGATGCGCTCGAGCATGGTGCGAGTGACCTCGACGGCGCTCAGCTCCCTGGACTGGATACGACGGCCGATCTCGATAAGGCCGTCAAAGTGCAGCGGATGGTCTGTCATTGTTGTCATCCTGATGGTCAGAAAAAATGCACACCTTCAGGGTAGGCAGCGGGCAGGGCGCAGGTTTGCCTGAGCGGGCCAAGCGTTGGCCCGAGAGGGCCAGGACGTGCTTGTGGGGTCACATCGTCTCGGGTGCGTGGCGAGTTGCGCGCAGCAAGGTAGAGGGCGAATGGCCATAGGCCCGACGGAAGCTACGGCTGAAATGGGAGACACTGGTAAAGCCATGCTCCAGAGCGACCTCGGTGATGCTGCGGGTACCACCTGCTCGCAGGGTGGCGCGACTCTGCTCCAGGCGAATCGCCCACAGTGCTGCCATGGGCGTCTGACCATGCCGAGCGAACAGGCGGGTGAGGGTGCGGCGAGAGACATGGTTGTCCCGTGCGATGCGCTCAAGGCTCAGCGAGCAATCCTGGTGCTGTTGTCGCAGGTAGTGACAAAGGCGTCGGTAGAGAGCGTCGTTGCGATCGTCTCCCGCGCCGCCAAGCCCCTCGAGCACCAACGCCGCCAGATCGACCATCGCCTCGCCGAGCCCAGTCGACGACGCCCCGGCGTCCAGCCGGGCGCCGTCGTGGATCAACGCCTTCAATGAGGTGGCGCCCGGCAAGGTCGTCGGGATAGGCCGCGCGGTCAGCGACTCGGTGGAGGCCAGGCGACGCATCAGGGGCGCCCGAGGCAGGCGCACAAGATGAAGCGCGCTGGCGCTCAGGCACCATTCGAACGGGCGACAGGCATCGTATAGCACCAGGTCGCCGGGCCCGATGGTGATACGCCGCTGATCCTGATCGAGCCTTGCCGTGGCGCTCTCGAGAAAGCCGAGCCACAGGTCATCGTCGCTGTCGTGGGACAGGTGATGGGACTGCCGGCGCCAGCGGTGGGAAGAGGCGGCCATCGTGCTGATGGCGACGTCGCCGTGTTGCCTGACGCTGAGACTGCCATGGAAGGGCCGCTCGTCGAGGCATTGACTGTCCGCGGGAATGCAGTGACGGCAGACGACGTCGTGCCAGAAGGCGAAGCGCTCTCGGGAGTCGATCTGTCGGGTGGTAAAGGCGGCCGTCATGCGGGTGTCCTTACGGGCGGGGCGACCACAAGGTCTCGCAATGGACACCGATGTCGCCATCTTTCCGACACTATAGCGCAGGTATCGCGCAGGTGGGTTGGCTGGCGGCATGCACGTCGGTTGGCCGCTTGGCTCAGGGGATGTGGTCTGGCGAATGTCTGCAAGACGCTAAAGCCCCCGCGAGTCACTCTCGCGGGGGCTGTGGTTGTGGCGGGACACCGTCGATCAAGCCCTGCCGAGGAGCCAGGCGCCAGCCTGGACTCAGGCGTCGGCCTTGGCCTTTCTCGCCTTGCGTGCCGGTGTCTTGGCTGCCTGATCCTTGGCGCCCTGATCCTTCGATGCAGGTGCACTGGGGACCTTTGCGTCGGCCTTGGGCTCCTCGCGCTTCTTGATCACGGTGGTGCCGGCGAAGGTCTCACCCTCCACGTAGACCTCACCGTAGTAGGAGGCCCGCAGCACTTCCTTGAGTTCGCTGATCAAGGGGTAGCGCGGGTTGGCGCCGGTGCACTGGTCATCGAAGGCTTCTTCCGCGACTTCATCGAGCTTGGCCAGGAAATCCGCTTCGGCTATCCCTGCGTCCTTGATCGAGGCGGGGATATCCAGGTCGCGCTTGAGCTCGTCGAGCCAGTTGATCAGCCGCTCGACCTTCTGGGCGGTGCGGTCTCCGGCCTGTGACAGTCCCAGGTGATCGGCGACTTCGGCATAGCGACAGCGCGCCTTGGGCCGATCGTACTGTGAGAAGGCGGTCTGCTTGGTCGGGTTGTCGTTGGCGTTGAAGCGCACCACGTTGGTGATCAGCAGGGCGTTGGCCAGGCCATGGGGCAGGTGGAACACCGCGCCGAGCTTGTGGGCCATGGAGTGACACACGCCCAGGAAGGCGTTGGCGAAGGCCATGCCGGCGATGCTGGCGGCGCTATGCACCTTCTCGCGAGCGACGGCGTTGCGCTCGCCCTCGGCGTAGCTGACCGGCAGGTACTGCTTGAGCAGCTTCAGCGCCTGCAGCGCCTGGCCATCGGAGAATTCATTGGCCAGCACCGAGACGTAGGCTTCCAGCGCGTGGGTCACCGCGTCGTAGCCGCCGAAGGCGGTCAGCGACTTCGGCATCTTCATCACCAGGTTGGCGTCGACAATGGCCATGTTCGGGGTCAGCTGATAGTCCGCCAGCGGGTACTTGATCCCTGTCTTGTCGTCGGTGACCACGGCGAAAGGCGTCACCTCGGAGCCGGTGCCCGAGGTGGTGGGAATGCACACCAGGCTGGCCTTCTCCCCCATGGTGGGGAACTGGTAGATGCGCTTTCTGATATCCATGAAGCGCATGGCCAGCTCCTCGAAGTGTACCTCCGGGTGCTCGTACTTGACCCACATGATCTTGGCGGCGTCCATCGGTGAGCCGCCACCGAGGGCCAGGATCACATCTGGCTGGAAGCTGGCCATGGCCTCGGCGCCCTTGTCGACGATGGACAGGGTGGGGTCGGCCTCGACGTCATAGAAGGTGTGGACCTCCATGCCCTGGGCCTTGAGCAGTGCGGTCAGTTCATCGACGTAGCCGTTGTTGAACAGGAAACGGTCGGTGACGATGAAAGCTCGCTGCTTGTCCTTGAGGTCGGTCAGGGCCACCGACAGGCTGCCGCGACGGAAGTAGATCGACTCGGGGAGCTTGTGCCACAGCATGTTTTCCGCCCGGTTGGCCACCGTCTTGGTGTTGATCAGGTGCTTGGGACCGACGTTCTCCGAGATGGAGTTGCCACCCCAGGAGCCGCAGCCCAGCGTCAGCGACGGCGCCATGTCGAAGTTGTACATGTCACCGATGCCACCGTGGGAGGTGGGGATGTTGATCAGGATGCGCGCGGTCTTGAGACGGTCGCCAAAGTAGCGAATGCGCTCCTTTTGGGTGTCCTGGTCGGTGTACAGGCCCGAGGTGTGGCCGATGCCGCCGAATTCGACCATGGTGCAAGCCTGGTCCACGGCGTCCTCGAAGGAGCTGGCGCGGTACATGCCAAGGGTCGGCGACAGCTTCTCGTGGGCGAAAGCGTCGTCGATATCGACCCGCGGGCCCTCGCCGATCAGGATCTTGGTATCGGCGGGTACCTGGATGCCGGCAAGCCCGGCGATGGTGACCGCCGACTGGCCGACGATGGCAGCGTTGAGGTGGCCATTCTTCAACAGGATCTGGCGCACCTGGTCGGCTTCAGCGGGCGACAGCAGGTAGGCGTTGTGGGACGCAAAGCGTTCGCGTACCTCGTTGTAGACCTCGTCCAGCACGATCACCGCCTGCTCCGAGGCACACACCACGCCATTGTCGAAGGTCTTCGACATCAGCACCGAGGCCACCGCCCGTTTGATGTCGGCGGTCTCGTCGATGATCACCGGCACGTTTCCGGCGCCCACGCCAATGGCCGGCTTACCGGAGGAGTAGGCCGCCTTGACCATGCCGGGGCCACCGGTGGCCAGGATCAGGTTGATGCCCTCGTGCTGCATCAGGGCTTCCGAGAGTTCCACCGAGGGCTGGTCGATCCAGCCGATGATGTCCTTGGGCGCCCCTGCCGCCACCGCTGCCTCCAGCACCAGCCTGGCCGCCGCATTGGTGCAGTGACGGGCCCTGGGGTGGGGCGAGAAGATGATGCCGTTGCGGGTCTTCAGCGAAATCAGCGCCTTGAAGATGGCGGTGGAGGTCGGGTTGGTGGTGGGCACGATGCCGCAGATCAGACCCACCGGCTCGGCGATGGTCATGGTGCCGGCCTCGTCGTGGGTCGCGATCACACCGCAGGTCTTGTCGTCCTTGTACTTGTTGTAGATGAACTCCGAGGCAAAGTGGTTCTTGATTACCTTGTCTTCGAGCACGCCCATGGCGGTTTCTTCCACCGCCTGGCGGGCCAGCGGAATTCGAGCGTGGTTGGCAGCAAGCGACGCCGCTCGAAAGATCGTGTCGACCTGCTCCTGGGAGAAGCTGGCAAAGACGCGCTGCGCGGCCTTGACCCGTTCCACCAGGGCATCGAGTTCAGCAAGATTGGTAACCGCCATCAGAGGCCTCCAGACAAGAGATAGACAGACAAAAAGCAACCTGCGAAACCTCCTCCAGCTCCCTGGTTAGGCGTGCCACGGAGGAGGCTTGAAAAGCGGCTTTGTACGTACCTGTCCCCGTCAGTCTATGGCTGTCACGATTCAGCGCTGCTGATAGAGGTCAGCTTTTTCGCCGCTTATATACCGTTTCGAACATCATGATGATCGCAAGCATGGGGTCGGCCTATCCGTGGACCGGGGTATGAGACGTGCGTTTGGCGAGATTTAGTGGTGGCCGCGAGAGGTAGTCATCGAGGCTGGCATGACCCACCTGCGGCACTGAAGAGACGGCGGAGCGGTACAAAATGTCACTGTTCGCCCCCTTGCGAGGGATCGGCGAGCTGTCTAGGATTCTGTGACGATAGTTATACGAAAGTTGTTCGCAACGAAAGCTTTGCGACATAAAGCTGTGCGACGCATGAGCTGCGCGACGCGAGAGCTGCGCGAAACGGACGTTGTGCAAAACGGAGGGAGTCGGTATGTGGAGCCTCAAGGATTTGCAGTTGCAGCCCATCGCCGGGGAATGGCGAGACGGGGGATCTGGAAAGACACTGGAAGTGTACGATCCCTATCATCAGACGTCGTTGATCAAGATCGTCCAGGCGGATCGTCATGATGTGGATCGGGCGTTCGAAGCCGCGCAACAGGCCCAGCAGCAATGGTCTGCCACCAGTGCCATCGAGCGGGCAGCCGTACTGAGAAAGGTGGCCGAGCGTCTCGAGGCGCGTAAGGACGAGTTGATCGAATGGTTGGTTCGTGAGTCCGGGAGTACCCGTATCAAGGCGGAACTTGAATGGAACAATGCCCGGGAAATGTCGCTGGAAGCTGCCGCCATGGCGACCCGCGTGCAAGGATCGATGGCCGCGTCCAGCGTGCCGGGCAAGGAACATCGCGTTTATCGCAAGCCACTGGGCGTCATCGGCGTCATCAGTCCCTGGAACTTTCCCTTTCACTTGACCCAGCGCACCATCGGACCGGCGTTGGCCTTGGGTAATGCCGTGGTGCTGAAGCCTGCCAGCGACACGCCGTTGACCGGCGGACTGTTATTGGCTCGGCTGTATGAAGAGGCGGGCCTGCCGGCCGGGCTGCTCAGTGTTGTGGTGGGCTCTGGCAGTGAGTTGGGGACGCCCATCGTCGAGCATCGGTTGGCCAAGCTCATTTCCTTTACGGGGTCAACGGAAGTCGGACGGCAGATTGCCAAGGGCGCTGTGGGCGGTCGCTTCATCAAGCCGGTGGCGCTGGAGCTGGGCGGTAATAGCCCCTTTGTCGTGCTCGATGATGCAGACATTGACCAGGCGGTCAGAGCCGCCGTGGTGGGCAAGTTCATGCACCAGGGGCAGATCTGCATTGCGATCAATCGGCTGATTGTCGATGCCACCATCTACGATGAGTTCGTGGAGCGCTTTGTCGAGCGGGTCAAGGGGCTCAAGGTCGGAGATCCTGCCGAGTCCGACACGGTCATTGGTCCTATCATCAATGAGCAACAGCTCGAGGGCTTGAAAGAGGTCGTGCACAAGGCTCGGCAGTCGGGAGCCAAGGTTGCCCTTGAGGGGTCTTTGGAAGGGCCCTGTCTACGGCCTTGGGTATTTCGCGACGTCAGTGAACAGATGGATATGGCCTGCAATGAGATCTTCGGGCCGGTCGCCGGGATCATCAAGGCCCATGGTGAAGATGACGCCATACGTATCGCCAATGCGACCGAGTACGGCCTTTCCGCAGCCGTCTTCAGCGGTTCCCTGGAGCGCGGCGAACGCGTCGCTCGGCAGATCGACTCCGGCATGGTGCATGTCAATGACATGCCGGTGAATGACGAGCCTCATATGCCCTTCGGTGGCGAGAAGAACTCGGGCATCGGCCGCTTCAATGGTGACTGGGTGCTGGAGGAGATGACCACCGTGCAATGGGTCAGCGTTCAGCGTGAGCCCCGACAGTATCCGTTCTGATGTGGCTGACGAAATGAAGCCACGCAGTGTCAGTTTTACTTAGCTCTCGAGCAACTGCTCCGCTGGTGGGCCGCTCGCCCCCTAGCCAGTGTCACATTGGCGCGCTAGGGTGGTAGTGAACTTCGACCAATGTTGTACAAGGAGATGTTATGAAGAACAGCATGATGCGTCGTTTTGGTATGGCTTTCGTGATCGCCATGATGGCCGGTGGCCTGGCAGCCTGCGAAGAGGAAGGACCCGCGGAGCAGGCCGGTGAAGAGATGGATCAGGCGGTGGAAGATGCCGGCGAATCCATGGAAGAGATGGGCGAGGAGATGGAAGAGTCTGCCGAGGACGCGACCAACTAAGCCTGTCGATACATCGTTTTAGGTAAGAGTCTTGTCTCAGGCGAGCCGGTATTGATGCCAGTGTTCGCCGACCATCCGGCCGAGGTGGTGATCGATTGAGCAGTCTTTGCTTTATCGATATACAGCCACCGCTCATATGCCAATCGGTCGCGTGAGACCTTCAACGATCAGTAGGATAAAGAGCCTGCCCCATGGGGCAGGCTCTTTTCTTTTTGTTGGACAAGGATGACGAAAATGACTCTGTTGAAGGTCACCAGCTTTCTTAGCTGCGCACTTTTCACCTGCAGCGCGCTGGCAGCCACCGAAGCGCCTCACTGGTCCTACCAGGGTGAGACCGGACCGGCTCATTGGGCGGAACTCAGTGACAGTTACGAGATGTGCGGGCTGGGCCATAACCAATCGCCGGTGGATATCGCCTATGGTGTTGATGCGGCGCTGGCCCCGCTTGAGCTCTCCTATGGCCAGCCTGGGACTGCGGTGGTCAACAATGGACACACGGTTCAGGTGGCCTCTTCTCAGGACAATACCCTGACGCTGGATGGTGACGTCTATACCTTGTTGCAGATGCATTTCCATGCTCCGTCTGAGCACACGGTGGATGGACGTCAATTCCCGCTGGAGGCGCACCTGGTACATGCCAACAAGGAGGGAGATCTGGCAGTCGTGTCCGTGATGTTCGATGAAGGTGAGCAAAATGCCGTGTTTGACGGACTTGTGGCGAGTTTGCCCAGCAGTGCCGGAGATACGGCGGAAATAGATGGCGGCATTGACTTCGCCCAGGTGCTTCCGGAAGACCAGGAGTATTTTCGTCTGAATGGTTCGCTGACCACCCCTCCTTGTACCGAAGGTGTTCGCTGGTTGGTGATGAAAGCGCCGCAGTCGCTGTCCTCTGACCAGATCACTGCCTTTGCTCAGGCCATCGGCGTTGACAACAACCGCCCGATTCAGCCGCGCAATGCGCGGGTGGTGATCGAGTAACCTGTGGGTTGGCGGGCGCATGCTGGCATGTGCCCGCCTGTCGCTGCAGTGGCGCCGTTTCCTTGGAAACTGCACGGTCTTTGCGGAATACGCGCAAGGAGAGGGCTAGCCAAGACGCGCCCAGGCTTCTAATGTAAATGGGGAGTTCATACTCATCATTCCCTGGAGGTGTTACATGAAGCAAGGAACGTTTCGTCGCCTGGCCCTGGCTGCTGCTATTTCGTCGTTGATGTTGGCCATGGCCGGTTGTGAGGATGATGCAGCCGAGGAAGCCGGCGCCAAGGTGGATGACACTCGCGAAGCCGTCGAGGAGCAGGCTCAGGAGCTTGCAGCGGATGCCGAGCAGGCCATGGATGAAGCCGCAGAGGGCATGGCGGAAACCGCTGACGACGCGGAACAGGCCATGGATAACGCCGCCGCCGAAGCCGAGCAGGAAGCCGACGAGGCCGCCGCCAGCATGGCGGAAACCGCTGACGACGCGGAACAGACCATGGATAGCGCCGCCGCCGAGGCCGAGCAGGAAGCCGACGAGGCCGCTGCCAGCATGGCTGACGCTGCTGACGATGCGGATCAGGCCATGGATGAGGCTGCCGCCGAGGCCGAGCAAGAGGCCGACCAGATGGCGGACAGCGCCGGTGAGGCGGTCGAAGAGGCCGGCGATGAAGTTGAGCAGGCCACCGACAAGGCTGCGCAGTAATCTGTCTGACGCCGCTGCGCTGTTGCCTGGGGGCCCTGTCACGGCTAGGCACCAAGTGCCGACTCACGCCGCCATCCTCCAGCTGAATAGTGCGGGGTTGCTCGAACCGCTCTATCGTTCACGCGGCAAATGAAGAAAAGGGGCCGAGATCCTAGGATCTCGGCCCCTTTTGCGTTCGCTGCCGATAAGCGTCGACCGCTTGCCGGCAGCGGGTAGCACAGACTGCCGTCAGGCGTTTTGTTCGATGCCCTGCACGTACCAGGGGGCATCGTCACGCATTTCGCGCACCAGGTGCCAGGTTTCGTTGAACTCTGTTTCGGTGCCGTTTTCGTTGAGCACTCCATGGAACAGCACGCGGGCTTCGGCCTGGGTGCCCAGTTCCTGCACCCCACCGAGTTCCGCAAACAGACGCACGATCTCGGTCTGGTTGTTGGCTGGCTCGCTGGCGCGCTGCTCGCGCAGCAGGTTGTAGAGCTCCGGTGTCACGTACTCCTGGATGCGCGGGAGGTCATTGTTGTCCCAGGCCCGCTGCAGGGTCATGAAGTGCTCCTTGGCACCACCGAGGAAGCGCTCACGGTCGAACCACTCTGGGTCGCCCTGAGGACCACCGAAGGCGGCACCGGAAGTACCGGAGCTGCCGGGCATCTGGAACGGAGAAGAGGGGGCCTGCTCGCGCTGCATGCCATGTCCGCCACCTCCGGCCGATGCCGTTGCCGAACGACGCCGGGCCAGCAACTTGAACGCCAGAAAGGCGAGGCCCGCCATCAGCAGGATATCGACCATGCCAAGCCCATCGAAGGCACCGCCGAAGAACAGTGCGCCGAGCAGGCTGCCGGCCAGCAGGCCGCCTAGCATGCCTCCCATCAGGCCGCTCTTCTTGCCCGCGGTGGGTGCCGCGTTCGGACGCGCCGTGTTTTGCGTCTGGGTGGCGCTGGGGCTGGCCTGACGCGAGAAGGAGCCGACACTCTTGCCGCCGCCCAGGCGACGGGCATCGGCGCTGTCGACGGCGAGGCCGAAGCCCATCACGCCGACAAGAATCATCACGAGAAGGTGACGCATCTAGACATCTCCATAATTCGGCCTGCGTTGGCCTGTCTTTACCGGTGTCCCTGGTGGTCACCGGTGAGTCGCTCGTCCATTCTAGCGATAACGAGCTTCGCGGGAAGCCGTGTACAACGAAAAGGCGAGGAGAGAGTATGCTGATCGAGCGTAGCGACAGTCTACTACTGGTGGTCGACGTACAGACGGCCTTGATGCCGGTGGTGGCGAGGGGGGACCAGGCGATCACCGAAATTGGCTGGCTGGCAGCCGTGGCGGAGCGCCTGGAGGTTCCGGTGTGGGTGACCGAGCAATACCCCCAGGGGCTGGGGACGACGGAGCCGCGCCTGACGTGCGCCCTGCCACAGAGCGCGCGCTGGTTTACCAAGAGTCACTTCAACGCCTGTCGAGAACGCGAGGTGGCGCAAGCCCTTGAGGCGGCAACGCCGCGTCAGGTGGTGATCGCCGGAGCCGAGGCCCATATCTGTGTGCTGCAAACGGCGCTCGGACTGTTGAAGCAGGGGGTCGAGGTATTCTGGCTGGTCGAGGGTTGCGTCAGCCGACGCGGGGAGGAGGCCAGACTTGCAGGCGAGCGGGCCCGTAAGGCCGGCGCCCAGTTGGTCAGCGCTGACATGGTCGCCTACGAATGGCTCGAGCGCTGCGATGACCAGGCCTTTCGTGAGGTGCATCGTGAATTGCTGCGACCCAGGGCGTCGCGGCCGCTGCGACTCGGGACCTGAGGATCCGGAGCTGAGGACCTTGAACCGAGGATGGTGACTAGAGTCTCTTGAAGGCAGGGCTTTGAAGGCAGGGCTTTAAAGACAGTGCCTTGGTAGAGAGGGGGCGGAAAACAGCCCCTGAAACTGGGCCCTTGAAAAAAGATCCGGTAAGCCCTCCCGGAAGAGGGCTTGTCATGCCGGGCCCCGGCGCTTCGGCCGCTGCCTCAGGCGGGGGTGTCGCGGGTGAACACCAGGGTGTTGCCCTCGGATTCGGCGGCGCTGAAACGGTAGCCGGCCACGTTGAAGTCCTTGAGGCCTTCCTTGTCATCCAGGCGCTGCTGAATCATCCAGGCGGCCATCAGGCCACGTGCCTTCTTGGCATAGAAGCTGATGATCTTGTACCGATCGTTTTTCCAGTCCTTGAACACCGGTGTGACCACGTCTGCGTTGAGGCTCTTGGCGTCGATGGCCTTGAAGTACTCGTTGGAGGCCAGGTTGACCAGCACCGGGGAGCCACTGCGCGTGACTGCGGCATCCAGCTCGGCGGTCAGCAGCGGCTTCCAGAACGCATAGAGGTCCTTGCCGCGCTCGTTGGCAAGCCGAGTGCCCATTTCCAGTCGATAGGGCTGAATCAGGTCGAGCGGGCGCAACAGGCCATAGAGACCAGACAGAATCCGCAGATGGTCCTGAGCGAAGGCATTGTCGTCATCGCTGAAGGTGTCTGCCTGCAAGCCGACATAAACGTCGCCCTGAAAGGCTTGGGCCGCGACCTTGGCGTTGTCCGGCGTGAAGGGTGTCTGCCACTGACCAAAGCGCGCTGCATTGAGGCCAGCGATCTTGTCACTGACTCCCATCAGCTCCGAGATCCTGGCCGGGCTGTAGTCCCGCAGGATGTCGATCAATTCGCGAGAATGCTCGAGATAGTCGGGCTCCGTCCAGGTGGCAGTGGTGGCCGGGGTCTCGAAATCCAGCGTTTTGGCAGGTGAGATCACGCTCAGCATGGGCGGGCTCCTGGGGTCGTTATAGGCCGTCAATCAAAGAGGGGTAGTGTATCAAGCCCCGGCGAAGGCCGGGGCTATGATGCAGATAAGGCCAGAGTATCAGGCTAGCTGGCTCACGCCCTTATGCCTGGGACGTCATGGCAAGGGCGTGCGCCAATGGTGTGTCGAAGGAAAGTCGCAGCTCACGACAAAGCCTAGGCCTTGATCAGGGGCTAGGGTTCGGGATCCGCTGGTGGATCGCCTCGATGCCCTCCAGCACTTCTTCCGACAGTGTCAGTGCCTCCGAGGCCAGGTTGCTCTCCAGCTGATCCATGGTGGTGGCGCCGATGATGTTGCTGGTCAGGAAGGAGCGGGAGTTGACGTAGGCCAGTGCCATCTGGCCCGGGTCGAGGCCGTGCTCGCGTGCCAGCGCCACGTAGGCTTCGGTGGCGGCCGTGGCCTGTTCGGAGCTGTAGCGGCTGAAACGGTCCCACAGCGTCAGGCGTGCGCCCTCTGGGCGAGCGCCGTTCAAGTACTTGCCCGTCAGCACGCCGAAGGCCAAGGGAGAGTAGGCCAGCAGGCCCACCTGCTCGCGCTGGGCAATCTCCGCCAGCCCGACTTCGAAGGTGCGGTTGAGCAGGCTGTAGGGGTTCTGGATCGATGCCACCCTGGGTACGCCGAGAGTGTCAGCCAGTTGAAGACAGCGCATCACCCCCCAGGGCGTCTCGTTGGACACGCCAATGGCACGTACCTTGCCCGCGTCGACCAGTTCTTTCAGGGCCGACAGCGTTTCCTCTAAAGCGGTAGCCTGCTCGTCCTCGTCGTGGGTGTATCCCAGGCGGCCGAAGAAGTTGGTGGAGCGATCAGGCCAGTGCAGCTGGTAGAGATCGACGTAGTCCGTGTTCAGCCGCGACAGGCTGCCATCGATCGCCTCGTGCAGATGCTGGCGGTCCAGGCGAGGGCCGCCGCGGATATGGCTGATACCGGGGCCTGCGGCCTTGGTGGCAATCACCACGTCATCGCGGCTCTGGCGGCCCTTCAACCAGGAGCCGATGTAGGACTCGGTCAGCCCCTGGGTCTCGGCCTTGGGTGGCACCGGGTACATCTCGGCGGCGTCGATGAAATTGACCCCAAAGGCCACGGCTCGGTCGAGCTGGGCGTGGGCTTCTGCTTCCGTGTTCTGTTCGCCGAAGGTCATGGTGCCAAGACAAATGCGGCTGACGTCGATACCGGTAGTGCCGAGAGGGCGGGTCTGCATGGGAGCTCCTTGTGTCGGTGCGTGCACAATGGCACGACCGAACGGTGAATGCTGCATAGCACCGAAATGTTACCTTTGCCCGATATACGTCGCCACCCTCAGGGGTTGAGTCCTCTTCGGGCCAGGCGTATGCTTGCCAACCCGTTGCCCCGGAGGAGTCCGTGGCACCGCAGATTGAACCAGAAGAGCGCCCGTGACACAGGAGGTGTCCGGTCCGACTTCCACGCTTTGGATTCAAGGTTGTTGCCATGCAGCAGGCATCGTCACTGAAGACGCGGCTCGAGTATCGTCTGGCCCAGCAGTTGTTTCATACCCGCTGGCTGCCCCGCTCGCCGCGAACCCAGAGGCTGACCATGCGTCTGTTTCAGCGTTGTGCGGACGCCGGCCATCCGGCGGCTCTATCCCTTTATGGGCACATGCTGTTTCACCGGTCACGGGCTCCCCAAGACAAGGCACGTGGCGCCCGCTACGTGCTTCAGGCCGCTCACGGCGGAGACGCTCGCGCCCAGTATCAGGCCGGGCAAATCCATGAGAATGGATGCGCCCTGTATCCCGCCCGTCACGACCATGCCGTCACCTGGTACGCCAGAGCCGGCGAGGCTGGTCATGCGCTGGCCGCCGCGCGTCTTGAGCGGGCCTACCGCCATGGAGAGCTGTCGCTGCCTGTTGATCGGGAGCGCGCTGACTACTGGGCATCCTTGGCCCGCCCCGGCCAGGCGCCGGCGACAAGCGACGGTGGAGACGATGTCGCTACCGCTTCGCTGGACAAAGCAGAAGGCCAGCAGCGACACTAGGGTGATCTAGCGCGACCACGGGTTGCGCGCGGGTCCCGGTAAGGCCGATGCGAGCGGCGGTTCAGGCTACCCTGACCGCCGCTGACAGTTTGGGCGTCGGGAAGGGTTTTCGTTGTCGGATAACGTCGAGTCGGCGTTTCGGCCGGCAGTCACTTCGAGGTTCTCAGCCTGTGGCGTTACCGACTCTGCTCGATATCGAGGCGTCTGGTTTCGGGCGCGGTAGTTATCCCATCGAGGTTGGGCTGGCCCGCCCTGATGGCAGTTGCTGTGCCTTTCTCATTCAGCCGCTTGATGAGTGGACCCATTGGGATCCCAAGGCCGAGCTGTTGCATGGCATCTCCCGCGCACGCTTGCAGCGGGAAGGCTACCCCGTGCGGCACGTGGCGCGCTGGCTGAATGATGAGCTGCATCAGGTGGGTATCGCCTATAGCGACAGCTGGGGCTATGACAACACCTGGCTGTCACTCCTCTTTCATCATGCCGGAATGATCCCCGCTTTCCGTCTGGAAGCCTTGAGGCGTTTGCTGGACGAGGCCCAGATGGCCATGTGGAGCGACGTCAAGGAAGCGATGATTGCCGAGCAGGGTATTCAGCGTCACCGAGCCGGTGACGACGCCAAGCTGCTGCAGATGACCTTTGCACGGACCCAGGCGCTCAGTGCGCGACGCTGAGCGCTGGCGTCAGTCAACTTGTCCACAGTGGCCAGTCAGTGACTGTCTGTGGGCAAGTCGTGTTTCAGAGCTCGGCCACCTGGAGCAGCACCTTGCCGGTGTTGGCGTTGGCGTCGACGTGGCGATGGGCGGCCTCGACTTCCTGAATGGGCCATTGGGCATCAATCTGCGGTGTCAGATCCCCGCGCTCTATCCTGGGCCATACGTGGCGTGCCAGCTGATCCAGTATCTTGCCTTTGGCCTGGGGGGATTTGGCGCGCAGGGTGGAGCCGATCAGGCGCTGGCGTTTCATCAGCATTCGCCCTAGATCCAGCTCGGCGTGGCGCCCTCCCATCAGGCCGATGAGCACCAGTCGGCCATCGGCGGCGAGCACGCGCTGGTTGTCTGCCAGATAGCTCGCGCCTACTGGGTCGAGAATCACATTGATCTCGCCAAACGCCTTCACCGCTTCGACAAAACTTCCGTGATGACGATTGACCCCGGACTTGGCGCCCAACGCGAGGCAGTGCGCCAGCTTGTCGTCGCTGCCCACGGTGACAAAGCAGGGGTGGTCGAACTCTCGGCATAGCTGAATGGCGGCAGTACCGACGCCGCTGGCGGCCGCGTGGATCAGCACGCGCTCTCCCGGCTCCAGCGCCCCCTCCATGAACAGGTTCAGCCAGGCGGTGGCATAGACCTCCGGCAAGGCAGCGGCCTCGCGCAGGTCCACACCGGCCGGAACGGGCAGGACCTGGCGCTCGTCGACGCACACGCGCTCGGCATAGCCACCGCCGGCCAGCAGGGCACATACGGGCTGTCCACGTCTGAGCTGCTCGACGTCGGGACCGACGGCTGCCACGCGGCCACTGACTTCCAGCCCCAGCACGCTGGAGGCCCCCTCCGGGGGAGGATAGTGCCCGGCGCGCTGCATCAGGTCGGCGCGGTTGACGCCGGCCCAGGCCACCTCGATATGCACCTCTCGACCTTGCGGTGGAGCGAGATCCTGGCTGCGTTGCCACCGTAGCTGGTCGCCGTCTGGTTGAATGGCGTACATGTGACATCCTCCTTGTCGGTGTTCAGTGGTGGCGCAAGGCGCCGAGCCGACGGCTCTGCGCTCAGCCCGGCAGATGGGCCAGCCGTTGCTCCAGTCGGTCCAGTAACTCGTCCGGGGTAGCGGCCGTGACCAGCGTCTGCAAGGTACGGGCGTCCAGGAAGCCCTGGGCAACGCCGGCTTCCAGAAAGTCCAGCAGCGGACGGTAGAACTGGCAGCTATCCAGGATGCCGATCGGCTTGGCGTGCAGTCCCAGGTAGTGCCAGGTCCAGGTCTCGAAGAATTCTTCCAGCGTGCCGATGCCACCAGGAAGCATGACGAAGGCGTCGGCACTGGCTGCCATCTGGGCCTTGCGCTCGTGCATGTCGGCGACCCTGATCAGCTCGCTGAGACCCGTGTGGGCCAACTCCCGATCCACCAGGTGATGGGGCATGACGCCAACGACCTGGCCACCGGCGTCCAGCGCTGCATTCGCCAGCGCCCCCATCAGGCCGACGCTGGCGCCCCCGTAGACGAGTCCATGTCCGCGCTCGGCCAGGCGACGGCCAAACACGCGTGTGTCGTCGATAAAGCGTGGATCCTCTCCCTGGCGCGAGCCGAGATAGACGCAGATCTGGGCCATTTGAGGCCTCCCTGAGGTAATGATGGGGTCGCGAGGAAGGCCCGAGATGAGGCACGGGCCAGGGGATTACGGCAGCAGGTCGATGATGCCGTAGTGCTCGTCGACCCATTGTCCGATCACATTGTGGCCGCACAGGTGGTGGGCGTACTGCGTGTGCAGGCAGCGAACCTGGTCGTGGTTGGCGATGCCGCCGATTCCTCGCTCGCGCAGTACCCGGTCATAGCCCAGGCGCTCGACCTCGGCACGCTGGGCGTCGCTCATCAGCGCCCAGCGGGTGTCGATGTAGTCCTGGTGGCTGGCGTGATAGGCCGCGCGAAATTCCTCGTCTTCCTGCAGGCGCGCTTCCAGCGACTTGATCACGCCGGCGGCTTCGATTCTCGACAGCTCGACCTTGAGCAGGTCGGAGCTCAGCCAGAACAGGGTCGGGAAAGGCTTGCCATCGACGATGGGAGCCATGCGCAGGACCAGAGGAGTGCCTTTGCCGTCGGTGGCCGCCAGGGCCTCGATGCCGCGAGGCTCGCGTCCCAGCTGCTCGGCGATGATGGCCATCTGGGCAGCGTCGGGAGTCGTGTCAGGATGGATCACCATCGGGGTTGTCTCTTACAAATTTGGTGGAGCGGCCCACGGCACGGAAGAACGCGCGATTGAGCTGTTCCGGGGTGGGTACATAGGCATGTTCGCGCTCGAGGTACTCGCTGCCTCGTGCGATCAGAACGTCGTAGAGTCGATTGAAGGGCGCATCATAGTCGTAGGGATCAGCACCGAACAAGCGGATGTGCGGGTAGTCCGCGAAGCGCTCGAGAAAGAAGGTCTCGAGGCTGGTCTCAGCCGCGCGGTGGCGCACCTTATCGTCCGGATCGAGCCAGAGGGTATAGCGGATCGCCATGCAGTGCATCCTAGTTGACGTTGCGCCAACCTAGCATTTTTTGCGCCTTAGACCCAGCGTATCAGGACCTCCGCCATCGCCTGGCCGCCGCGCCAGACCCCGTGGCTTCGGGTAGCGCACTAGTGGCAACGGACTAGCGCAAGAGCGGAGCCACGGTTGCCCGCGTCAACACCACCAAGTCCTCCGGGGCCAGGCAGATTTCAAGGCCCCTACGTCCTCCGCTGACGTGCATCTGGGGCAGCCTCTGGCAGCTGTCGTCGATGAAGGTAGCCAGGCGCTTCTTCTGCCCAAGGGGACTGATTCCCCCGACGATATAGCCCGTGGCGCGCTCGGCGTCGGCGGGGTCAGCCATGCTGGCCTTGCGGGCGCCCGCCGCGCGGGCCAGCGCCTTGAGGTCGAGCTTGGCAGAGACCGGGACGATGGCCACTACCAGTCGATGGCCGTCCAGGTTCGCCAGCAAGGTCTTGAACACACTCTCGGCGTCTAGCCCAAGCTGTTCGGCGGCCTCTTCGCCGTAAGCCGCCGAGCGGGCATCGTGTTCATAGCTCAGTACGCTGAAGTTGACCTTGGCCCTTTCCAGGGCCTTGATGGCGGGGGTCATGGCGATGAAGGTTCCTTGGGGTGGGGCAGGCAGGCCATTATCCGCGAGGCCAGGCGAACGGCCAACCGTACCCTTATCGGATGATCTGGCCTGCCATCGGGGCAACGTGCTCAGGCTTCGGTCATTTCCGCCTCGTGCAGGTGTTCCATCAGCGCCTCACGCAGCGCGCCGGTAATTGGTACCGACGCCTTAGTGTGATGGTCGAAATGCACCAGCACGGTATGGCCGATGTTGGTCATGACCCCTTGCTGGTGCGCTTCCTGGGTCACGGTAAAGGAACTCTTGCCGAGTCGCGACAGATAGGTGCGGATCTCGATGTCGTGACCGTAATGAAGCTCAGCCCGGTAGTCGATCTCCATGCGCGCCATGATCAGCCGCCATTTGGCGGGATCCAGGTCTGGAGTGAACAGCCGGAACAGCTCGTTGCGGGCCAGCTCGAACCAGGCCGGCAGGCGTGTGTTGTTAATGTGGCCGAGGGCATCAGTGTCGTAGAAAGCGGGCTCGATGGTGCGGGTCAGCATGGACATTCTCACGTGCAGGAAGGTGTGCTTCAGGATTGACCCAAGCAAGCGCTAGGTCAAGCCCGCTTCCAGGTCACGACGCGCGCTGCTGGCGCCGCCGATGGCGGCGAGCTGCCCACCACTGTTGCAGTCGCATCCAGCCCAGCAGCCACAGCGTGGCGGCGACGAAGCCCAGCAGCGTGCCCTGCCAAAGTCCCATCGTCGCGTAGGTCAGCGATACCACCAGGGCATAGCACAGCAGTGAGCCAAGACCGGCAGGGTAGTGCTTGATGACCGTGGCCACTGGAGCGGTACCCTGGGTCAGGTGCAGAATCACCAGAAAGGGGTACATGGTCACCGGGAAGGCGGCCATGACCCCGGCCCAGGCGCTGGGAACGGCGTGGGCAAGACCGGTGATCAGGAAAATGATGGCGGCAGCGAGCCCAGCCCGGAGTGCCAAGGCAGGCCAGGAAAAGCCACCCTTGGGACTGGCCTTGATGTCCGGGACCGCGCGATAGAGCCAAGTGAATAGCGCAATGGCGACGAGGGTGATCAGGGTTCCGCTGATGCGATTGAGGTCGAGCTGGGTCAACAGACTGCTGGCGGCCAGCCAGGCAACGAGCCCTCCCGCAGTGCCCGTCAGGACTCCTTTGAGGCCATCCCCACGGGCCGCGAGCAGGTAGCCGCCGCCCAGCGCCAGGGTGGCCGTGAAGCCTGCCAGGGTATGCACGGCGCTATCTGCGGCAAACTGGGGGGAAAGCTCCAGCCCGATAAAGAACAGGGCGATGGCCGTGCCCAGGGGATAGCCGGAGAGCAGTCCAGCGACGCGAGTGCTGACTCTTTCGGCGATGACTGACAGGCCGAGCACGACGCCGATGGAAATGAGCAGCTTGGCCAGCTGCCAATGGAAGGGAACGTCCATAAGAAAAATGCGATCCTTAAGCTATCGTTAAAGCATGATGCCGATCCGGGAGGTCGACATGACAGAGCTGTCGCCGCCGCCGCGCCCCGAATGTTGCGAGCTGTGTGAGCGAGCCGCGCCCTTGACCAAGCACCATTTGATCCCGAGGTCACTACACGGCAAGGCGCGCTATCGACGGCGGCACGACCGCGTCGAGCGACTGACGGCCATCCTGTGGGTATGTCATGGTTGCCATCGCCACTTGCATGCGGTGCTCAGCGAGAGGGAACTGGCGGACCATTATCGCAGTCGAGACGCGCTGCTGGCACACCCTGATATTCGTTCCTTCGTCGAATGGCTGGCGACCAAGCCCGCTGGATTTCGGCCGAAGCGACCGACCCGGCGGCGGCAATGATCTGGTCGCGACGGCGACGCGGCGGGGTTATACCAGGCGCAATCCCTGACGGTCCGTCCAGGCTGCTGTCAGGGCCGGTGCCAGGGATTCCCGGAGGTGCTCCGGCAACGCATCCAGGGCCTGGTCGCGGCTGGTGAATTCACGATTGCGCAGCCAGCAGTAAGCCCATGCGCAGGCCTCGTCTTCATCTCCTGGCGTCGGGCGAGCGGGCATCTGGACCAGCAGGAACAGCGCGGTGCGCACCGCCCAGTGAGGGGGAAGGTCCTCGTCCTGGCGGTCTGCCCACAGAGCAAGCGTCGCGCCGTCGGGAGTTTCGCCCGGCTCGCCGAGTCCCGCCACCCTGGCCGTTTCGGCCAGGATCAATGCCAGTCGATCGGGATCACCGCGACCCAAGGCCAGCCATTGGCCAATCAGCGCCGGCATTCCGCGACACACCTTGGCGAAGAATCCGTGATGCGGCATGGTGCTTGTCATGGAAAATGCGTCCTTCAAATACTTGGCCAGGGTAACCTGGTAATCGAACAGCCATCGTCAGGGAGATGACCATGAACTTCGATTTTGCCACGCCGATTGATCGACGGCAGCCCCGGGATGCCGATCAGTGCCCGCCGTGGCCGTCACAGAAGTGGCATCGCTACGCCGATGACGTGCTGCCGCTGTGGGTGGCCGATATGGACTTTCGTTCACCCCCTGCGGTGATTGATGCCCTGTCAGAGCGCGTCGGTCACGGGGTCTACGGCTACGGCAAGGTGCCAGAAAGCCTCGAGCAGGCGCTGGTCGATTGGAGTCGCGAGCACTACGGCTGGGAAATCTCCCCCCGCTGGCAGCACTGGTTGCCGGGGGTGGTGCCTGCCCTTCATCTGGCGAGCTTGGCATTTACCGAGCCAGGCGATGGGGTGCTGACGATTACCCCGATCTATCCTCCTTTCCTGCAGGTGGCCGAACGAACCGGTCGCCTGGCGCAGCAGGCCGAGATGACGCCGCCGGGGTCACCAGGAGAGTCCTGGACGCTGGACCTGGATGCCATCGAGGAGGCCATCACCGAGCGCACACGACTGCTGTTATGGTGCCATCCCCATAACCCCACCGGGCGCCAGTGGCGACGGGAAGAGCTCGAAGGCCTGGCGGCGCTGGTAGAGCGCCATCAACTGATCGTGGTGTCCGACGAGCTGCATTGCGATCTGCTGCTTGAAGACGGGGCGCGGCACGAGCCACTGGCGGCCGCACTGCCGCAGCTTGCCGAGCGCACCGTGACGCTGTGGGCACCGTCCAAGACCTTCAATCTGGCGGGACTCACCGCTGCCTGCGCGGTGATACCCGATGGGCGATTGAGGCAGCGTTTTCGTGATCGGGCAAAAGGGCTGATGCCGGACGCCAATGTGTTGGGACTGGTAGCGGCAGAGGCCGCCTATCGTCACGGCGAGCCCTGGCGCCAGGCGCTGCTGGAAGTGCTTCGAGAAAATCGCCAGCAATTGGCCGAACATGTGGCCGGCTGGCCGGGCGTGGTCTGTGCGGCTCCGGAATCTACCTATCTGGCGTGGCTGGACCTGCGGCAGTCGGCGCTGTCGGGCCAGGAGTCACCCGCCAAGGTGCTGCTCGAACGCGCTGGCGTGGCGTTGTCTGACGGGGCCGACTTTGGCTGGCCGGGCTTTGTCAGGCTCAACTTTGGTACCACCGCCGCCCAGCTGGGTGAAGCCTTGGCGCGGATGGATCGTGTGCTCGCTGGCTGACCATGTCGGCAGCCGTGCACCCGCTAAATGCCAGCAGGGCCCATCAAGGGCCCTGCTGGTGGTTGCTGGCAGACGCTGCCGGGTGAGGGGGGTGGTATTCAGCCTTCAGTACAGCAGGGCGAACAGCTTGCGCCGGTAGCTGACGGTCAGCGGATGGTCTGCCCCCAGGGCGTCAAACACCCGTAGCAGGGTCTTGCGAGCCAGGTCATCGCCGTATCCACGATCACGCTTCATGACCGTGAGCAGTCCTTCCAAGCCGTTCTCATAGTCACCGTCGGCGACCTGGCGCAGGGCCCTCTGGTAGTGGGCTTCACTGTCAACGCGCCCTTCCAGAGACGCGAGTGTGGCCGCATCGGGGGCTTCCTCGCTGAACTCGATGCTGGCACGAACGCCCCGGGCTTCGGGGCCGTCGCGATCCTCTGGCGCTAGGGCGTCGAGCAGCTGGCGTGCCTCGTCATTGCTGCCCTCTGCGACCAGAACCTTGGCCAGCTGGATACGATAGGCCACGTGGTCAGGATATTGCTCGCTCAGCTCCTGGTAGATGCCGCGCGCCGTCGCGGTATCGCCGGACGCCAGGGCCTGCTCTGCCTGTTCCTCGGGACTTGCGGGGGCATCTTCGGGAGCCGGAAAGTAGCGTGCGAGCCACTCACGGATGTCCTTTTCAGGCAGCGCACCCTGGAAGTGGTCGACCAGGCCGCCCTGGCTGATCAACTTGACGTCGGGCACCGAGCGCACGCCCAGCTGGCCTGCGATGTCCTGGTTGTCGTCGATGTTGAGCTTGGCCAACAGAAAGGTGCCGCGGTACTCGCGCGTCAGCTTTTCCAGCACCGGCATCAGGTTCTTGCAGGGTTCGCACCAGGGGGCCCAGCAGTCGAGGAGGATCGGCACGCGCATGGACAGTTCCAGCACCTGCTGAATATTGCTGCGATCAACGTCGAAGATCAGATCGCTGTCGGCCGGCCCCTGGGTAGCGGCCTCTGCTTGGCCAGCGCTTTGCTGGGCGGGTTCGGTGCTCAACGGCTCGCCGGTGCGCGGGTCGACGATTGGCATGGGGACGCAACCTTGTCTGATAAGTGGATAGAGCTAAGAGATGCGGTCGCTGGTCGCCGACTTCAAGGCCTGTCGCAAGGCCGTTGATGAGCGCTATGCGACTAAAGATGGAGGTCAAATGGGACTTAGTCTTCTGCTAAATAGACCCATGTTTCGCGTGGGGCGGCATAACACTCGCAGCCGAGTGAACGTGCGTGTCGAAGGATGGGGCTGCGCCGGCCCGGTGTCCGATCAGCAAGGCGTCGAGATAGCAGTGGCGCACAAGAAAACGGGGCAATCTCAAGAGATTGCCCCGTTTCATGATGTTTGGTAGCGGGGACCGGATTTGAACCGATGACCTTCGGGTTATGAGCCCGACGAGCTACCAGACTGCTCCACCCCGCATCAACGAGGACGAAGTATACGGATTTTTTGGCCCACGTCAACCCTGTGCGAATTCGCGTGAGATGGCTCGTACCGGTTGAGCGCAGTGGTCCATACTGGGGGGGCTGTCATGGAAATGTCAGTGGCGGACGCTAGCCTGAAGATGACCGTCGGCTTGCCCCGAGGCGTGTGACGTCCACGACGTGTTGCGCGTCATCCGTGACAGGGCTGTCGTCAGGTGTCAGGTTGGTGGCAGGTGGGCGCAACGTGGCAGGAGGCCACGCGCGATGCCTCGACACACTGTGATGAGGATCGTCTCCCGCCGATCCGTCCCAACGTGCTTGCTACAACGTGCTTGTTACAACAAGGTCCGTCGGCAAACGGCGGAAGCATAGACAATCAGGGAGGTCGTCAATGACTCAGCAAAAGCCCGTCGCATGGGTCACCGGTGGCACAGGTGGTATTGGAAGTGCCATCTGTCGCGAACTGGCGGATGCCGGTTATCAGGTGCTGGCCGGTTACAACAACCCCGAGAAGGCCAAGTCCTGGTTGGAGGCTCAGAAGTCTGATGGTTACGACAATATCGACGTTGCCGGTATTGATCTGACCGATTTCGAGGCGTGCCAGAACGGTGTAAAGAAGATCGAGGAGCAGTATGGTCCGATCGCGGTGCTGGTGAACTGCGCTGGCATCACCAAGGACGGCACCATGAAGAAGATGTCGCCCGATCAGTGGAACCTGGTCATCGACACCAATCTGAATAGCGTCTTCAACACCTGCCGTAGCGTCATCGAGAGCATGCTCGAGCAGAATTACGGCCGCATCATCAATATTTCGTCCATCAATGGGCGCAAGGGGCAGTTTGGACAGGTCAACTACTCCGCCGCCAAGGCGGGTATGCACGGTCTGACCATGGCGCTGGCCCAGGAAACCGCCACCAAGGGGATTACCGTCAACACCGTCTCTCCTGGCTATATCGCCACCGACATGATCATGAAGATTCCGGAGAAGGTGCGTGAGGCGATTCGCGAGACGATCCCGATGAAGCGCTACGGCACGCCGGAAGAGATCGGGCGCCTGGTCAGCTTCCTCGCCAGCAAGGACAACGGCTTTATCACGGGTGCCAACATCGACATCAATGGTGGCCAGTTCATGGGCTGAACCCTCTCGTGTCGGAGCCTGGCAGGCTCCGACGTCATTTGGGCGGTCGGCCATGTCGTCGACGACAACCCGCGAACGCCAATGACAGAGCGGCAACAAGAGAAAAGCGAGGCGCAAGCCTCGCTTTCCTGTTGTTGGGCGCTGGAGGGGGGGCTGCGACGTCGCCTTGTCTCCCCGAACTTACCGCAGCGCTATCACGGCGGCGGCAGCTGGCGCAGCCCATCAAGCAGCGCGTCCAACTCCTGAACCTCCTTGTCCCACAGCTGGCGGGATACCGGCCCGGTGGCCAGCAACCCACACAGTACCGACAACAGTTCTTCCTCCCGTGCGGGCATCTGGCCAAGACTGTCGTTGAGACGGTCTACCTGGATGGCCAGGCGCAGGGGTTCGTCATGCTGGCCGATAGGTTGGCCCGCCAACAGCGCCAGGTGCACGCGCAACCGCGCCAGCCGCTCGGCGACGCTATCCAGAGAGTCCGGGGAGCGGCGTGCGGCATTGCGTTCGGCGTGTGCGGTGGCCAGTTCATTGGGGAGCGTCAGCGTGTCGGGAATCAACACATCCCCGCACTGCTGTCCGGCGAGACAGGCATCGTCGGCTTTCAGGTGCTCCAGGATAAGCGGCTTGAGCTGGTGCCAGCGGCTGACCGTTTCTGCTACTGCGATGCGTTCAAGCCGCTCGCGGCGAGCGCGGACGATGCCCGTCCAACGTTTACGCATTCCCTCGCTGCGTCGTCCCGAGGGCAGCGGTTCCAGAGCGTTGGCTTCGTCGACGGCCTTGTCGAGCCAGTCCTCCTCCTCACTGCTGGTCGGTTGCCAGGCGTCGATGCGATCGATCAGCGCCTGCATGCGATCCAGTCGATCCTTTGCTCGCTGAGCCCGGTCGTCTCGTTCCGCATCGCGCTGGGCAAAGATCTGATCACATAGCTGGCGGAATTCGCGCCACAGGGTCTGCTCTTCACCCTTGGGTGCGCGCCCGAGTTCGCGCCAGCGCTGTTGCAATGCCTTGGCCTGTTCGCCCCGTTGGCGGGCGGCCAGTGACGTCTCCAGCAGCGACCTGGCCTGGTCGATAAGCGCGCGCTTAGATTCGGCAATCTCGTTGGCACGACGATCGATCAGCGCCTGCAGCTGATGACGGATGCGGCCAAACCGCCGGCCGATAGCCTCGGCTTGATCCCGGGGCACCGGGGCAGTGCGTCGCCATTGATCGCGGGCGTGTTCGCGAATGTCCCGCAGGGCATCTGGGTCGGCGTGGTGAGAGGGCTGCGCCAGCAATGCTTCGAGCTGTTCGCACAGGGCGACGCGCTCAGCCAGGTTGGCCTCCCTCAACTGCTGCTGCTGTTGGCGCCAGCCAGCCAGGGACTCGCGAATGCGGTCAGAGGCGGCACGAAAGCGCTCTGACTGCTCCTTGTTGGCTGCGGCATCGGCCAGGGCTTTCCATTCCTTGACCAGCTGGCGGTGTCGGCGGTCCCGATCCCGATCGCTCAGGGTGCTGTCCTGCTCCAGAGCCTCGATGGCCTGGCACAGTTGCTCACGTTTGGGGCCTGCGACGAAACCGCGCCAGTCGCGTAGTTCTGCCAGCCTGGCACCCAGGCGCTTGAGCCGGCTTCGTTCCGACTCGGCTGAGGCGGGCAGGGCCTCGGCCAGGTGACGCAGGCGTTGATGCAGTCGGCTGGCCCCCTTGAAGGAGCCCTCATCCAGCAGCGCGTCAAGGCGGTCGAGTTCTTCAGCGAAACGTCCCAGCTGCTCTGCCGACGGCGCCGGGGCGGCCAGGTCGCGTTCCAGCCGCAGGTAGTGACGAGCCCGTGCGAGCCGCGGCTCTGGCGGCAGGTTATCAGGCCAGCGGCAGGCCTCCACGAGCTGTCTGAGGGTGGCTTCGTCGCCGCTCTTGATGGCCTCTTCCATTGCCGGAGAGCGCTCCACCAGGCGCTGATACGCCTGGTTGATGTTGTCAAAGGTCTTCAGGGCGGCGTCGTAGCGCTGGCGCAGCGCGTCGTCGGCCAGGTGAATCTCCGATAGCGCCTGCCAGCGGCTGGCCAGCAGCTGCTTCTGTGCTCGCAGGCTGGCCAGATCCTGCTCGCCCACATGGTCGCCCTGATACAGCGCGGACAAACTCTCTTCCAGCGCCATGACCAGCGCTTCGCGATCGTGGTCGGCCTGCTCGCGGCGCTGTCGATCGGCACGCAGCGCATGCTCCTGGGCTTCGTGATCGTGGATGACCTTGCGACAGCGTAGACAGGCTTCCTGATAGCGCCTTTCCTGCTGGTCCTCGGGCAGATCGGGCAATTTGAGCCACTCGCGCTCCAGATGGCGGAAGCGACCGGCATATAGCGGCTCCCAGGCGGCCCGAGCATGCTGCTCCAGACTCTGCAATAGCTGCTCGCGTCGCTCCTTCGCCTCGGCCACGGCGTCAGCGTCGGCGCGCAGGCGTCCTAGCCGTTCCTTGGCATTGCGGGCGACATGGCGATCACGGCGAGCTGCCTGCACCAGCTGCTTGAGCCCCTCTTCGGACGTCACTCGCTCGGCGGCAGCGTGGCGCACAGCGGCGATGCCGTTGTCGCAGGCCTGGCGGATCAAGGCCTGTTCGTCATCGAGTCGAGCCAGGGCACTGAGCCGAAGCTGCTGGTTATCACCCTGGAGGGCAATTTGCTCAAGCAGCTGGGGATCGTCCAGGCCGTCTACCACGCGCTGGCGCTGGCTGAGCTCGATACCGCCCTGGCGGCCGATCAGCAGGCTGATCAGCTGGCGGTCGAGTTCGCGGGAGCCATGACGCGCTCTCAGCGCCAGCAACTGCTGCGGGTCTTCCAGGCGTGCCACGGCTGCCTGCCGAACCTCGGGCTCCGGGTCCTGCACAAGGGTTTCGAGCGCATCGCGCTGGCCATGGGGGTCGAGCCGCTCGGCAGCATCGCGTCTTACCTTGGGATCGGGGTGTCGCCAGCGAGGCGAAAAGAGTCGGCGGAGGAGTCCAGACATGGGGCTTCCTGAAGAAAAATAGACGGTGACGAGACTGCCTCATCATCTTGTTGTAGCGACCGGCTTGTCATGGCAGCCCTGGGTGCCAGGCGTGGAAGACGGTAGAGATCAATCTAAGCATGCGCGCCAGCATCAGAAAAGGTCTCTGCCGAGGCGTGTGGCTGATTGGAGACACTGACAAGGACCCGTTAGAGGCTTATGATCGGTTGCAGGACCGGGTGCTCTGGCATAGCTTGAGAGCAATCCCCGACCAACACCCGACGTGGAGTTCGGCAATGAGCCTCAAAGTGGACAGGGACAGCATGGCGTTTACGTTCAAGGGCGGGATGCTGCCCATGACGGTGATGGAGCTTTCCAGCGCCGATCCCGAGGAAATTCGTGATCAGCTGGCGGGCAAGTTATCGCAGTCGCCTGCTTTCTTTCAGCATACGCCGGTAGTGCTCAGTGTCGAGAAGCTCGACGAGCCGCACCTGGCACTGGAGCGCATCTGCGCCGTGTGTCGCGCGCACAAGCTGCTGCCAGTGGCGGTACGTGGGGGCACTGACCCGGTCAAGCAGTCGGCATGGGCACTAGGCCTTGGCTGGTTTCCTCCCCAGGATGCGGCGCGGGCACGCACGCTGGAAAGCGTGCCCACCCAGGATGACGAGCCCGAGGTGGCGGATAGCGAGGTCGCTGACATCGGGGCCGAGGACGTCACGACGGCGTTGCCCCGTGGCGGACGCGTGTTTCGTGGCACCGTGCGTTCCGGCCAGCAGATCACTGCTCCCGATGGCGACCTGACCGTGATTGGCGCCGTCAACGCCGGTGCCGAAGTACTGGCGGCGGGCAATGTTCACGTCTATGGCGCGCTGCGAGGACGGGCGCTGGCGGGCATCCATGGGGATCATCAGGCAGGCATCTTCTGCCGTGAACTGCACGCTGAATTATTGTCCGTCGCGGGCAACTACAAGCGTCTTGAGGACATTGATCCTCAGCTGCTGGGGTCATCGGTGCAGGTAGTGCTGAGTGACGACCAGCTAGGGATTACCGCGCTCAAGTAGGCCCACGATGGCATGAACCGTTAATGGCCTGGCCACCCGAGTGGCCACACAGGACCAACAACATTACGACGACAGGATGCGACACTTGGCCAAGATCATCGTTGTGACCTCCGGAAAAGGTGGGGTCGGCAAGACAACCAGTGCGGCAGCCATAGCGACTGGCTTGGCGCTGCGAGGCAACAAGACCGTGGTGATCGACTTCGATGTCGGTCTCCGAAATCTGGACCTTATCATGGGCTGCGAGCGCCGTGTGGTCTATGACCTGGTCAACGTCATTCAGGGCGAGGCAGGTCTCAATCAGGCGCTGATCCGCGACAAGCGGGTCGACAACCTGCATATCCTGCCGGCCTCACAGACCCGGGACAAGGACGCTCTGACCCAGGAAGGGGTCGAGAAGGTGCTCGAGACCCTGACCAAGGATTTCGATTACATCCTGTGCGATTCGCCTGCCGGGATCGAGCGCGGTGCTCAGCTGGCCATGTACTTCGCCGATGAGGCGATCGTGGTCACCAACCCGGAAGTCTCGTCGGTACGGGACTCCGATCGTATTCTCGGCCTGCTGTCGTCGAAGACGCGGCGCGCGGAGCAGGGCAAGGACCCGATCAAGGAACACCTGCTGATCACCCGCTACAACCCGGGTCGTGTCGATCAGGGGGACATGCTCAATCTTGATGATATTCGCGAGATCCTTGCCATCGATCTGGTCGGGCTGATTCCCGAGTCCGAGGCCGTGCTGCGGGCGTCTAACCAGGGCGTTCCTGTGACCCATGACGATAGCAGCGATGCTGGCCAGGCCTACATGGACACGGTCAGCCGCTTGATTGGCGAAGACGTGCCGCTGCGCTTCCACGAATACCAGAAGAAGGGGCTGCTGAGCCGTATGTTCGGAGGGGGAGGTCGCCGGTGAAACTACTCGATTTCCTGAAGCGAGAACGCAAGAAGTCCGCGTCTGTCGCCAAGGAGCGGCTGCAAATCATCGTCGCCCACCAGCGTAGCCAACGGGGCCAGCCCGATTTCCTGCCGATGCTGGAAAAAGAGCTGCTGGAAGTCATCCGGCGCTACGTTGAAGTGGATGACGATGCGATCAATATGTCGCTGGACAGCGAAGACAACTGCTCTGTGCTTGAGCTTAACGTGACGCTGCCCCGCAGCTGAGCCTGCGGAGCCCGCCATCGGCGGGCAAGCGGTTGCGGCGAGTCGCTCTGGCGAGCGGCTCGCCGTTTGCGTTTGATGGCGCCGACAACTGCCCCGAGCTTGGGCGACTCTGTGGCGACGCGTGGTGATGGGTGGTTATCTGGCTGAGTCAGGCGCCTGCCTGTGCTAGGCTGGCGGGCTCAAGCAGCCCGCGTGGAGACACTATCGCCATGGCGCAGCCGAAAGCCGCTCCGCTCACTTTTCTGTGGCACGACTACGAGACCTTTGGTGCCGATCCTCGGCGTGATCGCCCCTCGCAGTTCGCTGCTATCCGTACCGATGCCGAGTTCAATGAAATAGGTGAACCGGTGGAGCTGTTCTGCAAGCCTGCCGATGACGCTCTTCCCCATCCGATGGCGTGCCTGATTACCGGAATCACGCCTCAGCAGGCCCGGCGCCAGGGCCTGCCGGAGGCCGAGTTCGCGGGTGCCATTCAAGATGAGATGAGCGTGGCTGGCACCTGCGCGGTGGGTTACAACAGCCTGCGCTTCGATGATGAAGTCAGTCGGCATCTGTTCTATCGCAACCTGCTGGACCCCTATGCCCGAGAGTGGCAGAACGGTAACTCACGCTGGGATCTGATCGATGTCGTAAGGGCGTTTCACGCGTTGAGACCTGAAGGTATCGAATGGCCGACCCGGGAAGATGGCAGTCCCAGCTTTCGCCTCGAGGACCTGACCGCCGCCAATGGTATCGAGCATGTAGGCGCCCATGATGCTCTGGCCGATGTGCGCGCCACCATTGCCCTGGCGAGACTGCTGCGCAACGCCAATGCCAACCTGTTCGACTACCTGCTGTCATTGCGGGCCAAGCGCGAAGTGCGCAAGCGCCTGGATGCGACCCAGCGCAAGCCGATCGTGCACATTTCACGTCGCTACCCGGCCAGCCGCGCCTGCGGGGCTCTGGTGCTGCCTCTGGCTGAACATCCCACTAACCCCAACGGGATCATTGTCTACGATCTGTCGTTGGATCCAGAGGATCTGCTGCGGCTATCACCCCAGGAGATTCGTGCCAGAGTGTTTGTCAGCAACGACGACCTGGCGGAAGGAGAAAGCCGTATCCCACTGAAGGTGGTGCACATCAACAAGTGTCCGGTGATCTTCCCTCCCAGCGCGCTCAAGGACGTGTCGGGTCCTCAGCAGGGAGAGTACGGCGATATCGTGGCACGTATGGGCTTGGACATGGAGGCCTGTCGTGGTCACTATCAACGTCTTTCCCGCGATCCGGATATCGCCGCCAAGGTCCAGGAGGTGTTTGCCGAAGGGCCGCCGGAGCCGCCGCGCGATCCTGATCTAATGTTGTATTCCGGTGGGTTTTTCTCACCGGCAGATCGACAGCAGATGGAGCGGGTGAGGGCAGCTAATCCTTGGGATCTGGTCGATGCCCATTTTGCCTTCCAGGATCCACGTCTGGAGGAAATGCTGTTTCGCTACCGTGCGCGCAGCTACCCCGACACCCTGACGGGGGAGGAGCAGGCGCGCTGGGAGAGTTTCCGCTGGGAACGCATGAACGATGCCGCGCTGTCGAGCCTGACTCTGAAGGACTTTGCGCGGGAGATCGAGCGTCTCAATCAGACCTCGCTGAGTGATCGTGAGCGTCAGGTCCTGGAGGAAATGGTGATGTTTGTGGAGTCCATTATGCCGGCACAGGCGTTCGGATAACGGCGACGTCGCAACCGGCGACATCACGCGACCGGTGGAGCTATCTGTGCCATCAAAACGCCCGGCCTGGACGTCATCGTCCGAGCCGGGCGTTGTCGTGTCTGACGGTGACGCTGGGCGCGCCACCGCCATGTCAGCGGCCTGTCAGGTCAGGGGGTGTCGACCTTGACCGCCTGGGCGGACTCCTCTTCGCCGCGCGGCGATAGCGGTGCCTCTTCGTTCCCCGGCAGCACTTCCAGCTCGCCCTTGAGCGCCATGATATCGCTGGGAGTGGCGCCCGGATCGAAGGCGACGTCCACCACCGCGTTGTCGCGCAGTGCCTGCCAGCTAGGCAGCAGGTCGGCAAGCGTCACGTCCAGCACCGCTGCTGCCAGGCGCTCACGGCGGTCGAAGTGGGTATCGCCGAAGGATAGTGCACGCCACAGCCGATTGGTGCGCTCTTCCAGCCCGGCATCGCGCTGGGTAATTTCGTCATGGACCGCTTGACGGTAGGTGGCCAGGGTCGCTTCGTCGAGTCCCTCAAGCTGGGCGGGGACCTGGTCAAGAAAGTCATCGACGTGGGTTTTCAGCTCCTCGCTGGGGGTCGAGGGGGACTGCACCAGCAAGCTGATGCCGGGTGCATGCAGAAGCGGGGAATAGCCCGCATTGACGATATAGCCGAGCTGCTGCTCGGTGCGCAGTCGCTGGTAGAACGGGGTTTCCAAGAGCTTGCCGAGCACCGCAATGCGAGCCTGGGTAGGCAGGCTTTGATCGGGTCCTTGCAGGTAGCGCAGCAGTAACGACTCTTCGCGCTCCGAGTCGGGCGTCAGGCTAGGCAGGTCGGTGGCCTTGAGCACTTCTAGATCGGCGATGGCGTCAGCACCAAGGCTGGGTTCGAGGGCTTCGATGGCGAGTGAGGCTTCTTCTTCTGCGAGGCTGCGAGAGAGGTTGCCGACAGCGAGAAGCTGCAGGTGGAGCTCGCTCAAGAAGAGATCGCGATAGTCGCGCAGGTCCTGCGGTGTGACCTCGGCCAGCGACTCGAGCAATACCTGGGGCGACCACTGCGGGCGGATCAGCGCCTCGGACAGGGTGCGTTGTCCCTGGTGGTAGAGGGGATCGCGAGGGGCGTTACGCCATTCACGCTCCAGCCCGAAGCGGACCCGCGCGACGCTGTCATCTTCGATGCTGCCTTGCTTGAGCTGGTCGATGACCTCGGCCATGACGCGATCCTGCCGGTCGCGCCAGCCGGTAAAGGACAGGGTCATGCCGCGAGAGTGGGCGTAGGCTTCATACTTCTGCCCGGCCAGCCGCGCCGCGTAGAGGCGTTCATTGAGGCTGTCATTCAGCCAGCCCGCCAGCAGTTGCGTCAGCACCGCCTGGCGTGGCGTCTGGCTGGCGCCTGGATGCTGAAGGCTAAAGCGCCAGGACGCCTTTGGCGTGTCGAACTCGGCGTCCGCCTTGTACCACGCATCCGCCTGATCGGTGTCGGTGATGAGAGTGGGTCGTTCGGCGTGATCTTCCAACAGGGCAAGATCTTCGGCGATGAACGGGTTAGGAGCGGGCAGCGCCAGGCCGTCGAGCGGCTCCGCCGTCGACGTCGGCAGCGCTACCTGCTGCCAGCGGGTGTTGTAGTAGGTGGTGCGTTGCTCGCCCTCCACCTCTGGGCCGCTGTACAGCCGAATCATGTTGTCAGGACGCAGCGCGCCAAGCCATTGTCGAACCTCTTCGACGTCCAGCCCATCCATGCGGTAGCCGGCGCGATTGACGTCTTCCAGCGGGTAGTGCGTCAAGCTGATGGACAGGCGCATGGCCTCATCCAGCGCATCGCCGTGCTGCTGGAACTGGAACGCTTGTTCCGAAAGACTGGCCTGTTCGTCATAGCGATCATCGCTGACGCCCTCTTCGCGAATGCGCTCGATGGCGGCAAACAGGCTGGCCTGAATGCGCTCGAGCTGCTGGCGGCCTTCCGGTGTCAGGCTGATATCCACCGCCAGCAATGCATGCTGGCCATCACCGCGGGTCACTCCCGCTGACAGGCCATCGGCCCAGCCAGCATCACGCAGTCGACTCAGCAGGCTGCCGGGCCCCTCGTGGCCGATCAGGTTGGCAATATAGCTGGCGGGCTTGCGCTGATAGCTGAGGACCGGGTCGGGTACCGGAAACAAGAAGCTGACGCGACGGGCGTCACGCAACGAGTGGGCCTCCGCCGCCAGCGGCAGTTTGGCCGTATCCACCAGCGGTGTGGTGATCTCGGGCGCCGTCAGGCCGCGATTTGGCACCTCAGCGAAGCGCTCTGCCACCATCCCCTGCAATTGATCGAGGGGCATCGGCGCGACCACCGCCAAATGCATGACGTTGGCGCCGTAGTGGTTCTGGTAGAAGCTCATGACCCGCTCTCGCAGGCTTGGCTCGCCCTCGGGGCGCTCTGCCAAGGTGTCCTTGCTGCCGACAGAGAAGCCAACGGTCGGGTTTGCCGGGTTAAGCAAGCCGTCGAGTACCTCGTTCTCACGACGGGCATCGTCGCGCAGCCGTGCCTGGTACTCGGAGTGGACGACATTGCGCTCACTGCCTAGCTGGTCTGCATTGAACAGCGGGTCGACGAAGAATCGGCTGAAGCGGTCCAGGGCGCCCTCAAAGGCGTCCGCTTCCACATCAAAGAAGTAGTTGGTGTTGAGCGACGCAGTGAAGGCGTTATGACGGCCACCGTGGCGACTGATGTAGCCCTGGTAGGCGTCTGCTTCAGGATAGGCCTCGGTGCCGAGAAACAGCATGTGCTCCAGCAGGTGAGCCAGTCCCTGCAGGTCGTTTGGATCCTGGGCACTGCCGACGGAGACGTTCAGCGACGCGGCGGCCTTGTCGGCCTCCGGGTCACTGACCAGCAGCACTTCGAGTCCGTTGTCGAGGGTCAGGACGCGATAGTCCCGGTCATCGTGAGGGCTGACGATGGGCGAGGTGGCCGCCGCAATGGACGTGGTGGCGGTAGCTGTCTCGGCGCTGCTGGACGGGGGAGCCTGATCCCCCGGAGCAGCCTGTGCCATGGGTAGCCAAATGCACGCCAGGGCGGTGGCGAGGCAGGGGGCGCCTCGCCTGATACGGATCGAAGCCATCACGTCTCCTAAAGTGTCTGTCGCCACATCTGCCCGATGGGGTGGGCGCAGGACGGATCCTGTTCCAATGGATTGTTCACTCGTCTTGATACCGGAAAAGCGCCCAACAGTTCCCCGGGAGGCGTGCGCAGCATCTGTTCCAGCGGCTCGCTGTCGCTGGCCGGGTCGAGCCAGGCCCGCGCCTGGTGCCGTTCGATGATGGCCGGCACGCGGTCGGTCAGCGGAGTCAACAGCTCGGGGCTGGGAACGGTGATCAAGGCGAACGAATCTGTATAGTCGGTCAAGGTAGTGTGAAACCTACACCAAAGCCCCGCCAACAGCAGTGGTCCCCGGTCCGCCCGGGTGATCAGAAAAGGCTGCTTGTAGTGGGGGCGGGGTTGCCAGGCATAGGCGCCGGACGCGGGCACCAGACAGCGCCGTGCCCGGAAGGCGTCGCGAAACATCGGCCGGGACTCGAGGCTTTCGGCGCGGGCGCAGTGCGGCGCGTGGTCGAGGACCTTGAGCCATGGCGGTGTCAGGCCCCAGAAGCCGGTGCCCAAGGTAAAGCGCCCTGCCTCCAGGCGGATGATCGACAAGGGGCGCCTTGGTGCCATGTTGACGCCGCTGATGGCCTGCACCGGTGCATCGAGGTCATCGAGCGCATGTTCGATGGCGCGAGCGGGGATATAGAGGCGGCCGGTCATGAGGACTCCTGCGATCTGGACGGTCAGCCTACCCAAGAGCTAGACGCCGCGAAAGTCTCGTTGACTGTGGTGAGCCGTGCATACCTCAACGTTCTGTCGAAAACAGTGTTCGATTAATGTATGCTCAGGAAAACGCCGCTTACCCAAGGTCGCCGATGCTCGGCGCGAGTGATACAGCGAGGAAGAGCAATGGCTCGTCCCAGACAGCACGCCCCCGAGGAGCTCCATGCCCAGGTGATGGCCGCCTGTGATGCCTGGCTGGCAGATCAGCCCGTGCATGCGCTGTCGCTGCGCTCGCTGGCACGCGAGGTAGGCTGTGCCCCCAGCACCTTGCTCAAGCTTTACGGCAGCTTCAACAACCTGTTGCAACACGTCAATGTCGAGAGTCTTGCTCGACTGCGCACGGTGATGGAGCCGCTGCTGGTCGATACCACCGAGCCAGAGGCGCGCCTGCGCGCCCTCGCCCAGGGGTACTGGACCTTCGCGCGGGAGGATGCGCATCGCTGGCAGCTGATGTTCGACTATCCCCTGGCCCAGGAAGGTGAGCTGGATCAGCGTCAGACGGACATGATCGGCGCGCTCTTTGCGCGGGTCGAGGACACCTTGACCGAGTATCAGCCGGGTCTTCAGACCATCGAGGCCCAGCGCCTGGCCCGTACCCTGTGGGGCAGCGTGCATGGCTTGGTTCAGCTGGGATTGAATGATCGACTCGGCTATTCCCAGGGCGGCGCCTTTGAAGTCGAGGAGCTGCTGGATCAGCTGCTATCCACCACCCTGGCGGGCCTTACGCAGACGAACAGGGTGTCGTGATCGAAATCTTCCTTTGGGGCCTGGTTGGCCTTATTGCCTGTCTCGCCGTCTGGCGCTTCTCTCGGACCCCCGCCGTCTACATCCGACGCCTGGTCTTTGCTCTCATCCACCTGCTGTATCGGCTTCGCTTCCAGGGGCGACGCTTCGTTCCTCCCCGTGGACCCGCCTTGGTAGTGTGCAATCACGTCAGTTTCATGGATGCCCTGGTGATGGGAGGCGGGAGCCCTAGGCCCCTGCGCTTCTTGATGGACCGGCCGATCTACGAGTCGATCTGGCTCAACTGGCTGTTCCGCATGGTGGGTGCCATTCCGGTGGAGTCGGATCGTCGCGACCCCGGCAACGTGCGGCGCGCGCTTGATGAAGTCAGTCGCGCGCTGCGCAATGGCGATGTGGTGATGCTGTTTCCGGAGGGGCGGCTTACCTCGGACGGCGAGATTCGGACCTTTCGTCGAGGTTTGGATCTCATTCTGGCCAAGGATCCGGTGCCGGTGATCCCGGCGGCCCTGTCCGGCCTGTGGGGGTCATGGACCTCCAATCGGCACGGCAAGGCGCTGGCCCATCTGCCCAGGCGCTGCCGCGCCCGCGTCGCGCTGTACTTCGGAGAGCCTGTGCCTCCGGGGCAGGCCAGTCGCCAGCTGCTGGAAGCCCAGGTGCGTGAGTTGAAGGCCGAGGCTGATCGTTGGGTCGAGACAGGCAAGCCGTAGGGCGGCCGCCCTCCATTGAGGCTGAGCGGCCGCCCTCCATCGGGGCTGAGCGGTCGCCCTCCATCGGGGCTCGCTGTTGCGGGTCCTCTGGCAAAGGCGCTGGTAGAAACGCAAAGGGACGGCCATGGCCGTCCCTTTCTGGCTGCGTTGTTGTCGCGGGCCTGTCTCAGGCGTCGGTATCGCTAAGCACGCGGCGGGTGCTGGGCCAGCAGCAGACCGAGGTGATCAGGTTGTCGCGCATCTCGAGAATTTCCATGCGGATATTGCCGATCTGCAGACAAGCGGGGCCGTCGGGGAAGGATTCCAGGTGCTCAAGGATGACGCCGTTGAGCGTTTTCGGGCCATCCGTGGGCAGATGCCACCCCAGCGACTTGTTGATATCGCGAATGTTGGCGGTGCCGTCGATCACATGGCTGCCGTCACTCTGGGGCAGCATGTCCTGCTCCTGGCCGGCCACGTCAGTGGTGAACTCCCCGACGATCTCCTCGAGGATATCTTCCAGCGTTACCAGCCCCTCCACGTCACCGTACTCGTCCACGACGATGCCGATGCGGCGTTTCTGCTTCTGGAAGTTCAGCAGCTGCGTGTGCAGCGGCGTTGATTCGGGGATGAAGTAGGGTTCCCGCGCTTCTTGAACGATGGCCGCCTTGGTCACTTCGGGCCGGGACAGAAAACGTGCGGCATTGCGCAGGTGCAGCATGCCGATGATGTTGTTGATGTCGCCCTTGAATACCGGCAGTCGCGTATGCTGGCTGGTGCGGATCTGGGTCAGGATATCTTCCAGACTGTCGTCCAGATCGATGCCCACCACCTCATGACGCGGGACCATGATGTCGTTCACCGTGACATTCTCAAGGTCCAGAATGGACAGCAGCATGGCCTGGTGGCGGTGGGGGATCAGGGTGCCTGCTTCGTGCACGACCGTGCGGAGCTCGTCGCGGGTCAAGTGGTCGCCGCTGCCGTCAATGCTCTTGACGCCAAGGAGCCTGAGCAGTCCATTGGAGATCACGTTGACCACCCATACCAGCGGGTACAGGAGCTTGAGCAGGGGCTCGAGGATCATCGACGCCGGGTAGGCAATGCGCTCGGGTTTGACGGCGGCAAAGGTCTTGGGCGTGACCTCGGCGAAGATCAGCACCACGATGGTGAGGATGGCCGTTGAAATGGCCGGGCCGCTGACATCGCCGAAGAAGTGAATGGCGATGATGGTGGCAATCGACGCCGCCAGGTTGTTGACGAAGTTGTTACCGATCAGGATGACGCCAATCAGCCTGTCTGGCCGTGCCAGCAGGCGCAGGACGCGCTTGGCGTTGCGTTGTCCGCTGTTGGCCTGGTGGCTTAGCCGGTAGCGGTTGATCGACATCATTCCCGTCTCGGAGCTGGAGAAGAAGCCCGACAGGGTAATCAGCAGAAAGAGCAGGCCGAACAGCAGGCCTACCGGAAAGTCGTCGTTCAAGACGTTGGATCCTTGGTCGCGGGTAAGGGACGAGTTGTAGGGGGTCGCTCAGGGAGTGTCAAGGTCGCCCCCGTCACGGCAAGGACGGGTGCGTCACCCTCGCAGGCCTTGTCAGGCCGTACCAAGGCCCTGGCGGGATGCCGGATGTTTAGGCCTAACCCCATGTTTGTAGCACTCTTTATTCTTGGTGGTCAGCGTCGGGGTGATAGTCCTGCCATCAACTGTGCGCGAGCAGGATTTCCAGCACAAACTTGCTTCCGAAATAGGCGAGCAACAGGGCCAGGTAGCCCCCTAGGGTCCAGCGAACCGCACGCATGCCCCGCCACCCCAGGCGATAGTGACACAGCAGCAGGACTGCGAACACCAGCCACGCCAGCAGTGACAGGACCGTCTTGTGGACCAGGTGTTGGGCAAACATGTTGTCGAGGAACACAACGCCGCTGGCGATGGCCAGGGTCAGCAAGGCCTGGCCAACCCAGATCATCTCGAACAATACCCGCTCCATGGTGGTGAGGGGCGGCAGCGCCTGCACCACTCCGCGTATCTTGTGGTGTTTCAGCGCCTTGTTCTGAATGCCCACCAAAATCGCCTGCAAGGCAGCGATGGCCAGTACGGCAAAGGCGAGGGCGGAGCTGACAGCGTGAAAGGCGATACCCGGCGTCATACCGTTCTGCCCGGTGGGTGTCGGGAGCTCGATGCCCAGCAGCAACACGATGCCGGCAAAGGGGAACAGCACCGCGGCGATATTGAGCACCGGCTTGAACAGGCTGGCGCCGAGCAGGACGACGACGGCCAGCGCTGTCACCAGCACGGCGCTGGTGGACAGGCCAGGCAGCATCGAGCCTTCCAGCCCGATAAGGCCTCCCGCCACGACCAGGTGCAAGGCGGCAGCCAGGGTGCCAAAGCTGCGCACCAGAAGATCGCGAGGGGGAACTCGGCGAATCAGCGTCAAGCCTTGCCAGGAAGCGGCTGCCAGATAAAAGACAAAGGCCAGTAGGGCCAGAGGTAACGCCTGCATGCTGTGCTGTCCGTGCGCCACGCTGGCGCCAATGGGTAAGAAGTGAACCGTCGGGGCAGGGCGCTCTCCCTGTCCCCTGGCAATGACTATACCGGATCGTACCTCTTCTGACAGCCAGGGGCCGTGCGCCACGACCTGGTGGCCTGGACTGGGCTGCCAGTGTCAGTCGACAGAGCCAGTCAGCAGAGCCAGTCAATAGAGCCAGCCAACAGAGTCAGGGCGTCTGGCGCTGGTCGTCAACGCCAACCAGCGGGGCTCCCCGTCAGCAGAGGTGATGCGAGACCGGTCACGAGTCAGCGCATGGAGAGTCGGCGCCACAAGGCGTATAATTTGCCCCAACGTCAAGGCCGCGCAGGCATGCGGCCGCCTCGGAGGGTGGTTTGCGAGGCGCGTAAGGCCGGTCGCACCAGCCATGTCGCGTCGCGCACGAGGCCAACGCATTCCGCGTATTTTGGAGAGTTCCATGTTTCAGAACTTGAGCGAGCGTCTTTCCCAGACGCTGAAGTCGATCAAGGGCCAGGCCCGCCTGACCGACGATAACATCAAGGACACCCTGCGCGAGGTGCGCAAGGCGCTGCTCGAGGCCGATGTCGCGCTGCCCGTGGTCAAGGCGTTCATCGAACGCGTGCGTGAGCGCGCTGTCGGCCAGGAAGTGTCGCGCAGCCTGTCGCCGGGCCAGCAGTTCATCAAGATCGTCCAGCAAGAGCTCGAAGTCACCATGGGGGAGGCCAATGAAGGGCTTTCTCTCAAGGGGACGCCCGCGGTCGTGCTGATGGCGGGTCTGCAGGGGGCGGGTAAGACCACCTCCGTGGCCAAGCTCGGCAAGTACCTGCGCGAGCGTGAGAAGAAAAAGGTGCTGGTGGTATCCACCGACGTCTATCGTCCGGCGGCCATCGACCAGCTCGAGACATTGGCCAAGGAAGTCGACGTCGATTTCTTTCCGTCTCGCTCGGACCAGGCGCCGGTGGACATCGCCAACGCCGCCCTGAAGCACGCCAAGATCCAGTTCCACGACGTCGTGCTGGTCGATACCGCCGGCCGTTTGGCCATCGACGAAGCCATGATGGAGGAGATCAAGGGTCTCCATCAGGCCATCGAGCCGTCAGAGACGCTGTTCGTGGTCGACTCCATGACCGGCCAGGATGCTGCCAATACGGCCCGCGCCTTTGCCGACGCCCTGCCGCTTACCGGCGTGGTGTTGACCAAGGCCGACGGTGATGCCCGTGGCGGTGCGGCGCTGTCGGTGCGCCACGTGACGGGGCGCCCGATCAAGTTCATGGGGGTGGGCGAAAAGGTCGATGCCCTCGAGCCGTTCCATCCGGACCGGGTGGCCTCGCGCATTCTCGGCATGGGGGATGTGCTGTCCCTGATCGAGGAAGCCGAGCGTACCGTCGACAAGGGCAAGGCCGAACAGCTCGCCAAGAAGGTCAAGAAAGGCCAGGGCTTTGACCTTGAGGACTTTCGTGAACAGCTGCAGCAGCTCAAGAAGATGGGCGGCATGAGCGGACTGCTGGGCAAGTTGCCGGGCATGGGGCAGATGGCCGATATGGCTCAGGGCCCTGGACCCGAGAAGGAGCTGGGCAAGCTTGAGGCCCTGATCAACTCGATGACCCCCAAGGAGCGCCGCAACCCTGACATCATCAACGGGTCGCGCAAGCGCCGTATCGCTGCCGGTGCGGGCTTGCAGGTGCCCGACCTCAACCGCTTGCTGAAGCAGCACAAGCAGATGCAGAAGATGATGAAGAAGGCAGGCAAGAAGGGCGGCATGCAGAAAATGATGAGAGGCATGTCCGGAATGATGGGTGGCGGTGGCCCAGGCGGTCCCGGTGGTATGGGCGGAATGGGCGGCCCCGGCGGCATGCCCTGGCGCTGAGACCGCATTGATACCTGCTCCTGCCGGTGCCGGCCGTCAAGGCCGGTGAGGCAAAAAAGGTTCCCAAGGGGGGCGGTTTTCCGTAGAATACTGCCTCTTCGTTCGAGGACCGTGCATTGGCGCGGCCCTCGTCGTGAGCAAAACATCGGTGGCAGACCCGTCCGTCGCCGTTATCCGTAAAATCCCAACCGAAGGACAGTCAACGTATGGTTACCATTCGTCTGGCACGTGGTGGCGCCAAGAAGCGTCCCTTCTACCACCTCGCCGTGACCGACTCCCGCAATGCCCGTGATGGCCGTTTCATCGAGCGTCTGGGCTTCTTCAACCCGGTAGCACGTGGTCAGGAAGAGCGTCTGCGCATCGACCTGGATCGCATTGCTCACTGGCAGTCTCAGGGCGCGCAGCTGTCTGATCGCGTTGCCGAGCTGGTCAAGGAAGCACGCAAGCAGGCCTGAGGCGAACGCCTTGCCTGTGACAGTCCCGGTGTGAATGAGGTTTGACCCAGATGGCATCGCCCCAAGGCAACAACGCGTCGCCAGCGGCGCAAGACGATCGCCACAGCGATGATTACGTCGTGCTGGGCAAGCTGACCAGTCCTTACGGCATCAAGGGCTGGATGAAGGTGTATTCGTACACCTCGCCCATGGAAGGCATTCTTGATTATGCCGAGTGGGTGGTCCGTCATGACGGACAGCTTTCACGCCACCGCCTCAAGCAGGGGCGCAAGCAGGGACAAGGGCTGGTCGCCCAGCTGGAAGGCATCGATGACCGTGACCGGGCCGAAGTGATGGCCGGGGCGGACATTCTGCTGGCCAAGCAGGACCTGCCCGAGCTCGACAGTGAAGAGTACTACTGGCACCAGCTGGAAGGCCTGCGGGTCGTGACCCTCGAGGGGGTTGTGCTGGGCAAGGTGGCTTATCTGTTCGAGACCGGTGCCAATGACGTGATGGTCGTGAAGGGTAGCGATGCTCCGGACGACCGTGAACGTCTTCTCCCCTATCTGCCCGATGACGTGATCAAGCGCGTCGACCTGGGTGCGGGGGACATACTGGTCGACTGGGACCCGGAGTTTTGATCGCCTGGCGATCAAGCAGCGCGTTGACGGGAGATCAGTGAGATGTGGATTGGGGTGGTGTCACTCTTTCCGGACATGTTCGAGGCGATCACTCGCCACGGTGTGACCGGCAGGGCTGTAGACAAAGGCCAGGTGACGCTGGAGTTCTGGAATCCCCGGGACTACGCCACCGACCGCCATCGTACCGTGGACGACCGCCCTTACGGCGGAGGTCCGGGGATGCTGATGAAGGTCGACACCCTGCGTTGTGCAATCCACGCTGCTCGCGACCGGGCGCACGTCGCGACCGGGCAGCGACCCCGAGTGATCTATCTGTCGCCCCAGGGCCGCAGGCTGGATCAACAGGGCGCGCGCGAGTTGGCGTCAGGCCCGCCCCTGGTGGTAGTGGCAGGACGCTATGAAGGCATCGATGAACGTGTGGTCGAAGCGGACATCGATGAGGAGTGGTCCATTGGCGACTATGTGCTGAGTGGAGGTGAACTCCCGGCCATGGTGCTGATCGACACCGCGGCAAGGCTGGTGCCGGGTGTACTGGGGCATCAGGATTCCGCAGTCGAGGACTCCTTCAATGACGGTCTGCTGGACTGTCCGCACTATACCCGTCCGGAGGAAATCGACGGACGCAAGGTGCCGGATGTGCTGCTCAGCGGTCACCATGGACAGATTCGCCAGTGGCGAATGAAGCAGTCCCTGGGGCGTACCTGGTTGAGACGGCCTGACCTGCTCGAGGGCAGGGCTCTGTCAAAGGAGCAGCAGCGTCTGTTGAACGAGTTCATCGACGAATACGCCGACAAGGCGGAGGTGCAGGACGACGGTCACGAGGTCGACCGGGCGGCCAATCGCCGCTGACGGACCTGCGTCATCAACGACCCGAGCGCTCGAGCTTCGAGTGCCGGGATCACGATCCATCGGCATCCACGACCGATCGATGGATCACAACGATTTCAGGAGCAAGTGAAATGAGCAGCAAGAACAAGGTGATCCAGGCGCTCGAAGCCGAGCAGATGAGCAAGCAGGTGCCGGACTTTGCCCCGGGCGACACTATCGTCGTTCAGGTCAAGGTCAAGGAAGGTAACCGCGAGCGTCTGCAGGCGTTCGAGGGCGTTGTCATTGGCAAGCGTAACCGCGGTCTGAACTCCGCTTTCACCGTGCGCAAGATTTCCCACGGTGTTGGCGTCGAGCGTACTTTCCAGACCTACAGTCCGCTGGTTGACTCCATCAGCGTCAAGCGTCGCGGTGACGTGCGTCAGGCCAAGCTGTACTACCTCCGTGAGCGTAGCGGCAAGTCTGCACGTATCAAGGAAAAGCTGGCCTAAGACGCCTGAGGAAGCGCTGAATACATCAGCCGAGCGGATTGAGGCGCCAGGCGCCCGCAGCGCAGAACCCGGAGCCTATGCGGTATAGGTGAGGAGTTCGAGCAGCGCGCAACGCAGCGATTCGTCCGCGCAGGCATTTATGCAGTGTTTCCCCTAAGCGTCAGTCAGTCCGAGGGAGGACCTTCCTCCCTCTCCCGACACCCCGTCACCACCTCTGTGGGGCGGGGTGTTTGTGCATTGAGGCCCTGGCATTCGTCCGGTCGCCCAGGCAGCGAGGCAGGCAATGAGCGCAGGCCACGGTCAGATCATCGACACCTTTCTCGACACCCTGTGGCTGGAACAAGGGGTGAGCGACCATACCCTGAGTGCCTATCGTCATGACCTCGAGGCCTGGCAGGCCTGGTTGGACGAGGCCGCTCTGACGCTGTTGGCACCGGGGGCGGTGAGTCTGCCGGCCTGGTTGGATCAGCGCCGCGAGGCAGGCTATCAGCTCAGCAGCAATGCCAGGCTGTTGTCGAGTCTCCGGCGGTTCTACCGCTGGGCCCTGGCGGAAGGCCTGATCGACGAGGACCCGTTGGTCAAGGTGCGTCTGCCCCGGGTGCGTCCCGCGTTGCCGGATACCCTGGATGAGGACGAGGTCGAGCGCCTGCTGCAGGCGCCAGATGTGACCGCCGCCCTGGGCTTACGCGACCGGGCCATGCTTGAGGTGCTGTACGGTGCTGGGCTCAGGGTCAGCGAGCTGATCGGCCTGACCACAGACGCCATCAACCTGCGGCAAGGCGTGGTGCGCGTGCGCGGAAAGGGCCAGAAGGACAGGCTGGTGCCGTTGGGCGAAGAGGCATGCGACTGGCTGGAACGCTATCTGCGCCAGGGCAGATCTGAACTGATGAGCGATATCCAGAAGCCAGCGCTGTTTCCCGGAAGGCGGGACAACGCCATGACGCGCCAGACCTTTTGGCACCGAATCAAGCATTACGCCAGTGTTGCGGGTATCGACCGCCCCCTCTCTCCCCATACACTGAGGCATGCCTTTGCCACCCATCTTTTGAATCATGGGGCAAACTTGCGTGTCGTACAGATGCTGCTGGGGCACTCGGACCTGTCGACGACCCAGATATACACCCATGTGGCGCAGGCGCGACTGGAAGCCCTGCATGCCGATCATCATCCTCGAGGCTGACTCATGAATCGCCCCTCCTTCGCGACCCTGCTGACCAGCGTGCTTCCCGCCACGCTGCTCGCCACGTCCCTGGCCGCCGGCAGTGCCGTTGCCGCGCCGCCCGCTGCGCTCAACGAGCTGTCCGTGAATGGCCAGAAGATGCCGGTGAGCCAAGTGCTCGACACCCCGATGAGCGGGATCTACGAGGTTCGTCTGGAAACCGGTGAAACGTTCTACACCAACGCCAGCGGTAGCCATTTTCTGGTGGGCGATCTCTACGAGAATGCCGAGGACGGCCTGGTCAACTTGTCCGAGCAGAGCCGCAACGCCAGCCGCGCCGAGCGTCTGGCCGCCGTCGCCGAGTCCGACCAGATCGTCTACCGTGGGGTGGACGAGCCGAAGGCCACCATCCACGTCTTTACCGATTCGACCTGCCCCTATTGCCGCAAGCTGCACGAAGAGGTGCCGCGCTTGAACGAGCTGGGGATTCAGGTCAACTATCTGGCCTTCCCGCGCGGCGGCATGCAGAGCGAGGGCGCGCGTCAGCTCACTCAGGTGTGGTGTAGCGACAATCGCTCTGAAGCCATGACCGCGGCCAAAGAGGGAGAGGTTCCGAGCGACGCTGCAAGCTGCGACAATCCGGTCGAGCAGCAGTATCATCTGGGGCTTGAACTCGGGGTCCAGGGGACGCCTGCCATCGTGTTGCCGGACGGCACCATGGTGCCTGGCTACGTTCCGGCGGAGCGCCTGGCCGAACGCCTGGGCATCGACGGCTGATCGCCAGCTGTCTGCAAGACGGACCAATAATGAGCGGGAGCGCTGGCGCGGCCGGTGCCTCCCGCATCGACAAGGCTCGACGCAGATTCGGGCCACCACGCATCGCTGACACAACTGCCGCCCGTGGCGGCAGCGAGTAAGGGAGAATGACATTGAAACCGGTAAGAGTGGGAATCTGTGGGCTAGGTACCGTCGGCGGCGGTACCTTCAACGTACTGACACGAAACGCCGATGAAATTGCCCGCAGGGCAGGGCGTCCGCTTGTCATTGAGCAGGTCGCCCATCGCAGCATCAACCCCGACTGTGATCTTACCGGTATCCGTACCACCAAGGATGTCTTCGAAGTCGCGACCAACCCGAACGTGGACGTGGTGGTCGAGCTGATCGGTGGCTACGAGGTGGCGCGTGACCTGGTCATGACGGCGATCGACAATGGCAAGCACGTGGTGACGGCCAACAAGGCGCTGATCGCCGTGCACGGCAACGAGATCTTCAAGGCCGCCCACGACAAGGGCGTGATTGTGGCGTTCGAAGCGGCGGTGGCCGGCGGCATCCCGGTCATCAAGTCCCTGCGTGAAGGTCTTGGGGCCAACCGCATCAGCTGGGTGGCTGGCATCATCAACGGTACCGGCAACTACATCCTGACCCACATGCGCGACGAAGGCCGTGCCTTTGAAGATGTGCTGGCCGAGGCCCAGGCGCTTGGCTATGCCGAGGCGGACCCGACCTTCGACGTCGAGGGCATCGATGCCGCGCACAAGCTGACCATTCTGGCGTCGATCGCCTACGGCGTGCCGCTGCAGTTCGAAAAGGCCTACACCGAAGGTATCTCGCGGATCACCGCAGAGGACGTCGAGCAGGCCGATAACCTGGGCTACATCATCAAGCACCTGGGGATTTCCAAGCGCACCGGCTGTGGCCTTGAGCTGCGGGTGCATCCGACCCTGATCCCCAAGGAGCGCCTGCTGGCCAGCGTGCACGGCGTGAAGAACGCCATCGCGGTGATGGGGGATGCGGTAGGCCCGACCCTGTATTACGGCGCCGGTGCCGGCGACGAACCGACCGCCTCTGCCGTGGTCGCGGACTTGCTGGACGTTGCCCGCGATATCTCCACCGAGCACCGCTACCGGACCCCCTACCTGGCCTTCAGCGGCGTCAGCGACGATTGTGACGAGCTGCCGATCATGCCGATGGAGGAGATCACCACCGCCTACTATCTGCGACTGCTGGCGGTTGATCGTCCCGGGGTGCTGGCTCGGGTGGCCACCATCCTGTCCGAGGAAGGCATCTCCATCGAGGCGCTGATCCAGAAGGAAGCGACCGAAGGTGAGCTGGTGCCGATTATCCTGATGACGCACCGCACCCTCGAGAAGCAGATGAACGAGGCCATCCGCCGGATCGAGGCCCTGGCCGACATCGCGGGTTCGGTGACCCGAATCCGTGTCGAGAGCCTCGACGAGCAGGATTGACGATGTCCATGGGGCGGCCGCGGCCATGCCCCATGGCGCTTCGCTGGACCCCTCAGGCCGCGCTGCAGCGGCGGCAAGGAATCACAAGATGCGCTATATCAGCACCCGTGGGCAGGCGCCCGCGCTGTCCTTTGAAGATGTCGTTCTCACCGGCATGGCCACCGATGGCGGCCTTTACGTGCCCGAGGACTTTCCCCAACTCAGCGCGGATGATCTGGCCGACATGGCCGGTCTCTCCTATGCCGAGATCGCCTTCCGTGTGATGAAGCCGTTTGTCGGCGGTGAGATCGACGACGACACCTTCCGCGGCCTGGTCCGGGACGCCTACGCCACCTTCAGCCACGATGCGGTCGTCCCGCTCAACCAGCTGGATGCCAACCACTTCCTGCTGGAGTTGTTCCACGGGCCGACGCTGGCGTTCAAGGACGTGGCACTGCAGCTGTTGGGCCGCATTCTCGATCACTTCCTGCAGAAGCGCGGCGAGCGCGCGGTGATCATGGGCGCCACGTCCGGGGATACCGGCTCTGCGGCCATTGAAGGCTGCCGCCACTGTGACAACCTGGATATCTTCATTCTTCACCCCCACAACCGGGTGTCGGAGGTGCAGCGCCGCCAGATGACCACGGTGCTGGCCGACAACGTCTTCAATGTCGCTATCGAAGGCAACTTCGATGACGCCCAGGCCATGGTCAAGGCGAGCTTCGCTGACCAGAGCTTCCTCGAGGGGACTAGGCTGGTAGCCGTCAACTCGATCAACTGGGCGCGTATCATGGCCCAGGTGGTGTATTACGTGGCGTCGGCGGTGGCCGTCGGGGCGCCCCAGCGCCAGGTCAGCTTCTGCGTGCCCTCGGCCAACTTTGGCAATGTCTTTGCCGGCTATGTGGCATATCGCATGGGACTGCCGGTCAAGCAATTCATCATCGCGACCAACGCCAACGACATTCTTCACCGCACCCTGGCCGACAATGACTTCTCCAAGAAGGACCTGCTGGCCACCCTGGCACCGTCCATGGACATCGTGGTGTCGTCCAACTTCGAGCGTCTGCTGTTTGAAGCCTACGAGCGGGACGGCGCAGCCGTCGATGCGCTGCTCACACGCTTCCAGCAGGAGCCGACCGCGTTGGCCGACGCGCCCCTGGGCCGACTGCGCGACATTTTTGCCAGCCATAGCGTCGATGACGCTACCATTCTGGAGGTGATCCGCGAGGCTCATCACCGGACCCAGGAAATTCTCGACCCGCATACCGCGACAGGCTACCGTGCCGCCGAGCGCGAGCGCAGGGATGCCGCCACGCCGATGATTACCCTGGCGACGGCCCATCCGGCCAAGTTCGCCGAGGCAGTGGTCAAGGCGGGCTTCCCTGGTGTGCCGCTTCCGCCACATATGGAAGACCTGCTGGAGCGTGAGGAACGCTACGAGGTGCTTCCCGCTAGACTCGAAGCGGTACAGGCCTTCGTGGCCGAGCATCGCCGCCGCTAGGCTTGCCCGTTCCGGTCGAGGCGAGGATCTTGCTTCGACCATTCCGTTTCGCCAGGGAGACAATCATGAAGCTTTGGGGACGCAGCAATTCGGTCAACGTGAAGAAGCCCATGTGGTGTGCCGCCGAGCTCGGTATCACGCTCGAACGGATCGACGTGGGAGGGCCTTTCGGAGGGCTGGATACGCCGGACTATCTGGCCAAGAATCCGAACGGGCTGATTCCCTGCCTCGAAGACGGCGACCTCGTCCTGTGGGAGTCCAATGCAATCGTGCGCTACCTGGCGGATGCCTACGGTAACGTTCAGCTGAACACGGCGACTCCCGCCGAGCGCGGTCGCTCGGGCATGTGGATGGACTGGGCCCTGGCCAGCCTGGCGGGGCCCTATCGTGACCTCATCATGAACCTGGTGCGGGGAACGCCCGAGACCCGTGATGATGCCGCGATCGAGCGCGGGCTGTCGGGGTTCGAAAAAGCACTGCGCCTGGCGGACGGGGTGCTGGCCAAGCAACCCTGGCTATCGGGCGATGCCTTTGGCCTGGCCGATATTCCGTTGGGGGCCTATGTCTATCTGTGGTTTGAGCTGGACATCGAACGCCCCACGCTTCCCCACCTGGAGGCCTGGTACGGCAAGCTGACCCAGCGCAGCGCCTACCGCGAACATGTGATGCTGCCGATCAGCTGAGGCCGATGACGCCTATCGCGTCCGAACGTCGGCACCACCATCGAGATACCCAGTGGTGGTGCCGGCGTCGCCTGCTGAGGGAGTGGCTGACCTGCCGAGGGGCCGACGTGCCCCGCTGACCCCGGAGCGACGCCGGAACGTCACCTACCCCCATATCCCGAGAGTCCGATGTCTGAGTCTTCTGTGATCGACAGTGCCCCGCGCCCCTTTGTCGAGCCACGCCCGAGAATACAGCGCCGTCAGCGCAATGAATCCCTCTACCGTCAGGGCCTGGACGCCGGCCTGTCCGAGCTGCAGGCACGCCTGCTGGCTGGCCGCCTGGTGGACTACGAAGGTGAGCTCGAGCCCCTGGTCGATCCCAGTCTGCGCTACCTGGTACACCCTGAACGCCTGGCCGATGCTCCGCGTGCCGCCGAGCGCATCGCCAGGGCGGTGGCCGAAGGGGAGCATATCGGTATTCTTACCGACTACGATGTCGACGGCATCACGTCACACGTGGTGATCCGGCGCACCTTGAACGAGCTGTTTGGCGTACCGGCATCACGACTTCACAGCCTGATTGGTCACCGCATTCATGATGGGTATGGCATCAGCCTGCCGCTGGTGGAGCGCACCCTGCGGCTCAGTCCCCGCCCAAGCCTGGTGATCACCGCCGATTGCGGCAGTAGTGATGAAGCGCGTATTGCCCGGCTGAAGCAGGCCGGCATTGACGTGGTGGTGAGCGACCACCACGCATTGCCCGTGGAGGGTCCGCCGCCGTCGGCCTATGCCACGGTCAACCCGACCCGACAGGACTGTGACTATCCCGATGCCACCATCGCCGGCTGCATGGTGGCGTGGCTGTTGATGTCGCTGACGCGCCAGGCATTGATCGAGCAGGCGGTGCTGTCACCGTCGACGCCCAAGCTGTCGCCCTGGCTGTCCTATGTGGCCTTGGGCACGGTGGCCGATTGTGTCTCCCTGGGCGCAAGCGCCATCAATCGTGCCGTGGTTCGTCACGGTCTGGCCGTGATCAATCGCATGGGCGAGCCGTGCTGGCGAGTGATGGCCGAGCGGCTGGGAGCGGATAGCGTGCCCTTCGATGCCGAGACTCTAGGCTTCCAGATGGGGCCCCGCATCAACGCACGCTCGCGCCTGGATGATCCTTACGCCGCGTTGCATTTCATGCTGGCCAGCGATGACAGCGTGGCGCGGCGCCATCTTGAGACGCTGGATGCCGACAACCAGTCACGCAAGGCCATCGAGGCGGAGATGGTGGCTGATGCCAAGGCATTGGCCAGAGTGGCGCTGGAGGCCGATGACCCGATGATCATCGTGCATCTGGAGGAGGGGCATCCTGGCGTTCAGGGGATTGTCGCATCGCGCCTGGTGCAGGCCTATGGTCGTCCCACGCTGGTGCTCACTCCTGCGGCAGAAGCCGGTATGCTGACAGGTTCCGGGCGTTCAGTAGACGCCTTGCATCTGCGTGATGCGCTGCAACGTGCCCATCAGCTTGCCCCCGATGCTCTGGTCCGTTTTGGAGGCCATCGCGGTGCGGCTGGAGTCGGTGTGGTGCAGTCGCGTCTCGACGCTTTTCGAGCTGCGATGCTGACCGCGGTACGCGAACAGTTGGGCGAGCGGGAATTGGTACCCTGTATCGACACCGACGGTGAGCTCTCTGAACAGCAGTTACGTCTCGAGACCCTGGTCGAGATCGAGGGGCTCGGTCCCTTCGGTCGCGAGTTCGAGGCACCCCTGTTCGAGGGACGCTTTGTGGTGGAGCGGCTCAAGCCAGTAGGGGATGGCAGTCACCTGTCACTCGAACTGTCGTGTCAGGGGCTGACGCTGAAAGCCATCTGGTTTCGCTGTCTGACACCTGGCCAACTGCCCGACTTTGATGTGGGGTCGACGTTGCACTGTGCTTACAAGCTCAATCGCAATCGCTACCGTGGGCGCGAAACCCTGCAGCTGATGGTCGAACACGCAGACCCCGTCGATTGATACCTTCCAAGCACAGGCCAGCGTCGAGCCCTGAACCGCGCCAGCTAGCTAAGTGAAACGGCTGTGATTGAGGTGGAACGGCCGTGATTGAGGTGGAACGGTCGTTCCCTGGGGGGACAGTGAGGGGCTCGCCCCGGTGCTCAACGATGTCGCCGTCAGTAATGGGGCCAGACTCCCGGGGTCGCCAGTTCCAGCAGATGGCCATCCGGGTCTCGGAAGTAGAGGCTTTCTCCGCCACGCGACCAGCGCGTTCGGCCTTCGATCTCGACACCATGGGCATGGAGTCGGGACTCCCATGCCGCCAACTCTGCGTGGCGAATGGCAAAGGCCATATGGACCCAGCCGCGACCGTCGTGGGGCGGAATGGTGCCCCCGTTGTCCGGCAGTACGACGGTTTCCAGGGTTCCCCCTTCCAGAAACAACAACAGTACCGAGGGCCCCACCTGATAGGCGGTAAAGCGATGGTCTGCGGTAAAGGGGGACAGGCCCAGGGCCGACTCGAAGAACTGTCGTGCCTTGGCCATGTCGGCCACATACAGCGCCGTTTCCAGCACTCGATCGAGAGTGGGGCCCGTGGGCGATTCCGCTTGGCTCATGGTCTTGCCTCCTTTTCCCGTCTTCACGCCTGTCTGGCCCAGCGATGTGGTCCTTACGCTGGGAGTGCTCTTTCAGGATAGCCAGAACCACCAGATGATCAGCGCGATGAGCCCCAGCCCCGCCAATGTCACGATGATACTCATGAAGAGACTCCTGACGCTGTAGAAGAGTCGGCGTCTGCCGAGGGCTGCGTCATAGCACCCTGCAGCCGTTTAAGACGCAGTCGGTTGGCGTTGGCGACCACGGTGATGGAAGAAGCGGACATTGCCGCGCCGGCGATCATCGGTGACAGCAGGGTGCCTGTCAGCGGATACAGCAGACCTGCAGCGATGGGGATACACAGGGCGTTGTAGCCAAGGGCGCCCCACAGGTTCTGGCGAATGTTGCTCAAGGTTGCCTGGCTGATCTCGATGGCCGCTGCGATCCCGTGGAGAGAAGGCCGCATCAGCGTGATGCCGGCGCTTTCAATGGCCACGTCGGTGCCCTGGCCCATGGCAAAGCCCACGTTGGCGCGGGCCAGCGCTGGCGCGTCGTTGATGCCGTCACCTACCATGCCGACGATCTCCCCTTGGGCCTGGCGTCGTTCGATGTCGGCATGCTTGTCACTGGGCGACAGCTCCGCATGGACCTCGTCGATGCCGACGGCTTCGCCGATGGCTGTTGCGGTGGCGGCGTTGTCGCCGGTCAGCATGACCACCTTGATGCCATCGGCCTGGAGGCGAGCGATGGCGTCTCGGCTGTCCTCGCGCAGCGGATCCTCGATCGCGAAGGCTGCTGTCAGTTGATCGTCTAGCGCAGCATAGACCAGGGTGCGTGCCTGCTGTTGCCAGTCAGGTAGCGTGTCAACAGCGGCGTGCAGATCGATGCCTCGTGCCTCCATCAATGCCCCGTTGCCGATCGCCAGCGTAGGCCCTTGCGCTGTTCGTGCCTTGACCCCCTGACCGGTGATGCTCTCGAAGTCGTCGACGGTGACGTCGCCGTGGTGAGCGGAGGCGGCTTGCTGCTCGGCGAAACGCGCCAGCGCTTCCCCCACCGGGTGTTCGGACCGGCTCTCGAGATTCGCGATGAGTGCCAGCAGCGATGAGCGTTCGAGCCCACGCGAATCGAACCAGTGCACGTCGGTCACTCTGGGACGTCCCTCGGTCAGTGTGCCGGTCTTGTCGACCACCAGGGTGGTCAGCGTACTGGCCGTCTGCAGCGCCTCGCCCGAGCGGATCAGTACGCCGTGGTCGGCCGCCTTGCCTACCCCGATCATGGTCGACAGCGGCGTGGCCAACCCAAGGGCGCAGGGACAGGCGATGATCAGCACCGTGGTGGCAGTGACCAGCATGTGAATCACCGCCGGTTCGGGGCCCAGGTGGTACCAGGCCAGAGCGGTCAACACCGCGATAATCATGACGCTGGGCACGAAGACCGCAGACACCCGGTCCGCGAGATTGCCGATGGGCGGCTTCGACCCCTGGGCCGTCGCCACCTGTTCGGTGATCCGCCCCAGCCGCGTGTCCGCGCCAATGCGGGTGGCGCGGAATACCAGTGAGCCGCGTCCGTTGACGGTGCCGGCGCTGACCTCGTCCCCTGGCCCGCGGGCGACGGGGGCCGGCTCCCCTGACAGCATCGATTCGTCGATGTAGCTGCTGCCTTCGGTCACCTGGCCGTCCACCGGCAGGCGTTCGCCGGGTCGTACCCGGATCAGGTCGCCCTCGGTGACGTCGTCGATGGCGACTTCTTGATCACCATGCTGGGTCACCAGGCGGGCGGTTTGACTCTGCAAATCGAGCAACCGATGCAGCGCCTCGGAGGTATGCCCCTGGGCGCGCAGCTCCAGCGCCTTGCCCAGCAGCACCAGACCGATGACCATGGCGGACGCCTCGAAATAGAGGCCTCGGGCGGCCTCGGGTAGCCAGGGCGCTGCCAGCACCACCACCATGGAATACAGCCAGGCGGTACCGGTGCCCAGGGCAATCAGGGTGTCCATATTGGCCTGATGATGACGCAGGGCTTTCCAGGCGCCACGGAAGAACTGGCGCCCCGGGCCGATCAGCACTGCCAGGGTCGCCAAACCGACCAGTCCCCAGCCAAGACGCGCCACGCCGGTTGGGGCCGGGTGATGGATCAGCATCATGATCATCAGGGGGACGGCGAGCCCCAGGGAGGCGATGCTGCCCTTGAGCATGCGCCGGTAGTCCTGCTGGTTGCGCTGTGCTCGCTGCTTTTCCGCCTCGCGCAGGTCGACAATGGGCGTGGCGCCATATCCCACCGACTCGACCGCTTGCACCAGTGCCTGGGGATCGACGCTGCCCCGCACCCGTGCCGTATGAGAGGCAAAGTTGACGTCTGCCTGTTCGACACCGGGGGTATGCGCCAGAGCCTTTTGAACGCTAGCGACACAGCCTGCGCAGGTCATGCCCTGGATCGCCAGACGCTGGGCCGAAGCGGTGGAGGCGTCGGGTTGTGAGGGTGGTTCGTCCGGTACGGGGGAGGTCGTCGCCTTGCCACAGGCCGCTGGGTCGTCACAGACCGGAGGGTTGGTGGCGTCAGTGTGCTCGGCGGGGTAGCCGGCCTGTGCCAGCAGGGCTTTCACCTCACTGGCACCGAGTGCCGAGGCGACCGAGAGCCTGCCGCTCCCGGGATCACCTTCGACCCTGGCCGTGTTGTCACGCTCCTGGATGGCCCGGCGCATGCGCCCGACGCAGCCCTGGCAGGACATTCCGCTCACCTGAAACTGGTGCTCCTCGAGGTGATTCATGATGACTCCTGCTGTCTGGCCGTGGTGGATTCCGGTACGGACGCCTTCGGCACGCTTTCGATCAGACGGCACAGACTGTGTCCGTCCGGGACGCCGTCGGGCAGGTGTTGCCAGCTGTGCATGGCATCTTCCATGCGCTGAGCCAGCGCTTCCAGTTCCGCAATACGCTGGCGTATCTTCGGCAGCCGCTCCGCCAACAGGTCGCGGACCAGTGGGCAGGGAGAGTCTCCCTGGTCCGCATGAACCAGGATCTGGCGTATGTCGGCCAGGCTGAAGCCCAGGGTGCGGGCGCGCTGAATAAAGCTCAGGCGTTCACGATCCTGCTCCGAGTAGCGGTGATAGCCGTTCGCTGGGTCCTTGCTCGGGGACAGCAAGCCCTCTCGGGTGTAGTGACGAACGGTCTCGGAGGTGACCCCTACGGATATGGCCAGTTCACTGACTTTCATCTTGTCTCCTTGGGCGGGGTGGCGCGGAACAGGGAGCGATGTGGTGCAATGTCAGTGTAAAACCTTTGTGTTACCCAATGGTCAAGGGGATATTTTGTATGCTGTAAACAGCAGAGGATGAAGTCCTAAGTCACTGAATTGACGTTATCAGCAAAATTCGTTGGACCAAAGTATGAGCAAATTAGCTATTAAAACGAACGTTTGGCCTTGAACTCTCGCCCGCCTTCGCAAACACTGCGATCAAGCCCGCTAACAAAGGCGGTGCCAGCCGATAATAAATGCGCCGACACGCTTGCTGATATTAAGGACGTCGAGATGATCTATAACAAAGTCAAGCCGTTGACCCTGGCGGTTGCCGTGGCCGCCTCCGCTCTTTCTGGTCAAGCCATGGCCGGTGCCTTCCAGCTGAATGAGCAAGGTGTCAGCGGGCAGGGCACTTCCAATGCGGGCCGCGCCTCTACCGTCAATGATGCCAGCATCGTGTTCGGCAACCCCGCCGGCATGTCGTTTCTTGATCGCGCTCAGGTCACCGCCGGTGCCGCCTTCCTGACCGTAGATACCGATATCAAGAATACCAATGACAGCGCGACGGACTCCAACGAAGGCGATATGGTGCCCAACAGTGTGATTCCGTTCGGTTTCTACGTGCAGCCGATCAATGACAACCTGCACTTCGGTCTCGGCGTGTATGCGCCCTTCGGTTTGATCACCGACTACGAAGGTCAATTCCAGGGCCGCTTCTTTGGCGATCGCAGCAAGGTCGAGGTGGTGACCGTCCAGCCGACCATCTCGGTCAAGTTCAGCGAACAGTTCTCGGCGGGCTTCGGTCTGACCTATAACCAGATCGACGGCGAGCTGACCGCCAATACCCAGGGTGGCCCCGTAGGCCTGTTCGACGCCGCAACCGGTGCGCCTCTGGGCGGCAATGCTATCGCGGGTGAAGGCGATGTGGATATCGAGGGTGATGACAACGCCTGGGGCTATACCCTGGGCGCCATGTACAAGCCCTGGGAACACACCACCTTTGGCTTCGCCTATCACTCCGAAGTGGAGTATGACCTGGAGGGCAAGGCGCGCTTTACCAACGTGCGCGTTCCTCGGCTTAGCCGCGACGTTCCCGGGGCGATCGAAGTGGGCACTATCTCTCCGCGAGTTGATGCCGATCTGTCCATTACCCTGCCTGCCGTCTGGGATTTCTCGGCCACTCACCAGATCAATGACCGCTGGACGGTGATGGCCGGCGCCGCCATGACCAACTGGAGCGAGTTCGATGAGATTCGTGTTGAGAATGACTTTTCCGAGATCGTCGAGGCCCAGAACTACGAGGACAGCTGGCAGTACTCCGTGGGTACCACCTACCAGCTGAATCCCCAGTGGGTCCTGCGTACCGGCCTTGCCTACGACGAGACACCGATCAAGGACGAATATCGCAGCGTGCGGGTGCCGTCCGATGACCGCATCATCTTCTCACTCGGTGCCGGCTGGACACCCATGCCGGATCTGACCGTGGACGTGGCCTACAGCTACATTCATGAGTCCGACGCAGAACTGTCCCAGGAAGAGGAAAACCGCGGCACCTATGAGGCGGACTTCGAGAACACTGCCCAGGCCTTCGGCGCCCAGGTCACCTACCGCTTCTGATCCGTTTGGCTGCAAGACCACGGCCACTGACATTAGCCCCGCAGCGCCCCCTCCCAGGAGGGGGCGCTGTCGTTGGTAGGTAGCTAAGGAACCACGGTAGAAACAGCTGCGTGGACGATTCGCTACGTTGCGCGATGCTCTCATTCTTCATCTGTATCACATAGGCGCCATGGACTGTGCTGCGGGCGCCTGGTCTCTCATTGCGCTCAGCGCTTTCCCGAGGATTCGCATTGCCGCTTGGCGCAACCGTCAACGTGGCGCTGTGGACGAGGGCGATAGCCATCTGCGGCGATGGGTACGAGCGGCATGGTTGCGGAAAATAGAACATGCCGTTGTGACGAAAGCATGGCCAAAAGGCCGCTTAACGCTGTTTGGACGGCATCGACCTCTCTAGAATTGAGAACTAATAACGTTCAATACGAATTGACGATACTGGTGTTCTCCATGCTCTCACGCTCTTTGCTCCCTTGGGTGTTTGTTCCTCTGGGTGGCGCTGCCCCGCTGGTGGTCCACGCTCAGGATGACATCAATCTCGACGATATCGTCGTCACTGCCGCGGGTTACGAGCAGACCGTCAGCAATGCCCCAGCTTCCGTCAGTGTTGTCACTCGCGAGTCCTTGGAGAGGCGTGCATATCGTGACATCACCGATGCTCTCCAGGATGTTCCAGGGGTTGTCGTCACGGGAGGTGGCGACGGTGAAGATATCAGCTTGCGGGGTATGCCCCCCCAATACACGCTGTGGTTGGTGGATGGCCGCCGCCAAACCTCTCGGGAATCCCAGCCCAGTGGTGGTGGCGGCTTTCAGAAGGACTGGCTGCCGCCGCTCAGCGCCATCGAGCGTATCGAGGTCATCCGGGGGCCCATGTCGACTCTGTACGGCTCCGACGCGATAGGAGGCGTGATCAACGTCATCACCCGCAAGGTCAGTGATGAATGGGTCACCAGCGTGCGCAGCGAAGCGACACTTCAGGAAGACAGCGATTCCGGCAACGAATTCAACAACCAGCTATATGTGTCGGGACCTTTGATCAACGATGTGCTCGGTGTGCAGCTTAGTGGCCAATACCAGCATCGTCAGGAAGACAAGATCGAGCGGGGCTATGCCAAGCGCGAGTTCGACAATCTGGCGGCTCGCCTCTCCTGGCAGGCAAGCGACGAGCACGCCTTTTCCTTTGATGCCAGTCGGCGCAAGCAGGAGCGCACCAGCCGGGCGGGATTTTCATTGCCAGAGCGATCAAGCGACAGCGAAACCGAGAACCGGCACAAGACGCTAGCGCTCTCCCATCAGGGCAGGTGGGGCGCCATGACCTCCGATTCTTACCTCCAGCGGGAAGAGACCGACAACGTTGGGCGCGATATCGAGATCCGCAACACCGTAGCCGATTCGCGCTGGGTGCTGCCGTTGGCCGATCACTTCGTCACCTTTGGCGCTACCTGGGAAGACGAAAGGCTTCAGGATACGACGACCAATGCGCTCTCCGATACCGACGAGATCACCGTCTATCAGTACGCGTTGTTTGTCGAGGATGAGTGGTTTCTGACGGACCGCGTTGCCCTCACCGCAGGTCTTCGCATGGATGATCACGAGTTCTTCGGCGACCACTACAGCCCCCGTCTTTATGGTGTGTGGGACTTTGCCGACGAATGGACGATGAAAGGTGGCATGTCCACTGGTTTTCGTGCGCCTAACCTGCGTGAGCTGTCAGGGGAGTGGGTCCAGGAGAGTCGTGGGGGCGATATTTACGGCAACCCGGATCTGGATGCGGAAGAGTCTCGCAGCTACGAGATGGGGCTGGTCCATGATGGCGCCGGAGGCCTGCAGGCCAGCCTGACCCTGTTCTACAACGACTTCGATGACAAGATTGCCACCGTGGGCTGCGGGGGCCGTGACTGCGGCGATGCGGCGACGGGGGATCCGGATGCTCGCACCAACGTCAACATTGATGACGCTATTACCCAGGGAGTGGAAGCTAGTCTCACCATGCCAGTAGGGCAGCGAGTTCAGGCCCTGGCGTCATACACCTACACCGACTCCGAGCAGAAGAGCGGTGACAACGAGGGACAGCCTCTGACCCAGGTGCCGCGCCACCTGTTCACAACCACGCTGAACTGGCAGGCCAGTGACAGCTTAGCGCCCTGGCTGCGCTTTACCTTCCGTGGTGAGGAAAGCCAGCCGGTCAACTTGTCGAGTAACAGCAGTACCTCCATTCGTGCCCCATCCTATGCCACCTGGGACACCGGCCTGGGATGGCAGGCGACGCCTCGGCTAGAGCTATTGGCAGGCATCTACAACCTGACTGACAAGGATATCGACTACGACAATTTCGGCCATGTTGATGATGGACGACGCTATTGGGTTGGGCTGGAGATGGAATTCTGAGCACGTGATGACCGGCCTCTATCGAATCGATACCGCCCTGATTTCGTTTAAGGAACTGAAAATGAAGCACCTATCCAATCCGACTCGGCGAAACGTGGCACGGCAGGCGATCACGCTGGGTCTAGGTCTGCCGGTGGCGCTGATCAGCCTGTCAGCAGTGGCGGACGTTGCTGACAGCGAAGCGCCCGATACCCTGGCTCAGGCGATCGCCGAACGGGGCCTGGCTGCCGGTCAGGCGTTTCCGGGGTTGGCTAGCCTGTGTGACCTGTCCACTCGTCTCAAGGTGGCAGGGCAGCGTCCCAAGGGCAGTGGCGCCGAGCACGAGCATCGTGAGTCCCACCGGGAAAACCGGCGCGGCCCGGCAGAACCAATGCCGACCCGGGTGTTTGATAACCTCTACTATGTCGGTACTCCGGGCGTCGCGAGCTGGGCGGTCACCACCAGTGAGGGCATCATTCTGATCGATGCCCTGAACAACAATGAGGAAGCCGAGCGTTTTATCGAGCAAGGGCTCGTCGATCTCGGGCTTGATCCTGGCGACATCACTACCCTGATCGTGACCCATGCCCATGGTGATCACTATGGTGGTCAGCAATATCTGGTCGACGCCTACGGTGCCCAGGTAGTGATGAGCGATGCTGACTGGACAGCGCTGGAGCAGCCGGAGCTGGCGATCGATAACCCGCGCTGGGGCGAGCCTCCGGTCCGTGATGTCACCGTGGCCGATGGCGAAGCGATCACCCTTGGTGATACCTCTATCGACGCCTACGTTACCCCAGGTCATACGCCGGGCACACTGTCGCTGGTCATTCCACTCAAGGATGGTGAGTCGACCCACCACGCCGTGCTCTGGGGAGGCACCGGTTTCAATTTCGGGCCGGATGAAGCTCGCCTGCGTGAGTACTCAGCCTCAGCCGCGCGGATGAAGGCGATCGCCGCAGAACATGACGTCGATGTCTTTCTCTCCAACCATCCCACCCGGGACAACTCTCTTCAGCGTATCGAGGCCTTGAAGCAGCGTGAGGAAGGCGCTCCACACCCCTTCGTCAGCGACCAGTCGCTGGGTGCCCTGGACCTGCTGATGAGCTGCTCGCTGGCCCAGGCCGAGCGCGTCTACGCAGGTGAGCACCCGGCAGAGTAAGGACACCAAGCGAGCAATAGCGAAGGCGGCGACCGCTGCCATCGCACACCAGGCGCTGTCTAGGCAGAGCCTGGTGTCATGCTGGCGACCCTTCGTTACGCCACCTGGTCGAGCATGGCGGCGGCCAGCAGGCGCTTGGTGTACTCGGTCTTGGGGGCAGCAAACAAGTCCTCGGCGCTGCCCTGTTCCACCACCTGGCCGTCCTTCATCACCAGCACGGTGTCGGCCAGCGCCCGCACCACGGCCAGGTCATGGCTGATAAACAGATAGGTCAGCCCATGCTTTTGCTGCAGCTCGCGCAGAAGGTCGATGACGGTGACCTGTACCGAGCGATCCAGCGCCGAGGTGGGCTCATCCAGCAGCAGGAACTCGGGCTTGAGGACCAGCGCCCGAGCGATGGCGATGCGCTGGCGCTGGCCGCCGGAAAACTCGTGGGGGTAGCGGTTGCGCATGGCGGGATCCAGCGAGACTTCTTGCAGGCTGGCCATCACCTGGGCGTCGCGCTCGGCGCGGGACAGGTGCGGGGCATGGACCTTGAGCCCCTCGCCGATGATGTCGCCCACGGTCAGGCGTGGCGACAGCGAGCCGTAGGGATCCTGGAACACCACCTGCAGCTTCGAGCGGATCGGCCGCATGGCGGTCTTGTCGAGCACGTCGAGGCGGGTGTCGTGGAAGCGTATCTCGCCCTGACTCTTGAGTAGCCTGAGCAGGGCACGCCCGAGGGTCGACTTGCCCGAGCCGGATTCACCGACGATACCCACCGTCTGGCCGCGGCGGATGGTGACATCGATGCCGCGCACCGCCTCGAAATATTCGCTGGGCCCGAACAGGCGCTTCTTGAGGGCGAAGCGCACGCGCATATCCTTGGCTTCCAGCACCATGGGCTCGCTGTCAGGTACCGTGGCCTTGCGTCCTCGCGGCTCGGCGTCGATCAGCATGCGCGTGTAGTCATGGTGTGGGTTGGCGAAGACCTCGGCGGTGACGCCCTGTTCCACCAGCTCGCCGTGGCGCATCACGCAGACCCGGTCAGCGAAGTGCTTGACGATGGTCAGGTCGTGGGTGATGAACAGGATCGCCATGCCATAACGGCGCTGGAGGTCCTTGAGCAGATCCAGAATCTGGGCCTGAACGGTCACGTCCAGCGCCGTGGTGGGCTCATCGGCGATCAGCAGTTCCGGCTCGCCGGCCAGCGCCATGGCGATCATCACCCGCTGGCGCTGGCCGCCGGACAGCTCATGGGGATAGCTCGCGATGCGCCGCTCTGGCTCGGGAATACCGACCTGCTCGAGCAGGTCGATGGCCTTGGCGGTCGCTGCCTTGCCTTTCACGTTCTGGTGGCGGTCGAGCACTTCCTTGATCTGGTCGCCGATGCGGTGCAGCGGATTGAGCGAGGTCATCGGCTCCTGGAAGATCATGGCGATGTTGCCACCGCGAATCCGGCGCATGCGCTTGGGCGTGGCGCTCAGCAGTTCCTCGCCCTTGAAGCGAATCACCCCTTCGGCCCGGGCCAGCTCCGGCAACAGGCGCATGGCAGCGGTGGAGGTCACCGACTTGCCCGAGCCGGATTCACCGACCAGCGCCAGGGTCTCGCCGGGGCTGATGGCAAAGCTCACGTCCTTGACCGCCTGGACGGTGCCGTGAGGCAGCTCGAAGCTGACGCTGAGCCCCTCGATCTCGAGCAGCGCCTCGCGGGCGGGACGACGGGGTGGCTTATGTTGTGTGTCGGTCATGGTCGCGTCTCCGTCGTCACTTAGCGGGTCTTGGGGTCGAGGGCGTCACGCAGGCCGTCGCCGAGGAAGTTCAGGCAGAACAGCGTCAGCGCCAGGAACACCGAGGGCACCAGCAGCATCCAGGGTGAGGTCTGCATCATGTCGGCCCCCTCGGAGATCAGCACGCCCCAGCTGGTCAGCGGCTCCTGCACGCCGAGGCCGAGGAAGGACAGGAAGCTCTCCAGCAGGATGACCTTGGGCACCGTCAGGGTGACGTAGACGATCACCGGGCCGATGGCGTTCGGAATCAGGTGACGGGTGACGATCTTGCCGTCCTTGACGCCCAGCGCGTGGGCCGCCTCGACAAATTCACGCTGCTTGAGCGCCAGGGTCTGGCCGCGCACGATGCGGGCCATGTCGAGCCACTCCACCGCGCCGATGGCGGCGTAGATCAGGAAGATGTTGCGGCCGAATACCACCATCAGCAGGATCACCAGGAACATGAAGGGCAGCGAGTACATGATGTCGACGAAGCGCATCATCAGGTTGTCCAGGCGACCGCCGACATAGCCGGAGATGGCGCCATACAGCACGCCGATGATCAGGCTGACGAAGGTCGCCACCAGCGCCACCGACAGCGATACCTGGCCCCCGTAGAGGGTTCGGGTCAGCAGATCCCGGCCGTTGGCGTCGGTGCCGAGCCAGTGGCCACCCTCCAGGGTGGGTCCTACATCAAAGGCGTTCCAGTCAACGTCGGCCAGCCCCCAGGGGGTTAGCCAGGGGCCGATAAAGCAGGCCAGGGTCATGGTGCCCAATAGCCACAGGCTGACCATGGCGGCGCGGTTCTGAGTCAGGCGCCGCCAGGCATCGCGGCCAAGGCTGTCGCCGGCAGGGGCGCTGGGGGCGAGGGTATCGGTGGTCATGGCGTCGCCTCAGTCGTCGTAGCGGATTTGGGGGTCGAGGGCGGAATAGATCAGGTCGACGATCAGGTTCATCAGCACGATCAGCGCGCCGTAGAACACCACCGTGCCCATCACCAGGGTGTAGTCCCGGTTGAGCGCGCCCTGGACGAAGTAACGCCCGATCCCGGGGATGCCGAAGATCTGTTCGATCACCACCGAGCCGGTGATGATGCCGGCGATGGCCGGACCCAGGTAGGAGGTCACCGGCAGCAGCGCCGGACGCAGCGCGTGGCGCCAGACCACCTCGGCCTCGGTCAGGCCCTTGGCCCGGGCGGTGCGAATATAGTGACTGCCCATCACCTCGATCATGCTGGCGCGCATCATGCGGGCGATGTAGGCGATCTGCTGGATCGACAGGGCGATCACCGGCAGGATCAGATTGGGCAGGGCGCCGTCGTTCCAGCCACCGGCAGGCAGCCAGCCCAGCATGACCCCGAAGACCAGCGCCAGCACCGGGGCGACCACGAAATTGGGCACCGCTATCCCGGCCAGGGCCGTGCCCATGACCGCGTAGTCCACGGCGGTATTGCGTTTCAGCGCGGCAATGATGCCCAGCGGCAGCCCGATCGCCAGCGCCAGCAGCATCGCCAGACCGCCGATCTGAAGGCTGACCGGAAAGCCCTGCATGATCAGCTCGGTGACGGTGAAGTCCTTGTACTTGAACGAGGGGCCGAAGTCGCCCTGGGCCAGGTTGCCCAGATAGCGGAAGTACTGCTGCCACAGCGGCTCGTCCAGGTGGTAGGCGGCCATCAGGTTGGCCTCGATCTCTGGTGGCAGCGCGCGTTCGCCGTCGAAGGGGCCGCCGGGAGCGATGCGCATCAGAAAGAAGGCTATGGTGATGACGATCAGCATCGTCGGAATGGCCTGAGCCAGGCGCTTGAGGGTATAGCTCAGCATGGTGCCGTTCCTCGCTTGCGGCGGCGGGCGGGGCGTTCGCGGCCGCGCCCAATGGGTTCATGGATCGGGGCTGGGCGAGGGTGTCCCAGCGGTAGGGTGGGGCCGGGCTTGCTCATTTTGCGGCTGCCTCGTCCACGGACACGTAGCGCAGCGGATGCACATCGAGCGCCGTGGGCTGCCAGCCCTCGACGTCCGGCGAGACCAGATTGACGACCACGTAGTCGTAGATCGGCAGCATCACGTCGGCTTCCAGCAGGCGCTGCTCGGCCTCGGTCATCAGCGCGGCGCGTCGGTCCACGTCGAGCTCATGGGTGCTGGCCTCGACCAGGGCGTCGTACTCGGGATCCGCGTAGCCGGTGCTGGCCGCCGCCGAGCCGCCCGCCGCGTAGGCGTTGAGGAAGTCGTAGGGGTCGTTGACCGTGGCCACGAAACCGTAGCGGGCGATCTCGAAGTCGCCCTGGCGCAGGCCGGCGAAGTGCACCGCCGCCTCGCGATTGACCAGCTCGATCTCCACACCCAGCGGGCGCCACATGGCGGCGATGGCCACGGCGATCTTCTTGTGGTCTTCCAGGGTGTTGTAGGAAAGCTCAAGTTCAAGCGGTCGATCGGGCCCGTAGCCGGCTTGATCCAGCAGCATCCGGGCCCTGGCTCGGCGGCTGTCCATGTCCTGGTTATGGAAGTCGAGGCTTGCCGAGGTGGGCGAGGCGATGGTGCGCGGCACGAACCAGTAGGACGGCGTCTGGCCCATGCCCAGCAGGCGTTCGGTTATCACCTCGCGGTCGAGCGCCAGATTCAGCGCCTCGCGCACCCGCTTATCGCTGAGCGGCGTGCCGTCACGCAGGTTGAGCATATAGAAGTAGCTGCCGATCAGCGGACCGACCCGCAGCGATTCGCTCAGGTTCTCCTGGGCCCAGTCGAACCGCGCGGAAGGCACCGCGCCGTAGGCGATGTCGAGTTCGCCCGAGCGAAAACGATTCATCAGCGCCGAGGTGTCCTCGATGGCGTGGAAGTCGACACCGTCGAGGGCCACTTCATCGGCGGCGTAGTAGTGGGGGTTGCGGCTAACCTCGACCTTGTCCTGGGGCTTCCAGTCGGCCAGCACGAAAGGGCCGCTGGCCACCAGGGTGCCTGGCCGGGTCCAGTCCTCGACGCCGCTGGTAAGCAGGTGACGGGGCAGGGGGGCGGCCTCGGTCATCGCCATGGCCTGAAGAAAATAGGCGGTGGGCTCGGACAGCCGGATTTCCAGGGTGTGGGTGTCCAGCGCGCTGACGCCGAGGCTCTCCGGCTCGGCCTTCCCGGTGTTGATCGCTCGGGCGTTGACGATGGGGTAGTAGAGGTTGGCGTTGTGGTTGGCGGTGGCCGGCGTCACCAGACGTTGCAGCGCGAAGACGGCATCGTCGGCGGTGATCGGCTCGCCGTCGGACCAGTGAGCCTGGCGCAGTGTGAAGGTGTAGACCAGGCCGTCGTCGGACAGCGTCCAGGATTCGGCCAGGCCCGGCTCCAGTGAGCCGTCGGGGCCGTAATTGATCAGCCGATCAAACAGCTCCCGGGTGATCCGGCTCTCCCAGTTGCCGTTGACCTTCTGCGGATCCAGGGTACTGGGCTCGGCACCGTTGCCTACCTGCAGCGTGGCGGCTTGAGCGCCAAGCGCCAGCGACGCCGAGGCCAACAGCAGCGTTGCGCGGGTACTGGCCAGAACGGCCGAGGGCAAGACACCACGAAGCGCGGGAGGGAACATGGGCATTTCCTTGATCAGGATGAGAGGGCGAAAGGAACGCCAGCCAGCGGCGACATGGGCCCGAGGGCATGCCTCGGGCTCATTGAAGGCCAACGGTGACACGCTGTCCTCGTCTATTCCTCGAAGGAAACCCAGCGTGAGGGGTGGTCGTCCTCGATGTTGTCTTCCCAACCACTGATCGCCGGGTTCACCAGGTTGCGTGAGACGTAGTACAGCATCGGGATCAGCGCGTCGTCGTCCATGGCCAGGGCCTCGGCACGTTCCAGGATGGCCTTGCGCTCGTCCAGGTCGAGGGTCGTGGCCGCCTCGTCGTACAGGGTATCGAACGCCTCGTTGGCATAGGCCCCGTAGTTGTTGCCGACGCCGGAGCGCAGCAGCGCGAGGAAGTTCTCGGCGTCGTTGTAGTCGGCAATCCAGCCGGCCCTGGCCACGTCGAAGTCGCCCTCGGCGATGGTCTGGTAGTGCACCGTGGCCTCGGCGTTGACCAGCTCCACCTCGACCCCCAGCGGTCGCCACATGGAGGACACTGCTACCGCGATCTTCTTGTGCTCGTCAGTGGTGTTGTAGCGCAGGCGCAGCGTCAGCGGGTTGCCCTGGTCGTAGCCGGCGTCTTCGAGAAGTTCCTTGGCGCGGGCCATGCGGGCGTTCAAATCGCCGGTGATGTCGTTGCCCTCGGCGTCGTCGAAGGCTGCGTTCTGGACCTGGTAGTGATCGATGCCATCGGGCACGAAGGACAGTGATTTCTGGAAGGTGCCGCCCATGATGTTGTCGGCGATGACGTCGCGGCGTACGGCCATGTTGAGCGCCTCGCGCACCCTGGGGTCGGCGGTGGGATGGCCGTCGCGATGGTTGAACACGTAGTAGTAGCTGCCCAGGTAGGTGGCCATATGGGTGGCCTCGGGGATCTCTTCCTTCAACAGCGGATACATGCTCGAGGAATACTCGCGCATGATGTCCAGCTCGCCTGCGCGAAAGCGCGAGACGCCGGCGTTGCGATCCTCGATGGTGTGGTAGCGCACGCCGTCCAGCGCCACCTGGTCGGCCTCGTAGTACTCGGGGTTCTTGACCGTGGTGATGCGTGACTGGGAGATCCACTCGGTAGGGGTGAAGGCGCCATTGGTGACGATGTGTTCGAGATCCACGTACTCCTTGCCGTACTGCTCGAAGGTGTGCTGCGGCTGTGGGTAGGCGGTGTAGTGGGTCAACAGCTGCAGGAAGTAAGGCGTGGACTGGTTTAGCTGGACGACCAGAGTGCGGCCATCGTCGCGGCTTTCCACGCCAAGCTCTTCCAGGGGCAGCTCGCCGGTGTTGACCTCTCTGGCGTTGACCAGCGGGTACAGCATGTAGGCGTACTTGGAGGCGTTGGCTGGGTCCAGCAGGTGGCGCCAGCCGAACACGAAGTCCTCGGCGGTGACCGGTTCGCCGTCGGACCAGCGGGCATCCTCGCGCAGGCTGAAGGTCCAGGTCTTGCCGTCCTCGGAGACCTGCCAGTCGCTGGCCATGCCGGGCAGGACCTTACCTTCCGGAGACTTTTTGACCAGGCCCTCGTAGACGTCCATCAGGATCTGGGATTCCCAGATACCGCCCGAGATTTGGGAGGTGTCGAAGGAGGCGAGTTCGCCGGTGACGCCCAGGTCGAGAGTCTCGGCCATGGCCGGTGCGGCGATGACGGCAGCCAGCGTGGACAGGGTCAGGCCAGAGGCCAGCCCTAGCTGACGCACCCAGCGAGGACGGATCGCGATCATGTCAGTTCCTTGTTGATGTTGGCATTGTTGTGGCGGGCAGGGCCGTTGGTAGCGCCTGCGGCTAGCCTGAGAAGGTCGCACAAGGTGTGCGACATCGGCTAAGCCCGCTTAGTCGCTAATGACCATCGCGCTGAGTCGCTGGTGCTGTCCAGACGAAAATTTTCATAGCGTCTTGCGTTTCGTCGATAGCCCAGCGCGAGCCCTTTTGCCATGAGGGGTGGCCGCCCTGGTCAGGATGACGGGGTTAGACGTTTTGGCTACAATGCTCCCCCTTTATCGCGTTGCCCCTGGCGACGTTCGACCAAAGCCCATTTCACGTGCCCTGGCCGCCCTGTGGCGAGGGACAACACAAGGCGAGCACCATGTTGGAAACCAATCCGATTCACAACCAGATCAAGGACCTGTCTGAGCGGACAGATGTTCTTAGGGGGTATCTTTGACTATGCCGAAAAGAAAGATCGGCTAGAAGAAGTGACCCGCGAGCTCGAGGATCCGGCGGTCTGGAACGACCCGGACTACGCTCAGAAGCTCGGGAAGGAGCGCGCCTCGCTGGAGCTGGTGGTCGCCACCATCGACGAGCTGGACCAGGGGCTCGGCGACAGCCGTGACCTGCTGGAACTGGCCGAGATGGAAGACGACGAAGCGACCGTGGCGGAAGTCGAGAAGGAGCTTGATTCGCTTCAGGCCAATCTCGAGAAGCTTGAGTTTCGTCGCATGTTCTCCGGTGAGATGGACGAGAACAGCGCGTACCTGGACATTCAGGCAGGCTCTGGCGGCACCGAGGCTCAGGATTGGGCCAACATGTTGTTGCGTATGTATCTGCGCTGGGCCGAGGCCCACGGTTTCAAGGCCGAGATCACTGAGCTGTCTGCCGGTGAAGTGGCGGGCATCAAGTCGGCTACGGTGCATATTCAGGGCGAGTACGCCTTTGGCTGGCTGCGCACCGAGACCGGCGTACACCGCCTGGTGCGCAAGAGTCCGTTTGACTCTGGCGGTCGCCGCCACACCTCGTTTGCGTCGGTGTTTCTGTCGCCTGAAATCGACGACAGCTTCGAGATCGAGATCAATCCGGCGGACCTTCGCGTCGACACCTATCGCTCCAGTGGCGCCGGTGGTCAGCACGTCAACACCACCGACTCAGCGGTGCGCATCACCCATGAGCCGTCCGGCGTGGTGGTGTCCTGCCAGAGCCAGCGTAGCCAGCACGCCAACCGCGACTTCGCCATGAAGCAGTTGAAGGCGAAGCTGTGGGAGCTGGAGATGCAGAAGCGCAACGCCGCCAAGCAGGAAGCGGAAGACTCCAAGGCCGACATCGGCTGGGGCAGCCAGATTCGCTCCTATGTGCTGGATGACCAGCGCATCAAGGATCTGCGTACCGGCGTGCAGTCCAGCAACTGCGACAAGGTGCTCGACGGCGACCTCGACCAGTATATCGTCGCCAGCCTCAAGCAGGGGCTCTAAGCGACCGTCGACGCCGCCACCCAGCCCCAGGCGCTCGTGCCTGGGGCCTTTCGCCACCATCATTCATGGGTCCCTGCCGGGACCATCCGGGAAGGTCGCTCGTTGGCCTTCCCCTTCGTGACAGAGACGACTAGCCATGGCCCAACAGGATACGCCTTCCCCTCAGGACGCCGCCGCCGAAGAGAACCGTCTGATCGCGGAACGCCGCGCCAAGCTTGCCGCCCGTCGCAAGCTGGCCGAGGCCGAAGGTGGCAGTGCTTTTCCCAATAACTTTCGCCGTGACAGCCTGGCGGCCGAACTCGATGCCGAGCTTGGCGACAAGGACAAGGAAGCGCTGGAATCGCTGGGGCGTGAGGCGGCCGTGGCCGGGCGCATCATGCGCAAGCGTGGTCCCTTCATCGTGATTCAGGATGTCAGCGGCCAGATTCAGCTCTACGTCGACAAGAAGGGGCTCGATCCCGCCCTGCTCGAGGACATCAAGAGCTGGGACATCGGCGACATCGTGGCTGGCCATGGCCCGGTGCACAAATCCGGCAAGGGCGACCTGTACGTGATGATGCGTGAGGCCAAGCTCCTGACCAAGAGCCTGCGTCCGCTGCCGGACAAGTTCCACGGCCTGACCGACATGGAAGCGCGCTACCGCCAGCGCTATGTCGACCTGATCATGAACCCGGACTCGCGTCGGGTGTTCGAGACTCGCGCCGGCATCATCAGCGCCATGCGCCGCTTCTTCGAGGATCGCGGCTTCATGGAGGTGGAAACCCCGATGCTGCAGCCGATTCCCGGCGGGGCCACCGCGCGTCCCTTCGTCACCCACCATAATGCGCTGGACATCGACATGTACCTGCGTATCGCGCCGGAGCTTTATCTCAAGCGCCTGGTGGTAGGCGGCTTCGAGCGAGTCTTCGAGATCAACCGTAACTTCCGCAACGAAGGGCTTTCCACCCGCCACAACCCTGAGTTCACCATGGTCGAGTTCTACTGGGCCTACGTGGACTACCAGGCGTTGATGGACCTGACCGAAACCATGCTGCGGGAGATCGCTCAGAAGGTGCTGGGCACCACCACCCTGACTTACCAGGGTTCCACCTACGATCTCGGTCAGCCGTTCGTGCGCATGACCCTGCGTGAGGCGATTCTGGCCCACGGCGAGGGCATCGAGGCAGCGGACATCGACGAACTCGAGCCTGCCCGCGCCCTGGCCGGCCGACTGGGTATCAAGGTCAAGGACGGCTGGGGGCTTGGCAAGCTGCAGACCGAGATCTTCGAGGAAGTGGCCGAGTCGCGTCTGGATCAGCCGACCTTCATCACCGAATATCCGGCGGAGGTGAGCCCGTTGGCACGCCGCAACGACGCCAACCCGTTCGTCACCGATCGCTTCGAGTTCTTCGTCGGCGGCCGCGAGATTGCCAATGGATTCTCGGAGCTCAATGATGCCGAGGACCAGGCCGAGCGCTTCCGTGCCCAGGCTGCCGAGAAGGATGCCGGCGATCTGGAGGCAATGTACTACGACGCCGACTACGTGCGCGCACTGGAAGTCGGGCTGCCGCCCACCGCTGGTGAGGGTATCGGGATTGACCGTCTGGTCATGCTGTTCACCGACAGCCCGTCGATTCGCGACGTGCTGCTGTTCCCGGCCATGCGCCCGGAAGCCGGCGACGCGTGAACCAAACGGGCGGCCGCTGGGAGCCTTTCCGAGCGGCCGCAGGCGAAACCGCGCCGCAGCGGCCGGGTTTTATTGGCAAGGGACGCCCATAGCACCCATAATGGCTGCGATTCGAGACTGCGATTCGACGTCGAGGAGATCGCGATGAAACTGCTCAACCGCTCCGCACTGAGCGTCAGACCCACCCAGCACTTTGTTGACTGGATCAATGCCCTGGAACCGACCATGGGCGATGACGATCTCAACCTGTCCGACGTCGACCGCGAGAGTACGGTCTACCTGATTCCAGAAATGGATACTCCCGAGGCGTTGGAAGCCTTCGTTCGCGAGCGATATCTCGAGGTGCTCGAGAACGAGCTGCGCGCCTGGGAAGAGGACGAGCGGCAGTGGCCTGAATCGTTGGACTGGGCGCTGTTCCAGCGTTTCCTTCAAGTCGAGCACAGCTATCTGGCCATCGATCTGGATAGCGAGGCGGCGCTTGAAATCTCCGAGGTTGACGACGAGTTGCTGGCCGACCTCGAACAGGACTGAGCTCCGCACCCAGCGGCAGACCTGCTTGCCGCACGTGCAACGCGTCTCTTTGCTGACAGGACCGGCCCAGGCCGGTCCTGTCAGCGTTCGCGCTGGTTTCCTATGACGCCCCAGGACGGGACGATACCTGCATGAGTCGACTGTTCTCTACCCGTGACGGCGACGATGGCCTGCCCGGGCCGGAACGTCGTCTGGCGGTCATCGCCCTGGTGCTGGGCACCTTGATGGCGGTGGTCGACACCACCATGATCAATATCGCGCTGCCCTCCATGGCTCGCGATCTCGGCGTGTCGGATGCCCGCGCCGTATGGATCACCAACCTGTTTCAGGTGGTCTGCGCGGCGATGCTGCTGGTATTTGCAGCGGCCAGCGAGCTGCTCAGTCGGCGCAAGGTCTACGTCGCCGGGCTGTCGCTGTTTGTGCTGGCCGCCCTGGGCAGCGCGCTGTCGCCTAACTTCGAGACCCTGCTGGTGTTTCGTGCCTTGCAGGGCGTTGGCGCCGCAGCCACGCTGTCCATCGGGCCAAGCCTGTATCGTTCGATTTTTCCCTCGCGCCTGTTGGGTAGCGCACTTGGCCTGTCGTCGCTGGTGGTGGCCGGTGGCTATGCTGCAGGTCCTTCTATCGGCGGGCTGGTACTGTCGGTGGCCAACTGGCCATGGCTGTTTGCGCTGAACGTGCCGCTGGGGATCGCCGCGGCCTTCATGGCGTGGAAGGCGCTGCCCAGGGAAACACGCCGCGAGGGTAGCTTCGATGGACCTGGCGCGCTGGCGTCCATGGCCATGCTGGCGGGGCTGTTCATGGCCATGGATGCCATTGGCCATCGTGCGCCGATGCTAGATATCGCGTTGTGGCTGGCAGTGACGCTGGGGTCTGCGTGGGCCTTCATCCATCGCCAGGGGCGAGCGCCGCATCCGCTGCTGCCGCTGGGACTGTTTCGCGAGCCACGCTTCAGCCTGGCCGTGTCGGCCCAGGGTACGGCCTTTATCGGCCAGGGGCTGACCTTCGTCGCGCTGTCGTTTCTGTATCAGCAGCAGATGGGCTACTCGGCCCTGCACACCGCCTGGTTGTTCACTCCCTGGCCACTGACCATCATGATTGTCGGTCCGTTGGCCGGGCGTCTGGCAGATCGCTTCAATCCCAGTCTGGTCGCTAGTGTCGGCCTTGCCGTACTGCTGGTGGGGTTGCTCAGCCTGGCCAGCCTGGACAGCGATGCGACGGCCCTCGATAGCCTATGGCGCACGGCCCTGTGTGGCGCTGGCTTTGGCCTGTTTCAGCCGCCTAACAATCGTGAGTTGATGACCAGCGTGCCGAAGTCTCGCAGTGCCAACGCCTCTGGCGTGATGAGTACCACCCGCACGGTGGGGCAGTCGCTGGGGGTGGCGTTGGTGGGCCTGTGTCTGGCGGTCGGTGCGGGGGTTCAGCAGTCGTTGTGGGTGGGCGCTGCCACCACCTTGCTGGCGCTGGTGATCAGCCTGGTGCGACTGCCGATGGCCCAGCGTGCGTACCGTATCGCCCGAGAAGAAAAGAAGGCGGCCCGCCGCGAGGCATCAGGTCAAGCTTAGTCAGCCAGGCTGTGAATGCGTACAATGGCATAGTACTGAGGACAGCCCGCAAGGTTTGTCGTGCCTTCGCGACAATCATGCAGGGGTGCGTCGAATTGACGTCCATCGTAGCCATGTTTGCCGTCTCTACCGAGGCAATGACAAGAGATTTCATCATGAGTATTCAGGCGACCATTGAACATAAGCTCGCGGCTCTCGAACCCACCGAAATGGTGGTCGAGAATGAAAGCCACATGCATAGCGTGCCGCCGAATTCGGAAACCCACTTCAAGGTGACGCTGGTGTCTGAGCGTTTCGCCGGCCTGATGCCGGTCAAGCGTCACCAGCAGATCTACTCGTTGCTGGCCGATGAGCTGTCCGGCCCGGTGCATGCCCTGGCCCTTCACCTCTACACCCCCGGCGAGTGGCAGAGCCGTGGCGCGGCACGCCCTGACTCGCCCAACTGCATGGGTGGCTCGCGCTCGTGACGCCTGAGCCGACACGACTGGCCTATCTGGATGCCATGGGGCTGACCGCTTGGGTCGCCCGGTATCAGTTTCCCAATGCGCGGGAAACCGAGGTCTGTGACTGGCCTGAGCTGGAGCCTCAGCAGCCGCCGGAAACGGGGGCGCGAGGCTTGCACGCGCTGTTGGATGAGGTGCCTGCAGCGCGCAGCCACGAAGCTGCCCAGGACAGCAGCGTCGCCGTCGCGGCGGCGTCCACTGCTCAGACGCCGTCTCCAGAGCCGTCTCAGCCTGCAGCGCCGGTCGCCCGCAAGGCGAGAGCACTGCTGGGCGATATGGTGCCTGATGATGAGGCGACCAGCGCCACACCGGCACTGGACAGCGAAGAAGAGGGTGTCGAGGACGCCGAGCCGCTGCGCTTTGTCTGCCAGGTGGCCTGTCTCGATGGACGCTGGTTGTTGTTGGTGGCCCAGCAGGCGCCGTTGGGCGTGGAGCACCAGCGGCTGCTGTTCAACATCCTGCACAGCAGTGGAGTGACGGCCGAGCAGCGCCCGGTATTCGAGACGCTGACCTGGCCTCTGGCGGAAGGGTTGCCGGTCAGGCGTCCTCTGGAAGAGGCTCGTCAAGGGCTCAAGGCCTTCGTGGCTGGTCGAGCCCGGCGGGGCTGGGCGCCTGAACGCGTGCTGGTATTCGGCCACGAAGACGCCTTGATGCAGGTCCTGGGTGAAGCTGGGCAGGCTGCCGGCGCCGAACCGACAGCGGCCAGTGAATCAGGGCATTCCAGCACTCTGGCACTCCCCCAATGGAGTGGGCCAGGCCTTGATGAGCTGCTGAGCAGTGCGACGGCCAAGCGCCGTTTGTGGGTGTCGAGTGCCGATTGGCAAACCCTATGGCAACAGGGCCGCGAGGCATGACGACCGGATCCGCCGGGCGGGGTGCTGGGCAGCAGCCTGGACGGGGCACCGAGCCCTTCGTGGTGCGTCAGTTGAGGCCTGATGACCTGGCTGCTCTCGAGGCTCTCGAGGCGTCCCAGACCCATCGACTGTCTCGGCCACAGGCCCTTGAGCAGGCCTTCGTCGATGAGCAGCGTCTGCTGCTGGGAGTCGAGGATAGCAACGGAGGTCTAGCCGCCTACGCGCTGGTGTCGCGGCTGCCCTTTGAAGCCGAACTGGAGGCCATACTGGTGGCCACTGATGCGCGGCGCCAGGGGCTCGGTCGTTTGTTGCTGTCGCAGCTGGTAGAGCAAGCAAGAGATTGGGGGGCAGAAAGGCTGCTGCTGGAAGTCCGCGCGGATAACGCTGAGGCGATCGCTCTTTATCGTGCGCTCGGCTTCACCCAGGATGGGCTTCGCCGCGCTTACTATGCTGCCCACTGCGCCGCCCACGAGCCGGGTGGTGAACGCGTCGACGCGGTGCTGATGTCGTTGACGCTGGCCTAAGCGCGCGAGATGCAAGGGGCTCTCTTCAAGGCCTCTCTTCAAGGGCCCTCTTCAAGGGCCCCTCTTGGAGCCCTCGGATCGGGCGGTGCGGCTCGCGGTGCTTAGATCGCGGTGCTTGGATCGTGATGCTTAGACGCTGTGCGCCGGTGCTGGCTGCGCGCTGCCCTGTTCTGCATCCACGTCGTCGAGTTGGCCCAGGATAGCCGTCAGACGGCGCTCCCACTCCTCACGCTCCTGCTTCAGTCGAGCGTTTTCCTCGCGCAACTCCTCAGCTTCCAGTTTCAGCAATTCCAGGGCCTCCAGCGCGCTGGTGACCTTCTTTTCGAGTTGGTTGAAGAGTTCCGTGCTCATCCTCGTCTCCTGACATGACGTGGGGTGAGGGCGCAACGCGCGCCCCGATGGCACGAGCGTAACGCCGAGCTCGTCGGTGGACAAGCGTCGCGACGCGGCGACGCTGTCTGATAGAGAGTGCCAGCATCCTTCCTGGGCACAGCGCACTGGTCGAGAGGCCCGGAAAGCACGTCGCAAGGGGCGGTAAGAGGGCTCAGCTCGACGTCGTATGACGCCGATAGAGTCGCCCAAAACTGTCGCCCGCCTTGACCTCCCGGTGTAGATGCCAGTGCTTCGGTACGCTCAGCTCCAGTCCGCTTTCCACCTCGACATAGATCCAGGCATCGTCGGTCAGCCAGCCTTGCTCCAGCGCAGCACAGCAGGGTTCGGCCAGTGCCTGGCGGAAGGGCGGGTCGATAAACGCGATGTCAAACGCTACCTCGGGCGGGTTCGAGAGCATCGTCAAGGTATCTTGAGTGATCACCTCGGCGCTGCTGATGGAGAGCGTGGCCAGGTTGTCGTTGATGGCCTTGGCGACCTGGCCATCACGCTCGACGAAGGTGGCGGCCCTGGCGCCGCGTGATAGCGCTTCCAGGCCCAGGGCGCCGGTACCTGCGAACAGGTCCAGCACTCGCTTGCCGTAGAGCGTACCGCCAAGCCAGTTGAACAGCGTTTCGCGCACGCGATCGGGCGTCGGGCGCAGGCCTGGTTTGTCGAGGACGGGCAGCAGTCGGCGTCGGTGGTCGCCACCGATGATACGCAGCTTGCCAGGGGCGCGGCCTGTGGCTGCTGTTTTGGCGCCGGGACGGGGGCGCGGTCGAGAAGGGCGATGTCGGCTCATGGCGAGAGATTTTACCCGTGCCGAGTGGCTGCGTCATGCCAAGGACGGCCTCAGCGTCATCTTTGTTCGTCGGGTGGTGGTTGGGTTGGACCCTGAACGGCGCAAAAGCCGCTGACAGGTCCGCCAGTGAGTTCGACAGCCTGCCTTGCGAGTCCACAGAAGACGGGCAGGGTGGTAGGATGTGGCGGTTCGTTCACCGGCTGAGGCGGCAGGTCATCCATGTTCGGTATTTTCAAGCGCAAGAAGAAGCAGTCGGGTGAAACACCCGTTGAGGATCAGCAGTCACAGGACCTGGCATCCCGCGAGGAAGAGACGCGGTCGAGCGAGGGTCCTGCTGAGACGCCGGATCACGCTGAGTCGTCCCCCGATGCGGCACCTCGGGCTGATGAGGAAAGGTTGACTCCGGCCGCTGAGCACGGGGCAGACTCGGATGTCACATCGGCGCAACAGCACAGCGAGTCTCAGCAGCAAGCAGCTGGCGAGCCTGCCGAGGCGCTGGTGCCGGAGCCCATCGAGCCTGACGCCTTGCGTGAGGCCAGCACCTCGCAGGCCGAGCCCGAGGCCGCAGCCACACCTGCGGCCCAACCAGAGCGCGAGCCGGGTGCTGAGTCAGGGGTTGAGACAGGGGTTGAGACAGCGGCTGGGCAAAAGACCGAGCGAGATCTTCAGGCAGCGTCGGAGGCCTCCGAAACAAGGACGCCTGCCGCTGATGCCGCTCCCCAGCGACCCGTCGAGACCGAAGCGGGGCACGAGAATGCGCCGACGGTCGAGGCATCGCCAGAGCCAGAGCCCTCCTCTCAGCGTCTCGAGCACGCCGAGGTCATCGAGCCCAGCCGCTCCAGCGGGCCTGCGCTGCAGGAAAAGCCGAGGGCCGCGGCTGCCGATAAAGGTGCAGAGAAAAAGGGGTGGTTTGCCCGCATGCGGGCGGGGCTGGGCAAGACCCGGGCTAATCTTAGCGATGGGCTGGCCGACCTGTTCATGGGGGCCAAGCAGATCGATGACGACCTCATCGAGGATATCGAAACCCAGCTGCTGATGGCGGATGTAGGGATCGAGGCGACCAGTGAGATTATCGAGGCACTGACCGAGCGAGTGTCGCGCAAGGAGCTGAAGGATCCCGAGGCGCTGTATCGTGCCCTGCAGCAGGAGCTGGCCAGTATGCTGGGGGCGGTCAGCGATCCGCTGACCCTGACCACGGAAGATGGCGGACCCTTTGTGATTCTCGTGGTGGGCGTCAACGGGGTGGGCAAGACCACCACCATCGGCAAGTTGACCCAGCGCTTCCAGCGCGAGGGCAAGAGCGTGATGCTGGCGGCGGGAGATACCTTCCGTGCCGCCGCGGTCGAGCAGCTCAAGGTCTGGGGCGAGCGCAACAGCGTTCCCGTGGTGGCTCAGCACACTGGTGCCGACAGTGCCTCGGTCATCTACGACGCGGTGGCCGCTGCGCGGGCTCGCGGAGTTGACGTGCTGATCGCTGATACGGCGGGGCGTCTGCACAACAAGTCCCACCTGATGGAAGAGCTGAAAAAGGTTCACCGCGTGATGGGCAAGCTGGATGCCAATGCGCCCCATGAGGTCATGCTGGTACTGGATGCAGGCACTGGCCAGAACGCTCTGTCCCAGGCGGCGACCTTCAACGAGGCCGTGCCGGTCAGCGGGATTACTCTGACCAAGCTCGATGGCACCGCCAAGGGCGGCGTCATCTTTGCCCTGGCGAAGCAACTCAAGACGCCGATTCGTTTTATCGGTGTCGGCGAGAGCCTCGATGACCTGCGACCGTTCAAGGCAGAGGATTTTGTCGATGCCTTGTTTGATCGTCGCTCGAGTGACGGCGACGAATGATCGCCTTCGAGCACGTCGGCAAGCGCTATGGAGGGCGCTTCGAGGCGCTCTCCAATATCGACTTCCGTGTTTCCCGCGGAGAAATGGTGTTTCTCACCGGGCATTCCGGGGCCGGCAAGAGCTCGTTGCTGCGTTTGATCATGCGCCTGGAGCGCCCGAGTCGAGGGCGCGTGCTGGTGGCCGGACACGACATCGACAAGCTGCACTCGAGCCAGCTGCCCTTCTACCGGCGTCAGATTGGTGTGGTGTTTCAGGATCACCAGCTGCTGTTTGATCGCTCCATCTATCACAATGTGGCGCTGCCGCTGGAAATCCGCGGACTACCGCCGCGAGATACGGCTCGACGTGTGCGTGCCGCCCTCGACAAGGTCGGCCTGTTGCACCGTGAGAAGGCCTTGCCGATCGAATTGTCCGGTGGTGAGCAGCAGCGTGTTGGAATCGCCCGTGCCGTCGTCAACAAGCCGGCCCTGCTGCTGGCCGACGAACCCACCGGTAATCTGGACCCCCAGTTATCCGCTGACATCATGGGCTTGTTCGAAGATTTCCATCGCATCGGCACCACCGTGATGATTGCCAGCCACGACCTGGCACTGATTGCGCGCCTGCGTCACCGGACCCTGCGCCTGAGCGAGGGACGGCTGGTGGGTGATGAGGAGGCTGCGTGAGTCTGGATCCCCCCCGTAGAAGAGCGGCCACGCCGCGCAGCACTGGAGCCCGCAGTCGGGGTGCCGCCAGGTCGGACCGACCAGCCGGTCGAACCGCGGGTACGCCGGCCCAGGGTGGTGCCCGTCAGCAGTCCGCCAGGCCGCAAGGACAGTGGCGGTCATGGCTGCGTCATCACCGGGCCATGTGCCTCGACAGCCTGCGCCGGCTGATTCGCCAGCCGGTGGGCAGCCTGCTGACCATGCTGGCCATCGCCATTGCCTTGGTGCTCCCTAGTGCGCTGTGGCTGTCCCTGGACAGTGCCAAGCTGGTCGATGCAGAGCTCGATGCCAGCGCCACCTTGACCGCTTATCTGGACAAGAGCGTGGATGAGGCCCAGGCCCAGCGTATTCTCGAGGCCATAGAGGCACAGTCGAATATCGCCAGTACGCGCTTGATTACCGCGGCTGAGGGCATGGCGGAGTTCCAGCAGGCGCTTGGTCTTGACGACGCGCTGGCCCGACTCGAGACCAATCCACTGCCCGCTTCGGTGGTGATATCGCCGCAGTCGCCGTCACCCGAGGCAATGACGGCGTTGTCCGAACGGCTGACGGCCATGCCGGGCATTGCGGAGGTACGCCTTGATCTGGCCTGGATCGAACGCTTGCGGCAGTTGGCCGAGGTGGGACGGCGTGTCACGCTGGCGTTAGGCGTACTGTTCGGACTGGGGGTGTTGCTGGTGGTCGGCAACACGATCCGGCTGGCGGTGGAGAATCGCCGCAAGGAAATCGAAGTGGTGACGCTGATTGGTGCCACCCATGCCTTCGTGCGCCGCCCGTTCCTTTACAGCGGTGCCTGGTATGGGCTCGGCGGTGGCCTGCTGGCCTGGGCATTGCTCACCCTTGGCAGTGACTGGCTGTCAGCCCCGGTAGCGTCGCTGGCTGCGAGCTATGGGGCACACTACCAGCTGCCCGCGCTGGGGGCGGCTGGTTCTACAATATTGCTGAGTTGTAGTACACTATTGGGCTGGTTAGGTGCCTGGATCGCCGTCAGTCGTCATCTGGCGGGCATCAAGCCCCGCTAGGTCATCACGTTGCGCACGGTCATCTCATAGCGCACGTGAGTCGTCAGCGAAGCCTGAGGCGCCACCAGGTGGTTTCGTCGGATGCACCCTGAAGGGCTATACGACGAAAGGGGAACTTTTTGAGCGTGTGTTCCTCCAAGGTGCATTCGAAATCTTGTTGGTCTTCGAGGAGACAATCTGCACATGAGCAACAGTCTTCTGCCGGTGGGTCATCTATCACCGGGGCACGACCTGAACGGCTACATTCAAGCCGTCAACCGCATTCCCCTGCTGACGGTGGAAGAAGAGCAGGATCTGGCCCATCGCCTCCAACAGGAAGGTGATCTGGAAGCCGCCCGCCGTCTGGTCATGTCCCATCTTCGTTTTGTCGTGCACATCGCACGCAGTTACTCCGGCTATGGGCTTCCCCAGGCTGACCTGATTCAGGAAGGTAATGTTGGCCTGATGAAGGCGGTCAAGCGTTTCGATCCGACCCAGGGCGTCAGGCTGGTGTCCTTCGCCGTGCACTGGATCAAGGCGGAAATCCACGAGTTCGTGCTGCGCAACTGGCGCATCGTCAAGATCGCCACCACCAAGGCCCAGCGCAAGTTGTTCTTCAACCTGCGTGGTGCCAAGAAGCGTCTGGCCTGGCTGAACAGCGACGAAGTCGATGCGATTGCCAAGGATCTGGACGTCAAGCCAGAGGTGGTGCGGGAAATGGAAGGCCGGCTGGCCTCCCACGATGCCGGCTTCGATGCTGCTCCGTCCGATGACGAGGAAAGCGCGTACCAGGCCCCCGTGCATTATCTGGATGATGCCAGCCAGGATCCGGCGACTCAGCTTGAGGACAGCGACTGGGAAGAAGACGCCACCCGTCGCCTGCAAGGGGCGCTGGCGGACCTGGATGAGCGTTCCCGGGATATCCTGACCCAGCGCTGGCTAGCCGAGAACAAGGCGACGCTGCACGAGCTGGCGGACGTCTATGGGGTATCGGCTGAGCGGATTCGTCAGCTTGAGAAAAACGCCATGAAGAAGATTCGTGAGCGTCTTGGCGATGCCCTGGCTGCCTAAGCGGCGGTAGGGGAGGTCCCTTCGGCACTGGCCTGAACGCAAGCCTAAACGCAAGCTATGTTCAGCAGCAGTGCCAGCCCACGAAAAGAAGCGCCCGAACCGTTAGGTTCGGGCGCTTTGCGTAAAGACCGGTCCGTTCGCGGCAGCCCTCAGAATCAGGCGGGCACCGCGCTGTCTCTGAGCAACTGAGACGACAGCGCAGGCCACTGATCTTCCCAGTACTCGGTGGGACGGTGGCGATAGTCGCTGCGCACGTACTGGGCGATACGCCCCTCGATCTGTGCTGTCAGTAGATTCGCGCTGGCGCTCGCCGGCATGGCCAGACGACGTCCCTCACGAAGTTCCGCCTCGCGGAGTACCTGCTTGAACTGGGTTTCCAGGCGCTCGAACAGCTGGTGAATGCGCAGGCGTAGCCTGGCGGTTTCACCGGTCAGTACATCGCCGCCGAGCAGGCGCGACAGTCCGGGGTTCTTCTCGGCAAAGGCCAGCACCAGGGTCATGATCTGATGGCAGCGTGGCAGCGCCTCCTGCTGCTCGTCGAGGATACGCGTGATGCGTTCAAACAAGGTTTCCTCGATAAAGCTGATCAGACCTTCATACATCCTGGCCTTGCTCGGAAAGTGGCGATAGAGCGCGGCTTCCGAGACGCCCACCTGTCGGGCCAGGGCAGCAATGGTGATGCGCTTGCCGCTGTCTTCCTCCAGCATCAGGGCCAGGGCCTGCAGAATCTGGTCCCGCCGGCTTGGGGTGTTTTCCTGCGTCATGGTGTCGAGTTCTTTATCGTTGATGGCCCGCCAGGCTATCCGGCGGGCGAGTTCCCTTGCGATTCGACGATCTGGCTGGCGAACCGCATCTTCCTTGCGTGTCAGTCTTGTTGGCGCCGCTGGGCGGTATCAGTCAGGTGCGTGGTTGGTGATCAGGGTGCCGACGCCGGCATTGGTGAAAATTTCCAGCAGGGTGGCGTGGGGCACGCGGCCATCGACGATATGGGCGCTGACCACGCCGCCCTTGACCGCATCCAGCGCGCAGCGGATCTTGGGCAGCATACCACCATGAATGGTGCCATCGGCGATCAATTCGTCGACCTGCGCGGTAGACAGCCCTGTCATCACCTCGCCGTCACGGTTCATCAGGCCTGCCACATTGGTCAGCAGCATCAGCTTTTCAGCACCCAGCGCTTCGGCCACCTTTCCCGCCACCAGGTCGGCGTTGATATTGTAGCTATGGCCTTCGCCATCGACGCCGATAGGGGCGATGACGGGAATGAAGTCCCGCGCGGCCAGCATTTCGATCAGGTCCGTGGAGACATGCTCCACTTCACCCACGTGGCCGATATCGATGATTTCTGGAGCGGTCATTTCCGGGCTCTGGTGTTCCACCTTGAGCTGGCGAGCCCGAATCTGCGCTCCGTCCTTGCCGGTGAGGCCGATGGCCTTGCCGCCGCACTGGTTGATCTGATTGACGATGTCCTTGTTGACCAGGCCGCCCAGCACCATTTCCACCACGTCCATGGTCTCGGCGTCGGTCACCCGCATGCCACCGACAAAGCGTGACTCGATGTTGAGCTTCGCCAGCAATTCGCCGATCTGAGGGCCTCCGCCGTGGACCACGACGGGGTTGATCCCTACTTCCTTCATCAACACCATGTCCCGTGCGAAGGAGTCGATAAGGGCATCTTCGGTCATGGCATTGCCGCCATACTTGACCACTACGGTCTTGCCGGAAAACTTCTGGATGTAGGGGAGGGCCTCAGAGAGGACCTCCACCACCAGGCGCGGATCGTGAGCCTGTTCGCTCATTGGCGTAGTGTCTCCTGCGGGTTCAGTTCGGAAGGGTGAGCGAGGCGTCTACCGCCGCCAGAGCCTTGGCAAAACGCTCGCGAATGCGTGCCAGGGCATCACCATCATTGCCCTCGAAACGCAGCACCAGCATCGGCGTGGTGTTCGACGCGCGGCACAGGCCCCAGCCGTCAGCGTAGTCCACACGGATGCCATCGAGGGTAGTCTTGACGCCGTCGTCACCGAAATCCCCCTCCCGAGCCAGACGATCGACCAGATCGAACTTGGTCTCGTCGGTCACTTCGATATTGATCTCCGGCGTGCTGATGTTCTGCGGATAGCGATCAAAGAAAGTGTCGGCGTCACCGTCGAAGCGGGACAGGATTTCGAGCAGGCGGGCTGCGCCGTAGAGACCGTCGTCAAAGCCGTACCAGCGCTCCTTGAAGAAGATGTGGCCGCTCATCTCGCCGGCCAGCAGGGCGCCGGTTTCCTTCATGCGAGCCTTGATCAGGGAATGACCGGTCCGCCACATCTCAGGCGTGCCGCCGGCTTGCTCGATCACCTCGATCAGCTTGCCAGTGCACTTGACGTCGAAGATGACGCGGGCGTCCGGATTGCGGCTCAGCATGTCTTCGGCAAAGGCCATCAGCAGGTGGTCGGGGTAGATCAGTCGCCCCTTGGGGGTGATCACACCCAGGCGATCGCCATCGCCGTCGAAGGCCAGGCCGATATCGGCGCCGTGCTCGGCCACTGCCTTGATCAGGTCCTTGAGGTTTTCTGGCTTGCCCGGATCCGGGTGATGGTTCGGGAAGGTGCCATCGATCTCATCAAACAGGGGGATGGTGTCAGCGCCCAGTGCCTTGACCAGCTGTGGGCCAAGCTCACCTGCGACACCGTTGCCACAGTCGACCACCGCCTTGATCTTGCCGGATACCGAAACGTCACCAAGGATGCGTGCGAGATAGGCCTCGCGAACGTCCTGCTCGGAGACCTGGCCCTGACCTGAACGCAGATCACCGTTCTCAAGACGCGTGTAGAGCGCGGTGATCGCGTCGCCGGACAGCGTCTCGCCGCCAAGGACCATCTTCAGACCGTTGTAATCCGGCGGGTTGTGGCTGCCGGTCAACATGACCCCGGAGCTGGTGCCGTCGAGAGTATGGGTCGCGAAATACAGCACCGGGGTCGGCACCATGCCGATGTCGATGACATCGCAGCCGCTGGCGGTGAGGCCGCGGGTCAGGGCCTGGATCAGTCGGGGGCCGGACAGCCGGCCGTCACGGGCGACGACCACCCGGGTTTCCCCGCGGTCCTGGGCCTCGCTGCCGATGGCCTGGCCAATGGCTTCGACCCCCGCCTCGGTCAGGGTGTCGTCGACGATGCCGCGAATGTCATAGGCACGAAAGATCGTGGAAGGTACGTGTGTCATGGGCAGGTCCTTTCCTTTTGACGTAGCGCTGGGTCAGGTGAGTCGCGATCAGTGACGGCCAGAACTGCCGAAGCCGCCATCACCGCGCAGGCTGGCGGAGAAGTCGTCGACCACTTCCAGGTTGGCTTGAACCACCGGCACCAGCACGTACTGGGCGAGGCGTTCAAAGGGTTCCAGGGTGAAGGAGCGGTCCGAGCGGTTCCACACGGACACCATCAGTTCGCCCTGGTAGTCAGAGTCGATCAGGCCGACCAGATTGCCGAGCACGATCCCGTGCTTGTGGCCGAGGCCAGAGCGCGGCAGGATCAACCCGGCCAGTGCCGGGTCGGCAATGTGGATGGCGAGGCCGGTACGCACCAGCTCGCAGTCTCCTGGAGCCAGCGTCAACGGCGCATCGAGCAGCGCATGCAGGTCCATGCCGGCGGAGCCTTCAGTGGCATAGCGCGGCATGCGGTCCTTGATGCGCTCGTCGAGTATCCTGACCGCCATGGTGGGGCGAGTGGTTGTGCTGGACATGCAAAATCCTTGAGTCGTGAGAGCGCTTCCGGCCCCAGTGTTGAGCGTAGTGCAGCGACCGCATGGTCGGCCGCAGTGATACAGTGCCACGGCACCGCACGACCGGCGCGAAGTGTCAGTCGTGGTGCTGGCGAGCGGCAAGACAGGCGCTGGCCTGGGCGATGACAGCCTCGGCCAGGCGCGTCTTGTCCTGTTCGGCTTCGTGGCGTGTGTTGACCTGGTCGCCGTCGCGCCACATCAATAATGCCGCATTGCGATCGGAGCCAAAGCCGAGTCCTGCGCGGGAAACGTCATTGGCCACGATCATGTCGAGCTTCTTGCGTCTGAGCTTGTCCTCGGCGTAGCGCTCGAGGTCACGGGTCTCGGCGGCGAAGCCGACAATCAGGGGGCGTGGGTGGCGACTCGCCAAGGTGGCAATGATGTCCGGGTTCTTGACCAGCGTCAGCGTCAGACCGTCCTCGCCTTCCTGCTTCTTGATCTTGTGTTCGGCGGGTGCTGCGGCGCGGTAATCGGCTACCGCTGCACAGCCAATGAAGATGTCGCAATCGGCGACTAGGCCTTCGGCCGCGGCGAGCATCTGCTCAGCGGTATCCACATCCATGCGAGTCACTCCGGCCGGGGTAGGCAGGCTGACAGGCCCAGCGATCAGCGTGACCCGGGCGCCGCTGTCGCGAGCTGCCTGCGCCAGCGCAAATCCCATCTTGCCCGAGCTGTGATTGCTCAGGTAGCGCACCGGATCAAGGGGCTCGCGCGTCGGCCCTGCGGTGATCACGATATGGGGCGCCACTGGGGAAGGCGGTGTGCTCGCTTCACTCTGTGCCGCGACAGTCGCCTCTGTGGTGGCATCCCCGAACAAGGCCGTGACGATCTGCTCGGGCTCCATCATGCGTCCAGGGCCTACATCACCGCAGGCTTGATCGCCTTGATCGGGGCCCAGCAACTGCCATCCATCGTCGCGCAGCTGGGCGGCATTGCGCGCCGTAGCCGGATGGCGCCACATGGCCTGGTTCATGGCCGGTGCCACTACTCGTGGCGCATCGCTAGCCAGACAGGCGGTCGTCAGCAGGTCGTTGGCCATGCCCTGGGCCAGGCGTGCCATGAGGTCGGCAGTTGCGGGGGCGATCAGGATCAGGTCGGCCCAGCGTGCCAGCTCGATGTGCCCCATGCCCAGTTCCGCATCCGGATCCAGCAGTGATGTCCTCACCGCACGTCCGGTCAGCGCCTGCAGCGTCAGCGGCGTGATGAAGGCCTGTGCCCCTTCCGTCATGACAACCTGGACCTCGCAACCCGCCTGCACCAGCAAGCGAGCCAACACAGCACTTTTATAGGCAGCAATGCCAGCGCTGATACCAAGCAGCACACGCTGTCCTGCGCGCAGCGCCGGAGGGCCATAGCGCGTAGAGGAAGATGGTTGAAGCATGCAAAACGATCCACGACCGGGGTAAGAGTCCTACCTTACCACCGGTGTCGGATCATGCGTAGCCGCGCACCCCCGTCCCAGGTCATCGCTGATGCCACTAGACTCATCAGGTATGTCGGCGCTCGCCGACACTGGCGCGCATCGCTACCCAGGGAAAGGCCGCCACCCAAAGCGGGACAAGGCAGCGGGAGGGCGGTCAGACAGGCAGACAAGAAGGGCAGACAACAAGAGCTGACTAGAAAGGCTGACAAGAAAGGCTGACAAGAGAAGCTGACAAGAGAAGCTGACAACGGCGGGCGGCCAGAGGGGCGGATAACACAGGCTGACCAGAAAGCGCGGCAAGAGCGCTGTTCATAAAGGAGACAGGGATGTCGATACGGGATTGGCCTGAAGGAGAAAGGCCCAGGGAAAAGCTTTTAACCATGGGGCCCGGTGCGCTGTCAGATGCCGAGCTGCTGGCGATACTGCTGCGCGTCGGTGTGGCAGGGCGCTCCGCCGTGGACCTGGCTCGGGATGTACTGGTGGCGTTTGGTGGCCTGCGCGCGCTGCTTGAAGCTCGCCAGCAAGAGGTCTGCGCCCAGCGCGGCCTGGGGGTGGCGACGTTCGTCCAGCTGCAGGCTGCCCAGGAGATGTCGCGCCGGCATCTTGCGAGCCACCTTGAACGGGGTCAGCCGTTGGATTCCCCCAGTCGAGTGAGGGCCTTCCTTGCCGCCCAGCTGCGCCACCTTGACCACGAAGTCTTCGCCGCGCTGTTTCTCGATAGCCAGCACCGAGTGATTCGATTCGAGGTGTTGTTCCATGGCACGTTGGACAGCGCCTCGGTGTATCCGCGAGAAGTCGCCAAGAGGGCGCTCGCCCTGGGAGCCGGAGCGCTGATCCTGTGTCATAACCATCCGTCCGGCGTTGCCGAGCCCAGCGGCGCAGATCGACGAATCACCGAACGACTGAGGGAGGCGCTGGGGCTGTTCGATATCCGTGTGCTGGATCATTTTGTGGTGGGAGACGCAGAAGTGGTGTCATTTGCCGAGCGAGGGTGGGTATAATACGCCGCGCGCAGGAACCGGGTGGTTATCGGCGGCGTCTACGACGCATGACGACACCGGGATCCTCTACCATCGACAACGCCACGCCACCGCCGTGAACGCACCCTTGCCGCTTCGATGCAACACACGAGACAGGCAACGGCGCGAACGGGATGGCGAAGCTTGGCGTAACTCTTGCCCAGGCGGCAGGGTTCTGGTATAAAGTGCACCCTTTGAATTCCCTTGGGTTGAAAGCACGGGGCTCATGACAGGGCTTGAGGTTGCTGAGGCTTGATGACTGCGGATCTGCGTCGACACCGCGCGGCGGGTTTGCGACACAGGCTGACAGGCACGCCACTTATTCAGTTAAGGTTCTCGCCCTTCCCGGTTTGCCCGACAGGTTTTGAACAACTCGCCACGCGGTTGGAGGCTCTCATGTCCAAAGTATGTCAGGTTACCGGCAAGCGCCCGGTGACTGGTAACAACGTTTCACACTCCCAGCGCAAGACACGTCGTCGTTTCTTGCCGAATCTTCACAGCCATCGCTTCTGGGTCGAGTCCGAAAAGCGTTTCGTGACTCTGCGCGTCTCTTCCAAGGGCATGCGCATCATCGACAAGAAGGGCATCGACGAGGTGCTCAGCGATATTCGTAAGCGCGGCGACGCCATCTAAGGATGTCGTCACTCGGAGCCTGTAGAGCGTAGCTCGTGCACAGGTTCCGGCCGACTTGAAAGACTGGCCTGGTGTGGCGAACGTGCCAGGCAGCAATCTGGGAGAATTCTCATGCGTGACAAGATTCGTCTGGTGTCCAGCGCCGGTACCGGCCACTTCTACACCACCGACAAGAACAAGCGTAACACTCCGGACAAGATGGAAATGAAGAAGTTTGATCCGGTGGTTCGCAAGCACGTGATGTACAAGGAAGCCAAGATCAAGTAAGGCTTGATCTCGCTTCCACCGCAGGCGAGCCGCCTGTCGACGAGAACCCGGCCCCGAGGTCGGGTTCTTGCGTATCAAGGTGCTGACGCGGCGCCTGGCGAGAATGTTTCGCCTGACGTCGCGATATCAGCCTCACTGCCGCAGGTGCAACATGCCCGAGTTGCCTGAAGTCGAGACGACCCGGCGCGGTATCGCTCCCCATGTGGAAGGGCGAGAAGTGCGCGAGGTGCTGGTGCGTCAGTCGCGCCTGAGAGTGCCCGTGCCCGAGACCCTTGCCGAGCGCCTGGTAGGGGCGCGGATTGGTCAGATTCGTCGTCGCGCCAAGTACTTGCTGTTGCCTGTCCTGTCTCCCTCGGAGAGCGCTACGGTGGACGAGGTGGAAGCGCCCCGGGAACGGGGTACCTTGCTCTGGCACCTGGGCATGTCGGGCAGCCTGCGGATCGCTCGTCTTGGCGATCTGCCGAAGAAGCATGACCACGTCGACCTGGTGCTCGAAGGCGGCGCGATTCTGCGCTACCACGATCCTCGCCGTTTTGGCTTTGTCGATTGGCTACGCGAGGACGAGTCTCAGGATACGCGATTGTCGCGTCTCGGCCCTGAGCCGCTATCGCCAGCGTTTGATGGTGCTCGTCTTTACGCCCTTTCTCGTGGGCGGCAAGCCGCGGTGAAGCCGTTTTTGATGGACAATGCTGTGGTCGTTGGCGTGGGCAATATCTATGCCAGCGAAGCGTTGTTTCTGGCGGGAATCGACCCTCGGCGAGCAGCCGGGCGCATCGGCCGCGAGCGCTATGACAGGCTCGCCGCGGCTGCCAAGGATGTACTTGCCGCAGCCATCACCCAAGGGGGCACGACGCTGCGTGACTTTGTCAGCGGCACTGGCGAGCCCGGCTATTTCGCTCAGCGCCTCAATGTCTATGGACGCGCTGGAGCGCCATGTCGCCGCTGCGGCGGCGAACTCAAGCATGTGACCCTGGGGCAGAGGGCCAGTGTCTTTTGTCCTCGCTGTCAGCGCTGATAGCACTGGCACCTCCACACCTTAGATATCTTGAAGAGAGTGATCACCGTGACTCGACCGCTGCGCTTGAAAAAGAATGCCGATCGTCGCCTCAAGTCTGGCCATCTATGGCTGTATTCCAACGAGGTCGATACCACCGAGACACCGCTCAAGGCATTTGAGGTTGGCGAACAGGTCATCGTCGAAGCCGCCAATGGCAAGCCCATGGGGCTGGCCTATATCAACCCGAACTCGCTGATCTGTGCACGTATCGTGTCGCGTGATCCGAGCCAGCGCCTGGATCGCTCGCTGCTGGTGCATCGCCTCAACCAGGCGCTGGCCCTGCGTGATCGCCTGTTCGACAAGCCTTTTTACCGTCTGGTGCATGGTGAAGCCGACCTGCTGCCCGGTCTGGTGATCGATCGCTATGCCGACGTGCTGGTGGTACAGCTGAACACAGCAGGCATGGAAGCGGTGAAGGATGAGCTGCTGGATGCCCTCGACAAGGTGGTATCGCCAGGGTGTGTGGTGTTGCGCAATGACACCAGTGGCCGTCGTCAGGAAGGTCTTGGCGAAACCATTGAAGTGGTCAAGGGCGCGCTTCCCGACCAGGTGCTGCTGGAAGAAAATGGCGTGCAGTTTATCGCCCCCGTCATGGACGGGCAGAAGACCGGTTGGTTCTATGACCATCGCGTCAACCGTGCCTGGTTGAACCAGCAGGTCGCCGGCAAGCGAGTGCTGGACCTGTTCAGTTACGTCGGTGGTTGGGGTGTCCAGGCGGCGGCCCATGGCGCCAGCGAGGTCTTGTGTATCGATGCCAGCGAGTCCGCACTGGACCGCGTCGCGGAGAACGCTGCCCTCAACGGTCAGCACGAACGCGTCGCCGTCGGTCATGGTGACGCCTTCGAGGCCCTGGCCGCGCTCAAGGCAGATGGCGAGAAGTTCGACGTGATCGTGCTCGACCCTCCCGCCTTCATCAAGCGCCGCAAGGATATTGCCAACGGTGAGCGTGCCTATGCCCGCTTGAATCGCGATGCCATGCGTCTGCTGGGGCGCGATGGTCTGCTGCTGTCAGCCTCCTGCTCCATGCATCTGGCGCCGGAGCGTTTGACCGACGTCGTGCGCGGCGCAGTGCGCCATCAGGATCGCCATGGGCAGATCCTGTTCCAGGGACATCAGAGCCCGGACCATCCGGTGCATCCCGCCATTCCCGAGACCGCCTATCTGAAGGCGCTGGGCGTTCGCGTGTTTCGTGATTGAGGGCGGCGCGATACCCCCTTCCACGACGTCTGCTCCAAGGAGGGCGGGCGACATGATCGACCCTCGTTAAGGCGGGGGGATCAAGTGTCGTTCGAGTATCGATCAGGGCTTGTCCTTGTGGCGGGGTTGGGCGCATCGTGGCCAGTAAGGCTGCGGCCCTTGCAACGATAAGGATATCCGCCATGAACGACGTGCCCTGGACGATGGTCTTCTCCGACAGCAATGCCCTGATGGTGGGGCATGTACGTAACCTGCTCAATGGAGCAGGCATACCCACGGAGCTTCGCAACATGACCCTGGGGGGTGGTGCCGGCGAGTTGCCACCGCTCGAGTGTGAACCCCAGGTGTGGGTGGCCGAGCACAATCGCCAGCGCGCCGAGGCGGTCATTCATCAGGCGTTGCGCGCATCCTCGCCTGGGGGCGAGTGGCGCTGCCGGGTGTGTGGTGAGGAGCTGGAGGTCGCCTTCGATACCTGCTGGTACTGTGGTACCGAACGCGAGGATCAGAAATAGTGTCTGCCTGCAGCCAGCCCAACTGGGACCTGCCTAATCCCTTCGTCATCGACATCCTTGTGACAGCGGATGCCATCGACCACTACGGCCACGTCAATAACGCCCAGTACCTGCGCTGGGTCGAACAGGCCAGCTGGGCACACTCGGCTCAGCTAGGTCTGACCTTGGATCACTACCGGGCGTTGGATCGTGCCATGGCGGTGCACCGCCACGAACTCGATTATCTGGCGCCAGGGTTTGAGGGCCAGCAACTGGTCATGGCGACCTGGATCGTGGCCTGTGACGCCCGACTTACCCTGACACGTCGATTCCAACTCTTCCGACCCGATGATGGGGCGACCCTGTTGCGGGCACGCACTCGCTACGCATGCATTGCGCTGTCCAGCGGTCGTCCACGTCGCCTGCCTCCTGAGTTTGTCAGCGCCTATGGGGGTGCATTGGTGGCAGAGGCTTAGAGCGCGGAACCTCGCTTTCCGGCCGAGTGCTGTCGATGCACCTGGCTGTCTAGCGAATACCTGTGCTGACGGCGGCGATCGTTTCTGCTTCCTGCTTCCTGCTTCCTGCTTCCTGCTTCCTGCTTTCCCTTTCCTTCTGCCTCCTGCTTTCCCTTGCCATCCGTGCTCTTGCTTATTCTCTTTCCCAGAGAGATGCGGAGTAGGTCGGCTATTTTTTGTTATTCATGCCGCACCTCTTTAAGAGATATCGGTTTTGTTTGTAGGAAATAGTGGACAATGCTAGATGAGGCGGCATTACCTCTTTTCAGTAACTGCTTTCCTGCCCTCGGCCTTTTTATGTCAATCCTTCTATCGTTGTGCTTTTTCGCTACGACATTCATTTCTGGTGCATTTTTTCACTTTCACTCCTTGAGGTAGCATCACGCTACTGTCAACCACCTCAGCAGTGGCTGGGGGTCAATGTTAGAGACATTATGTGGCTGGCAATATTGAGCCGAGTCACGATTGTTGTCCGCCATAACGCCGAACGAGGTGTCGCGGTAGCCGTGCTGTTGCCACGCTCCCGGATGACCCGCCAAGCAGGATGGTGGGCGAGGTGGGTAGAAGAAAATGAAGGGAAAAAGATAACGACTCTAAGCATGGAAGCCTGGAATAGACGCCAGGGGTGGAAGTTAGAAGCGTAAGTTAGAGATAAAAAATCAAGATGGAAATAAAAGATAGAAGTCGAGCTGGGGATTCGAAATAGAAGTTAAAGGTAGTCACTTTGAGTGCGTGAATCAGCATAAAAATATGACGACTCAACGTCGTCAATAAAACGTGGAGCAGGCCAGGCCAGCGAACACGAGTCAGTGTCTCTTGCAGGGGAATCTCATAGATGATGGTGCATTGCGTCGACGCGTCTCGGCCGGGCGTGGCGTTTTTTGTTGACCCGAGGTGTTTACGCCTGATTGGCGCAACACTGTTGGCGATGGTGGCGTGCTGTCCGACCTCGGTACTCGCCCAGGCACAGCCACCGGGGTCGCTGCCTGCAGTGGTTCCACCCAATGCCACCTTCAACGAAAACTTCATTCGTGACGATCAGCAGCGCCTGCTTGAGCAGCAGCGTGAACGCCTGGATCAGCTGGAACGCTTGCCCGGTGAGGCCGTGGCGGCTCCAGAGGTGCGCCCTGATGACGGGGGCTGCCTGGATATTCATGAGATTGAACTGGAAGGCGCGAGCCTGCTCAGCGAGAGGCAGCGAGGGCGGCTGTTGCAGCCCTATCTGGGACGCTGCCTGTCAGCAGCTGAGCTCAATGGGCTGCTGGGTGAGGTGACCCAGTGGTACCTCGAACGTGGCTACGTCACCACCCGCGCCTATCTGCCAGAACAGGACCTGACTCAGGGGCGGCTGCGGGTGGTCGTTGCCGAAGGTCGCCTGGAAGCGTTGGACAGCGGCGGAGTGCGACCTTCCCCCCGAGAAGTCTTGATGGCGTCACCCACGCGGCCGGGGGACATCCTCAATCTGCGTGATCTTGAACAGCTGATCGACCAGTTGAACCGCCTGCCATCACGCCGCGCCCAGATGGAATTGCTGCCAGGTGACGCCCTGGGCGGCAGCCGCGTGCGCATCGACCCGGATGCCGGGCAAGGGCGCCCCGTGCGCGTCGCGCTGGGTCGCAGCAATGACGGCAGCCGCGAGACCGGCGAGCAGCAGTGGACCCTGGGCGGCGAGTGGGACAGCCCTCTGGGGCTGGCCGATCAGCTCAGTCTGCAGTTCGGTCACGATGTCACCGGCGCCTCCGGCATTGGCTCCAGCAACCAGTACGTGGCCTATCGGCTGCCCTGGGGGCGCTGGAACTTTCGCTATCAGTACAGCCGCAGCGACTATCGCAGCATCGCCCGCGCCGATGGGTTTCGCTTCGACCTGGACGGTGCCAGCGAGCGCCACAGCCTGTCGGCCGAGCGTCTGATGCACCGGGACCGCGTCAGTACCACCTCTGCCAGCGTCGGCGTCAGCAGGCTGAGCACGCGCAATGACCTGGACGAAACGCGCATCGAGGTCAGCAGTCAGCGCCTTAGCGAGCTAAGCCTGGGGCTGAACCATGGCCGCCGCCTGGGGCGTGGGCTGATCAACGCGGACTTGGGCTGGCACAAGGGCCTCGACATCCTGGGCGCCCAGGACGATGACGACCAGCCCGCGGGGTCGCCCAAGGCCCAGGGCGAGCGCACCACCCTCACGCTGAGCTATGCCCGACCGTTCGAGGTGCTGGGCCAGTCCCTGACCGTGACCAGCCTGGCCAGCGGCCAATGGAGCGACGATGCCCTTTACAGCCCCCAGCGGCTTAGCCTGGGCGGCCAGTACTCGGTGCGTGGTTACAAGGACCAGACCCTGAGCGGTGACAGCGGGGGGTACTGGCGCAATGAGATCAGCTGGGCCCGCCCGTTACCCACGGAGGTCCCCCTGGTGGATCGGCTCGAGGCAAGCCTTGCCTACGATGTGGGCGTCATCCGCCACGATGACGATAGCGGCGACCAGCACGGTCGTCTCAGTGGCATGGCCCTGGGGCTTGGCGTCAGCGGCGACTACCTCAGTGCCAGTGTCACCCTGGCCAAGTCCATTGACCGTCCCGATGCCATCGATCATCGCGAAAGTCCCGTCTATTTCACCGTTCAGGCGCGCTTCTAGTGGCCGCGCCAGATACGAGCCATGCCCTCCAGGAGGGACGTTTGATGAACCCACGCCGTCCGCTGTTTCGCCATTTGGCCATCGTCATGATCAACGCCCTGTTCTGGCATCCCGTGGTGGTGCTGGCAGACGGCATCGTGGTGGCACCGGGGGGCAACACCCGGCTCGATCAGGCGGGCAACGGCGTGCCGGTGGTCAACATCGCCACCCCCAACGACAAGGGCCTCTCCCACAACCGCTTTCGCGATTACAGCGTGGACGCCCGCGGGCTCATCCTCAACAACGCTACCGGCAAGACCCAGTCGACCCAGCTTGGCGGCATCGTGGTCGGCAACGCCAATCTGCGCGGTCAGGCGGCCCAGGTCATCCTCAATGAGGTCAACGGCGGCAATCCGAGCCGACTGGCGGGCTACACCGAAGTGGCCGGCCAGGCCGCCAAGGTGGTGGTGGCCAACCCCTACGGCATCTCCTGCGATGGCTGCGGTTTCATCAACAGCCCCCGGGTCACCCTGACCACCGGTGCGCCGGTGATCGAGGACGGCCGGCTGGACCACTACGCGGTGGACCAGGGGCAGGTCGCCATCGAGGGGCTGGGGCTGGACGCCCGTGAGGTGGATCAGTTCGAGATCCTTACCCGGGCCGCGGCGCTCAACGCCGAGCTGCACGCCCAGGACCTGACGATCGTCGCAGGCGCCAACGATGTCGACGCCGCGAGCCTGAACGCCACGCCTCGCAGTGGCACAGGGTCCCGTCCGGCCCTGGCCATCGATTCCTCGGCGCTCGGCGGCATGTACGCCGAGCGCATCCGCCTGGTCGGCACCGACGCCGGGGTCGGCGTGCGCCTGGCAGGTGACATGGCCGCCAGTGCCGGCGACATTCGCATCACCGCCGATGGACAGCTGAGGCTTGCCGACGCCTCGACCCCTGCGCGCCTGATCACCCAGTCCAGTGACGCTGGCTTCGGGGGTGACGTGCATGCCGACCAAGGGGCCGACATTCAGGCCGACAATGCCCTGGACATCTCTGGCCGGCTGACCAGCGGCGGGGATATCGCGCTGTCAGCGCAGCGCCTGACCACCACTGGTGATGTAGTGGCCGGCGTCCGCGGCGGACAGCGACGCGCGGGGGCTGAGCTCGCGATCACCGCCGCCACCCTGGACAACCGTGGCCGACTCGACGCCAGTGACCGTCTGGCCGCGACCTCCGGCATGACCCACAACCGCGGCCAGATGCTGGCAAGCGAGCTGGCGCTGACGTCGCGCCAGAGTTTGGACAATGGCGGAGAGATCCTGGCGGACAGGGTGTCCCTGAACGCCACCCAGCTCACTAACCAGGGGCTGGTGGAGGGACAGCGTGTCGTGCTGACGGCGGATGTCATCGACCAGCAGGGGCGTGTTCAGGCCGATCACGCCAGCCTGAGCGCCACACGCATCGATAATCAGGGCACGCTGTACGCCGAGCGGCTGGCGCTGTCGGCCCCGGACCTGATCAACCGTGGCGACCAGGCGACCCTGTCCGCCGGTAGCGCCCTTGAGCTCGAGACGCGACGCCTGGCCAACCTGGGCGGCTCGCTGGTGTTCGCCCCGGGGCAGGACCTGCGCCTCGACCTGGAGCGCTTCGACAACCAGGGCGGGCGCGTTGTCCTGGACGGCTCGCTCAGCGGTGACATCGGTCAATGGAACAATGCCGAGGGTCAGCTGGCGGCCAAGGACATCGCCTTGAGCGCGGCCTGGGTCGATAACCGCAGTGGTCTGATCAGCGCCGAGACCGGTGCGCTGGCGCTGGCCAGCGACGGGGAGATCATCAATACCGGGGGCACGTTGCAGGCCCGTCAGGGCTCGCTGACGTTGACCGCGGCGGAACTCGACAACCAGGGCGGCAAGGCCGTTGCCGCCGGCGCCCTGAACGTGAGTCTGAGCGAAAGCCTCAATAACGCGGACGGTCGCATCAGTGCCGGGCAACTCGCCATCGTCGCCCGGCATCTCGATAACCAAGGGGGCCAGGTGGTGGCCGACGGCGACCTGACGGCCACCCTGAGCGGTCACCTGGACAACCGCGACGGCGGCACCTTGGGCGCCGAGCGGGTCGTGCTCACCACAGGGCAGTTCGATAACCGCGATGGCGCACTGCTGGCAGGCGATGTGCGGATCCACAGTCAGACCCTGGACAACGCCCGGGGCATGATCAGTGCCGACGATGCTCTGGCGATGACGGTGACCCAGGCGCTGGCCAACCGTCAGGGCCAGATTCAGGTGGTCGAGGGAGGCCTCGAGGCGCGACTGGGCAGCCTCGACAATCAGCAGGGTACCCTGGTCGCCAGGCGGCTCAGCGTGGCCTCGCAAGGCGCCGTCGACAATCGTCAGGGGCAGCTGGTCGGCGACGAGCTGCGCCTGGATGCAGGGAGCCTGGACAATCGTCAGGACGGTCGCCTGACCGCCTCCTATCTGACGCTGGCCATCGATGACGCCCTCGATAACCAGGGCGGGGTCCTCGACGCCGACCAGGGTGAGCTGCAGGTCGCGGCACGGCGTCTGGACAATCGTGGTGGCACCCTGAGTGCCGGCCAGCTTGAGCTGGACCTTGGCCTGGATCCGGATCAGGGCATCGACAACCGCGACGGCGGCCTGCTGCTGGCCGATGACCTGCGCCTGACGGCCGGGTCGCTGTCCAACACCCAGGGGCGGGTGTTGGGGCAGTCGCTGGTGCTGACCTTGGCGGCACTTTATAACGCCGGGGGGCTGATCAGCGCCACGCAGGCGCTGGGTCTGGCGCTGAACGGCGCGCTCGACAACCAGGGAGGACGGCTGCAGGTCACCGACGGACAGCTGCAGCTGAGCGACGCCACGCAGGTGGATAACCGCCAGGGCGTGCTGGTGGCCCAGCAGTTGTCCCTCGTCGATATCGGGCGGCTGGACAATCGACAGGGCCAGCTCGTTGCCGATGGGATCCGCGTGGCGGCCACCACCGTCGATAACACGCAGCAAGGGCTGATCAGCGCCGCTGAGACGCTGGACCTGACCGTTCAGGAGAATCTGGCCAACGCCTCCGGCACGCTGGAGGCCGCTCGGCTGAATGTCGCGGCCACCCGCGTCGACAACACCCAAGGCAGGCTGCTGGCGGACCGGATCGGGCTGAGGGCAACGAGCCTTGGCAACCAGGGCGGCGCCATTCTGGCCGAGAGCGACGGCGCGGTGATCACCCTCACCAGTCAGGACGCTCGGCTCGATAACGCCGACGGTGTGATCGACGTGGCCGATGGCACGCTCGCCATCGTCGCGGCCGAGGGGGCGATCCACAATCAGGCCGGGTCGATCAGCGCCGACCGGCTCACCCTGGAGGCCGCGAGCCTCGATAACCACGGCGGTCAGCTGGCAGCGGTGCAGGGCAATGCTGCTATTAAGGCAGACCGGCTCGACAACCAGGCCGGCCTGCTGGCCGCCCAGGGCGGCGATCTCACGCTGGACATCGCCACCGTCGACAATCGCGCAGGACGGCTGCAGGGTGACGGCGTCCGCCTGACCGGGACGAGCCTCGATAACCGTCAGGGCACGCTGACCGCGGTTGAGCGTGACCTGGAGGTGCAGCTCAGCGGAGCGCTGGATAACGGCGACGGACGGATGCTGGCCAATGGCGTGCTGGGGGTGGACAGCGCGGCCCTGACCAACCTGGGCGGCCAGCTGGCCGGTCGTGGCCTCAGCCTGACCACCGGTATGCTCGACAACCAGCAAGGCCTGGTCGAGTCCAGCGCCGCGCTGAGCGTTGACGTCGATGGCCTGGCCAATGGCGGCGGCACGCTAAGAAGCCTGTCTGGTCAGACGACGACCCTTAGCGCGCGTCAGCGCCTGGACAACCGTGGCGGCGTGATCGAGCTGGGGAGCCGCGACGCCCGTGTGAACGCTGCGGATATCGATAACCGCGATGGAACGCTACGCCATGATGGTGACGGGGTGGTGCAGCTGGTGGCCGAGCAGTTGGCCAACCTCAACGGCCGCCTTCAGGGAACCGGTGGCGTCAGCGCCGAGCTTGGCCGTGTCGAGGGGGTAGGGCAGTGGCAGGCCAATGGCCCGCTGGTCCTCGCCAGTGAGGCCGCGCTGAGCGTTGGTAGCAACGAGCGGCTGTCCAGCGCCATGGCCTTGAGCCTGCGGGCGGCGGGGCTGATCAATGCCGGTCTGGTGGCGGCCAACGACCGCCTGACCCTGACGCTGGACGGCGCGCTGAACAATACCGGGCAGCTGTCGAGCCAGGGCCGCCTGGCGGTGACCGCCACCGGCCTGACCCAAGACGGCGGGCGCATCGCCAGTGCCGGCGACGCTTCCTTCCGCTTGAGCGGTGATGTGACCAACCTGGGACGCCTGACCAGCCAGGGCGACATGACCCTGAGCGCGGCCTCGCTCGATAACCAGGGCACCCTGGGCAGCCTGGGCGACCTGCGCCTGGATAGCGCAAGCATCACCAATGCCCCCGATACCCTGCTGTTCGCCGGTGGCGACATGACGCTGCATACGCAGCAGCTGTTCAACCGCTATGGGGACATCTATAGCCGGGGCGACCTGACCCTGGCACGCAACAGCTCGTTGGCCAAGGCGGACCGGCTGGAAAACCGCTCCGGGACCATCGAGGCCGAGGGGGATATGACCCTGCGCGCGGGGGACATTCTTAACACCAAGGACCGGATCGAGACGGAAGACGTGTTGCTTGACCGTGCTGTCGCGGGCACGGGGTATGTACGAAAGGTCTATCGTACTGAACACAATGGCCAAGGCGCCGGTGACGGCGGATACGAAGAAGTGGTGACCTTGGTGAGTACCACAGAGCTCTTCAGGGAGTACGAACTCACTGAGACTTTGCGGACCACCATTGTTGAGGACAGCCCAGCCGCCGGTATTCAAGCGGGTGGGGATCTGCGGATCACCGCAGACACCCTTGAAAATCTCGATAGCGTCATCGCTGCGAATGGCGATATTCGCATTGATGCAGCATCGTTGATCAATTCGGGACGCGGCAACGCGTTGGTGACGCGAACAAGTCAGTATGGTGACGCTGAAGCGGCTTCCTGTCTCGAAACCGGCTCCTTCTTGGACTGTTTCCGGGGCGGCACCATCGGAGGCGGGCGTTATAGCTATCGGTTCAGAGAAACTGACCTGACTGACAGCCTTGCTGGCTGGAATGCCTCCTCAGGATTCTCGGACAGCCAAGAGCTGTTACCACTACCTGCAGGCGCGCCAGATCTATTAAGTCAGGCCGAAACCCGCACCATTCTCCCCGGTGGTGCTCCCGCCGTGATTTCCGCCGGTGGCCGTGTCTCCATCACCGCCACCGAGCAGCTCCACAACGGCGATATCCAGGAACATACCCTGGCCCAGTTGCAGGGGCGTCTTGGCGATGCGGCGACCCAGGGGCCGGTTTCCACGCTATCCATGACCCTGGGCCGTGATGCCGACCAGGCCAGTGCCCAGGGGCTGAACGCGCCATCGCGAGTGGACCGCAGTGGTGCCAGCCGCGATGCGTCGCTGGCGGATATCGGCGCAACGCCCAGCACCGCTGGCGGGGGGCTTGACGGTGCACTGGACGCCAGCGTGGGCGCTGGCTTTGACGCGGGAGGCGGCATCTGGGTCTTCGACGACGCGCCCTTCCTGCGGGTCGATATCGCGCAGACGCCGTCCTTCCGGCTGCCGGAAGGTGACTATGGCCTGTTCGTGCGCGCCCCCGAGGCCCAGGGGCGCTAT
>NZ_JAHVIO010000018.1:0-224978 GCF_019801675.1 Halomonas sp. DP8Y7-3
CCTTGACCACGCCCTGGTCAAAGCGGCTGCGCACCACGTCGGGTGCGCGTTCGGGCGCCTTGTCGGCGTCCTGTCCCGGCAGGTCTGTCATGGGACTTCCTCGACGGCTTGAGGATCGCGCCAGGGCACGATCCGGAAATGAGGGGGCGGTGCCGTGGCACCGCCCTGAACGTTCAGGCACTGGCAGGTAACGCGGTACACCCTTATGCGATATGCCGTGTCGCTGCACACCAGGCGACAGTCAGCACGGCTGACGCGTTACCCTGAGACCTTGGGCTTACAGCAGGTTGTGGTTTTCCAGGTAGGCCACCACGGACTCGTAGAATTCCTGGGTAATCTCGTTCTTCTCGGCCCAGTTCTCCCACTCCTGCTTGGCGATGTTACGGAACGCTACGCGCTCTTCCGCCGGCAGGTCGATGATCTCGATATCCGGGTTCTGGCGCGCTTCGCGCACGGCTTCGAGGTCACGCGTCTTGAGCTCGGCGACCATCTCATACGCCAGGGCATCAACGGACGTCTCGAGGATGGTCTTGAGGTCGTCCGGCAGGCTGTCCCAGACATCCTTGTTCAGTGAGACCGCGACCATCGGCAGGGAGTGGAAGCCCGGATACAGCGGGTAAGGAGCAAACTCGTGCAGACCCTGTGCCTGGTTGGTGGCAAACACGGTGTAGTCAGCAGCGTCGATCACACCCTTCTCGAGACCGGTATAGACCTCAGAGCCCGGCAGATTGACCGGTGTGGCACCAGCGGCTTCAAAGATGTTGTACACCATGCCTTCCGGAGCGCGCAGCTTGAGGCCCTGCATGTCCTCGATGGAGCGCACCGGCTTGGTCGAAGGCAGTGACTCCAGCCCGGTGGCAGCAGCGCCGATCAGGTGCAGACCATAGGGTTCGACCAGCTTGTTGTAGAGCTCCTCGCCACCGGCATTGTTCATGTAGTCGAGGAAGTCATAGGGGTCGCTCCAGGCGCCCACCAGGTTGCCGATCATGCCGAAGGCCGGGTTCTGACCCGTGAAGTAGCTGGGATCGGTCAGGTGTCCCTGAAGGATGCCGGACTGCACCGCCTGCAGGGTCTGGTTGGCCTGAACCACGGCATTGACCGGCAGAATTTCGATGGCGATGCGGCCATTGGACATGGTCGAAACGTTGTCGGCCCAGGCCTTCTTCATCTCGAACTGAGGCTCGCCGGCCGTTTCGGAGGTCTGGAAGGTCCACTCATACTCGGCAGCCTGAGCAGAAGCGGCCATGGATGCCAGAATCGCTGCACTCAACAGCTTGAGCTTGGCGCTAGGGGTCTTGAGCTTGGTGCTTGCCATCATGGGAATCTCATCCTTCTTGTCGGCATGTTGCAGATAGTTCGGGAGCGTCAAAGGTTGTCTCGAGCGTCGATGAGGCCTTGGCGACCTCTTCCAGTCCAAGGTCCTGCCCAGTGCGCTCCAGTACCGCGAGCGCCGCACGGGCCGCTTCGCGGGGCTGTCTCAGCCGAATCGCCTCCATCACCTTGCGATGACGATCCATGCTGTCATTGAGCCTGTCCGCGCTGTGGTTGGATCGCTCCACCAGCAGCGCAATGGCAGGCTTGAGAACGTGGCTGATCTGCGCCCACACCAAGTTATGCGATGCGGTGAAGATGGCCTCGTGAAACGCCACGTCGTACTCGTCGTGGGTCTTGCCCTGAAAGCGTAGATCATCGCTGGCCAGCGCTTCGATCATGCCTTGATAGGCGGTTTCGATGGCCAGCAGGTCGGCGGCGGTGGCGTGCTCGGCGGCCAGTCGGGCGACGAAAGGCTCGACGGCTACGCGAAAGGCAAACACCTCGCGCTGGATCACCGGATTAGGATGGGCGAAACGCGCCAGCCAGCCGCTGACCCTGGGATCGAGCAGGTGCCAGCCTCCAAGGGGCTGCACCCGCGACCCTTGACCAGAAATTCGAGTGATCATGCCAGCGGCGACCAGTACCTGCAGGGCACTTCTCACCGTCGAACGACTCACCGCGAAACGCTCGCACAGGTCCACTTCTCTGGGCAGGAACTCGCCCGGCATGTACTCACCGGCAAAGATCGCCTCGGCCAGGGCATCTGCGATGTCCGGGCGCGCGCGACGCAAGGGAGTTGAGGCTGCTGCCATGAGGGTCATCCGAACAAGGGAATGCAGAGTCAGACCTGCTATTCCATGTGTCTGACGCTTGGTGGAGTTATGTCGGACATAGCTTCGCTAAAAATGCACATCGATGCCTTTAGACTTTAGTTCGATAACGATCGCTTTTTAGCGCGCCCGCCCCTGCTCAAGTAGCGCGCCCGCCCCTGCTCAAGTAGCGCGCCCGCCCCTGCTCAAGTAGCGCGCTCGCCCCTGCTCAAGGAACCTCTTCCGTTCAGCACAGTCGCACAGAGTAGATCTCAATGACCTGAGGCTTTTTCCTACCTTCTACGCAGTTCTTTACGACTCCGACCGACTGGTCTATTCTGGACGCACAAGCAAGGCGCTGAGTCCATTGGCCACGCCGCGTCCTCAGCAAAGGCGTGTCCTCAGCGGTGTCTGAGGTGTCGTCCGATCCACTGGGCAATGCCCCCCCTGGCTACAGGACGCAATGTCCCGGCAGGCAGGGCCAACAGCGACACCTTATCTAGCGAACGAGACAGGACGCGATTACCCATAGCAAAGGAGGCATCGATGCAATCCAACTACTACAGCATTAGCGAATACCCTACTGGCACTCCCAGCCCGGACGTCTTTGTTCTGAATCAGCAGGAACTGCCGGCGCTGCAGGATGGCGAGGTACGCATTCGCAATCATTGGCTGTCAGTTGACCCCTACATGCGAGGCCGCATGAGCGGCGTCAAGACGTACATCGATCCCTTCGCCCTCGATGCCCCCCTCGAGGGCGCCGCGGTAGGTGAAATCATCGAATCCCGCGATGACCGCTTCAAGGTGGGTGATCGGGTCACCCACATGGACGGCTGGCGTGATGTAGCACAGCTATCAGCGGACACCGTCACCGCCCTTCCCGATCTTGACGTCCCCGAGCAAGCCTACCTTGGCGTTCTCGGCATGCCTGGCATGACCGCCTGGACAGGCCTCAATGCGATTGCGCATATGCAGGAAGGCGACAACGTCCTGGTCAGCGCAGCCAGCGGCGCCGTGGGCTCACTGGCGGTACAACTGGCCAAGGCCAAGGGCGGCACCGTTGTCGGACTTGCCGGCAGCCAGAAGAAACGCGATTGGCTCGAGTCCCAGGGCATTGTCGCGGTTGACTACCGCGACAAGGACGCTGCCACACTCAGCGATGACCTGGCCAAGGCCTGCCCAGGCGGCTTCGATGTGTACTACGAGAACGTCGGCGGCGTCTGCCTCGAGGCAGCCCTGAACAATCTCAACGTCGGCGCACGCATTGCCGTCTGCGGCATGATCTCTCGCTACAATGATGAAGGGCCGGCTCCTGGTCCCGCCAACCTGGCCATGATCCTGATTCGTCGCGCGAGCATGCAGGGCTTTATCGTGTTCGAGCACTGGGACAACTATCCGGCCTTTCTCGCCGAGGTGGGTCCCCAGGTCGCCGCTGGCGATATCGACTATCAGGAAACCGTGCGTGAAGGGCTGGAAGCGACCCCGGAGGCCTTCCTCGATCTGTTCAAGGGCGCCAACAGCGGCAAGATGCTGGTGCGCTTGAGCTAAGGAAGCGCTGAAGTCAATTGACGCAGACACCGCCTACGGGCGGTGTCTCTGGTTCAGCGCTGACGCCAATGACACGCCTGCCATCAACGGCCACGGCTGGCGATCATCACGCCGAACACCACCATCAACATCCCCACCGCGGTGATCCCACCGATCGTCTCGTCCAGCGCCCACCAGGCCAGCGCCGTGGCAACCACCGGGGTCAGCGACCCTAGTGCCGAGGTCGCCTCAGCGCCCAGCCGTCGAATCGCGATGCCCATCAGCAGGCCAGATCCCAGCCCCACCAGGATGCCCTGGACCACCAACTGCCCCAGCCACTCCTGGGCTGACACCAGGTGTAGCGTCAAGCCCCCCACCCCGCTCACCTCGAGCCCGACCACCGTCAGCGCAATGATCGATCCACTGGGCACCGTGACCACCGCCGTAGCCTCGAGCGCCGACAGGCCACTCTGACGCACGCTGAGGGTGAACACCGCCCACATCACGCTGGACAGCAAGAACATGCCTTGCCCCAGCAGCAGGGACTGCGGGCCCTGGCCCGAGGACGCCAGCAGACAGGCAATGCCCATTGCGATGGCGACCAAACCGGCGGCACGCCCCCGCGACAACGGCTGGGCGAAGACCCACACCGCCAGGGTACTGACGAACAGCGGCGCCGCCCCGGGTATCAGGGTACTGCCGTGGGCCACCGGCGCCAGTCCCATCCCTACCGCCCCCAACAGAAAGAAGGGAATGCCGGCGCCTGCCATCATGCCGACCAGCCACACCGGGTTGACCGCCAACAGACGCTGTCGCCGACGCAGCGCCAACGGCAGCAACACAAGGCCAGGCACGGCGTAGCGAAACAGGGTCAGGTCGAGGGTTCCCAGTGGTGACAGTGCCCCTTGGCGCAGCGACAGAAAGTAACAGGACCAGATCAGCACCGCGCCCAGCGCAGCGGCGACTCCCGACAGGGCGCGCCGGGGAGAGGCGACAAGCGGCGCCACCTGGGTCAGAGAAGACGACATGACAGTACTCCGAGAGGGTTGTGGGGTAGCGGTACAAGCACCCTGCTAAGGCCAGTCTGCCGACAATGCTCGGGGGAATGCAGGCAAAGACACTCCGCCGCTGGACCCGCATTGGCAGTACGTGCCAATATTTCGATATTCATGGCAAGTTTGAGCCAATTCCTTGAAAAAACTGGACCGCATCGATCGCCATCTACTCGCTCTGCTGCAGCAGGATGCGCGACTCACCAGCCACGAGCTGGCCGAGCGAGTGGGTCTGTCCCCATCCCCCTGCGCCAGGCGCATCCGCCGGCTGGAGCAACAGCGGCTGATCCAGCGCTACCGCGCCGAGCTGGACCGCGAACGCCTGGGGCTGGGGCTGACGGTGTTCGTCCACGTCAAGCTCAGCCGCCATCAAGATGCCCTGGTGGAAGCCTTCGAAGCCGCCGTGGCAGAGATGCCCGAAGTCATCGAGTGCCACACCGTGTCCGGTGCCTTCGACTATCTGCTGCAGATTGTCAGCGCCGACTTGAAAGGTTACGAACGCTGGGTGCGACAGCTGCAGACCCTGCCCATGGTCAATACCGTGGACTCGAGCTTTGCCATCCGGGCCGTCAAGCGCGCCGGCGCCCTGGATCTTCGCGACGCTCGCCCGTCCGACGACGCCTAGCGCCTGACTCCAGGGGCTTTGCTCAAAAGGCTTTGCACTGGCGACTCTCGAGCTGGGTCCGGGCCACGGCCGCATTCGCCCGGCATCGCCGCGCACGGGAGCAGGGCCTGGGCACCTTCGTCAGCATCGAGCCTGCCTGTCGCCGGCGCTTCACTTCGACGTCATCAGTCGTCAAGCTAGAGGCGACTCCGTCGCCATCCGGTCCCACGTATTGCCACTCAGGAGAGTTGAATGCCGACATCGCCCACTCCCCCACGCCTGACGCTCGAGGTCTTCAGCGACCTGCGCTGCCCATTTTGCTATCTGGAGCTGCCGGAGCTTGAGGCCTTGGAGCAACGGTTCGGCGATGACATCCACATCCACTGGCGTCCATTCGAACTGCGTCCAGAGCCTGAGCCGGCCTTGGATCCCCATGGCGACTACTTGAACGAACTGTGGCGTGACGCCGTGCTGCCCATGGCGCGCGAACGTGGACTCAGCATGCGCCAGCCGGATATCCAGCCTCGCTCACGCCTTGCGCTCGAGACCCTGGCCTGGGCTGAACGACACGCCTCGGCACAGCAGGTAGCCTCGTTAAGGAAGGCCTTGTTCAGTGGCTTTTTCGAACGCAGCCTGGATCTCTCCGACCCTGCCGCACTGGCAGACCTCGTTCGTCACCAGGGACTCGATGGTGACGCGCTGGTGGCAAGCCTTGCCAATGAAGAAGATCGTCAAGCCGTCCGCGAGTCTCGTGAGGAAGGACAAGCACTGGGGATCGCCGGCGTGCCTGCCCTGCGCTTCCTGATCGATGGCGAGCATGCCGGCATTCTGTCGGGGGCTCAGCCAAGGCGGCAGCTGTTTCTGGCGGTGGAGCGGCTGCGTGACGCACTCCAGCGCAACGACAGTGGCGCTGGCCATGAGTGATAGAACACGCCCCGTTGTCGTCCTCGGAGGAACAGGGTTTGTCGGGGCTGCCGCTGTGCGTGAACTCTATTTCAGTGGACACGCGGTGAGGGTGGTGGCGAGGCGTCCCCGGCTACCCGACATGGTCGAACCCGGCGACCCGGTGCAGGCCATGGCAGCAGACCTGCAAGACCCCGACAGTCTGGCGCCGGTACTGGAGGGCGCCAGCGCGGTGATCAATGCCGTCAGCCTCTACCAGGAACGTCGCCGCGGGGACTTCGAGAAGGTCCACGTAGAAGGCGCCGCAGCGCTGGCCAGAGCGGCCAGGGCCGCCGGCGTCGAACGCTATCTGTTGATTTCCGGTATCGGAGCGCGGACAGACTCACCCTCGCCTTATGTACGCGCCCGGGCCCTGGGCGAGCAGGCGGTGATGGAAGAGGTCCCACGGGCTGTCATCGTCAGGCCCAGTGTGCTGTATGGCCCACAGGCCGGTCTGACGGCCACGCTGGCGCGCCTGGTTCGGCTGCCGGTCGTCCCGCTCTTCGGCACCGGAGAGGTGCGCCTGCAGCCCCTTCACGTGGGCGATCTCGGCAGTGCGCTGGGACGCCTGGCCACCCGTCCGGATCTGCCGCGTGCGCTGTATGAGCTGGGCGGACCTGACGCCGTGCGCTATCGCGACCTCGTCACGCTAATCGCCCGCTATCTGGATAGGGACCCCACCCTGCTGACGACGCCGATGTGGCTATGGCATGCCCTGGCCACGACCATGAAGGCCCTGCCGTCTGCCCCGCTCACCCGTGACATGCTGTGGCTGATCCAGCAGGACAACTTGGTGTCACGCGGTGTAGGTACCTTCGACGACCTGGGCCTTCATCCGCGCAGCCTGCGTGACAGCCTGGTGCACTGCCTGCCGCGCTAGGTGAGCGTCAATACCTCGGCTGGCTCGTCCCGATAGAGAAGTGCTGACTACATCAGTCGAGTGGCATGAGGCACCAGGCGCCCGCAGCGCGGAACCCGGAGCCTATGCGGTATCGCTGAGAGTTCGAGCAGCGCATCACGCAATGAATCGGCGAATGAATCGGCGGCGCAGGCCTTTATGCAGTGTTTCCTTAGCCCGTGATACGGGCCAAGCGCCTTCAGCCTTTGCCCACCTGTGACATCAGGTCTGGCTGGACCACCTCGATCCAGTAACCGTCCGGATCCTTGACGAAGACCACGTCCTTCATCTTGCCCTGTTCGGGGCGCTTGATGAATTCGACGTCATTGTCATCAAACCAGGCCACCGCGGCGTGCAGATCCGGCACTGCAAAACAGATGTGACCAAACCCCTGCGGTTCGGCGTTGCCATCGTGGTAGATACGTCCTTCCTGCTCCTCAGTGCCCCAGTTGTGCGTGAACTCCAGCAACCCGCGCTGCTGGAAGGTCCAGGTAGTGCGAGCCGCCACATCTTCAGGCACCTCATCCTGGGCATCCAGGTTAGCGAGGAAATACAGCGAGAACTGCATCTCCTCGAAATCCAGGCGCCTCAGCACGCTCATGCCAAACACGCGGGAATAAAAGGCGAGCGATACTTGCGGGTCCTTGACCCTCAACATGCTGTGGTTAAGACGAAACCCACGGGTGGCCGCCGGTGCCGCTTCAACGCCCGGATGCTGTTCGCCTTGGGGGGTATCCTTCATGGGTATCTCCTTCAGTGAGCTCGAGGAATGCATCAACAGTTTCGACGTATTCACCATCGATGCGTTCAGATGTTGGCGCCACGCCAACGATGACCCATCAACAGGCCTGACTAAGGGTAATCATCCTTAGCGCACGACATCCTCCAGCGTGCGCGGTGCGCAGCACTTTTGTCTCTGAGCATGCGCTCGACAGGCCAGCGACCTGTCTACTAACGCGCCAAGTGCTGCATCAGGCGCAAAAATACTACCAAAGTCTAATAACATATCCACAAATCAACGCGATAACTCAATCTTTTCGCCACACGCCTTGTCATCCCTACCATTTCGTGAAAAATGGCCACCGAATTCCTACCAATGGAACGCTTTGACATGGACTCCATCGCCACCTGGTTCAACAGCGTCGTTTCCGCTGGAAACGGCCTGATCTGGGGCAAGCTGCTGGTCTACCTTCTGATCGGCGCCGGCCTCTATTTCACCGTGATGACCCGCGGTATTCAATTTCGCTTCTTCGGCCATATGTTCTCCCTGCTCAAGGGATCACGTGACGGCGGCGAAGGCATTTCCTCGTTTCAGGCGCTGTCGACCAGCCTTGCCGCCCGTGTGGGCACCGGCAACCTGGCGGGTGTCGCCGTGGCCATCTACCTGGGCGGCCCCGGCGCCATCTTCTGGATGTGGATGACCGCTCTGGTGGGCATGGCTACCAGCTTTGTCGAGTCTGCCCTGGCTCAGGCCTATAAGGTCGACCACGGCGACAAGACCTTCCGTGGCGGCCCTGCCCGGTACATCGAGCGAGGCCTCGGCCAACGCTGGATGGCGGTTGCCTTCTCCATCTGTCTGATCATCGCCTTTGGTCTCGCCTTCAACAGTGTCCAGGCCAACTCTATTGCCCAAGCCATGGAGCAGGCCTTCTCGATTCCGACCTGGGTGGTGGGCGTTGCCCTGCTGGTGGCGGTAGCGCCGATCATCTTCGGTGGCCTGCGCTCCATCGCCAAGGTGGCAGAGCTGATCGTGCCGGTCATGGCGGTGCTGTACCTGATTCTGGCGCTGGTGGTCGTGGCGTTGAACATCGAGGAGCTTCCTGGCGCCATCGCCCTGATCTTCAATAGCGCCTTTGGTCTTGAAGAAGCCGCAGGCGGTGCCGTGGGCTACGCCGTGGCCCAGGCCATGATGCAAGGCATCAAGCGCGGCCTGTTCTCCAACGAGGCCGGCATGGGCTCCGCCCCCAACGTGGCAGCGACCGCCAGCACACGACCCAACCATCCAGCGGCTCAGGGCTTTATCCAGATGCTGGGGGTATTCTTCGACACGCTGGTAATCTGCACCGCGACAGCAGCAGTGATCATTCTGGCAGAGCCGGCCCTGCAAAGTGGCGATGCCCCCAACGGCATCCAGTTGACCCAGACGGCGCTGACCGAGCACGTAGGTAGCTGGGGCGGCATGTTCGTGGCGATCGCCATTCTCCTGTTCGCCTTCACGTCACTGATCGCCAACTACTCCTACGGCGAGTCCAACATCGAATACCTGGCCGGCAAGCGCCGTTCTGCCGGCGCGGTATTCATCTATCGGCTGGCGGTGCTGGCCATGATCATGATTGGCTCGGTGGCGCAGCTGAAGACCATCTGGGGCTTTGCCGATCTGTCCATGGGCATGATGGCACTGATCAACCTGATTGCGATCCTGCTGCTGTCGCCCCTGGCCTTCGCGCTGTTCCGTGACTACGAGCGACAGCTCAAGGCGGGCAAAGAGCCCACCTTCGACCCCGACCAGTTCCCGAAGCTCAAGGGCAAGGTCGACCGCAGCGCCTGGCCTGGAACATCCGGCCAGACCGAAGGCACCACCAGGACCGACGCTTGATCCTGATGAATGCCCCCGCTTGACCCTCAACGCCACGGTTCGCCGTGGCGTTGTCGTTGCAGTCCCTGATGGCGTACCAGCCCTTGCGCGAATGGTCGTGCTGACTCTAGCCGCACGCTTTAACCATCAGCGTCTGCTGGCCATCGCCGTGGCAGCGCCAGCGGGGCACCGTGTTCCTGCAGACCCAGCTCCTGCAGATCAAGTTCCTGCAAACCCAGCTCCTGCAGATCAAAGCCTTTCTAAGGAGAGTAAATGGCTTGTCGCTACCGAATGGGCACACTAGGCTTTTGATAGCGTCTATCCCAGCACCACCGGCTCCACTAACCCGCCAGTCGGCCTCGCTGGTCCGCCCTCACCAGAGGTCTGTCACCCCACTTGCCCCGGGAGCCGCCCATGAGTCTGCACGAAACACCCCGCCGCCCTTCGTCCTCACGGGATTGTCCGGTCATCGACGGACGTTATCAGATTCAGCGTATTGGCTCGCGAGAGGCCGCTGTCGGTGGGCTGCCAATCCATCGCGTGCTGCCTACTCGACACCGACGCACCATCGGCGCCTGGTGTTTTCTCGATCACGCGGGCCCCAGTATCCTGCGCGAGGGTGAGGGCATGCGAGTCGGCCCTCATCCCCATACCAGCTTGCAGACCTTCACCTGGATGCTGTCAGGTGAGGTACATCATCGCGACAGCCTAGGCAGTGATCAGGTCATCCGGCCTGGCGAGGTCAATCTGATGACCGCGGGCCATGGCATCAGCCATACCGAAGAGAGCCTCGAGGACAGTGACGAGCTGCATGCCGCCCAACTGTGGATCGCGCTGCCTCTTGAACACGCTGACACGGCGCCTCGCTTCGACCACTACGCCGACCTGCCCCGCTGGTCCCAGGAGGATGTTCACTTCACTCTTCTGGTTGGCCACTACGGTGGGCATGACGCACCCACCCTGAGCTTCTCTCCGCTGGTGGGCGTTGATCTTCAGGCCGAGCGCTCCGCCCAGCTGACACTGCCGCTTCAGGCAGCATTCGAATACGGGGTGCTGGTGCTGGAGGGTGACCTGACCCTGGACGGAGAATCCTTCAAGGTGGATGAGCTGGCCTACCTGGGGCGCGGCCGCAACGCTGTCGACGTCACCCTGTCGCCTGGCAGCCGCATGCTGTTGATTGGCGGCGAGCCGCTCGAGGATGAGATTGTCATGTGGTGGAACTTTGTCGCGCACTCGCGCAAAGCGATTATCGAAGCCCAGCGGGACTGGGAGGCCGAAAGCCCCCGCTTTGGCACCATACCTCAGTGGCAGGGACCGCGCCTGGAAGCCCCGCCATTGCCCTGGACCAGCTGAGACCCAGAACCAGCTGCGGGAAAGAGCGAGGACCCAGAGGAACCATCATGTGGTCCTTTCATCACTGCGCACTCGCGCAAAGCGATTATTGAGGCCCAGCGGGACTGGGAGGCCGAAAGTCCCCGCTTTGGCACCATACCTCAGTGGCAGGGACCGCGCCTGGAAGCCCCGCCATTGCCCTGGACCAGCTGAGACCCAGAACCAGCTGCGGGAAAGAGCGAGGACCCAGAGGAACCATCATGTGGTCCTTTCATCACTGCGCACTCGCGCAAAGCGATTATTGAGGCCCAGCGGGACTGGGAGGCCGAAAGTCCCCGCTTTGGCACCATACCTCAGTGGCAGGGACCGCGCCTGGAAGCCCCGCCATTGCCCTGGACCAGCTGAGACCCAGAACCAGCTGCGGGAAAGAGCGAGGACCCAGAGGAACCATCATGTGGTCCTTTCATCACTGCGCACTCGCGCAAAGCGATTATCGAGGCCCAGCGGGACTGGGAAGCCGAAAGCCCCCGCTTTGGCACCATACCTCAGTGGCAGGGCCCGCGCCTGGAAGCCCCGCCATTGCCATGGACCAGCTAATGGAAGCCCTGCACTTTCCGTGGACAAACGAAGGGAAGCCCTGCCATTGCCATGGCAATGATCTGCCGTGTCAGGGGCTGCGACTCGCCCACCAGTCGGCGTAGCTGCTGTTGTGCGGCGCCTTGCCGGATTCATCCTCGGCTCCATCGTCCCACCACACGGGGCCGCGCTCGCCGAGTGCCTCCTTGGCGGCCTGAACCTGTGCCCGGGCAGCCTTCAAGGCAGCCTCGTCCTCACTCTGCCTGGCATCCTTCACCGCTCGACGAGCTGCCATCAACGCCTTGACGTGGCGCTGTCGAAACGCCTCATCAAGGCTTGGATCGGTGCAGCGCCACAACCGATTCTTGGCGACAAAGTAACGACCATCCGGGGTCTTGGGATACTTCATGGGCAGCCTCCGTGTGCCTTCAACGTAGTGTACATTGCATGATGACGGAGCAGCGGGTTCGCGTCTGTGCTTGCACCCCATCTCAACGCCCTGACGACTGCCCTAGCGCATCAACCTGACATGGAGGAACACGTCATGAGCCACCAACGTCCACGTATCCTGGTCTTCGCGGGCAGCGCTCGCAAGAACTCCTATAACAAGCGTCTGGCAAAACTGATGGCACAGCGTATCGATGCCTGTGGGGGCGACGCCACCTTTGTTGACCTGGCAGATTTTCCCATGCCGCTCTACGACGGTGATCTGGAGGAGCAAGAGGGACTGCCAGAGCACGCCAGCCGCCTGAAGCGCATGTTCATGGACCACCAGGGCCTTGCCATCGCCTCTCCTGAATACAATGGCTTCATCACGCCTCTGTTGAAGAACACCATCGACTGGGTGTCTCGGCCTGATGGAGACCTGGGCGCGCTAGAACCCTATCAGCACAAGGTGGCCGCCATCGTGGGCGCCTCACCCGGCGGGCTCGGCGGACTGCGTGCCCTGCCTCTGCTGCGCCAGCTGCTGAGCAACATTGGCGTGACCGTCCTGCCCGACCAGCTCGCCGTCGGCGGTGCCGGTGAGGCCTTCCATGAAGACGGTAGTCTGGCAGACGAAGGCAAGGCCAAGGCCCTGGACGGTATCTGTCAGCGACTGGTGGATAGTTTGGCATAGCGCCAGTGAGGGCCGCCTGACCACCGACGGCGACCCAGGCAGGAAGCACGTATCGGGGCGGCTACCACAGCGCCCCGATCATGATGACAAGGCATGCCAGCATGCCGATGGCAAACACACCAGAGCGAATCCATTGCCAGTCGAGGGCATAGGCGATGGGATGCAGCAGGCGCGAGGCAAGAAAGACCAGCGCAGGCATGTCGAGGCTGTTCAGATCGGCGCCAGCGCCCATGGCGACCACGGCCGTGCTCAGATAGACGATCAATGCCTCCCAGGCGTTGGACTGGGCCGCATGCAGGCGCGCGCCAATCCCTTCCATGACGGCCTGCTGGGCCCGCGGATGGCGGTTATCGAGATGGCCGAACTGGCGCACGCGCCAGGCGGCACCGATCCAGGCCAGCAGGATCGGCAGCAGGGAAGCGATAAACAGGGTGACGAGAAAGATCGACATGGCAGGCTCCAAGGGCGAGTCTTCCTCAGCATGGCACAGGCAATGGCTGACAGGCGAAGGGACAGGGGTCAGCATGGCGGTACTTGCCTGATGCCTGGCTTACCGAGCCCAAGAGGTTTCCTCCATGCCCGCAAGCCGAGACCGCGACGTCCCCCACGTACCCGATGTCCACCCTGCCCGCCACGCCCTGACCAGTCGTGCCCTGCACGCCTTGCTGGCACTGACCATCGGCCTTCTTTACCTGAGCGCCTACGGGCGCAAGTGGGCGACCACCCAACTGGAAGCCGCCAACTGGTATCTGCTGGTGGCCCACATCAATCTGGGACTGTTAAGCGTAGCGCTGTCGCTGGGCCTGCTGATGACGCACCTATGGCTGCCTCGACCTGCCCCCCAGGGCCTGCCCCGGGTGACTCGCCTCGCTCACCGAGGCCTGCTCGCGTTACTGCTGGCGCTGCCAGTCGCGGCCTATGTCGGCACCGGCTTTGACCTCAAGGTGCTGGGCCAGTGGACACTGCCTTCGTTTCAACGCCTGCCAGTGGCTGACTGGCTATCGGACCTGCTGGCCCAACCACTGATAAGCCTGATGGATCCTTTCGCGCGTTTTCACAAGGAATGGGGCGCCGATCTGCTGCTGCCGGTATTGCTGGCCGGCCATATCGCGGGCGCCCTTTTCCATCACTGGGTACTCAAGGATTATGTCCTCAGGAACATGTGGACGCTCAAGTCACCCTAGGGTTATCGGGGCGGGGCCCTGTGCAAGATGGTCGATGAATAAAACCCCGCGTCACATGCATGACGCGGGGTTTTGGCATCAACGTAGGTGCCTCACTCGATCAGGCCTTGGCCCCCTTGCGCAGTGGCACCTCGGGGACGGCTTCCATACGCTCACGTTCCTGGGTGATCAGCTCCAGCGCCTGATCCTCGGTCAGCTCGGATGCTGGGGTAAACAGACTCACCACGATACCCACCAGGATTGCCATTCCCACTGCCGGGATACTCGGGTTGCCCCAGTACAGGTTCCAGCCACTGTGGCTGATCACCACCAGTGACGTTATCGAGGCAGTTGCCAGGGAAGCGATCGCCCCCTGCCAGGTATAGCGAGACCAGAAGCGTCCCAGAATCCCGCAGACGAACATGCCCGCCAGTACCGTAGCCACCATCTTGGTGATGTAGGCGATCACGTTATCGGAGGTCAGGGCGAAGGCCAGCGCCAGGCCGATCGTGAACACCAGACCGACACGGGACAGCCAGACCACGCTGTTGGCCGAAGGAGCACGACCCTTGACCAGCACATAGAGGTCACGAATCAAGGTGGTGACACCGGCGATGGCATCGCTGCTGGCGCTGGACATGGTGGCCGAGAGGCCCGCGACGAGCAGCAGCAGGCCCAGCCACAGCGGCAGCACTTCGGTGGCCAGGTAAGGGAACGCAAAGTTACTGTTTTCAAGGCCTGGGTTCAGCGCATAGGTCGACATGCCGATAATCGCCGGGACGATGGAAAACAACATGTACAGGCAGCCGGTGACCAGGAAGGAGCGACGCACCGAACCCACGGAAGCGCCGGAGTAGATCCGCTGACGGAAGGACGGAGTCGACAGCACCCCTACCGCGATAACCGCCACCAGTGACAGCGCCGGTACCAGGCCAACCTTTTCGATCGCCAGGAAGCTAGTGGCAGCGGCATCCATCGAGGCGGTCATCTCGGCGAAGCCCCCTACCTCTACCACGGCCACCGCCGCCATCAGGAAGAAGCCGACGAACAGCACGATCGCCTGGACGGTGTCGGTCCACACCACCGCCATATAGCCACCGATGACACAGTAGACGCCAAACCCCAGGGCCACGATGAGCTTGGCCTGCCACACCGGGATGTCAGCCATCCAGGCAAGATACAGACCGCCGCCAAGGATATGGGCACCCAGCCAGCCGATACAGGCGATGTAGATGAACAGGGCCACCACATTGCGCACCAGACGGTTGGCACCCACATAGAACGACAGCTCTTCACTCATGGTCATGAAGCGGTAGCGCCGCACCCCGGAGAAACACAGCGCCAACAGCAGCACGCCGATGGAGCCGCCGAGGCCATACAGCGCCCCGCCCCATCCGTTGGCGTAGCCAAAGCCTACGGCTCCCATACTGGAGCCGGTACCCACCATGGTGGCGACGGTGGTGCCGATGGTCAGAAACAGCGGGACACTGCGCCCGCCAAGAAGAAAATCATCGCCGGAACCGCGATCATTGCGCGACATCCACCAGCCAAAGCCAATCATCAGGACGATGTAGATACAAAAGGTAGCAAGGAAAAGATGACTGTTCATACAGACCTCTTATACTTGTCGTCTCGGTCGTTGCCGCGATCGAGACAGTGAACGTAAGCGTTTGCTGAGCCTGGCGTCGGGTCCTTGCCGGGACCCGGCGCCCTCCTTCACTGCGATGCGGGCATCCTGCCCAGGACGAGTTGCCGCTCGCCCCTGGTTATCCCCTGATCACCTTCCTTATTCAGGCCCGGTCAGCGCGATAGCACGTCAGGTCGACCTCGACCTTGCAGTCCACCACCAGGTCCTGAACGCTGCAGATACGTGCCGGCGGGTGATCCTTGAAGTACTCCGCAAAGACCTTGTTGAACGACTGGAAGTAGCGGGCATCGGTCAGCACCGCGGTCACGTGCACCACGTGTTCGATGTCGTACCCCGCCTCACGAGCGATGGTCAGTGCATTCTCGAAGGCCAGTCGGCTCTGCTCGATGATGCCGCCTTCCACCACTTCACCGTCGGTCATGGGTGTCTGGCCAGACACCTTGAGCCAGCCCCCCGCCTCGACGGCCCGGGAGAACGGCAGTTTCTGTCCACCGGTGCCTACGCCTCCCTCGGCGCCATAACGCTTGATGCTCATCTTTCACTCTCCTGTCAGGTACAGATGCAAACTCTTGATATGTTGAGCGTTCCTTGGCGAAGCGCTCGCTACAGTGGCGTCGCCTCCAGGCGCACGCTTCGACGCAACATGCGTCCGTTACGTTCGTTCGAGGCCCTGCCCTCGGTATAGGCCGTGTGGCCATTGACCCACACCCGCAGAATGCCTTGTGCGGGCGTCTTGGGTTGGTCATAGGTAGCGCTGTCGTCCAATCGTTCCAGGTCCAGCAACACCAGGTCAGCGAACGCTCCCTGGCGAATCACTCCGCGATCTTCAAGGCCAAAGGTGGCAGCGGAGAGCCCGGTCATCTTGCGCACCGCCTCGGCGGGCGCCATCAACGCCAAGTCCCGGCTGTAATGGGCGAGGACGCGGGGAAAGGCGCCCCACAGACGCGGGTGGGGATGAGGATCATTGGGCAGGCCATCCGAGCCGACCATGGTCAGCGGGTGCGCCAGTACCTGGCGCATATCCTCTTCACACATGTTGTGGTAGACCGCTCCCGCCGGCTGCAGCCGCTTGGCCGCCTCCAGCAGTGACACCTCCCAGTCGGCGGCAATCGCCGCCAGTGGCCGGCGCGCCTGCTCGGGATGCGGTTTCGACCAGGTAATGGTGATCTCGATTTCATCCGTGACCTGGCCCAGGTCCAGCGTCGACGAACCCGCGGTATAGGGGTAGCAATCGCAGTGCACCCGCTGCTGGGTGGCCGCATCGGTCAGCTGAGACAGCGCCCTTGGTGCCTGCCCCCAGTTACCGGCGCCGGCACACTTCAAGTGAGAGATCACCAAGGGTGCGCTGGCGTCACGAGCGGTGGCGAAGGCTTCGTCCATGGCCTCGGCCTGACCGGCGAACTCGTCACGCAGATGGGTGGTATAGATGCCCCCTGCAGCGCTGACCGCACGCACCAATGCCGCCACTTCGGCACTCGGCGCCTGGCGGGCGTTGCGATAGGCAAGCCCGGTGCTCATCCCGATCGCTCCTTCGGCAAGGGCTTGCTCGAGAGATGCGCGCATGGCAGCAATCTCTTCCTCGCTGGCGGGTCGCTCGAGGTCCTGCATGACTTGAGAGCGCAGGCTGGTGTGCCCCACCAGCGCGGCGACATTGATGGCCGGCGCCGCCTGTTCGACGGCCTGGGCATAGGCGGCAAAGGTGGGATAGACGAAGTCGTCGGCCTCACCCAGCAGGTTCATGGGGTCCGGCACGTCGCTACCTGCCAGCTGGACCGGAGAGGCACTGATGCCACAATTGCCCACCACCACGGTGGTCACCCCCTGGCTTAGCTTGGGCAGCATGTCAGGGGTGCGCACCACATTGGTGTCATCGTGGGTGTGAACGTCGATAAACCCAGGCGTGAGGGTCAGACCTTGCGCCTCGATGACGTCGAGAGCCTCGTGTCCCGCCAACTGCCCCAGCGCCACGATGCGGTCGCCCTTGATGGCCACATCGGCGATGAAAGGGTCGGCGCCAGTGCCGTCCAGCAGGGTGGCGCCACGGATCAAGAGGTCATGCTGCATATCAGTCTCCCAGTGGCTGACGATTGTCGCCGCCACGATGGTCATCCAGTGCAATCTTCAATCGCCGCAGCTTGGCACGCGCCTGGTCGCGATGACGCATGGCCAGTTCCAGCGCCAGTACGTCAATCGCGGCCATCAGTGCGTAGCGCGACGCCGAAGGGTGAAGAATGAAATCGGTTTCTCGGGTGGCGATAGGCAACACAACATCAGCCGCTGCGGCCAGGGGCGAACCAACAGCGGTTAGGGCGATGACCTGGGCTCCGTATTGACTGGCAATCTGAGCCGACTCGACCATCTCCGGGGTATAACCAGACACCGACAGCACGACCACCACATCATCGGGATCCAAGGTGGCGGCGACCATGCGCGGGACCAGGCCATGAGGATAGGCACTGACCGGGTAGCCGAGGCGCATCAGCCGAAACTGCAGCTCCTGGCACATCACGCTTGAGCCTCCGCCGCAGCCGAAGGCCAGGATCTGACGTGCCTGGTCCAGTCGCTCCACCGCGCCGGCAATGTCCGCCTCGAGCAACAGCTCGCGATTGATCGCCAGCGTCTGGGTGGCAACGTCGTATATCGCAGCAGGGCCCCGCGCCGGGTCGGCGTCCTCGATGAAACGGCGACCTGCCGCCAGCGCTCGATTCAGGCGCAGCTTGAGATCGCGCACGTTGTCGCAGCCCACGGATCGCGCAAAGCGCGTCACGGTGGCATCACTGACACCAGAGCGTCTGGCGATGTCGGTGATGCTGGCCTCGGCCACGAAGTCGATATCCTCGAAGATCAACTCCGCCACCTTGCGCTCCGAGTCGCTCAGCGACCCGACAAGGGCAGTGATTCGGGACAGGATGTCGATCTGCTGACTCATGACAGGCTCCTAGCCGTTACCGCGATGGCAGGTCAATAAGCCCATCGAAAGGGCTCGCTATCGGTGTTGTCATTACGCTATGTTAGTTTCTAACATCAATCCATAGTTTTATGAAAATTTCCTACAAAGGTCGTAGTCAGGTCAATTTTCATCGGTTGCCAATGGCCACGCCCGGCGTAACATGACCTTCGCTCAGCTCTCAGGAGAATCCTCATGTCACTGTCGTCTCACTCATCTGCGCACTCCGCCGCGGCACTGGATACCAAGGGGTCCCACAAGGGCACGCTGGAAACCGGTCGTGGATTGCTGGCGGATGTCAGCCTGCCCGCTGCGGTCATTCATCAGCGCCCGCTGGCACATAACCTGGACTGGATGCAGCAGTTTGCCCGCCAACACGGGGCTGAGCTTGCGCCCCACGGCAAGACCACGATGACGCCTGAGCTGTTTCGTCGTCAGCTCGATGCCGGTGCCTGGGGCATCACCCTTGCCACACTGCCACAGTGCCGCGCCGCCTTTGCCGAGGGGGTCAATCGGCTGCTGGTGGCCAACCAGATGGTGGGCCAGGCGAACATGGCCATCGCCGCCGACCTGATCCGCGCAGGCGCCGAACTCTTCGTGACCGTCGACAGTGCGGAGAACCTGGATCAATTAGGCACTTTTTTTGGTGACGCTGGCATCACCCTGAATATCCTGATTGAGGTAGGTGTCGAAGGGGGAAGGTGCGGCCTGCGTGACGATGCCGAGGTAGTCGAGCTGGCACGCAGGGCCAAGGCCTTGCCCGGCATCGCTCTGGCCGGTCTGGAAGGCTATGAAGGGGTCGTGCACGGTGACGATCCCATCGCCGGGATTCGACGCTACGCCAAGCGGCTCATCGCCAACGTCAAGCAACTGGCGAGTGAAGGATTGATCGAGCGCGATCTGCCCATCGTCACCGCCTCAGGGTCTGCCTGGTATGACCTGATCGCCGAAGAGTTCCGTGACGGCGGGTTGGACGGCAAGTTCACCCCGGTGTTGCGTCCGGGCTGCTACGTCGTCCATGACCACGGTATTTACCGGGAGGCCCAGGCCGGCGTTCTGTCCCGCCGCAAGGACCTTCATCAGGGCCTCGAGCCCGCACTAGAGGTGTTTGCCCAGGTGCAGTCCCTGCCGGAGCCAGGCATGGCTATCGTGGCCATGGGCAAGCGCGATATCGGCTTCGACCTGGTCCCGGAAGCGCTGCGCCGCTACCGGGAAGGCGGGCCTACCGACCAGACGCTGTCGGTAGACGGCTGGAAGGTCATCAAGCAGATGGACCAGCATACCTTTATCGAACTCCCGGCCGACGCTGCTGACGTGCGCATCGGTGACGTCCTAGCCTTCGGCGCGTCGCATCCTTGCATGACCTTCGACAAGTGGCGTCAGCTGCATCTCGTCGATGACCAGCTGGAAGTGGTGGAGACCTGGGAAACGCGTTTCTGACCAGCGCGCATCCGGCGACCAAGTAGCGACGGCGGCCACACGGCCGCCGTCGCTTTCTCGCTGGCACCATCTGTTCCTCTCCCTTCATATCCCCCTCGTGCGGTGCAACAACGCCTGACCTTCCCTTCTCCTATGCCCAGCCGTTTCTCCTATGCCCAGCCGTTTCTCCTATGCCCAACCGTTCAATCTAGGCCCGTTCGCCCGCCTGCTGGTCCTGGCGCAAGGTCGACGCCGCCACCTGCACGTACACTGACAGCGATGACCGGGCGTTTTCCGGGCGCCGCCAGCGAGAGCAAGGAAGGTCGATGGCCAAGAACGTGGCGTTGTTTTTCGATGGCACCTGGCAGGTGCCAGACACGGACCTGCAGGATGGGGATACCAATACCAACGTGAGTCGCCTGTACCAGGCGGTGCTCGAGAACCCCATGGCCGAGGGCGGCACGATAACTCGCTACTACCGGGGCGTGGGTAGCGGTCGCCGCTGGTACGAGCGACTGGTGTCGGGAGCCACGGGGCTAGGTCTTTCCGACATTCTGCTCGACGCCTATGTCGAACTCATCGACCTTCTGCGACCGGGCGACCGACTGTTTCTCTTCGGCTTCAGCAGGGGCGCCTACACGGCACGCAGCCTTAGTGGGCTGCTTCACACCACAGGGCTGTTGAGGCCCGCCCACCGTCAGCTGGCGTGCAGGGCGTACAGGCTCTATCGCGATCGCCGACGGGGGCCGCACTCCGCCGAAGCCAAGCGCTTTGCCTCACGCTATACCTGGATGCCAGACATTCACATGATCGGGGTGTGGGACACGGTGGGCAGTCTCGGCATTCCCCTGAGGAGCTTTGCCAACTTCAACCGACGACTGTTCGAGTTTCACGATACCAGGCTGAGCCCTTTGGTCCGTCATGCCTATCAGGCGCTGGCCATCGACGAACATCGCGAGGCCTTCGCGCCGACCCTGTGGTCGCCGCAGACCACGACCGCCACGCTGGAACAGGCCTGGTTTCCAGGCGCCCACTCGAATGTAGGGGGTGGCGTCGAGCAGCGCGCACTCTCTGATATCAGCCTTGACTGGATGATGACGCGTGCTGCACTCCATGGCCTGACACTGGCGCCACACAGCCGACCGCTGTTGGGAGCGCCGCCCCGTGACGATGACATCGTCGACTCCTACGCCCTGTTTCTGTCACACCTCTACCAATTGGTATCCCCGCTGCGCTACCTGAGGCCTGTCGGCTTTGCTCGCTTCGGTAACGAGTGCCTGCATGCCAGCGTCGCCGAGCGCCAGACGGTGCTGCCACACTACCGGCCACGCAATGCCTTCCACCCCAGCCTGTCGCACCGCTCACGTTCCCCTTGAATCGACGTCAGCCAGCAGGGCATCTCTGAAACGCCAAGCGCCCACCGGATGGGATGGGCGCTTGGCTCACGAGCCCGCGACCTGGGGCTCGTTAGGCGAGAGCTCAGTGCGAGGGGAAGTTGAACTGAGCCTGCTCCTTCTGGCGCTGGCTGGGCCAGCGCTGCGAAATCGCCTTGCGCCGGGTGTAGAAGCGCACCGCGTCGGGGCCGTAGGCGTGAAGGTCACCAAACAGCGACTCTTTCCATCCGCCAAAGCTGTGAAAGGCTACCGGTACCGGCAGCGGCACATTGATGCCGACCATGCCCACCTCGATGGCATCGGCGAAGCGCCGCCCTGCCTCACCATCCCGGGTAAACACACAAGTACCGTTGCCGTACTGATGAGCGTTGATCAGCGCAATGGCCTCATCGAAGCTTGCCACGCGGACAACACACAGCACCGGTCCGAAGATCTCGTCACGATAGACGCTCATCTCCGGCGTTACCCGGTCGAGCAGGCTAGCGCCGAGAAAGTACCCCGGTGAAGCGGCCACCAGCGGATGCTCACGGCCATCCACGATCAGTTCGGCGCCCTCGTCGACACCCTGCTGGATATAGCCCGCCACCTTGTCGCGATGGCCCGCATTGACCAGGGCTCCCATGTCGAGGCCAGGCTCGGTGCCAGCACCGATCTTGAGCTCACGGGCTTGCTGGGACAGCCGTTGCACCAACCTATCGGCGGTGTCATCGCCGACACACACCGCCACGCTGATCGCCATGCAGCGCTCGCCAGCGCTGCCGTAAGCGGCCCCGATCAAGGTACTGGCCGCGTTATCCAGGTCGGCATCGGGCAGCACCACGGCGTGGTTCTTGGCACCCCCGAGCGCCTGCACGCGCTTGCCGTTCTCGGCGCCACGCTGATAGATGGCCTTGGCCACAGGGGTCGAGCCGACGAAGGACACCGCCTTGACATCCGGGGTATCAATCAGCGCTTCGACCACCTCCCGGTCGCCATGCACCACGCTGAACAGACCATTGGGCAGTCCGGCTTCGGCCAGCAGCTCGGCCATCTTGAGCGCCGCCGACGGCACCTGCTCAGAAGGCTTGAGGATAAAGGCGTTGCCGCAGGCCAGCGCCATCGGATACATCCACAGCGGCACCATGGCCGGGAAGTTGAACGGCGTGATGCCTGCCACGATACCCAGCGGCTGATGATTCGACCAGGTGTCGATGGCCGGTCCCGCGTTGTGGGAATATTCCCCCTTCAGCAGCTCCGGCACGCCGCAGGCGTACTCGACGTTCTCGATACCGCGCTTGAGCTCGCCCATGGCGTCTTCCAGCACCTTGCCGTGCTCTTCGCTGACCAGCGCGCAGATCTCGTCGGCGTCGCGCTCCAGCAGCATCTTGAAGCGATACATCACCTGGGCGCGCTTGGCCGGCGGGGTGTCGCGCCAGGCAGGCTGGGCGCGGCGGGCCGCCTCGATGGCACGCTCGACGGTGGCAGCGTCGCCCAGGGCGACACGGCCGACCGGCTCGGCGGTGGCCGGGTTGATGACATCCAGATGGCGCTGTGACGGCTGTGACTCACCGCCGATCCAATGATTCACGTCTTTCATCAAAACTCTCGATATGACTTTCTTACAAGGCGTCAGCGCCGGGCGGCCATCTCATAGGGGGCCCGGCGCAGCATGGTTCGCAGATGGTGCGGCTCAGAACTGCCGATCGAGCAGCGCCTCGTCGAAGGGATAGCGGGACAGCTTTTCGACGCCGGTGTCGGTGATCAGCACCTCTTCTTCCAGCTTGACCCCGTCGGCGGCGCCCACCTCGCCGATGTAGCTCTCCACGGACACCACCATGCCTGGCTCAAGTACGCCATCCTTGGAGAAGCGATCAAAGTCCATATGGTGGGCGACCAGCGGCGTTTCACCGTGCATGCCGACGCCGTGAATGATGGAGGGGTAGCGACGGTCCAAGAAACGCTCGGGGATCTTCCAGGCCTGCTCGGCGATCTCGCGATAGCTTATACCTGGCTTCAGGATGCCCATATTGTGGTGCACCTGGTCGTAGGCCATCCGATACAGCTCCTTCTGGTAGGCGCTGGGGCGATTCGGGCCGACGTGGAAGGTACGCGAAAAGTCCGAATAGTAGCCGTGACAACCGATGGTATCGGTGTCCAGCGCCACCAGCTCGCCCGGACGGATGACCCGGTCACTGGCCTCATTGAACCAGGGGTTGGTGCGTGGGCCGGAGGACAGCAGACGGGTCTCGATGAATTCGCCGCCCTGGCGGATAACGTTGCCGTACATGACCGCGAACAGTTCGTTCTCGGTGATGCCGGGCTTGATCGCGGCTTCAACCTCAGCGACTGCCGCCTCGCTGCCGGCCATGGACTGGGCCAGACAGGCGATCTCTTCCGGGGTCTTGATGCGCCGACAGTGCAGGGTATCCTGCATGCAGTCGAAGACCTCTAGCCCCTGGGCCTCGAGCGAACGGGCCAGGTTGAGCGCACAGCGATCCAGCCCGATCTTGCGGTTGCCGCGCCCGTGCTCTTCGATCAGCTCGGCGATCTCCACACCGAAGGGGTCCGAAGAGAGGTTGTCGCGCTGATTGACGGCGGACCACACCACCTTGGACGTGCGCGATTCATCGATGGTCTCGAGCCAGGTAGAGACGTGGGCGCTGCCCGGGTATTCGAACAGGATCACCGGCCCTTCCAGGGGCACATAGATGTAGCGGGTCGAGTTGCGCAGGAAGTAGCCGAACATGTTGCGCGACCCGGTGGCATAGCGCTGGTTGTTGGGGTCGAACAGTACCATGGCGGCGTAGCCTTGCTCCGCCATCGTCGCGCGCAGCCGCGCCAGGCGCCCGGCGCGCAGCTGTTTCGGGTCAAACGCCGTTGGGATGCTATCGCCGTTGGCCATCGGCGCTGATGGCACTACGGGAATGTGATCCGGTTCGTTGTCGGTAAGGTTGTCGAAGTCGACGATGCTCATGTCAGGGTCCTGTTCAAACGGGCAGAAAATCACGCTGGGTGCGGCCTGTCCGGAGCTCTATGGACGGGCTCTCTGGGACGGGGCTCTCTGGGACAGGGCTCTGAGACGCTCAGCTAGAACCCGGCCGCCGCACTCCACGCTTAATCCGCCAGGGAATCGGTACGATTCATGCCTTCCTTCAGGAGGGTCTCGTGAATCGGCGCCATACGGCCGAAAATACGTTGGGCGCGCTCTGGGCGGCCGATGAAACCCGGCTCCTTGGCGTAGGCGAAGATCACGGTGTGGCGCTCTTTCTGGCCTTCCACCGGCGTCACGCGATGCAGAGAGTAGCGGCCAAAGAAGACCTGCAGGTCACCCGGCTGCAGATCCAGCGCCTTGAGACGCGAGCGATCGCCATCCAGCACCTTTTCGACCTCTTCGAAGCTCTCGCCTTCAGGACTACGAATGCCGGGGGCGTACTCGAAGCGCCCACCGCCGTGGGACTGGCGAGTCATCATGGTGACGATGAATTCGTTGGTGTCGTAATGCCACGGATGCTGGCAGCCCTCTCTCAGCACATTGACCACCAGGTCCGCCAGCGGGTCGGCATACTGATGAATCTCCTCCATGCCCACCACGGTGGCGATAAAGCGCTGGAAGTCCGGATGCTGGTAGACCTGACGAATGATCGTGTCTTCACCGATGCGGTCACCGGCGACAAAGCCGTTGGTGCGATCGTCGAAGCGATTAAGCGGATGCGACGCGGGCCGCTCGGGATCCCCGGCGTTGTTGTAGGGATTCGTTTCGGTCTGATTGTAGTGAGCATCCGGTGAGAGCCTTTCGGTCTCGCGCTCCAGCCGCGCCAGCGCATCGGCCGGCACGAAGTTCTTGAGCACCACGCAGCCGTCGTCGGCCAGCTGAGCGTGACAGCGCTGGATCAGCGCCCGGCCGGACTCGCCGTCCAGGTCATGAATCGGGTAGTGCTCAAGGTCGATCAGACCGTCCAGCGAGGACGTGGTGGGCGCATCGGTGGCCTGCATGAGAAGCTCCTGCCTGTCTGGTGTGTTGCTGGACAGGATAGGGAGCGGCTCTCCATAATAGAAATGAATGGTTGAGATACTACTTATTTCAAAGGCTCATTAATCATGGACACAGACCTGCTCCGCGCCTTCGTCACCGTGGCCGAGTGCCAAGGCTTCAGCGCCGCAGGACGAGTGCTGCATCGCACCCAGTCCGCCGTCAGCCTGCAGATCAAGCGACTGGAGGACCAGATGCACAAGTCGCTGTTCGAGCGCACCAGTCGCAGCGTACTGCTGACGGCGGACGGGGAGCGCCTGCTGCCCTATGCCCGACACATGCTGACCCTGGAAGATGAGGCCAAAGCCGCGCTGGGAGATCATCAGCAGGGTGAAAAGATTCGCTTTGGTACCTCGGAAGAACAGGCCAGCGCCTACCTGCCGGAGCTGCTGCCACGCTTTGCAGAGGCTTATCCCAGCACACGTATCGAGGTCATCTGCGGCATCAGTGCTGGCCTGGTGGATAGCTTCCAGCAGGGGCTATTGGACGTGGTGCTCTCGATTCGCCATGGCCCTACCCAGTCCGGCCAGCTGCTTGGGTGGGAGCCGATGGTGTGGGTTGCCGCCCAAGGAGCAGACCCTACCCGCGGCCGGCGCCTGCCGCTCGCCCTCAACCCTGAAGGGTGCATCTTCAGAGCCCATGCCCTGGCGGCCCTGGGCAAGCAGGAACGCGCCTGGGAGTTGCGCTACTCGAGCCAATCACCGACTGGCATCAACCTGCCCGTTCAAGCAGGCCTGGCCGTGACCGTCAAGACGCCCCGCAGCGTTCCCGAGGGCTGCCGGATTCTGGATGACGCCCACGGTCTGCCGGCTCTCGGCCAGGTTGAAATTGAGATGCATCGCCGTCCGGGTCACGCCAGCGACGCCTTCAGTACCTTTTGCCAGCAGCTGGAGGAAATCGTGACGCATAACGATGCCGTCGCCGTGCCCGAGTTCCACGATCCGGCGCCATAGACCGCCAGCGACAAACAAGGCGTCACGGCGGCCACCATGTGCCGCCTGCGGCCTGCCATCCATCCGACCACGAGGGGGATGCCAGCGCCGTTACCTCGCTTCTTCAGGCAAGCTACCTCCTGATCACTATGTCGAAGCGACATGGACCATGTCACAGTGCCCTCAGCAGGTGTGCTCGCCTTCGCGCGCACCTTTCACTTGACCTGAAAAACGGTCGGGAGTTAACAGTGACTGCAAGTCGCAACGATACCGCCAGCGGCGGCCAACCCTCCACAGAGGCCTCTCCAGCGCAGGGTGACCGGGGCGAAATGGCTGAGGAGCTTGCCCGGCTGAAGGATCGCCATAGAAAGCTGAGAGACAGTGTCACCAGCATACGTCACTACGCCGGCGACCATCTGCCCGCAAAGCCTGGGCTGGTCATCGTCAAGATGTTGGAAGATGCGTTAAAGGACTAGCAGGCAGACAAGCGCTGCCCAGATGCATGTCACTCGTGCAAGCAATACTGCCACCCGTATAGAAAACATCTTTGCGCATACTACTGAATCACCTTCTGCACATGAGCGTCGCTACCACCCTCTTCGGCCGGCTTCACCTGCCGCCCCTTGCGTTCCTTTCTTCGCCGCATTCTGCTACTTCTGACCACCTGACCATGGGACTATTCCGCCCCTTCCCTGCCTTTCCTATAACGTATAGCCGAAGCTATAGGTCTTTGTTTTAGCTTAATCTTGCAGCCTTGGTAAAGAGTTGCATCCTGTCAACAAGACGCTAATATCCCATGCAATGTCGCTATGGCAGTGATAGCCGAAAGGCGCGTGTCTGAGTCATTTTTTTCGATGACGTTGTTGGACGGGCTTGTGCCATCGGGCTTTCTCAACGGGCTATCCCAAAAGGCTTATCCAACGGGCGCTTCTCAAGTGGCTTTCGTCAGCGAGCATGACTCACAACGCGTCATCGCAGACATCAGCAGAGGCCATAGGCACGAAAAGCGCTACGATACTGGAGTTTTAACAACGGTCATGGCCGCCATCACACAGCTGCCATTCTGCCCATAAAAAGCACGATAACGTTGCCATCATTTACCACAGTCACTGCTATTAAAGAGTCACCATGAATCCGACCTCCACCCTGCTGCTGGCTTTCTCCCTGTCGTCAGATGCCTTCGCCGCGTCTGTCAGCAAAGGGGCCTGCGTGCGACGGCTGCGTTTTATCGTGGCCCTGCAGACAGGGTTGATGTTCGGCCTGGTGGAGGCCACCACCCCGATTATCGGCTGGATGCTCGGTTCCAGCGCTCATGAGACCATTCGTGACTGGGATCATTGGATCATCTTCTTCCTGCTGCTGGCCCTCGGTGGAAAGATGATCCAGAGCGGCTTGATGCCCAGGGCAAAGGACTGTGCCAGCTGCGACTGCGGCGCCACCACTGACCGTACCCGCTGGTGGCTGATCATCGCGACCGCCGTCACCACCAGCCTCGACGCCATGGCCGTCGGTGTCGGCCTGGCCTTTATGGAAGCCAATATCTGGATCACCGCATTGACGATAGGCGCGGCCACAACGCTGATGGCGACCTTGGGCATGCTGTTAGGTCGCAAGCTCGGCAAGGCCGTTGGCCCACGAGCAGAAATTATCGGCGGTCTGGTACTGATCGGCATCGGTGCAACGACCCTGCACCACCACTTACTGGGATAACGTCCCGCTTGGCTGAAACAGCGGCAAGGGACACCCTGCATAAATGCCTGCTTCGCCAATTCGCTGTTTTTAGCTGAGGCTGCACCGGCCATCCGTCAAAGCGAATGTCATAGCCCTGGTCACAACAGAGCGCCGGGTGCCTGGAAGGGTTTTGGCCGTGGCCTAACTGCCTTGGTTTTCGCTGGCTCAGTGATCCTGCAGTACCTAACTAGTCTCCCACTCGTCTCTCACTAATCACTCACTCGTCCCGAGCTTGCCCCTCACTAGTCCCGAGCTTGCCCCTCACTAGCCACGCGCTCGCCCCTCACTAGCCCCGCCCTCTTCCACAAAGAAGCCAAATCAGCACAGGTTGCGCACGCCAAGGCGCGGTTTCTCGATACTCTGCTGTGAGATACCGCTAGGTCTGAGTCTGTGCTATTTCACCCAATACGACAGATCAAGGCCTTGCTGATACCCCAACGGTGGATCCGCAAGGCTATCCCACGACTTTCTCCCCTTCCGGTTATTCTGTCGGCAGGCCTGCTGTCAGGCTGCGCCGGCTCGTCGCCTGACCGACAACCGCAACAGGCTTACTATCCTTCGGTGCCCCCTGCACAGGCCAGCGCGTCAGAGTCCGTGCAGGTTGTATCTGCATCGCTGTCACCCTCGGCCCTGTCTCCCTCGGCCCTGTCTCCCTCGGCCCTGGCATCACCATCCTTAGCATCGCCTGCCCTGTCATCATCGGCTCACGCCTCTTCGACGCTGGTCAGCCAGTCCGTCGCTCGTATGGCCAGCGCCAGCCTGGTCTCCCAGGGAGTCGATGTCGCCAACTCCGTTGGTGTCGATCACCTCAGCATGGGGGCGCAGCAGGCTGTGCATAGCTCGGCTGACTATCTGGAAAGCTCACTTGATGTTATCGACAGCGCGGTGGATACCCTGGCGTCACTTCCCCTGCTGCACCGCTTTGATGACCGGATCACCCGCGTACTGTCACTGGATCGCTACGGCCAACGTATCGGGCATGCCTTGGGATTCGGGGAACAGGACCTCTATCTCGCCGAACAGCAAGGACGTCTGGAGCGCTCACTCACCGCCCAGGTGGCAGACGTGCTACAGGCCGGACTGGAGCCTTTACTGATCACTACCGACTCGCTGTTGCTGCCCGGACTGGCAGCAGACCTGCTCGTGGCAGGAGGAGACGCCCTAAAGGAGGGAAGTGGCAGCGTGCTGAGCCGCACCGGCGAATGGGTCAGCCTGGCAGGTATCGTCCTGGGAGGACAGCACAATGATAACGGTCTCGCCGGCGTCGCAGCCCGCAGCGTGTCGCGTCATAGCGGTATTCCCAGGCTGGATGAGCAAGCCGTCATCGGCCTGGTGGACAGCGTCGGCAGTGACGACAAAAGTACGCTTGCGGCTACCGCGCTGCTGGGACGCACTACCCTGAGCAATACCCTGGCGGTCGAGCTGACGGGCGTGAACCGTGATATTGGGGGCCAGCTGTCGCGGCCCAGTCAGCGACTACAGGATAGCGTCACGGACACGCTTGCCCCCGCACAGCAGCTGGGTGAGCTGGCGACCAGCCTGACCGCGATCATCGACGAGACGCAGACCACGCTTCACGGTATCCAAGGTCTCGTCGACGAGAGCCGTGACGTGTCGAGACGCCTGGACGGCCTACCCCTGTCCAGCTCACTCAGCGACGGCGTCACGCTGTTAGGTCAGCTCGACGGCCGGCTAAGCTCCACCGGCCAGACGGTTCTGCCAACCGTCAGCACCGTCGCCGAAGGCCTGGCCTGGGCCGACGCCAGCACCTGGCAGCTGGCTCAGCGCGCGGGCGGTAGCCTGGCGCCGATCACCGACGCCCACATGGCAGGCGTTGAACGTCTGACGAACACCGTGATTCAGGCGCCCATGGCGGCTCGTCCGGTCGATGAACTCAGTGATGCCGTGCTGTCACTGGGTGACGGCATGGGCCTTGCCCCCATCGCCGCTGGGCTCGACTGGGTCATGGTAGTGCCAATACTTGGACTCGGGAGCTCGACAGGGAGCAATAGCACTGCCGGTACCCACTTTACTGGCGAACAGCTTGATGAGAACCAGTCCCCTCGCGCTTTCGGCAGCCGCACCCTACTCGGCTCCCGCGCTGACCAGATGCCCTGAGACGCATTGCTCCCTCTAGCCGAGTCCCCCGCGTCCCAAACACCAGGTTCCGTCCGGTCTGACGAGCACTGATGCTAGAGCTTGCGGCAGCGACGACGGGGCGACCAACATCGTTTAAGCGTAGCCCGCTGACGCTCTATGCAGGCCAGACTCCTGGAGATTGGCACAGCCTATATCAGCCCTCTCCAAGGCGAGTCACTCACAGCGGTAGCCGGCGTCGGCGCCAGCGGCAGCAAGGGCAGCAGGGTCGCCTGGAAGGCGTGGTAGATGTCCGGCTTGCCCTCTGGCCAGTAGCGCGCACGGGGCTGGCTGCTCTCGTCGAGTTCGTGAATCCAGCCACCCCGCTGGTGATCGATGATGTGGCGATCGATGTAGGCCCACCAGGTGGCGTACCAGTCGGCGTACTGCTGACGCCCGGTGCGCACCAGCAACGCATGCGCCGCTCCGACCGCCTCGCTGGTGACCCAGTGGCGGCGGGCGGTGATCACCGGTCGCTTGTCCCAGTCCAGCGTGTAGACAAAGCCCGGCTGTCTATCGGCCTGCCAGCCGTACTTGGCGGCGGCGGCAAACAGCCCTTCAGCGTCTTGCAGCAACCAGGCCGGCGCGGGCCGTCCGTGCCTGAGGCACGACGCTTCGAGATTGAGCAACAGGCGCGACCATTCCAACGAGTGACCGGGCGTCAGCCCGAAGGGCCGAAACTGGTCGGCGGGCAGGTCCTTGTGAAAGTCGTAGAGCACCGTCATCTGGCGATCGAAGTGCTCGGGGACCAGGTAGTCGTGCTCGCGGGCATGGGTGTGAATAAAACGCTCGGCAATGGCCACGGCACGATCAAGCCAGCGTGTCTCTCCGGTAGCGTCACATAGCGCCAGATAGGCCTCCACCGAGTGCATGTTGCTGTTGGCACCGAGATAGTCGTCAAGCGCCGTCCAATCTCGCTCATAGCTTTCCAGACACAACCCCATGCTGTCCGACCAGAAGTGGCGATCGATGACGTCGATGGCCCGATCCAGCAGCTCGCGGGTGTCATCACTGCCCATCGCCATGTGCGCCGACGACGCGGCCAGGGCGACGAAGGCGTGGGTGTAGGCGTGCTTGATAGTCGGTGCACCGGGCACCAGCTGTCCCTGGTACCAGCCTCCATATTGCTCGTCAGCGAGCTGCCAGAGCCCAGCAATGCCGCGCTCCACCTTGGCACGGGCGAAGGGCACGCCAAGGCGGTGGGCAAGTGAAAACACATGGGTGAGTCGAGCCGTTTGCAGGGTCGTTACCGGCCGCGAGGCATCCAGCTTACCTGTGACATCGAGCCAGCCGTAGCCTCCCTGCGGGTGTTCGGCGGCAGCGCCGAATTCGAGCAATCGCATCCCAGTCTTGGCGAGCCAGCGTCGATGTTCATCCGTGCGCAACAGACAGTCATCCGGTGCAGCAATGTAAGTGGGGTGTGGCATGGCGTCCTCCAGGGTGACGAATAAAGGCGGCGTGTCGAGATGAGACCAAAGTGCTATACGTCCAGGCCTGACATCGCGTTCTCGCTATCCTAGTATGACTACCATACAAGTCATATCAGACCAAAGCTCAAAGGCCGGACGCCTCAGAAGCGACAGGGCTGAAACGCTAAACGACAGGTAGGAGCCCCCATGCTGACCCCCGCAATCGCTGAACTCTGGGAACAGGATGCTGCTGGTGGATCGGTGCGTCAGCGACTTTATCGTGTGCTACGACTCGCCATCATCCGGATGCAATTCGCCCCTGGGCAGGCGCTGTCCGAGAAGGAGATCTCCGATGCCTTCTCCGTCAGCCGTCAGCCAGTGCGCGAAGCCTTCATTCGCCTGTCTGAAGCAGGCCTGGTCGACGTTCGCCCACAGCGCGGCACTTACGTTGTGGGCATCTCGCAGAAATCGGTGCGCGAAGCACGCTTCGTCAGAGAGGCAGTGGAAACAGCGGTCAGCGTCTCCGCCGCCAAGCAAGGGCTCACCGACAAGGTGATCTATGAGCTGCGAGACCTGATCGAGCGCCAGGTACGCTGCGCCAGCAGCGGACAGTATGACCAATTCTTCATTCTCGACGAGGACTTTCACCGCGTGCTCGCACTTGGTGCCGGACACGAAACCGCCTGGCGCGTCATCGAAGAGGTCAAGGCTCAGCTCGACCGGGTGCGCTACCTGAGTGTGCCCGACACCACTCCCTTCGAGAAGCTGGTTCAGCAACACGCCGATATCGTCGATGCCATCGAACGAAGAAATGAGGACGAAGCCCGCCAGGCCATGCTGGTGCATCAGAGTGAGATTCTCATCTCCCTGCCCCAGATGGTGCAGCGTTTCTCGTCGATCTTCGAGGACACCCACAGCAGCTAGTTATCGACCCGGCAGACGCCTCTCATGGGCAAGGGCCACTCGGCCTCTGTCCTGCGGCCTGCCGGGCCACTCCCCCGGAAACAACAGCAACGACAACACCAGAAGCGACAACAACAAGCAACAAGGAGACGCCACATGCTCAAGAAGTCTGTCATTCTCGCCGCTGCCGTCCTCAGCAGCACCCAGGCGCTGGCGGCCTACGAACTGAACCTGTCCACCGCCCAGAGCAGCCAGGACCCCATGGTCAAGGCGATGGAAAACGCCGCCGAACGAATCGAACAAAGAAGCGAGGGCGAAGTCACCCTGAACATCTTCTCCAGCAGCCAACTCGGCGCCGACAACGACATGATCGAGCAGATCCGCAACGGCGCCAACATCGCGGTACTGACGGACGCAGGCCGCCTGTCCGAGTTTCAACCCGAGCTCGGGATCCTGGCTGCGCCCTACCTGGTCGATAGCCACGAGGACTACGACCGCATCACCTCTTCCGAGCCCTACCTCGAGTGGGTCGAGCTGCTGGCGGAAAACACCGGCATGCGCCTGATGAACTACAACTGGTTCCAGGGCACCCGCCAGATGTTCACCCAGATGCCGATCGAAGGTCCCGAGGACCTGGAAGGTGTGCGCGTCCGCACCATCAACTCCCCGGGCTGGATCAAGACCATCGAGGGCATGGGTGCGACCCCGGTTCCGCTGCCCTGGTCGGAAATCTACTCGGCCATCCAGCTCGGCACCATCGACGGCGCCGAGGCCCAGTTGACCGGCGCCCACGGCCTGCGGCTTCAGGAAGTGACCAGTAACGTCACCCTGACCAATCACATCCACCTGATGACGGGCCTGCTGGTCTCCGAGCGCTGGTATCAGGAGCTACCCGACGAACTGCGCACCATGCTCGACGAAGAGCTCAAGAAGGCCGGCGACGAGGCCACCCAGATGACGGTCGACGCCCAGGCCGATGTGCGCAAGGAAATGGAAGAGGCCGGCGTCGAGTTCGCCGAGGTCGATACCGAACGGTTCAGCAGCCAAATGCAGGCGGTCTACGACGACATGGGCTGGACCGAATTGCGCGAGCAACTCGCGCCTGTGCTCAGCGCCGGCGAGTAACCCCCCTTCGATACCAAGCGTCCACCGCTGCCGACTTCGGCAGCGGCTGGGGAGGCCACATGTGGAAGCTCTATGACACTTTCGAGGAGTGGCTGGCCGTCGTGCTGCTGTTTCTCACCGCGGCCAGCATCCTGTTCAGCGCCACCACCCGGGCCATGGGCAACCCCATGCTCGGCGGCGCTGAACTGGCCCAGCTGTTCTTTATCTGGGCCTGCATGTTTGGTGCAGATATCACCCTGAAGAAGGGAGGCCAGATCCGGGTCGATGCCCTGCTGACCCGGCTGCCCCGGTCGGGCCAGTGGCTGGCGAATCTGGTGACGGTGGGCCTGATGATCGTCTTTCTGGCTTGCCTGGCACGCTATGGCTTCTCGTTGGCGTTTTCCAACTGGCAGCGTCCCCTCGGCTTTGCCGGGATCAGCTACGGCTATGTGACGCTGGCATTGCCCGTAGGTGCCGTACTGATGATCGTCTCGCTGATCAGGCGGCTTGCCTCGGTGGGCATTGTTCAGGCGCTGGAGCCCGACAGCGACCAGCAGGAGCAACTTCTGTGACGACACTCGCCATTCTGATTCTCGGCCTGGTACTGATGGCCATCGGCATGCCGGTCGCCTTCGCCATCGGCATGGCCGGTTTTACCTATTTCCTGTTGCCCGAGACCTTCCTGCCGACCAGTACGGCGGTACAGCGGATCGTCTCGGCCAGTCAGTCCTTTCCGCTGCTGGCGGTGCCGCTGTTCATCCTGATCGGGCACCTGATGAACGCCAGCGGCATCACCCCACGCCTGCTGCGCCTGGCCACCCTGCTGACCGGCTGGATGACCGGCGGTCTGGCCCAGTCGAGCCTGGCCCTGAGCGCCATGATGGGCGGCATTTCCGGCTCGGCAGTGGCTGATGCGGCGATGCAGTCCCGGGTGCTGGGCGGCAACCTGATCGCGCGGGGCTATTCGCCTGGCTTTACCGCTGCCCTTTTGTCCATCGGCGGCCTGATCACCGCCACCATTCCGCCGAGTATCGGCCTGATCATTTACGGCTTCCTCGGAGAGGTGTCCATCGGCCGGCTATTCATCGCTGGTGTGGTGCCGGGCATCCTGTTGCTGGTAGCGCTGATGATCGCCACCAGCGTGATGTCGCACCGGCGCGGCTATGTGCCTGAACTCGAGAAGTCACCGTCGCTGGCCGAAGTCTGGCAGGCGACCAGGAGCAGCATCTGGGCGCTGCTGTTTCCCGTTTGGCTGCTGGTGGGCATCCGCTATGGCCTGTTCACCCCGTCCGAGGCCGGCGCCTTCGCCATCGTCTATGCCATCGTGGTGGGCTGCTTCATCCACCGGGAGCTGACCCTGTCGTCGATCATCGATGCCTTCCGTGCCGGTGTCCGCGACGTCGGCATGATCATGCTGATCATCATGTTCTCCGGCGCCATCAGCTACGTGGTGTCCTTCGAGCGGGTGCCGCAGACCATCACCGAGGTCACCCTCGGGGTGTTCGAAAGCCCCACCACCCTGCTGCTGGTGCTGTCGCTATTGCTGATCGTCCTGGGCATGCTGCTGGAGGCGACGGTGGTCGTCATGCTGCTGGCGCCCATCCTGGTTCCGGTGATCAAGGCCGCCGGCATCGACCCGGTGCACTTTGGCCTGCTGATGATGACGCTGGTGACCTTCGGCGGCATGACGCCACCCGTCGGGGTGTCGATGTACACCGTGTGCGGCATCCTGCGCTGCTCGTTCATTGCCTACACCCGGGAAATGCTGCCCTTTGCCCTTGCCGTGTTCGCAGTGGTGCTGGCCATCATCTTCTTCCCGCAGATCGTGCTCTTCCTGCCCGACTATCTGATGGGGTAGCGGATGCACAAGAAACCAACTCAGCGGACGTATCAATCACCCGCATCACCCCATCGACCGAGCCCACGGGCTTTGCTCCGGGCCTATCTCCGGGACTGAGGTACACAACAAGATGACCCACTTCGTTGAAGCGCCGCACATCGCCTGCGACATCGGTATCGTCCACCTGGGGCTCGGCGCCTTCCACCGGGCCCACCAGGCGGTCTATCTGGCGCGCCATCTCGAGCGCAGCGGTGACACCGCCTGGGGGCTGTGCAGCGCCAACCTGCGCTCCAGCGTCGGCCTGGTCGATGGGCTGCGTGCCGCTGGCCACCGCTACCATGTGGCCGAATTTACCGATAGCAACAACGTCACGCTCAGAGAGATCGGCGTGATGCAAGAGACGCTGTTCACCGGCCGCGATAGCACAGGCCAGCAGGGCCGCGATCTGGAAGCGCTGCTGACGCGACTGGCGTCCTCCAAGGTACGCATTGTGACGCTGACGGTGACCGAGAAGGGCTACTTTCTCAGCCCGACCAGCGGCAATTTGCTCGTCGAAGACCCGATGATAGAGGCCGACATTGCCTCGCCAGACGCGCCGCAAACCGCCCCGGGTATCCTGGTCGAGGCGCTGGCCCGTCGCCGCGCCGCCGGTCTGTCCCCCTTCACCGTGCTGTCCTGCGATAATATGCCGGAAAACGGTCGCCGCACCCGCAACGCCGTCGTACAGCTCGCCGCCCAGCGCGATAGCGAACTGGCCGACTGGATCAGCCATCGGGGGGCCTTTCCCTGCAGCATGGTCGACCGCATCGTACCCGCGATGACCGAGACCGACTTCGCCCGGCTGGGCGAGCTGGGTGTCGATGATCCCAACGCGGTGGTCTGCGAGGCCTTTTCTCAGTGGGTCATCGAGGATGATTTTCCCCAGGGTAGGCCCGCCTGGGAAGCCGAGGGGGTCGAGATGGTCGCCGATGTGGCCCCCTTCGAGACCATGAAGCTACGCATGCTCAACGGCAGCCACTCGCTGCTGGCCTACCTGGGTGCCATCGATGGCATCGAGACGGTCTTTGAAGCGGTCAGCCGCCCCGAATTCCGCACCCTGCTGCGTCGCTACATGATGCAGGAGGCGGCGCCAACGCTGCACATGCCAGATGGGGTCGATCTCGAACGCTATGCCGACGATCTGCTGGCCAGATTCGCCAATGACAGCCTGCGCCACCGACTGGCGCAGATCGCCATGGACGGCAGCCAGAAGCTGCCCCAACGCTGGCTACAAGGCGCCGTCGCGCGGCTGCAGGACGGCCACGAGGTGCCCTGTACCGCACTGGGACTGGCCGCCTGGATACGCTACACCTCCGGCGTCTCGCTCGACGGCCGTCAACATGAGGTGAGCGATCCGCTGGCATCGCGCTTCCTCGCGCTACATGAACGTCACGGCGATGCCCCTGAAGCGCTGGTGGCAGCCTTTCTGGCACAGGAAGACATCATCCCTGTGGCCCTTACTGCACAGCAGGATGTTGTCGATGCTGTCACCGATGGTTACCGCCGACTGATCACTACCGGGCTTGCGGCGTCACTGAGCACCCTCTAGCCGGACTCGAGAAAAGGAGATTTTCATGCAACACACCTGGCGCTGGTTCGGCCCAAATGACCCGATCCGACTCGAGGAGATTCGCCAGACCGGCGCAACCGGCATTGTCACTGCGCTGCACGAGGTGCCCAACGACCAGGTCTGGTCCCGGCAGGCCATCGCCGAGCGCAAGCAGATGATCGAGGACGCAGGACTCGAATGGTCGGTGGTGGAGAGCGTGCCGGTGCATGAAGCGATCAAGAAAGGACTGCCGGAGCGCAACGCTCTGATCACCCGCTACTGCGACACCTTGCGCAATCTGGCAGCCTGCGGCATCGATACGGTGTGCTACAACTTCATGCCGGTGCTCGACTGGACCCGCACCGACTTGCGTTGGGCGATGCCGGATGGCGCCCTGGCGCTGCGCTTTGACCAGACAGCCTTCGCCGCCTTTGACCTCTACCTGCTCGCCAGACCTGGCGCCGAAGACGAGTACAGTGACGACGAGAAGACTGCCGCAAGGAGCTATCTCGATAGCCTGGACGCCGAGGCCCGCCAGTCCCTGGTCGACACCCTCATCGCAGGCCTACCCGGCGCCGAGGAGCATTACACCCTGGAGCGCTTTCGCGAGGTACTTGCTGGATACGAAGAGATCGACGCCGAGCGCCTGCGCGAGAATCTCGGCTATTTTCTGAAAGCCGTCATCCCGGTCGCCGAAGAACTCGGCATCCACATGGCGATCCACCCCGATGACCCGCCTCGACCACTGCTGGGTCTGCCCCGTGTGGTCTCGACGGCGGCGGACGCCGAGTGGATCCTCGGGGCCGTCGACAGCCCGGCCAATGGTCTGACATTGTGCACCGGCTCCTACGGCGTGCTCGCCGCCAATGACCTGGCCTACATGGTCAAACGCTTCGGTCCCAGGATTCACTTTGTGCACCTGCGCTCGACCCGGCGCGAGTCCCCCGACCCTCGCTCCTTCCACGAGGCGCCGCATCTGAACGGTGACGTCGACATGGTCGCGGTGATCAAGGCGCTGGTGGCCGAGGAACGCCGCCGCGAGCGCGACGGCGGCCGCCGGCTGCCGCTACGTCCCGACCACGGCCATCACATCCTCGACGATCAGCACCGCGCCACCGCCCCTGGCTACCCGCTCTACGGTAGACTGCGCGGATTGGCAGAGCTGCGTGGCGTCGAGACCGCCGTGCGTCAGCTCACTTGACGCTCAGGTAGCCCATGGGAGGTGACGGCGTAGATGCCAAGCCTAGAGGGTGCACCCCGCCACGACGCAAACCACTGGACGGGGAGCCCTTCCCCGTCTGGTGGGCTCAAGACAATACCCTGAGCAGACATCCTCTCAGGTCGGCAGATACTCCTCGCTCCAGCTCTCCGACACGACGCCTTCGGTGATCAACCGCTCGATCTCCTCGGGGCTGTGCCCCAACTCCTCCAGTACCTCACGGCTCGAGCTGCCGTATTTCTCCGACGGCGCCAGCGGATAGATGCGCCCTCGCTTGGGACGGATGGCATAGGGGTCAAGCTGCGTAATGACATGACCGCTGGGGTGCTCGTCGTAGACGGTGAAGGAATAGCTGCCACGATCGATGCCCGGGGTATTGTCCCAGCGCCGCGAATTGTAGGAGCGCAGGGCCTCGATGTTCTCGCACACCGCCGCAGCGATGCCGGCCTTCTGCAGCCGCTCCACCCAGTCGGTGGCCACCGCATTGATAAAGCGAGGTGCCAGATAGGCCGCTCGCTCCTCCGGAGCCACATCGACCACCCCTTCGATCCCCGGTACCAGGGCGAACTTGTGCAGGTCCCGCTCGTAGGCGCTGATCAGCACTACCCCGTCGGCGGTGAAATAGAAGCGCGACAGATCGTCGTAGCCGTTGAGTTCACGACCAGAGGGCTCGTCGAACAGGCCGCGCCGCTCGTAGTCGTAGCAGAACGGCATCTGGGCCAGGCCGCTGAGCGCCGACAGCGAGGTCTTGACCCGGCTGACCCGGCGGGTGCGCAGCTTCTGGTACAGAGCAGTGGCGACACCAAGCGAGGCACCGAAGCCGCACATCACGTCGATGGTGCCGACGTGGGCGTGCTCTTCCGGCGTATCCATGCTGCCCCCGAAGCGCAGCATGATGCCGGTGGTGGCCTGCACCAGGTCATCGTAGCCCAGGTAGTTGGTCCGGGGACCCGGCTTGACCCCGCTGAAGCAGTCGAGCTGGCAGAAGATCGCCTCGGGATTGATGCGCTGCATGTCTGCCTCGGTCAGCCCCATCCGCTCCACCTGCTTGTCGGTGGCATTCCACACCACCACGTCGCTCTGGCGGATCAGCTCGTCGAGGATGTCACGCCCCCGAGGCACCTGAATATCGGTCAGCATGGAGCGCTTGGAACGCATATGCGACAGGCCGAAGATGACCGTGTTCCAGCAGTCGTAGAAGGGCTTGGCGGGGTCCACCTTGATGATGTTGGCACCGAAGCGTGCCAGAAAGGCCACCGAGTGGGGACCGGCGATGACGTTGCACAGATCCAGCACCTTGACGCCTTCGAGCCAGCCGTCCTTGGCGTTACGGGCACGTACCCGAGGCAGCTTGGTCTCGATGCGATGCAGCACCGCCAGCGCCTGGTCGAACGATACCCAGCGGCGCGGCGTCGGGGTAAGCATTTCATGGCCGCTGTCGTGCAGCCAGACCATCGGGCCGGGTTGGGTCATCAGGCCGAATTCGGGATCGTCCACTTCGATCATCAGCCCGGCGGTCTCGGCGTGGTCGTCGTGGATCCACTCCTGCAGCCAGCGCTGCGGTGCGCCGGGGAACTTGCCTCGGCCGAAGATCTTTTCCCACTCCTTGGAGGTGCGGGTCAGGAAGACCTCCTTCATGCGCGCGGCGATATGATCCGCCCAACGCTTAGGCAGTGGGTAGACGCCAAGCGACACGTCACTCTGCCACTGGCTGGTGGGCGCATAGGTGTCGGGCTCTTCCACCAGCCCCTCCTCCACCAGCTCATCGTAGAGACCAAGCACCTTGAGGCAGCGCTTGGCGTGCTCCTTGTGACTCGGACAGACCACGTAGAACATGCGCCCGTCCTTGCACTTGTAGCTGCGATAGAAGGGGTCGAGCAGCTCCTGCAGTTCGTCGTAGTCCAGGTTCATCGGCGCGCCTTCGATGCGGCGACGCTCGATCTCCTTCTCGCGCTGGGTCTTGTAGCGTTCCGGCAGGCCCTCGATCTTGATGGAGTTGTAGCAGAGGCCTTCCATCAGGGCGCAGGCGATGGGGACTTCGATCTCGTCGCCGAGACCGGTACGCTCACGCGCCTGCAGCGCCAGGGTGACGGCGGTAGCCGCCAGCATGGTGCCGTAGGCCGAGCCCAGCGGCAGCGGCGAGAAGGACGGGTTGATGCCCATCAATACCCGGTTCAGCCCCATGTCGGTAAACACCCCCGAGTGGGCGGCGATGACGCTCTCGAAGGCCCGCCAGTCACGGCGCAGTTCGTCGTTGGAGGCAAATCCCGGCATCGACAGGGTGATCAGCTCCGGGCGCTCTTCGCGCAGCGCAGCGAAGTCGATGCCCAGGCGCTGCATGACACCGGGCCGGAAACTCTCGATCACGATGTCGGCCTCTTCGATCAGCGTCAGCGCCTGTTCGAGGCCCTCGGCGGTCTTGAGATCGATCGTCACGATCAGCTTGTTGCGCTGCAAGGTGGCGTTGGCCGGTGACTCCCACATGGGCCCCGCGGGCGGGTCCACGTGAATGACCGTGGCGCCAAGGTCGGCTAGGATCATCGCCACCGCAGGGCCGGCCATGTACTGACCGAAGTCGATGACCTTGACGTCCTTGAGCGGCAGTTGGGAATGAGGATTCGGTGACATCGGGGTCTTCCTGTAGAGCAAGGGTGGCAACGGGAGGAGGCCTAAGCCCCCTCGGTGACGTCAGTGTTTGCCGTCTTCGATGACCAGGTGGGGTTCAAGGACCTTCTTGGCGAAGTCCTGGCGCAGCCAGCGCACCAGAGACCAGGCCAGGATCGCCAGCACGGGGATCATCGGCAGCGCTACCACAATGGTGGAGGTCTGTACCGGCTTGAGCCCGCCAAGTTGAATCAGCGCCACTCCGACGCCGGCGATTAGAAACGCCCAGATCAGGCGGATCTTGCGCTGCGGCTCCTGATAGCCGGACAACTTGCGCGAGGTCACCGATGCCAGCACATAGGCAGAGCTATCCAGGGTCGTCGCCAGGAAGATGAAGCACAGCAGCACAAACAAGGTGGTAATCAGGCCGGACATCGGCAGGGTACCGAGGATCGCCTCGACGGCAGCGGGGATGCCCCCAGCCGACAGAATGGCCGCCACATCCAGGGCGCCGGAGATCTGCAGGTCCAGCGCGTAGCCGCCCCACACAGCAAAGAACACCCAGCATCCCAGGGAACCGAACACCATTTCGGCGATGATCAGCTCTCGGATGGTGCGACCGCGCGAGATGCGGGCGACGAACAGGCCCATCATCGGGGCGTAGGCAATCCACCAGGCCCAGTAGAACACCGTCCAGTCGCGCCAGAAGCTCGAATCCCCCACCGGGTCGGTCCACATGCTCATGGGCACGAAATTGGAAACCATCTTGCCGAGGCTGTTGACCCAGCCTTCCACCATGAATAGGGAGTCACCCACCACCAGGGTGAACACCAGCAGAACTCCCGCCAGCAGCACGTTGATGTCCGACAGGATCTTGATGCCCTTGGCCAGGCCGAACCACACGCTGGCGGAGAAGATAGCCGTCCAGATCAGCAGCACCGCGATATCCAGCATGAATGACGCCGACACCCCGAGCAGGCCGCTCAGCAGCTGCGATACCAGGGGAACCGCAAGCCCCAGCGAGGTACCGACACCACCGACGATACCGAAAACCACCACCGCATCCAGTAGCGCGCCCCACCAGCCATCGGCATGACGGCCCATCACCCCCCGCGCGGCCACGGACAGCCTGACGCCGGGACGGTTGTGGACGAACATCGAGTAGGCGATCGGGATGGCCGGCAGGCAATAGAAGGCCCAGGGCGTGAAGCCCCAGTGGAACTGGCCGTAGGTCAAGGCCCATTCTGCCGCCTCCTGGGAACGTGGTTCGACGCCAAAAGGTGGGCCAGTAAAGTAGTAGATGGGTTCGACCCAGGCCCAGTTGACGATGGCAATGCCGATGCCCCCGGCAAAGATCATCGCCACCCAGCTGAAGTAGGAGAACTCGGGCTTGTCATCGGGGCCGCCGAGTCGCACGTTGCCGTAGCGGCTGATGGCCAGTCCCACCAGAAAGACCACCACGGCGATGCCGGCAAGCAGATACAGCCAGCCGAAGCGCCCGGTGGCGAAGGCGAAGGCCGCATTGACCAGTGCGGCTCCCGACTCTGGAAATAAAATGATAGGCAGCATTAGACCCGCGATGACCAGCACGGCGGGCACGAAGACCCGCAGATCGAGCCGGTCGGCGTGTTGATCGGAGTGAGACTCTGGCGCGTTCATCAGGGATACCTTTATCGTTTGTTGTTGTGACGCTGGCTGCGCAGAACGCCGGTGTCAGCCTCCGGCCTCGAGCATCCAGCCTGCCGCTCGCTCGGCGATCATCAAGGTCGGTGAGTTGGTATTGCCGCTGGTGATGGTCGGCATGACACCGGCGTCCGCCACCCGCAGCCCCTGGACTCCCCTCACCCGCAAGCGCGAGTCGACCACCGCCATGGGATCGTCGGACTGTCCCATCCGGGTAGTGCCGACCGGGTGAAAGATGGTGGTGCCGATGTCTCCGGCGAGCCGCCACAACTCCTCATCGGTCTGGTACTGGATGCCGGGCTTGACCTCTTCCGGTTCGTACTTGGCGAAGGCCTGCTGCTCGGCGATCCTGCGGGTCACGCGCAGCGAGTCCGCCGCCACCCGCCGGTCCTCGTCGGTGCTCAGGTAGTTGGGGGCGATGGACGGCGCCTGGGCCGGGTCGGCGCTCTGGATCCTGACGCTGCCGCGACTGGTCGGATTCAGGTTGCAGACGCTGGCCGTCACCGCCGGATAGGGATGCAACGGCTGACCGAAGGCCTCCAGACTCAGGGGCTGGACGTGGTACTGGATGTTGGGGTGCTCATGCTCGTCGCTGCTGCGGGTGAAGATGCCAAGCTGCGACGGTGCCATGCTCATCGGGCCGGTGCGCTTGAGCAGGTACTCCACCCCGATACCGGCCTTGCCCCACAGGGTACTGGCCATGGTGTTGAGGGTCTTGGCGCCCTTGACCCGATACACCGAGCGAATCTGCAGGTGGTCCTGCAGGTTCTCGCCGACCCCCGGCAGTTCGTGGACGACGTCGATGCCGTGCTGCTTGAGCAGCTCACCAGGCCCGATGCCGGAGAGCTGCAGGATCTGGGGGGAGCCGATGGCGCCGGCGGACAGCACCACCTCACGGCGCGCCCTGGCCACCTGGGTGGTGCCCTCGCGCTTGACCTCGACCCCTTCACAGCGCTTCTCGCCGTCAGTCTCGCCGCCCGCGACGATCAGCCGGTTGACCTGGGTGGAGTGCCACAGGGTCAGGTTCGGCCGCTTGAGCGCCGGACGCAGAAACGCCTTGGCAGTGTTCCAGCGCCAGCCGGAGCGCTGATTGACCTCGAAGTAATCGACGCCTTCGTTGCTGCCACGGTTGAAGTCCTGGGTACGTGGAATCCCCGCCTGGACCGCCGCCTCAGCGAAGTCATCCAGCACCTGCCAGTTCAACCGCTGCTTCTCGATGCGCCACTCGCCACCGTGACCGTGAAAGTCCCGGTGGGCGGCGTCGGCGTCGGCGCCCTCGTCCAGGCGATAGTGATCCTCGTGCTGGATGAAAGCCGGCAGGCAGTGCTCCCAGCGCCACTGCTCGTCGCCGGTGACGTCGGCCCAGTGGTTGTAGTCCCGGGCCTGGCCGCGCATGTAGATCATGCCGTTGATGCTCGAGCAGCCACCGAGCGTCTTGCCGCGCGGGTACAGCAGCGAGCGCCCGTTGAGGCCCGCGTCTGGATCGGTGCGAAAGCGCCAGTCTGTGCGCGGGTTGTCGATGCAGTACAGGTAGCCCACCGGTACGTGGATCCAGTGGTAGTTGTCGCGACCACCGGCCTCGATCAGCAGCACCCGGTTGTTCGGGTCGGCGCTCAAGCGATTGGCCAGCAGGCATCCGGCGGTGCCTGCTCCGACCACGATATAGTCAAACTCGCTGTCGTATTGTTGTGCGGTTGTCATCGCGAATCCCTCGGTTCAGGGCATTATTTGGCGGTCGGCATCACGAACTCCGCGCCCGCCTCGATGGAGTCGGACCAGCGCTGCATGATCGACTTCTGCTTGGTGTAGAAGCGCACGCCCTCTTCGCCGTAGGCATGCATGTCGCCAAACAGCGAACGCTTCCAGCCACCGAAGCCATGCCACGCCATGGGCACCGGGATCGGAACATTGATACCGACCATGCCCACCTGGATGCGACGGCCGAACTCGCGGGCCACCTTGCCGCTCTCGGTGAAGCAGCTGACGCCGTTGCCGAACTCATGGTCGTTGATCAGCTCGATGGCGGTGGCCACGTCCGGCACGCGCACGCAGGCCAGCACCGGGCCGAAGATCTCTTCCCGGTAGATCGTCATCTCTGGCGTCACGTGATCGAACAGGGTGCCGCCCATCCAGAAGCCCTCGCTGCAGCCTTCACCGGTATGGCTGGCGTCGAAGTCACGGCCATCAACTACCAGCTCGGCACCCTCCTCGACGCCCTTGTCGATATAGCCGGTAATCCGCTGGTGGGCCTGGGCGGTGACGATGGGTCCCATCTCGGCGTCCAGCTGCATGCCGTCCTTGACCTTGAGGTTGCGTGCCCGCTCGGCGACCCGCGCCACCACATCGTCGGCCACATCACCGACCAGCACCGCCACACTGATGGCCATGCAACGCTCGCCGGCGGAGCCATAGGCCGCACCGATCAGCGCATCCACCGCCTTGTCGAGATCAGCGTCGGGCATCACCACCATATGGTTCTTGGCGCCACCAAGGGCCTGCACACGCTTGCCGAGGGCAGCACCACGCTGATAGATCAGGTTGGCGATGGGGGTGGAACCGACGAAGGACAGCGCCTTGACGTCAGGATGATCGATCAGCGCGTCCACCGTTTCCTTGCCGCCCTGGACCACGTTGAACACGCCGTCGGGCAGCCCGGCCTGCTTGAGCAGGTCCGCCATCATCAGCGAGGCACTGGGATCGGTGGGGCTGGGCTTGAGGATAAAGCTGTTGCCGGCGGCGATGGCGACCGGGAACATCCACATCGGCACCATGGCCGGGAAGTTGAACGGCGTAATGCCGGCGACCACGCCAAGCGGCTGACGCAGGGTCCAGTTGTCGATGCCGGTGCTGACCTGGTCGGTGAAGTCGCCCTTGAGCAGCTGCGGGATACCACAGGCGAACTCGACGATGTCGATACCCCGTGCCACCTCGCCCTGGGCGTCGGTGAAGACCTTGCCGTGCTCACGGGTGATTGCCTCGGCCAGGGCATCCTTGTTGGCGTTGAGCAATTCGAGGAAGCGGAACATCACCCGGGCGCGACGGATGGGCGGGGTGTCGGCCCAGCTCGGGAAGGCCGCCTTGGCCACCTCCACCGCCTTGTCGATCTCGTTGGCGGAAGCCAACGCCACGCGCCCGCTGACCTGGCCGGTCGCCGGGTTGTAGACGTCCTGATGGCCCAGGGATGCACCTTCGTCTCTCTGGCCGCCGATAAAGTGAGGAATCGTCGAGGTCATGGGGTACTCCTTTATAAGCATTGTTTAAGTAAATCGAGCCTGGGCGTCTGCAAAAAGGTGTCCAGCCTGCTCGTCTTGTCGCTGTACAGCCTATCGCTGATGGGGATCGGAGCAATTGAGTTATTTGGAACCCAGATATAAAGTTTTCAAATATCACGCTCGATCAAAGGAAGGCGCCATGCAGGACTACCCCACACTGCGAGCATTCGTCACGGTAGCGCGCCTCGGCAGCGTCTCTCGGGCCGCCGAGGCACTGCACCTCACCCAGCCGGCGATTAGCCTAAAGTTGAAGCAGCTGCAGGCAACGCTGGGTCTGACGCTGTTCCACCGCCGCCCCCAGGGACTGGAGCTGACCGCGGACGGTCAGGCACTGCTGCCCACCGCCGAGAAGGCGCTGGAGAGCGCCCGGGTGTTCGATCAGATGGCCCGCTCACTGCACACGACGGTGCGCGGTCTGCTGAGAATCGGCACCATCATCGATCCTGAGTTCATCCGCCTGGGCAGCTTCCTCAAGGTACTGGTCGAGCGCGCGCCGCAACTCGAAACTGAGCTGCGTCATGGCATGAGTGGTGTCGCCCTGTCACGGGTCGAGCGAGGGGAGCTGGACGCGGCCTTCTACCTGGCGCCACCAGGGGTCGGTGCCAGCAGCACCTCACCGGCGCTGGCACACGTTGAACTGACGCACTTTCGCTATCATGTGGTGGCCCCATCTGGCTGGGAGTCACGGGTTGCGGACACCGCATGGCCCGTCCTGGCCAGCCTGCCCTGGATCGTCACACCGGCAGATTCAGTGCACCATCGCCTGCTCAAGCGCGCCATGCAGCAAAGCGGCGTGACGCCCAGGCGGGTCGCCCAGGTCGACCAGGAAGCCTGCATGCTCGATCTGGTACGCGCCGGAGTGGGACTAAGCCTGGCCCGTGATTCGCTAGCCCTGGCCGAGCGCCAACGCAGCGGCCTGACCATCGTCGAGGGAGTGGCGCTGGACTGTGCGCTCTGTTTCATCTGGCGGCGAGAGCGTACCGCTGACGCTCCACTGCAAGCGGCGCTGGAAACCCTTGAACAGGTCTGGCCCAGTCGGCCCCACTAACCACCGCCGGCTGGAAGCACCTACACAGAGATCAGTGACGAGGCCAGCTTAAGGCGCCCAGGCCCGCGGCTAGTTTAAGGCGCCCGAGGACGCGCCTAGCTTAAGGCGCCCAGGGACGCGGCTAGTTTTAAGGCGCCCGAGGACGCGCCTAGTTTAAGGCGCCCGAGGACGCGCCTAACTTAAGGCGCCCGAGGACGCGCCTAGCTTAAGGCGCCCAGGGACGCGCCTTGCCAGCGACGCCGAACCACGCGCCCTTGCAAGGGGATGTGGCGTGCTTCTTTGGGCGCAGACCCGGCGCCTAACCGGCTGCCAGCGGTGATACCATCAAGCACTCTTCCGCCTGGACGAAGGAACGCCCCATGACTGACCTGTCTCGCTTTCCGATTACCCAGAAATGGCCCCCCAGTCACCCGGATCGCCTCCAGCTCTACTCCCTGCCGACGCCCAATGGCGTCAAGATATCGATCATGCTGGAAGAAATCGGGCTGGCCTACGAGGCTCACCGAATCAACTTCGACAGCAAGGACCAGCACTCTCCGGAGTTTCTCTCTCTCAGTCCCAATAACAAGATTCCGGCGATCCTCGACCCGGACGGGCCGGAGGGCAAGCCACTCACGCTGTTCGAGTCAGGAACCATTCTGCTCTATCTCGCCGACAAGAGCGGGCAACTGCTGCCACAGTCCCCCCAGGCGTACTATCAGGCCCTTCAATGGCTGATGTTTCAGGTTGGCGGCGTCGGTCCCATGTTTGGCCAGGTCGGTTTCTTCCATTTCTTCGGCGGTAAGGAGTTCGAGGACAAGCGACCCTTGCAGCGCTACCTCGACGAGGCCCGACGGCTGCTCGGTGTGCTCGACAAGCAGCTGGAAGACCGCCAATGGGTGCTGGGGGATGACTACTCGATAGCGGATATCGCGATCTTCCCATGGGTGCGCAACCTGGTTGAGCGTTACGGTGCCGGCGAGCTGGTCGGCTACGACGACTTCCTCCAGGTCAAGCGGGGACTCAGCGCCTTCCTCGAGCGTCCAGCAGTGCAACGCGGCCTGACGGTCCCCAGCTAAAGCCTTTCCGCCGGCAACATAGTTCTCCAACTACGACTCGGCGGGCTCAAACTACAAGCGGCCTTTTATACCGTCAGGGCCATAGCGCGAAGGGAAGAAAGGAGGAAAAGCGAGGGTGGCAAAGAGAGAGGACAAAGAGAAGGGGTAAAGAGGGACCAAGAAACAAGCCCTAAAGTGAGATATGGAAACGTAAGAGACAATGAGGGTTGGTGCGAGCGGGTGAGAGATGACGTGTACAGCACAATAAGCCGATAATCCCGTTGAGCGGCTCCGACCGGGCCGCCAGCTGTACACTATCGCCCCCTTCTCACTACCCCGGCAGCTAATGCCGGCTCATCTGGAGCTTGTCATGACGTTGCGTCACCTGCCCCCCCTATGCGCTCTACTGCTGTCGTCCTTCGCTTACGCAAGTCCGCCAGCTTGCCAGAACGCTCAGCTCGACAAGACAGCACAGGCGTTGATGGACCGGCATGGGATTCCCGGCATGTCGGTAGCGGTGATCGATGCAGGCGAGGTGTGTCTCAGCCACTACGGCGTCGCGACGCAGGAATCCGGCACCGACACCACCGCCGAGCTTACCAACGACACGCTGTTCGAGGTTGGCTCACTCAGCAAGACCTTTACCGCGGCGCTGGGTGCCTGGGTGCACGAGAACGGCGGCTTCGCGCTGGATGACACCGCCGCCAGCATCGAGCCCCGTTTCAGCGGCCGACCGGTCGGCGACGTCAGCATGGCAGAACTTGCCACCTACACCGCCGGTGGCTTCCCGCTGCAGTTTCCCTCGGGCGTCGACGACGACACCATTCACGACTACTTCGTGAACTGGCAGCCGGACTTCGCCGCCGGCACCCAGCGACTTTATTCGAACCCCAGTATCGGCCTGTTCGGCCTTCTTGCAGCCCAGAGCGACGGAGCAAGCTTCGCTGAGCTGATGCAGGACAGCGTGCTGCCCACACTTGGCCTCAGTGCCACCTGGCTTACGGTGCCCGACGACCAGGCCCACCACTACGCCCAAGGCTACAACGGTGATGAGCCGGTACGCGTCAACCCAGGCCCGCTGGATGCCGAGGCCTACGGCATCAAGACCACGGCGCTGGACATGGCCCGCTTCATCCAGGCCAACATCGATGCCTATCAAGGCAACCAGAACACCCCGGACGGCCAGCGCATGGCAAAAGCCCTGCTGACCACCCATCACGGCTACGCCGCCGTCGGTGACATGCAGCAGGGCCTGGGCTGGGAAAGCTATGCCCTGCCAACGACACTGGAGACCCTGATGGCAGGCACCACCGCCGAGATGGCCCTCGAGCCCCAGGCCGCTACCATGCTGGCAACCTCTGGCGAGCCTGAGCCGCAGCGCTGGTATCACAAGACCGGCTCCACCGGCGGCTTTGGCGCCTACGCCGCCTTTATCCCCTCCCGGGAACAAGGCATCGTTATCCTCGCCAACAAGCGCTACCCCAACGGCGAACGGGTGGAAGCCGCCTGGCAGATCCTGAACTCACTGGACCAGTAACCGAGAGTCCAAAGGGCACACCATGCCCGATAAGAGCAGATAGGCGGAGTACCATCGCCCGTGATGGTCCTCCGCCAGCAGCCTAAGCTAGCGGTGAATGTTGCGCAGACAGCCAACGATGAAACCAGCCCATCAACGCTGGTACACTACGCGCCCTCTCAGCTCCGACCCGTGAACCCCATGACTGACCACGATCCCCTGGCCCAGGCCCGCCGCTTTTCTGTAGCGCCGATGATGGATGGGACAACAAAGCCCTGAACCACGGGCCTTACCAGCCAACTGGTACACTTCTGGTACATAGACCCACTTTTCAACGGAGCCGGCGCGAGCCGGCTTTGTCATGTCCGTATGACTGTATCGCTGCTTTGCTGATATCTCCGCGAATGCTCGACTCTGCAGACGAGTGCGAAGTGTGCTGATAGAGCGTGACGTGACGCGCGTGCACGCATCATAGGCGGAGGGACTCTCAGAATCCGTGGGGGGCTCGGAAAAAGGTAACAAAGGTAACGGGTTGCGAAAAACTGGCTTAACCTGATGATTTAAAAGCAATTCGAACGGATGTCCAAAAGGTAACAAAAAGGTGATGAAAAGGTGATGCGTTACCTTTTTGAGAGGTGATATCTTCAATTTCAACAAATCATATAAATCAAACACTTACCAGAGCGTTACCTTTTGCGTTACCTTTTGCGACCTTTTTACGGTTACAAGATTTCTCATGCAAAACAAAAAGATAGGCATGACAGAGGTACCCGGTGACCGATGTTACCTTTTTCCGAGCACCCCCCACTCCCTCTGAGGAGGCTCATACCCTGCCGCCCTTCCATCTCGTTGATTTCGCATGATTCCGCATGAAAACCATCACCCTTTCCAGCGCGAGGGAGCCCAGTGCCTGGGCGGTCTCGTCCGTGACGCATGGGTGCATAAAAAACGACAGGTTTAGCGCGCAGGCGGGGCGGGGTGTCGACGGCGCGCCAGGGGTGGTGAGCAGCGCCAGGGCACAAGAAAGCCGCCTCGTAGGGCGGCTTCTGGGACTGCTGGATACAGGTTTCAGCGGTTGGTGATGATCAGCTCCCCTTTCGGGCTCGTCGTCTTCCGGCCCACCGTGTACCGCAGTTGCGTCGTCTGTAGATCGAGCCCCTGGAACACCTCGCGCATCTTAGGCACGTCGTTGACGCTGATGACGACCTGCCCTTTCGCTGTCCGAGCCAGCTCGGCCATGCGCTCGTATTGCTCGATGCCGAAGTCGGTACCGTAACCCGCGGTCTCCCAGTACGGCGGATCGAGGTAGAACAGCGTCTCGGGACGGTCGTAGCGGGTCAGACACTCCGCCCAGTCCAGGTGCTCGATTACTGCACGCGACAGACGAAGGTGTGCCTGGCTGAGATCCTCCTCGATACGCATCAGGTTGAGCCGGGGAGGGCTGCAGGCGGAGGTCCCGAAGGTCTGACCGTGGACCTTGGCGCCGAAGGCGAGCTTCTGCAGGTAGAAGAACCGCGCCGCACGTTGCACGTCGGTCAGGTGGCGAGGAGCCACCTCGCGCTGGGTCAGGTACTCTTCACGGCTCACCAGACTCCAGCGAAACTGGCGCACCAGTTCATCGGGGTGATGCTTGACGATGCGATAGAGGTTCACCAGTTCGCCGTGGGCATCGTTGATCACCTCCACGGGGCTCGGCTCCTTCATGAAGAAGATGGCCGCCCCTCCGCAGAAGGGTTCGACGTAGGTCCGGTGAGGCCGGAACAGCGGCAGAATGGTCTTGGCGAGGCGGCGCTTGCCTCCCATCCATGGGAGGATCGGTTTCATGGTCATCCAGACACCTGTTTATTTATCCAGTATTTGCTATTCTGTCGGTGTCGCTGGATGCGCCAGGAAGGCGTTGTAGATCAGGGACGGTCTCGGCGATTCGCGCCCGCAGCCTCACGGCTCGGGCGCTTTTTCGTATCAGCGGGTGGGATCGAGCGGCGCCGCGCCGCCGGCGTCCAATGAGTAGGGGCGGAACTTGACGACCTCCTCGCCCAGGTAGTCGTTGATCTCGCTGAGGGTGGTTTGCAACGGCTCGAGCTCGTTGGCGACGAAGACCCTCGCCGCCTTCTCGATATCGCCGAAGCCGCCGGTGTTGTTGGGAATGATGCCCATCAGCTGCGGCGGGATCCGGTGGCCGGCTAGCTGATCGTCGCGGGTGATGTTCTTGATCGAGGCGAAGTCGTCCTTGGCGGCCACCTCCGAGATCGGGATGATCTGGATGCCGTCTTTCTTGCCGTTGGGGCTGTAGAGGAACAGGTTGCGGAAGTTGCCGACGCCCTTGCTCTCTTTCAGGGCGCTGCGCATGGCGTCGATATCCTCCTGGTTCTGGGCCGCGTCCGAGACATACATGATGAAGCCGGCATGGCTGCCGTTGAGATAGTACTTGCGACGGAACAGGGTGGCGTTCTCGTTGAGGTAGATCGACTGCAGGGCGCCCAGGTAGTCCGGCACGCCATAGACCTCCTGGTTGATGTCGGGCTCGAGCAGGTGGATCAGACTGCCCCGGGCGAACTCGCTGCGATCGGCCCAGTTGGGCACCCAGTAGTAGCGGTCGAGATCGGCCCCGCGACGCACGTACTTGGCCCGGGCCGGACGCAGCTGCAGCAGCTTGCCGAGGCGCCCGCGGATCTGCTCGAGGTAGCAGTTGCCGAACACCAGATAGTCGGTGGCCAGCGCGCTGAAGGCCTGCCGGCTCAACAACGGGTGCGGCACGAAGGAGCGCACCAGGATGTTGCGCTTCACTTGGATGGCACTGCCGTGATGGGCGGTGGCGCGATAGGTCTGGGCCAGCGCCGGGAAGTCTACCGGCGGCTCGTACCACTCGCTGCCCAGCATCCAGCACCCGGTGTAGAAGAAGTCGTAGCCATCGGTGACCGGTACCGGATCGCCGAAGCTGAAGGCCTCGGCCCTCGCCGGCGTGGGGACCTGGTCGCCACCGCCATCGGCGCGGTAGGCCGGCACGCGCACCCGGGGCTTCTCTGCAAGCGGCTCGCTCATCCAAACATCTCCATCATTGATCGTCCGGTGCCGTGCTCCGCCGGCCCGTCCAGGGGTTCGTTGTGCAGGGCATGCATGGTCGCCCAGGCCAGATCGGCATGGCCGGTCAGGTTGTTGCGCCCTGCGGTGTAGGTGATCTGGCGGCCCGATGCGGTGAGTCCGCGCCGGATCGCCATGAACGACTGGGCGAGATCCGCCCAGCCGGCGTCGAATTCGAGCCGCCCCTTGTTGATGATCTGCTGGGCCTGCATGACCAGGCGCGCCTTGATCTCGGGGGTGTAGCGGTAGCGGGTGACCGTGGGAAAGAACTTGGCGACCAGCTGGGCGACGGCCTCGCCGAGTCCCGAGGTGTCGATGCCGATGAAAGTCACGTTGTAGCGGTGGGTCACGCTGCGGATGAATTCGGCCTGGGCCTCGTAGTCGCTACCCTTGAGGCGATGTCGCTCGAGGATCCGGTGCTTACCGGTCATAGATCGCGGCGGCGCCACGACGACCAGGCCCGCCCCATCGCCATCTTCGCCATCACCCGCCGGGTCGTAGCCGATCCACACCGGATGCTCGCCATAGGGTCGCGGCGCGAACGGCTTGATGTCCCGCCACACGTCCCAGCTATCGACCATACACCGCTGCATCATGGCCAGCGGGAAGGCGCTCTGGGTGTCGTCGACGAACTCGCACATCAGCAAGTTGTTGAAGGCATCAGGGCTGTACTTTCGGCGGAGCTTTTCGATATCGAGAAGGATGTCGCCACCTCGCGCTACCGCGTCTTCGACGGTTACGATCTGTCTCCAGTGATCATCTTCACAGCGTCGGCCGCCCGCCAGGGCACTGTGTGACACGTCGAGCTTGATATGGTCGGCCTTGGGGCGTCCCTCGTTGAAGTGGTCTCCAGTCCAGAACGGATAGGCTTCATGGGTGACCGATGATGGCGTAGAAAAGTAGGTCTCCCGCCACTGTTTCTGCATCGCCATCCCGGACGTCACCGTCTGGAACTGCGCGAAGCCATGAATCCAGAAGTATTCGTCCAGGTAAGTGTCACCGTGATAGCCCTGGGCCGTCTTGGCGTTTGTACCCAGGAAATGCAGCTCGGCGCCGTTGGGAAGGATGATGGGATCGCCCCTGAGCTCCACCCCTGTCGTCTCGAACACGAAGCGAACGATGTAATTCTTGAAGATATGGGCCTGGGCCTTACTGGCCGACATGAAGATCTTGTTGCGGCCCGTTTCCACGGCATCAGCGATCGCTTCTCGAGCGAAGTACCAGGTCGCGCCAATCTGCCGACTCTTGAGAATGTTGCGGATCGTCTCCGTTTCCTTGGCACGGTACCAGTCACGCTGATAATCAAGCAGTGACGCCTCGAAGGCCTCGACGATCCGGATCACTCCCTCGTCGCCCACATCATTCTGTTTGGGCTTCCGCTTCGGGCCGGCGTTGCGCCGATCGATGTTGGGATTGAGGTCGCTCTCCTTCCCGCTGCCCTGGTACTTGTGCACCCGGGCCAGCCGCTCGACCTGCCGCCCTAGCAGGTCGATCTCCTTGAAGTCCTTGCCCTCCTTCTGGTCCTTCCAGATCAGTTGGACCATGCGTGCCTCGAGCGCGCCCTCGATCCGCTGGGTGGGAGTGGCGTCGTCCCAGGCATCGCGCTTCTTCCAGCTGTCGATGGTGGCCCGGGGCACGTCCAGGAACTCGGCGATACGCGCGATGCGCCACCCCGTCCAGTACAGGTGCCGGGCGGAGAGGCGTGAAGCGTCGAGGATGTCCAGGTCGGGCGTCGGTGTCGTCATGCCGCCCAGCGTACCCGCGCGCGCGACGGTGCCCTCGCGGGGCTCGGTGTAAGTCGGCCCAGCGACACCGGCAACGCGTTGAGCCCCAACGCCTCTGCGCGGAACCTGACGGCAGTACCGAGAGCCCATGAACCGAGGACACCCCATGCCCTTCTTCCGCGTCGCCACCGAAGGCGCCACCACCGATGGCCGGATCATCTCGCGCGACTGGATCACGCAGATGGCCGGCAACTATGACCCCAAGAAATACGGCGCCCGTGTGTGGATGGAGCACATGCGCGGCATGTTCCATGACGGGCCCTTCCCCGCCCTTGGCGATGTGAAAGCGGTCAAGGCCGAGGAAGTCGAAGACGGCAAGTTGGGCCTGTTCGCGGATATCGACCCCACCGACAAGCTCAAGCAGATCAACGGCGAGCGACAGAAGGTCTACACCAGCATCGAGGTCGACCCGGACTTCGCCGGCACGGGCGAGGCCTACTTCGTCGGCCTGGCCGTCACCGACAGCCCCGCAAGCCTGGGCACCGAAATGCTCCAGTTCTCCGCCCAGCAGGGCCAGGCGTCACCGCTGGCCGCGCGCAAGCAGAAGATCGACAACCTCTTCACCGCCGCCGTCGAGACCGAGCTGGATTTCTCAGATCCGGCGCCTGAGCCTGAGAAAGGGCCAAGCCTGACCGAGCGCGTCACCGCCCTGTTCAAGAAGCACGACGCCAAGTCCAAGGCCGGATTCGACGCCTTCAGCAAGGACCTGGAACAGACCCTCGAGCTGTTCGTAAAGCGCCACGCCGCGCTGGAATCCGACCTCGAAAAGCGCCCCACCGCCGACGCCTTCAATGAACTGAAGACCGCCCATGGCGAGCTGCAGCGCCGCTTCGACGAGCTCTACACCCGGCTCGACAACGAACCCTCCACCCAACATCACCGCTCCCGCGCCACCGGCAACGACGGCGGCATCGTCACCGACTGCTAAGGAACCGACCCGCTCATGCGCAACGATACCCGCATCCTCTTCAACCAGTTCGCCTCCCAGGTGGCGAAGCTCAACGGCGTGCCGGAAGCCACCCAGAAATTCGCCGTCGACCCCAGCGTCCAGCAGCGCCTGGAGAAGCGCATCCAGGAGTCCAGCGACTTCCTGGGCCGCATCAACATGATCGGCGTCGACGAGCTGAAGGGGGAGAAGCTCGCCCTCGGCGTCTCCGGCCCGATCGCCGCGCGCACCGACGTCAGCCAGAACGATCGCGAGACCCGCGACCTCTCGACGCTGGACGCCAACGGCTACGAGTGCCGCCTGACCGAGTTCGATACTCACCTCGGCTACGGCAAGCTCGACGCCTGGGCCAAGTTTCCCAACTTTCAGGCCCTGGTGCGCGATGCCATCGTCCGCCAGCAGGCCCTCGACCGGATCATGATCGGCTTCAACGGCACCTCCGCCGCCGCCCAGACCAATCCGGCCACCAACCCGATGCTGCAGGACGTCAACATCGGCTGGCTCCAGCACTACCGTACCAAGGCCCCTGCCCGAGTGCTCAAGGAAGGCGCCACCGCCGGCACCCTCAAGGTGGGCAAGGGCGGCGACTACGAGAACCTCGACGCCGTGGTCTACGACGCGGTCAACGAGCTGATCGATCCGTGGTTTCGCAACGCCACCGACCTGGTCGCGATCGTCGGCCGCAAGCTGATGGCCGACAAGTACTTCCCGTTGATCAACCAGACCCAGCCGCCCACCGAACAGCAGGCCATGGACGTGATCATCAGCCAGAAGCGTATCGGCGGACAGCAGGGCCTCCAGGTGCCGTTCTTCCCCGACAACGCCATCCTGATCACCACCCTGGATAACCTCTCGATCTACTGGCAGAACGGCGCCCGCCGCCGCTATGTCAGCGAGAACCCCAAGCGCAACCGCATCGAGAACTTCGAATCCTCGAACGACGCCTATGTGGTCGAGGACTTCGGCGCCGGCTGCCTGATCGAGAACATCGAGCTGGGCGACTTCAGCGTCTGATAAGGAGCCACGATGACCAGTCCCGCCCGCCGCCACTTCCAACGGGTCTCCGCCGCGAAAGCGGCGGGAGACGCTGGTGAGACCCCCATGCAGGGCCCTGCCTATGAGCTGATGCAGGCCGCCCTGTTCGAGGACTACCGCCGCCTCAAGTCGACCCAATCGATGGAGCGCAAGGCCGAGATCAAGCGCGAGATCCTGCCCAAGTACGCCGACTACGTCGACGGCGTGCTCGAGGCCGGCCAGGGCGCCCAGGACGACGTGCTGATGCGCGTCATGCTGTGGCGCATCGATGCCGGAGATATCGCCGGCGCCGTGACCATTGCCCGTTACGCCCTCACCCACGATCTGAATCCGCCCGACCAGTTCGAGCGCTCCACCGCGGCGATCATCGCCGAGGAAGTCGCCGACCAGGGCTTGAAGCAGCTCGATGAGGAAGACGCCGATGTCTTGGCGCTGCTCAAGCAGCTGATCGACGCCGAGAACATGACCCGCCAGGCCGACATGCACGACCAGGTGCGCGCCAAGCTGTTCAAGGCCCTGGGCTATGCCCAGCGAGCCGCCGGCCAGCTGGTCGAGGCCCAGTCCAGCCTGGAGCGCGCCCTGGCGCTGAACGACAAGGTTGGGGTGAAGAAGGATCTCGAACGCATCGGGCGCGAGTTCAAACAACAGAACGCCGGCGATCAGGGCTCTCCCCAGAACGGGGCCTGACGCTGCCACCGAGTCGCACGCCGACGTCAGGGGGCGCCGAGTGAGAGCAGGCCGATAACAGACCCGCTCGTAACCCGGCCCACCCCCTTCAACCAGGAGTCCGGATGAACAGCTTCGTTTCGACCGCTACCACCAGCGCCCCCGCCGCGGAGCCGGTGCAGAACAACGGATTCTGGCCCGACATCGCGCCCGCCGACTTCCGCGATCGCCATCGGCTGGACGGCGCCATTACCGCGGCAAGGATCGAGGGTGCCCTACTCGCGGCCATCGCCACCGTCAACCGCACCCTGCGCGAATGGCAGGCCCGCCAGGTCGACGCCGGCCACGCCAGCATCGACGAGGTGCCGATCCCCATCTGGCAAGCCCCAGGCGTCTATCAGGGACTCTATCAACGGGCTGTCTACTCCATGGCGCACGCCAGCCTGATCGAACGCTACGCCGACTACGACACCACCAACAGCGGCCGCGAGCGTGCCGAGAGCCTGATGGACCCGGCGGACAGCTACCGTCGCGATGCCGTCTGGGCGATCGCCGAGATCGAAGGCCGGCCCCACAGCACCATCGAGCTGATTTGATGCCTCGCACGGTCTATGCCCAGCAGCACGACACCCTCGACGCCATCTGCCATCGCGCCTTCGGCCGCACGGCAGGCGTCACCGAGCAGGTGCTTGAGCTCAACCCCGGCGTTGCCGACCTCGGCCCAACCCTGCCCCAGGGCACGCCGGTGCAGCTTCCCGAGGCCACGCCACAGCCGCAGCGCTCCCCCACCGTGCAGCTGTGGGACTGAACCTATAAACGCGCCCGGCTAACGCCAAACCAGCGCGATAACCAGCGCCACAAGACGCGCGAAGTACGCAGAGGAACCTATGGCAGAGCCCAGCACCGCCACCGCCGTCGCCACCGCCACCGGACTCGCCGCGCTGGTCGGCTGGTTGCCCGGCGTCGACGCCAATGCCGTCATCGGCGCCTTCTGCGGCGCCACGCTGTTCGTGATCAGCGCCAAGGACCTGCCGATCGTCGTGCGCCTGATCTACCTGCTGATCAGCCTGCTGATCGGCTACCTGGGAGGCCCACCGGTGCTGGGCCAGTGGGTTCCGCACAGCGCGGTGTCGGCGTTCATCGCCAGCGCCACCGCGGTGACCGCGGGACTGCGCGCCATCGAAGGGGTCAAGACACTCGACATCAAGTCGCTACTGGGAGGCCGCAAGTGACCACCCCCACCCTCGTCACCCTGCTCTGTGCCCTGCTCATCTGCGTTCGGCTGCTGACCTTTCGCCGCCGCGGGGCCCGCTACCGGCTGGGCTATTCCTGCACCGCCTGGCTGCTGATCGCCGGCACCGGCACCGTGGCCATCCGCATCATCACCCAGAGCGGCTATCCCGTCGGCTGGGGCATCGCCATGGTCATGGCGGTACTGGCCTGGCTGATAGTGCGCGCCCGGGGCAACGTCGCTCACGTCATCAAGCTCAGGAGGCTGTGATGCTGCTACGCCATGGAGACACCGGCTACCGGGTCGAATCCCTGCAACGCGACCTAGTGCACGCCGGTCACAGCCTCGCCATCGATGGCTGGTACGGCGACGAGACCGAAGCCGCGGTGCGTGCGGTCCAGCGTCAGCATGATCTGGTCATCGATGGCCTCGCCGGCCCCAAGACCCGCGAGGCCCTGCACCGCGGCAAACCGGATCCCCTCGCCCTGCGCCAGATCGACCTGGTGCTGGCCGCCGAGTATCTGGGTGTCGAGCTCGCGGCGATCATGGCCGTCAACGAGGTCGAGTCGCGGGGGCGTGGCTTTCACCCCAGCGGCGAGCCGGTGATCCTCTTCGAGCGCCACATCATGCGCCGCCGGCTGATCCACCACGGCATCGACCCGGTGCCCTGGCAGCGCCGTCAGCCCGACATCGTCAACGACAAGCCCGGCGGCTACGTCGGCGGGATCCGCGAGCACCGGCGCCTGGACCGCGCCCACGCCATCCATCCGGCCAGCGCCTGGGAGTCCGCATCCTGGGGTGCCTTTCAGATCATGGGTTTTCACTGGCAGACGCTGGGATACGAGAGTGCCGAAGTCTTCGTCATCGCGATGCAGCGCGACGAGGCCGCCCAGCTCGACGCCTTCGTGCGTTTCATCGCCGCCGACCGAGGGCTCCATGCCGCCCTGCGTCGCCGCGACTGGCGCGACTTCGCCCGGCGCTACAACGGGCCGGCCTTCGCGAAGAACGATTACGACACCAAGCTCGCCGCCGCCTACCGGCGCCACTTCCGGGACCTGGAGATCGCTGCATGACCCGGCTCCGCCTACTCGCCGCCGCCCTGGTACTGACCACCACCGCCACCGGCGGCTGGCTGGCCCGGGGCTGGCTCGAGGACAGCCAGCGCCTCACCGCCGAGCGCGCCATCGAACAGGCCATCGCCGCCGCCATGGCTCGCGAGTCCGAGATCGCCGGTGCCGTCGAGACTAGGCTGGCCGAGCTCGAGGCCAATGAGCGCATCATCGACCGAGGGATCATCCGTGAAATCGAGAAGCCCATTTATCGGCGCGTTTGCCTTGAGCCTCGGCTTGTCCGGCTGCTCAACGACGCCGCCGCCGGCCGCGCCCCCGCTTCAGCAGACGTTGCTGACGCCCTGCCCAACGACGCTGCCAGCGCTGACTGACGGCACCGCCCGAGACGTAGCGTTGACACTGCGCGACTGGGCCAGCCAGTACCACGGCTGCGCCACGCGTCATAACGGCCTGATCGAGGCCCTGGACCACCGCCAACGAGACGCTCGCCCATGAAGAAGCTGCACCTGCTGCGCAAGCACCTGATCGCCGCCGTTCCGGCCCTCGCCCGGGATCCCGACCGCCTTCTCACCTTCGTCGAGGAGGGCAGCATCGAGTTCCACCGCGGCCCCAACCTCTCCCACGAGTACGCCTTCGCCGCCCAGCTGGTCCTGACCGACTTCGCCGAGGATCTGGATACCGTCATGCTGCCGCTACTGCAGTGGCTCGCCGAGTACCAACCGGACGTCGACCCCGGGGAGGCGCTCACCTTCGAGGCCGAGATCCTTAGTAACGACGCCGTCGACCTCGCCCTGCGCCTACGCCTCAGCGAGCGGGTGATAGCCCGGGTGGATTGCGATAGCGGTCGCATCGAGGCCGAGCACGTCACCCTGCGCTTCGAGCGCGATACCTGCCCCGCCGCCCAATGGCAGCTTTATACCCGCGAGCCCGGCGAGGATGACTGGGCGCTGGCCAGCGCCTGGGAGGCTGCTAATGGCTGACGACCTGCAGCAGCTGGCCGACTGGGCCGGGCCCTTATTAGCCCGGCTCGACGCAAAGGAGCGGCGGGCCCTGGCCCGATCCCTGGCGCGCGAGCTGCGCCGCGGCCAGCGCGAGCGCATCAAGGCCCAGCGCAATCCCGACGGTAGCGAATTCGCGCCCCGCCAGCCCCAGAAGTGGCGCGCCCGCCAGGGCGGCATCCGCCGCCGGGCGATGTTCGGCAAGCTGGCCACCGCCAAGTGGCTCAAGGCCACCGCCCAGAGCGATACCGCGGTGGTGGGCTTCTTCGGCAACGTGGCGCGCATCGCCAAGACTCACCAGTATGGCCTTCGCGACCGGGTCGACCGCAACGGCCCCACCATCGAGTACCCGCAACGCGAGCTGCTCGGCTTCACCGAGGCGGATCGGACGCGGATCCGTGACGCCCTGATCGAGCACCTCGCCTCGGTGTAAGTCCCCACAGTCACACCCGCCGCCGCTTCGCGCACTCCGCGCCGGCCCGCACGATAGCGGGCATGAACCTCGTCGAACTGCTGCGCCTCATCCATAACCTGATCCGCCTGGGCTCCATCGCCGAGGTGGATCATGCCCGTGCCCGGGTGCGCGTCCAGTCCGGCGAGCTGCTGACCCACTGGCTGCCCTGGATCGAGGCACGCGCCGGTACCACCCGCGACTGGGACCCGCCCACCCAAGGCGAGCAGGTCGTAGTGTTCTCCCCTGGCGGCGACCCCGCCGCCGGTTTCGTGATCAGCGGGCTGTTCTCCGACGCCCATCCGGCGCCGGCGGACAGTGCCGACCTGTGGCGACGACTGTTTCCCGACCAGGCCCTGTTCGAGTACGACCACGCGGCCAGCCGACTGCGCATCAACCTGCCCGGTTCCATCGAGATCAGCGCCCCCGGCGGCACCGCCTGGGTCGGCGACATCAACCACCAGGGCGCCATGACTCGCGAGGGAGCCTACGACCAGCAGGGCGGCAGCCTGACTCACAACGGCAAGAACGTCGGCCACGACCACGCCCACAAGGGCGTCGTCGCCGGTAACAGCAACACCAAGGAGCCCGTGTGATGCCTGGAATGAACGCCAGCAGCGGCCGTGCCATCGAGGGCATCGCCCACATCCAGCAGTCGGTGCGCGACATCCTGACCACGCCGCTTGGCTCGCGAGTCATGCGCCGCGACTATGGCTCGCTGCTGCCCGAACTGATCGACCAGCCTCTGCACGGAGCCACCGCCCTGCGCGCCTACTCGGCCACCGTCGTCGCCCTGATGAAGTGGGAGCCGCGGATCCGCGTGCAGCGCATCACCCGCCTGGCGCCCGCGGACCGCCCCGGCACCCTGGTGCTTGAGATGACCGCGCGGCGCACTGACAGCGGTGAGGCCATCGACATCAATGTGCCCCTGAACAGCGCCGCCGGAGGCCAAGCATGACCACCGCCATCGATCTGTCTCGGCTCCCCGTTCCCAACATCATCGAGGAGGTGGACTACGAAGCCATTCTCAGCGAACAGCTGGCAGATTTGTCTGCGCGCTTTCCTGGCTTCGACGTACCTGCCGAGTCCGACCCGGCCCACAAGATTCTCGAAGTCACGGCCTATCGCGAGCTACTCGTCCGACAGCGCGTCAACGAAGCCGCCCGTGCCGTGATGTTGGCCTATGCGCTGGACGAAGACCTCGACAACCTCGGCGCTCTTTTCAATGTCGAGCGCTTGCAGACTGACCCGGGCAACCCCGGTGCCATCCCGCCGATACAGCCGAGTTACGAGAGCGATGCCGAATTTCGGCGCCGTATCCTGCTGTCACTTCAAGGCCTCAGCACCGCCGGACCCGAAGGAGCCTACATTTACCACGCCCTGTCGGCCGAAGGCGGGGTGCTCGATGCCAGTGCGACAAGCCCGGCACCCGGTGATGTGGTGGTCACAGTGCTGGCAAGAGAGGGCGACGGCACACCACCCGCTGCGCTGCTCGATGCCGTCGATGCTGCCGTCAGCGCCGATGACGTTCGTCCGCTCACGGACCACGTCATCGTTCAGTCGGCCCAGGTCGTCACCTACGCCATCGCCGCCACGCTCTACTTCCAGCCAGGCCCCGACAGCCAAGTCGTGCTCGCCGAGGCCCAAGCCGCCGCCGAAGCATACGCCGAGCAGCAGCATCGCCTGGGCCTCGATGTCACGCTGTCCGGCGTGTATGCCGCGCTGCACCGTCCCGGGGTACAGCGGGTCGAACTAGCCAACCCCACGGCCACCATCACGATAGCACCTGATCAAGCCAGCTATTGCACCGGCATCACGCTCACCGATGGGGGGGTCGATGAGTAATCAGGATCTGCTGCCCCCCAATGCTCGCCCCCTTGAGCGTGCGCTTGCCTCCGTGGCCAGCCGCATCACGGGAGTCCCCACGCCCCTGCTAACACTGTGGAACCCTGACACCTGCCCCACCGAACTCCTTCCCTGGTTGGCCTGGACCATGGGCTTGCAAGCCTGGAAACCCTACTGGTCCGAGCAGATAAAGCGTGAACGAATCCGACAGGCCGCAGAGATTCACCGGCGGCGCGGTACACGTCGCAGCGTACAACGGGTCGTCGAGTCTTTCGGTGCGGGTGTCGCCATGCGTGAGTGGTGGGAAATAGATCCTCCCGGGCAGCCCCATACCTTCGAGCTGTTTATGACAGTGCGCGCCGACAACAACGCCGCCCAGCTTCAGGAGGACATCGTCCACGAGGTCAACCGCGTCAAGCCGGTGCGCAGCCACTTCACTTTGGTCACGGGCATCACGGCCGAGGGAGGTCTCGGCCTCTATGGCGCCGCTCGCCCGACCATTTACCGCCGTATCCAGACTCAGGAATGAGATTCGAGGAATGACATGCCGCTAACGATTACGATCACTGACGCTGGACGGGCCGAACTGATCAACGCTCAGAACACCGGTACGGCACCGGTCGAGATCACCCATGTTGCCTTGGGCGATGGGGGATACACGCCGGATCCGACCCAGTCGGCCCTGCAGAATGAAGTAGCGCGCGTTTCCAGCATAGCGGGCGAGGTGGTGGCGGCCGATACCATCAGCGTAACTGCCAAGGACGAAGGCAGTGCCATCTACACGGTGCGAGAGTTCGGCTTGATCACAGAGCATGGCACCCTGTTCGCCATCTACTCTCAAGCCGACCCCATCATCGAAAAAGCCAGCCCCTCCACCCTTCTGCTGACAATCGATGTCATCCTCCAGAACCTCGACGCCTCTAGCCTCACATTCGGCGACATCACCTTCAGCAATCCGCCAGCCAGCAAGACGGTGGCTGGTGTGGTGCGTTTGAGCAGCTCCGTCACCAATACTTCTGAAAATATGGCGGCAACTCCTCTGGCGGCCAAGAAGGCCTTTGACGCGGCCAGCGAGCGCTTGGAAAAAAGTGCCAACCTGGCAGACCTGGGAAGCACCGCCACTGCCAGGGCAAACCTGGGACTGGGGGCCGCCGCAACTCAGGGCAGCACAGCGAGTCGCACGTCGTCCAGCACGATGGACCTGCTCCAGGCCAAGGCCATGAACGATCACCGCACCAGCGGGGATCACGACAACCGCTATGTTCAGCAGCTGCTGGACGCTCTGGAGATCCTGCGAAATGGCGATGGAGGCCTGATTATTCGCACCGGTGACAACAACGGTGCCTTCATCCTGCAGTTACAAAGCTCCGGCGGTACGGCACGTCTGACGGTGTCCCATGATGCCCCGGAGCTGAAAGGAGATGGCAGCGGCTGGGCAGTGGATGGAGTCGCCCTCGTCGACGCCAACCGCACCCTATCAACGGGTGCCGGACTCTCGGGTGGTGGCAACCTCTCCACCAACCGTACCTTGTTCATCCCCAATGGTGGCATCTCTCTGGGAATGCTTCAGAACTGGATGATCACCAACGAGAAGATAAGCGCGAACGCCATCGAATCCCGGGCCATCTCTGATGCCGCCCTGATCGCCCGCCACTTCTCCAATGGCTGTATTCCTTCAAGCGCATTTCAATCGGAAAGCGTCTATGCCGAGCACCTCGGCACAGGCAGCGCCATTCGGGACTGGGTATGGGGTCGAGCGAACGACAAGGCCAACCAGCTCAACAGCAAAGGATGGAGCGGCCGTGCCATGATGCCGGGCGGGCTGATGCTGCAATGGGGCCAGGCATCGGGAAACGGCGACAAGTGGGTGCCGTTCAACGTCAACTTCCCGAATTCAGCTCGCCGGGTCTTCATGATGGACACGGGCGGCTCCCGCTACAGCTACGGCACAAACCAGCAGCAGGCGTCCGGGTTCTGGGCTCGCGCCCCGGGTAACACCTGGGAAGCTCATTGGTGGGCAATTGGAGACTGAGATGATCTTTTCCCCTAGCGCTGAACGTTTCTTCGCCCCGGAATGGCGCGAACACTACCTGGCGGCTGGCACCTGGCCCAGCGACGGCATCGAGCTCTCGCCAGACGATGCCGAGCCCTATCAGGGCCAGCCCCCGAGTGGCAAGCGGTTGGCCGCCGGAACCGATGGCAAACCATGCTGGGTTGATGCCGATCCCGAGCCCCTCGAAACCCTCGCCACCCGCCAGCGCGCCGCGATCGCCACCGCCCTGGCCGAGGCCCTCGCCGCCGGCATGCCCTACACCATGCCCGATGGCACGGACGAAACGGTGCAGATGCTGGCAGAGGACCGGCAGAACCTGCTCGGCCTTGCGATCGAGGCCCGCGACCTCAAGGCCGCCGGCGAGACCGGCGCCGTCCAGGAGTTCCGCGGCCTCTCGAACACCCGCTATCCAATGACGCCCGACGAGACCATCGCCCTGACCGACGCGGCCCTTGCCCACTACAAGGCTCTCAAGGCCCAGAGCTGGGACCGCAAGGACGCCATCGCTCAGGCACTTGCCGACGGCGCCCGCGACACTCTGGAGTCGATCAGTTGGTAGCTCCTGCCTGACGCCGTTCCTCACGGCCACGCCTCAGCTTGGCGGAGAACAGCAGAGAGGCCCAACGGCTACGTGAGTCAACCCAGGCAACCAGCATAGAGATGGCCAGCACCCCGACCAGATAGAATGGCATCAGTAGGTCAGGATCTCCGTCGTACAGCTTGACCAGGGCGACGGGGACGGCCAATGTCACCGGGACATGCACCAGGAAGATGGGCAACGAATGGCGCCCAATCCACTCCAAAGGGGCAGCAATGCTGCGCCATGGCCACCACATGGCGATCTTGAGCAAGCTGGGTATCACCGCCAGGGAAGCGGCCAAGGACAAGGGGGCATGGGACACCTGGGGATTGAAAGGGTCAATGTAATAGCCGAAGACGACAGCGCCGAATGCCAGCAATACCACGGCTAGAATCCAGGGCATACGCTGAATCACATCGACCAATCTCGGCAGGTGGACGCCCCACCAGCCACCGACCATGAAGATGACCAGATAGAATGCCAGCTTCATGTTCGAGAAATCGCTCAGGTACCCCGCCGCGTAGATCGCCAGCGTAGCGACGAGCCCGAGGGTGGCGCCACGCGATAAGGCAACGAAGGCCAGAACGTAGTAGACCATCAAGTAATAGAGAAACCAGAGGTAGTCGATCGGCTGATAGAACAACGAGGCAAAGAGCTCGCGCCCTTCCTTGCCTAGCATGGCCTCGCGCAGCTCATAGAGCCCGAACATTACCAGCGTCCACACCACATAGGGATACAGGATATGTTGCGCCTTGCCTTTGAAATAGTGGCGCGCTCCTTTGTTGATAGAATGGATTACCAGCAACCCCGATAGAAACATCAGTACCGGCATGCGAAACGGGGTCAGTATCTCGGCTAAGTTGCCGAAGCCTGACCAGGTATTCGGATACTTAGCAGATAGCGAGGCAGCCCCATGTAAATACACCACAAGAAGTATGGCGGTACCTCGTAGCAGATCCATCCACCGATACCGATCCTCCGTGACTCGCTCCATTCCCCACACTCCCTTAGTCAGTCGCACAATGGCATGAATTCTTTCATACCACCGATACCAGCTCCAGCCATCTCGCAGGCTCTCTACACCAGCCCAGCGGTGTGAATCCCGCCACTTACACCCGCCTCTGCTTACCCCCGCACTCCCTGCGCCGCACGATACCAGCGTGATTTCACGTTTCCGCTGAACCGTACCAAGCCCTGCGCAGGAGCCCACATGGCAACCGACTATCACCATGGTGTGCGCGTCATCGAGATCAACGAAGGCACGCGACCGATCCGTACCGTCAGCACGGCGGTGATCGGCCTCGTCGCGACCGCCGACGATGCCGACGCCACCTTCTTCCCCTTGGACACCCCGGTGCTGGTCACCGACGTCTACGAGGCGCTCGGCAAGGCCGGCACTACCGGCACCCTGGCCCGCTCCCTCGATGCCATCGCCGACCAGGCCAAACCGCTGATCGTGGTGGTGCGCGTAGCCGAGGGCCTCGACGAGGCTGAGACCAAGACCAACGTCATCGGCGGTGTCGATGCGACCACCGGCAAGAAGACCGGCATGAAGGCCTTGCTCTCGGCCCAGCAGTCATTCGGCATCAAGCCGCGCATCCTCGGCGTGCCCGAACTCGACGACGCCGACGTGGCCGCCGAGCTGATCGGCGTGGCCCAGCAGCTGCGCGCCTTCGCCTACGTCAGCGCCTTCGGCTGCGCCACCGTCGACGAGGTGGTGATGTACCGCGAGAACTTCGGCGCCCGGGAATGCATGGTCATCTGGCCCGAGTTCACCGGCTTCGATACCACCGCCGGCGAGACCGTCGAGCTCTCCGCCGTGGCCCGGGCCCTCGGCCTGCGCGCCCAGTTGGACGAAACCGTGGGCTGGCACAAGACGCTGTCGAACGTGCCGGTAAACGGCGTCAGCGGCCTGTCGAAGGAAGTCTACTGGGACCTGCAGAACCCGGCGACCGATGCCGGGGTGCTCAACGCCGCCGACGTCACCACCCTGATCAACCAGGGCGGCTTCCGGTTCTGGGGCTCGCGCACCTGCGACACCGATGGCCTTTTCCCCTTCGAGAACTACACCCGCACCGCCCAGGTAGTGGCCGACACCATGGCCGAGGCTCACCTGTGGGCCGTCGACAAGCCGATGCACGCCTCGCTGGTCAAGGACATCATTGAGGGCATCAACGCCAAGTTCCGCGAGTGGAAGGCGCTGGGCTACATCATCGACGGCAACGCCTGGTTCAACGAGCAGGCCAACAGCGAGACCACCCTCAAGGCCGGCAAGTTGTACATCGACTACGACTACACCCCCGTGCCGCCTCTCGAAAACCTCATGTTCCAGCAGCGGATCACCGACCAGTACCTGGTCGACTTCGCCGCACGGATCAACGGCTAACCACCGGTTCAGCACCGGGAACCCATAGGAGGCGCCAACGATGGCACTGCCCAAGAAACTCAAGGACCTGAACCTGTTCGGCAATGGCGACAACTGGCAAGGCCTGGTCGATACCCTGACCCTGCCCGCCCTGGCGCGCAAGATGGAGGAATGGCGTGGCGGCGGCATGGATGCCCCGGTCGATATCGACCTGGGCATGGAGAAGCTCACCTTCGAATGGACCATCGGCGGCCTGGTGCCAGCGATCTTCGACAACTTCGGCACCAACCGACTCGACGCCGATCTGCTGCGCTTCGAGGGCTTCTACGAGCGCGACGACGTGGGCCAGACTTCCGCCGTCACCGTGGTGGTGCGCGGCCGCCACCAGCAGATCGCCATGGGCGACGCCAAGGCCGGCGACAACACCGCCCACCAGGTCACCACCACCTGCAGCTACTACAAGCTCGAGATCGACGGCGCCACCATCATCGAGATCGATGTGCCGGGCCTGGTGTTCAAGGTCAACGGCGAGGATCGTTACGCCGAGCGTCGCAAGGCGCTTGGTCTGTAAAGGCATGTCTCTAACCCCCAACCCACACGAGCACGCCGGCCAGGGCGGGCGTGCCGCCCATCACTCCCCCATCGCATAGGAAGACACCATGACCAAGGCACAGACCGCCCAGGCCATCAGCGAGACCATCACCCTCGAAACGCCGATCGCGCGCGGCGAGACCACCATTGACGAAATCATGGTGCGCAAGCCGACCTCCGGCGAGCTACGTGGCGTGGCCCTGTCCGACGTGCTCCAGCTCCAGGTCGACGCCCTGGTGAAGATCACCCCGCGACTGTCCAGCCCGGCACTGACCGAGCCCGAGATGCGCCACCTCGACCCTGCCGACCTGGTGCAGATCGGCGGAGTCATCGCCGGTTTTTTGCTGACGAAGCGGGCCAAGGGCGAGACCGAGTAGGTCTGCCTGAGCACGTCGAGGAGGCGATGGCTGATCTCGCCGTCACCTTCCACTGGACGCCGGCAGACTGCGCCGGCTTCTCCCTCACCGAACTGATGCAATGGCGCGACCGCGCCCGTCGCCGCACCCAGGGCGACGACGACTGACAGGAGCCGCTGGTGGCCAAACCGCTCAAACTCGAAGTGCTGCTGGGAGCGATCGACAAGGCCACCGGCCCGCTCCGCAAGATCACCGAAGGCAGCGGCAAGACCGCCCAGGCGCTGAAAGCCAGCCGGGATGAGCTGCGCACCCTGGAGCGTGCCCAGAAGGACCTCAGGGGCTTTCGCCAGCTCAAGCAGCAATCACAGCAGACCAGCACAGCGCTCGAGGACCAGCAACGCGAGATCCGCGAGCTCTCTCGGCAGATGGAACATGCCGAGGGCAGCACCCAGGCCCTGTCTCGCAAGCGGGACGCCGCCATCCGACAGGCCCGCAAGCTGAAGGAGCGCTACGAAGGCGAACAACGGCAGCTGCAGCAGCTGCGTACCTCCATACATCGCGTGGAGGGTGTCACCGGCAGCTACAGCGATCAGCAGCGCGAACTGACTCGCCGCATTCAACAGGCCAACCAGCAGCTCGGACAACAGCAGCATGAGCTCAGCGAGACGGCGCGCCGCCAACGCCAGGCGGCCGATGCCGCCAAGCGCTACCAGCGGGCCACGGCCCGCAGCGGCAGCATCGCCGGGGCCGGGGCCGCCGGCGCGGCCACCGGCGGCGTTGCGCTGACCGCCATGAGCGCTCAGGCACTCAGCAACCAACGAGGCGGCGCGCGCCTGGCCGCGCAATTCGGCGAGGGCATCGAGGCCGCCGAGCGCTATCGCGAGGTGATCACCGGCGTGTACCGCACCGGTCGCGGCGGCGGACTGGAGGAGGTGACCAATGCCGTGGGCGCCCTGGGCGCGGCCTTCGGGTCATTGGAGACCCAATCCAGTGCCCAGCTACAGGCGATCACCGAGCGCGCCCTAACGCTCTCGGACGCCTTCGGTATCGACGTGACCGAGGCCGCGCAGACGGCCGGCATCATGGTCCAGAACGGCCTGGCCAAGGACGCCACCGCCGCCTTCGACCTGATCACGCGAGGCTTCCAGGAAGTCTCGGTCGGCATGCGTGACGAGCTGCCAGAGATCCTCCACGAGTACTCGACCAACTTCCGCGCCCTGGGGCTCGACGGCCAGCAGGCCATGAACCTGCTGGTGGCCGCCGCCGACCAGGGCAAGTTCGCCCTCGACAAGACCGGCGACGCCCTCAAGGAGTTCACCATCCGCGGCTCGGACATGAGCGACTCTACCCTTGAGGCCTATGAGACGATCGGGCTGAACGCCGAGCAAATGGCCAACGCCATCGCCAGCGGCGGCGACCGAGCCCACCAGGCCCTGCTGACCACGGCTCGCAGCCTGCTCGACATCGAGGATCCCGCCAGGCGTGCCAATACCGCCATCGCGCTGTTCGGCACACCGATCGAGGATCTCTCCGTCGATCAGATCCCGCAGTTCCTGCAGGCACTTTCCGGCACCGAGGACCGGCTGGGCCGAGTCGTCGGCGCGACCCGCGAGATGGGCGAGACCCTGGACAACAACGCCGGCGATGCCCTCAAGCGCATCCAGCGCGCCTTGTCGGGCGCCTTCATGGGGGTACTGAGCGACGCGCAGGACGAGATCATCGCGGTGAGCGACGCCGTGACCGGCTGGATCGAGGAAAATCCCGAGCTGGCCAGCACCCTCGCCAAGGCCGCCGCTGCCGTCGCGGCGCTGGTGGCCGTGGGCGGGACGCTGATGGTGGTGCTCGGCTCCATCCTCGGGCCCATTGCAGCCGTGCGCTACGCCCTTACCCTGCTCTCCCTCAATCCGGCGGCACTGACCATCATGGGCATCGTCGCCGCGGCGGCCGCCCTCGCCGCCGGTGCCTACCTGGTCTACCGGAACTGGGACAAGATCAGCGCCTGGTTCGGCCAGCGCTGGGACGACGTGAAGGCGGCGTTCTCCGGCGGCATCAGCGAGATCATGCGGCTGCTCGCTAACTGGTCACCGATCGGCCTGATCTACCGCGGCGTCACCGCCGGCCTCGAGGCGATGGGCATCGAGGTGCCGGCCAAGTTCACCAGCCTGGGCGGCGCCATCATCGACGGCCTGGTAGGCGGCATCACCGGCGGCCTCAGCCGGCTCGGCGACGCCATCATGGGGATGGGCGAGAGCATCAAGAACTGGTTCAAGGACGCCCTGGGCATCAACTCGCCCTCACGGGTGTTTGCTGGCTTCGGCTCCAACCTCCTCGAGGGCTTGGTCAACGGCATCGATGCCAGCTGGCAGACGCTCAAGGACGCCATCGGCAATACCGCCGATGCGGTGGTCGGCTGGTTCAAGGACAAGCTCGGGATCAACTCACCCTCGCGGGTGTTCGCCGAGCTGGGCGTGCACACCGTCGACGGCCTGAACGTGGGCCTCGATCGGCGACGCGACGAGCCCGCCAAGCGGGTACGCGACATCGCCCAGCGGGTCGCCCGGGCCGGAGCCGGCCTGGCCATCGGCAGCCTGGCGATGCCCGCCGCGGCGGATATTCCCATCGACCGTCGCCCTGCACTGGCCGCCCCGGCACCCAGCGCTCAGGCGGCCGGTGACAGCATCACCATCCACGTGCACGGCGCCCCGGGACAGGACGCCACGACTCTGGCCCAAGAAGTCCACCGGATCCTCGAGCAACGCGACCGCGAGAAAGCCGCGCGCCGTCGCTCGTCGCTGCGCGATATCGACTGATTCCACCACCAGGAGCACACCCGATGCTGATGGCCCTTGGCATGTTCGTCTTCCAGACGCGCTCCGTGCCCTACCAGCAACTGCAACGCGCGACTCAGTGGCGCCACGCCAGTCAGTCGCGGGTCGGCGATCGCCCGGCCTACCAGTTCGTGGGGCCCGGGGCCGACACCATCACCCTGTCCGGCACCCTGCTTCCGGAATTCACCGGCGGCCGGCTCGACCTGGACGAGATCCGCGACATGGCCGACGAGGGCAAGGCATGGCCTCTGGTCGAGGGAACCGGCCGGCAGTATGGCCTGTGGGTCATCACCGGCGTCAACGAGACCTCAAGCACCTTCTTCCGCGATGGCGCGGCCCAGAAGATCGAGTTCACCATCACCCTCGAGCACGTCGACGACCAGCGCACCGACCTGATCGGCAACCTCACCACCTACGGCATCGCCCGATTCGCGGGGGCCTTCGTATGAGAGCATCTCGCGACAACGCCACGCCCTACCGCTACCGGCGCCCGAGCTATCGCCTCACCCTCGCCGGCGAAGACATCACCCCGCGCCTGAATGGCCGCCTGATCGATCTGCGCCTGCGCGAGCAACGCGGCCTCGAGGCGGACCAGCTGGACATCACCCTGGCCGACCACGATGGCGCCCTGGCGCTGCCCCGGCGTGGCGCCACGCTGCGCCTGGCCTTCGGCTGGCAGGACGAAGGGCTGATCGACAAGGGCCTGTTCGCGGTGGACGAGGTTCAGCACAGTGGTTCGCCCGATCAGCTCACCCTGCGCGCGCGGTCAGCCGACATGCGTGGCGACCTGCCCGGCAAGCGAACCTTCAGCTGGCACGACCTGACGCTGGAAGAGATCGTCGAGACCATCGCCAAGCGCCATGGCCTGGATCCGGTGGTCGGCCAGACCCTGGGCGGCATTCGCCTGGAGCACATCGACCAGACCGAGGAGTCCGACCTCAACTTCCTGACGCGCCTCGGTGAGCGCTTTGACGCCATCGCCGCGGTGAAGGCCGGGCGCATGCTGTTCACCCTCGCCGGTGAGGCACTCACCGCCAGCGGACTGACAATGCCGGCGATCAGCCTGACCCGGAGCGACGGCGACCAGCACCGCTACAGCATCACCGATCGCGACAGCTACAGCGGCGTGAAGGCCTATTGGAACGACACCCAGGGCGCCGAACGCCAGATCGTTATGGTGGGAAGCGATGACAATGCCAAGCAGCTACGCCCGACCTATGCAAGCAAGGCCGATGCGCTGACCGCCGCCCGGGCCGAGTGGCGGCGCCTACAGCGCGGGCTGGCCGAGTTCGAGCTGACGCTGGCCCAAGGGAGAGCGGACGTGCTACCCGAGTCACCGCTGGCGGTGCACGGGTTCAAGCCGGAGATCGACGCGACGCCCTGGTTGGTCACTGAGGTGGAGCACACACTCGGCGATAGCGGCTTCGGGACGCGGATTCGCTGCGAGGTGAGTGGCGCTGCCCTGGAACGGGCGGGGAATCAGGCGCCCCAAAACGAAAACGACGGGGGTTGACCCCGTCGAGAGTGCTACTTTTCGCGTACGGCGCCCACTCCGTCGGCTTAAAGTCGCTGTCAAAATTACCTTGTGTCTCAGCCAGCTAGCCATGGCGCCGGATCTGCTTGCCAAGTATCATTGTGCCCAGATTTTCGTGTCAGGATGATGAGATGTCAGAGCAGATCGTACTGCCCTTTCTGAAGTGGGCCGGAGGAAAACGGTGGTTGGTTCGAGACCATCCTGACATTTTTCCGGCGGACTTCAACACTTACATTGAGCCCTTCTTAGGAAGCGGTTCGGTGTTTTTTCACATGCAACCCAAAAAAGCTCTTCTTTCCGATGCAAATAAAGAGCTCATCATTACCTATCAAGCATTGCGCAATAGAAACAGGAAAGTAGAGTCATTACTGAAAAGATATCATGCGTGCCATTCTGAAGAGTTTTACTACTTTATGCGTGGCCAAGAGCCTAAGAAACAGGAAGAGATTGCAGCACGCATGATTTATCTGAATAGGACCTGCTGGAATGGTTTGTACAGAGTCAACTTATCGGGAAGGTTCAATGTGCCCAAGGGCACAAAGAAAAACGTTATACTTGACACCGACAATTTCAAAGAAACGGCTAGGCTGTTGCGCCGCTCGAAAATCGTCCACTCAGATTTTGAAAAAATTATTGATTCAGCACAAGAAAATGACTTTGTTTTTGTGGACCCCCCTTACACGGTAAAACACAACCTTAATGGATTTGTTAAATACAATGAAAAGCTTTTCTCTTGGGATGACCAAGTAAGATTAAAGCTAGCCATCGACCGAGCTACTGCCCGGGGCGCGAAAGTTCTCCTAACAAATGCAGACCATGAATCCATACTTAGCTTGTATGATAACTATATCAGCCGAAACACGCTGTCCAGAAACAGTGTGCTATCTGGAAAGAGTGAGTTCCGAGGAGAATTCTCGGAACTCACTATTAAGTGCTGGATTTAGCAACCATCAAATTTCAAATGGCGAAACCTCTACTAACTTTTTGTACAAGCCAGACTCACCACTCGACCCTGGCTTGTAGTTATCAGTTGTGAAATGGTTGTCATCTAAGTCGATGGCTTCAAAAATCTCCAAGAAATCCTCTTCAGATGGAACAAATTTCCCGATATACAGATAACAATGTTTCAAGTACCTCATTAACGCCATGAACCCATTTGTCCGACGTAACATGACCCCCTTATCTTCGGAGTTCCACGCTATCGGCCACTTTTTAGATATGGCGGAAAAATAGAACCAAAGAATATCAGTAAGCTCAAAATCTTTTTCGTCTATCATGAAATCTCTAAATATAAGCTTGCTTTTATCCTTTTCATCAGCCCTAGGTATTTTTTTCTTCCTTATATAAAGGTCTCTATCTTGTTGAGGCTTCCTGCTCAAGTATTTCATTAGAGACTGAACAAAGGCAGCTTGAGTTATCGCCCCTGGCAGGCTATGAGGGCTGGCAACGCCAAGGCGTTTTATTCTTTTATACAGCGGGCTTCCTTCAGTCTCATTAAGCGAGACCGCTATATCATGACATAACTTTTGCGGACTTCTTGACTCCGCCAGATCGTATAAATCATAAAGGAGGCTTTTATTTATCTTAGTCTGTGCAATATTCACAGTCGAAAATATATATGCCTCAGATGCCACGTCTATATCAACAAATATAGACACATTTACTTGGAAATCTTCGTCTCCATTATAGCCTTTCAGGCCTTCTATCCTGTGCTGACCGTCTATAACTTTAGCGATTTTCTCTAGAGGAATATCTTCATCATCCTCATCATCGCTTTCCCTTACGTACGGCGCTAAGCTTAAAGTTCCAGACTGCTCGTCATATTCTGCACATTTGCCATCTACAGAAAGAATTACCGCTGTAGGAAAACAAGCATCAAAGCTATTCACGTATTCTGCAATCTCAGCAACACGCTTCTTGCTCAAAGGACGCTGAATTCCGAGATAAGACTCAAAGCCTCTCTCGCCGTCTATTCTTCTCACATCTGTATGTGTGATATCAATCAAATCGCGATAATCAATAACTCCCATGAAAAACGTACCAATTTTTTGCTTCACGGGAACACATGAAACATCAAAGCTATTTTTGTCGCTATACCGATGAAAAATCTCTGCTTGAGCACTCATACTCATCCCCTCCCTCTAGCATGCGCTGCATATGCTTGTGCTTTGCTAATCGTGGAGTCACGCATTTTGTCATCGGGCCTTTTAACACTATGATTAATATATGTCGCAAAATAATTAATCAACAACGAAACAAATAAAGCCACAACAGATGAGTTAACCATAAAACTCTCATCCATGTCATTCACAAGCTTGTTAGCAACATATGCTGTAACTGCCATCAGTGTATAGACAGCCACAAAAAATTGAAAAAACCGCCTATACTTTATTGGCGGCTCTGCCACGACTGAGTATGCAAGTGGTCCCATCATAGCAATTGAGGCAATCATTAGCTCACCCTGCATAGCATTGAGTGAAACTGCATCAAACCATGTGTTGTCCGCAGTGTAGCGAAGAAGGAGTATCCCTATCGCAATTGACGACAGAGCATAGACTGAGATAATAGAAAACTCAGCAAAGGCTGAGCACATCCATCTCCAAACATCTCTAAATCTTCTCCTAATAGAACTCATGGTCCCACCCCCGCAAGCGGATAAAAAGCCTTTTTATAGTCACATTGCCTCCAAGCTAAAACACTCTGACACTAATCAAAGTATGAAAATCGGCCACTATTTCCTTAGCCATTTTATTTACCTAACCCGCCGGCGATACTGCGCCAACCCTAGCCCTGTGAATCACCACCCCACGGCAATCCGAGCGATAAGCAAACACCGACTCACTGGGTCGCACGGTCGGAATCAGCAGCAGTCGTCCACCCATGCGATGACACCGGAACACACGGAGCGCATCCTCGGACTGAACGATGACCAGGTCGTCGTGCTGTATGGGACGAGACTCGTCTACGACTAGAAGATCGCCCTCGATGACATCACCCTCCACGCCGGCTTCATCATGCACCTCGACGAGGTAGCGCATAGGCGAGAGCAAGTTGGCATCGAGCTCGATGGATTGCGGCAGGAACTCCGGCAGGGCCGGGCCTAGGTAGTGCACTCGCATGGCAACCTCAATCGAAGCTGAACGACTGGCGGTTGTCTGCGGCCTGGGTCTCCATATCGATACACCCGCCCAGAGTGCTGTAGCTGCCGGAACCGGTTATGGTTGCGACTTCTTCACACTGACGCCGGACCCCGCCGGGGATCGAAGCCCACTCAGTCTTGAGGCGGTTGTAGGCGGCTTGCTCCATCTGGATGCAGCCGTTGTAGGTGACGTTGCTGAACTCGCCGCCGATGCTGGCAACCATCTCGCACTGTGTCTCGACATCGAAGCGAGGGATCTCGTCAGCGAGGGCTGCCATGGGTAGGCAACCCGCTAGCACTGTGGCTTGTAGTACACGCTTCATCCTTGTTCTCCCTGCGTATTCGCCCTCTTCACGGGGCCCGTTTTTGCGCGCATGCGCCGAAGCTACTCGGCGCCAATGTGAATTGACGCCTACGCGATCCTGCCGATGCGGATCTCACACCGCCCCAGAATTTCCACGTCGCGGAGTTGTTCGGGTCGGATCATTTCCGGCTGGTAGTGGGTGTTGTCGCTGATCAGGTAGAGGGCCCCGCCGGCCAGGCGCTGAACCCGCTTGATGCGACGCTCACCGCTGACCAGCAGCAGGAATACCCCTTCCTGGCGCACGTCCTGGTTGGCGCGGTCCACCAGCACCCAGTCGCCGTCCGAGAGCGTGCCCTCCATCGAATCGCCGCGCACCTTGACCCCCGCCACCTGGGCGGCACAGAGCCCCAACGCTGATAGCTGGGCCTCGGGAAAGTACAGGGCCCCTTCGACACGCTCTTCTTCGAGTGAGCGGCCGTCGCCAGCAGCGCCCTCGACATCATAGAGCTTGACCTCGGCGAGCCCGGGAGCAGGTGCTGCAGCCGCTTCAATCTGAGCGCCGCTAGCAACGTGCAAGGCGTCAGTTGACGCTACGGAAAAAGAATCCGAACGGATGCCTTCAATCACATACCTGACATCCACGCCTGCGGAGGCGACGGCCGAGAGGTAGTCAGCCTTTGGGCTGCGCTTATCGTTCTCATAGAGCATTTGCGTGTTCTTCGTGATGCCCGCCAGGTCACCAAGCTCGGTCTGCGAGAGCTGCAATCGGCTTCGCTCTTCACGCAAACGCATTCCAATGGAATCCATAAGATTCATTCTTCCCTTTGACAATGGAATCGTTTGATTCCATCATTAGCACAACACGCACAAACACAGGACACCACTATGCCCGCCCCGCTTACTCGTGAGCAAGCACGAGCAGAGCTGAACCGACGCGGCATCAGCATCGCCGAGTTCAGCCGCTCACATGACCTCAACCCCAATTTGGTCAGCGACTTGCTGAACGGCCGAAAGAAAGGCCTGCGGGGCGAAGCCCACCGTGCCGCCGTTCTCCTCGGCATCAAGGACGGCGTCATCGACGACGTCGAAGACTTCCCGCCCTCGGCCCCTAGTGAGTAACCCATTCCATTCCTGACCTGCTGCATAAGGACATCCGCCATGTACCAGGACCCAAAACGCGTTCGCTCCCGCTATGGAGCTATCAACCTCGACCAGTACGAAGCCCGTCTTATCGACGCCCTGGTGGACTACACCGGCCTCGACAAGGCCGCCCTGCTCCGTCAGCTGGTGTTGAAAGAAGCGCTGGAGACGCTGGGCGTTGCCGACCTCGATACCCGCACTTTGCAACCGCGGGCGTTGTGAAGGCAGGCCTTTTTAAGGACCTCAAGGAGCACTGGATTTATGGCTGACGCCTCACTCCATGACGAACTGCGCCTTCCGATGGATGACGAGCTCGAAGCCGTGCTGGAACAGGTTCGAGTCCAGCAACACCTGGCAACCCTGGAAGAAACCGCTGAATGGCTGGTGCGCCGCCGCTTGCGCAAGGGAACCCAGGGACTGACCGGGCGCGGGCGCGCCCTCTACCTCGCAGGGAGACGATAACCATGAGCATCCAACATCAGAACAAGCACCGCATTCCGTGCCCCCACTGCGGCAATACGGCTCGCATCCGCAAGAGCCAGGGCCTCACGCCGGTCTATCGCGAGGCGGTCATCGAGTGCCGCAACGAGGACTGTGGTTGGCGCGGCAAGCTGTCGATCGAGATCACCCACACCATCGCGCCGAGCGACATTCCGAACCCCACGGTGCGCCTGCCCCTGGTGCCCCGCCTGCGGGAACTCGCCCTGGCCCAGCCGGCCGTCGTCAACGCCTGACGCCCGCTCGTCGACCCACGATCTACAGGAGACCGCTCATGACTTCCGTTACCGCTCTGCATCGCTCGCACCTGGACGCCCATAACCTCGCCGCCGCGCGGCTGTTCCGAGACCGCTGGGAGAACCGCGTCACCGCCCTGGGCAACTGCATCGAACACCTGGTCGTCGACCATGAGATGACCGAGGAGGCCGCCGAGCTTACGGCCATCCAGGCCTATGCCGACCTCGAGGCCACCAACCAGCTGGCTCGCGTCGACATCGATGCCAGCACCTCCCACGTGGTGGTGCTGCGCACCGAAGGTGGTCGCCCGGTGATGTTCACCGTCACCGACCTGATGCGCATCCTCGCCCAGGCCCGCGAGGAGGAGCGCGCCGTGGTCGTCGATCGCGACCGGCGCCGCCCCGTGGTGCTCGAGTACTGAACCAGGTACCCGCCGCCCCTTCACCACGTTCTCCACCACGACATAAAGGAGGCACAGCGTGAATCCATCGCTGCGCCAGGACATCCTCGCGCGTTTGAAGCGCGACTACCGTGCCGAAGAGCGCGGCCCGTACCTGCAGAAGGTGCAATGCCCCGACTGCGGAAAGCGGGAGGCCTATATCGCCACCGAGGCGCCGTGGATGCTGAAGTGCGGGCGTGAGAACAACTGCGGCAGCCAGCTCCACGTCAAGGAGCTGTTTCCCGAGTTCTTCGCCTCCTGGTCTGAGCGCTACGCGCCCCGCCCCGATCAACCGCCCCACGAGACGCCGGCCAGCGCCACCCCGGTGGCGGATGGCTACCTGCGCGACGGCCGCGGCTTCGAGCTCGAGCGCATCCAAGGCTGGTACAGCCAGGAGAGCTACTGGAAGCCCAAGGTGGGCGGTAGCGCCACGGTGCGCTTCACTCTGCCCGGCGGTGCCTACTGGGAGCGGCTGCTCGACAATCCCGAGCGCTTCGGCAAGCAGAAGGCCAACTTCGTCGGCCGGTACAAGGGCGACTGGTGGCAGCCGCCGACCCTGACGGCCGCCGACCTGGTCGAGGCCGGCGAGGTGTGGATCGTCGAGGGCATCTTCGACGCCATCGCCCTCTACCACCATGGGATCGCCGCGGTCTCGGCGATGAGCTGCACCAACTACCCGGATTCTGCACTCAAGGCCCTAGCCGATGCCGCCCATGCCGCCGGTACCGCGCCCCCCACCCTGGTGTGGGCGCTGGACGGCAACCGTGCTGGTCAGAACGCCACCCTCAAGCACGTCCAGCGGGCCCGGGCGGCAGGCTGGGAGTGCCGCGCCGCACAGATCCCCGGCGGCGGCCGCCACGACTGGAACGACTGCCACCAGCGCGACGAGCTCACCGAGCAGCACCGCGAGACCTACCGCTACCACGGTGCCCTGCTGCTGGCTCCCTCGGCCATGGCCAAAGCGCTGATCATCTACAAGCGCACCGAGCGCCGAGAGTTCTGGTTCGAGTACAAGCGCCAGGTGTGGTGGTGGAAGCTCGACGTCGATGCCTTCGATCGCGCGGTGCGAGCCGAGGGCGAGGACGGCGGCGACCAGCAGAGCCTCAACCCGGCGATCCGCGACGCGGCCCTCGAGCAGGCCGGAAACGTCAAGCGCATCTGCACCTGCTTCCCCACGGCGCTGTATTACCAGGCCAACGCCATCACCGACGAGAGCTGGTACTACTACCGCGTCGAGTTTCCCGACGGCCGCGCCCCGGTGAAGAACACCTTCAGCGGCGGCCAGCTGGCCAGTGCCTCCGAGTACAAGAAGCGCCTGCTCGGCGTGGCACCGGGCGCGGTGTGGACCGGCACGAGCCAGCAGCTCGACACCCTGCTCCAGGACCAGATCGGCAACATCAAGACCGTCGAGACCATCGACTACATCGGCTACAGCAAGGAGCACGGCGCCTACGTGTTCGGTGACCTGGCCGTGGCCGGCGGCAAGCTGGTGCGCATCAACAGCGAGGATTATTTCGAGCTCGGCCCGCGCAAGCAGCTCAAGACCCTGAGCCAGTCGGTGACCTTACACCTCAATCCGGACCGCGAGGCCTATCAGACCGGCTGGACGAACCAGCTGCTCGGCGCCTTCGGCAGCAAGGGCGTGGTGGCCCTGGCCTACTGGCTGGGCAGCCTGCTCGCCGAGCAGATACGCGCCGAGATGGGCTCGTTCCCCTTCCTCGAGATCGTCGGCGAGGCCGGTGCCGGCAAGTCCACGCTGATCGAGTTCCTATGGAAGCTGGTCGGTCGCCGGGACTACGAGGGCTTCGACCCGTCCAAGGCGACCATGCCGGCACGCAGCCGGAACTTCGCCCAGGTCTCGAACCTGCCGGTGGTGCTGATCGAGTCGGACCGCGAGCAAGAGGGCGGCGCCAAGCAGAAGCAGTTCGACTGGGACGAGCTCAAGACCGCCTTCAACGGCCGCTCGATCCGCGCCCGGGGCGTAAAGAACAGCGGCAACGACACCTACGAGCCCCCCTTTCGTGCCTCGATCGTGATCAGCCAAAACGCCGCCGTGCAGGCCGGCGAGGCGATCCAGACCCGCATCTGCCACCTGCATTTCACTCGCGAGGGGCAGAACCGCCAGACAAAGGAGCTCGCCGAGGCCCTGGAGAAGGCCGAGCTCGAGCACGTCAGCCAGTTCGCCCTGGACGTGGCACAACGCGAGGCCGAGCTGCTCACGCTGATCAACGAGCGCGCCAGAAACTACGCCGAGCGCCTCGCCGAGGACCCGGACGTCAAGGTGCTGCGCATCGCCAAGTGCCACGGCCAGCTCGCCGCCCTGGTCGAGTGCCTGGGCCCCGATGGCCTGGGCCTGTTCAACACCCAGACGATCGATGTGGCCGCCGGCCATGTCTGGCAGATGGCCCGGGAACGCCAGCAAGCGATCAACGCCGATCACCCGCTCGTGGCGGAGTTCTGGGAAGCCGTCGACTACCTCGAGGGACTCAGGGCCGAGCCAATGCTCGATCACTACGGCGGCGAGGGCGATCTGATCGCCATCAACCTCAAGGACTTCGAGCGGGCCTGCGGTGAATACAAGCTCCGGGTACCCGAACTGCGCGAGCTCAAGCGTTACCTCAAGGCCAGCAAGACCCGCAAGTTCGTCGACGCCAACCGCACCGTGCGCTCCCGCATCCGCCTCAACGGCGCGAGCGTGAAGTGCTGGGTGTTCCAGGCATAGCAGGTAGAGAAAGGAGGCCCATATGCAGCGTACCTACTCACTCGACCAGGCCGCCGGCCTGCTGAACATCGGCCGCAATACCCTGGCCCGTCGCCTACGCGAGGCCGGCGTGCTGGGCGCCGACAACCTGCCCGCCGGACGCTACCGCGGCAACACTCGCCTGGTGCTGGTGGCCACCGGCACCTACTGGCACCCCATCTGCGGCTGGACCCACTACGGCCGCACCGAATTCACCGACGCCGGACTCGACCACGTGGCGGACAGGCTCGGCATCGCCATCGATCACCTGCCGGCGCATCCCGCCCACCGGGCAGCACAACAACCGCACCACGCAAGGAGCGTCTCATGAATCACGAAACCCGCATGCCCAAGCTTACCGAACGGCTGAGCGAGCGAAACCGCCAGGCTCTGGAAGCCATGCACGCCGCCGAGGCCGACGCCGAGCAGCGCTTGGCCAGGGTCGAGAAGCGCGGCCCAGCGGCATTGCTGCGGCTCGTCGCCGTCGCCCAGGGCGACAGCGGTCAGAGCCACCACTGCCGCCGGATCCTGCTCGCCATCTACAACGGCCCCGAATGGCCCCTCGAGCTCACCCGGCTGCGAGTGATCGACCGCGACCTCCAGGACGCCGCCCTGGTCGTCATCGAGTGGGCCACCTATACCGGCCGGGAGCTGCACGAGTACCTGGACGATGGAGACCGCCTGATGCAGCGCTTCTGGCTCATCGAAACCGGCGGGGAGGGCTGAGCCATGGCTGATAACGCCGATATCGCCGCCGAGATCCAGGAGCGCCACCTCGAGGGCGCCCTGGCCAACCGCCCCTCCTGGATCGGCATCGACTGGGCCGGAAGCGCCGAGTGCGAAGAATGCGGCGACGAGATCCCAGCGGCACGCCGCCAGGCCGCGCCCTGGGCCACCACCTGCATCGAGTGCCAGCAGATCTACGAAAGGAAGGGGCGCCATGTCCGCTGAGACCATTTTGATCATCATTGCGGCAGTGGCCATCCTGATGACCCTGCTGCTGGCCTGGGAAGCATGGAAACTCAGCCGCGAGACCTTAGACCTGTTCGATCCTGAGCGGAACGATGCCCATGGAGACGAGGACGAGCCATGAACAAACGAAAAGGAGGCGCCCTGGCCAGGGCTGCCGCCCTGCTTTGCAAGGACAGAGGCTTTCGGCTCTACCTGGACCGGCGCCGGCGCCACAAGTTTGGCCTGACCGCCAAGCAGCTACCCGATGGCACCCACAACGAACAGGACGCTCGTGACTGGCTATGTGCCGCCTGCGGCGTCAACAGCCGCGCCGAGCTGGATCACAGCCCCGAGGCAGAGCGCACCTTCCGTCAGATTCGCTCCAGGTTCAGCCACTGGCGAACCAGGGACCGCGTCACCCACCAGAGAACAGGGAACGAAGGCCCATGAAGACTGAATTTCTGCTGATGGCTCAGTACGAGAAGGTGCTGATTCCCTTGGAGGTCTTTGCCAAGGACATCATGGGCGTCGAGCTCCAGACGGCGCGCAACCGAATCGCCGCCGGTACCTTCCCGGTACCGCTGACCCGCACAGGCCGGCAACCGATGGTGCACATCACCGATGCCGCCAAGTACATCGACCAGCAGCGAGAGGGCGCGGCCTAGCGCTCTCGATCACGCCTGGCGAGATCGCCGGCTTTCAGGTTCACGTACCGGCGTAGGCTACCCCAGTCACGATGGCCAGACACCATGGCCACCTCCTGGATCTGGTAGCCTCGCTCGAAGAGCCGGCTGATACCTTCGTGCCTCAAGTCGTGAAAGTGCAGGTCCTCGATCTCGAGATGACGGCAGATTCGCCTGAACCCGTTCCCCACCGACTCGGAGCCATAGGGGAACACGCGATCATCGACTCGCGGCTGCGCCTCGATGATGCTCTGGCTCTCCCCCATCAAAGGCACCTCCTGGTCGCGCTTCTGTGTCGGGTGCTTGCGCAGCCGGATGATCACCGTGCCCGACTCGAGGTCGACATCCTCCCACCTCAAACTGCAGATCTCATCGAGACGCATGGAGGACTCGACGGCGAAGCGGATCAAATCGTGATAGCGGATACGCCGCAACGCCCGATTATGCTTCGTGTGTACCAGCAGTGCCTCGAGCTCTTCAGCCGTCGGCCGCCTGTCGCGGCTCTGAGGGGCGCCGATCAAGCCCGCGCGCTGCAACCCCACCCGCCAACTCGCCATCTTGTCTCGATACCCGGCGGGTAGCAGGCTGCTCACCGTCGCCGTGGTCAACGAGCCGGAAAGAAACATGATGTCGTGCTTGGTCGTGGCCGGCTTCACACCATCCACAGCGATACGCGTCTGGCAGAACTCCTGCAGCTTCTGAAAGGACAGCTCCGAGGCAAGTAGCTCAGCCCCAAGGCCCGCTTTCAGGTTTCTGGCCGAGGTCAGGTTCTTTCGCCCACGCCCAGACGTCTGTTCCAGGTGTACCAGGTGCCCATCGACGAGGTCGCCGACGGTAGGCACCGGGCCCTGACCAACCAGCCCCGCCTCGATGTCATCCTCGACCTGCCGGGCCCACGCCTGCGCGCGCGCCTTCGTACTGAATGTCCTACTCTGGGCCGGGTGGCCTTTCTTGCGTACAATGGCCCGCCATCGAGTCCCTCTCTTCTGAAATGTCGCCATGGTGTACCACCATTCCGCCGATAAAGGGTTACGCCCGAAATCTGGTGCAACGATGGTACAGTAAGCCCGGTTGCGGCAAGGAATCAACGGTACCAAACAGTATATTTATACAGTATGCTGCCGCTACTAAGTGGTTGATATGACGAAACAGACCCCAATTTCACAGGCCCGTCGGTTTTCAGTTGCACCGATGATGGATTGGACTACCCGCGACTACAGGGTGTTCGCGCGTGCGCTGACGCGCCAGGCGCTGCTGTACACCGAGATGGTGACTACCGGTGCCATCTTGCATGGTCGCCCTCGTGAACGGTTTCTTGGCTATGACAAGGTGGAACACCCTCTGGCGTTGCAGCTGGGGGGCAGCGATCCGGGCGAGCTCGCGGAGTGCGCGGCCATCGCTCAAGAGTGGGGCTACGATGAGGTCAACCTGAACGTCGGCTGCCCGAGTGACCGCGTGCAGAATAACCTGATCGGCGCCTGCCTGATGGGCCATCCCGACAAGGTGGCGGTAGCTGTGGCCGCCATGCGTGAGGCGGTGTCGATCCCGGTGACGGTGAAGTGTCGTATTGGTATCGACGATCAGGACGAGGACGCAGACCTGGAGCACTTCATCACCAAGGTCGCCGACGCGGGCTGTGAAGTGTTCATCGTGCATGCGCGCAAGGCGTGGCTGCAGGGGCTGTCGCCCAAGGAAAACCGCGATGTGCCGCCGCTCAACTATCCACGTGTCCATCGCCTTAAGGCGAACCGGCCCGACCTGCATATCGGGATCAACGGCGGCATCAAAAGCCTGACGGAGTGCGCAGCGCAGCTTGAGCACGTCGACAGCGTCATGGTGGGACGCGAGGCATATCAAAATCCGTGGCTCTTGGCCCAGGTCGATGAGGCCCTCTACGGGGTGCCTGGACCGGCTCAGAGCCGCCATGCGGCAGCGATGACGCTTCGCCCCTACATCCAGCGTCGCCTGGAGGAAGGAGCCAAGCTCAACCATATGACACGCCACCTGCTGGGCCTCTTCCAGGGTTGCCCTGGCGGCCGGAAGTTCCGTCGTCACCTCTCCGAAAACGCCCACAAGGAAGGTGCCGGTCTAGCCGTGTTCGATGATGCGCTGGGACTGGTACCCGACACCGTCGAGTCCTGAGCCTTGCTGCCGTATTGAAGGCATTAAACGCCAGCGGCCGAGTACGAGGCTCGGCCGCTGGCTGGCATCAGGTTCCCCAGGAACGTCAATACAGGGCGTCCGGCGGTGGTTCCAGGCTGGACTGAAACGTCTCGATGGCACTCTCGGCCTCTTCGATGGCATCAAACCGAGCGACGTGAAATAGCGCCTCCCCCTCGTTGGCCAGAGGCAGTCGACTCATGCCGATCACGATACCGTCAGCCATGGCCAAGACCTCGCCTTCGGTCTCGCCGAAGGGGTCTGCTACCTTCCCCAGTACCTGGCCCTTGGCTACCCGTGCGCCAAGTCGCACCTTGGGACGCAGAATGCCGTCTATAGGCGCCCTCGCCCAGCTCGATCCATTGGCGACTTCAGCGGCAGGCGGTGCGCGACGGCGCTGCTCGCCGGTGAGCATTCCAAGCCTGCGCATGACCCGTTGAACGCCGCGAACCCCTGCGGTGATCGCCCATTCGTCAAAGCGCAGTGCTTCACCCGCTTCATAGGTCAACACCGGCGTACCGCGACTCTGGGCATAGTGGCGAAGGCTTCCCTCGCGCAGTTCCGCATTGAGGATGACCGGAGCCCCGAAGGCATCCGCCATGCGTCGCGTTTCTTCGCCGGCATCGCCAAGCTGCGCGCGAATCTGTGGCAGGTTAGTGCGATGAATCGCGCCCGTGTGCAGATCGATGATGTGAGTCGCGTGATCGACAATCTGTTCACGAAACAGCGCCGCAATACGCCCGCCCAAAGACCCCGACTCACTCCCGGGAAAACAGCGATTAAGATCGCGTCGGTCAGGCAGGTACCGGCTGTGTTGCACGAAGCCAAAAATATTGACGATAGGCACCGCGATCAGGGTGCCCCTCAAGCGATTGATCTGGCGGGAGCGCAGCAGCCGACGGACAATTTCAACGCCGTTGATCTCATCGCCGTGAATGGCGCCACATACCAACAGGGTAGGACCTGCCTGCCGTCCGTGGACCACTTCTACGGGGATATCCAAAGGGGCGTGGGTATAAAGCTTGGCCACGGGCACATCGATCTGTGCGCGACTGCCGGGCTTGACCGTGACTCCGGCCAGTTCAAAAGGGGCTCTCGCCATACAGGCTCCTTGGTCACCTTATCGGTCCGTCTACAGGCGGACGGCATGTTCGTTCTTATACGCCCACGCCGTCTCCAAAACGAGTCCAATTTACCTCGCATCACTCATCGACGTCACTGAACTCATTCGGTGAGTCCGGTAGAATACGTTACTTGACGATACCGCTGGAGTTGCCCGCCCACATGGCCCGCCGTACCAAGGAAGAAGCTGCCGCTACCCGAGCCGCCCTGCTCGATGCCGCCGAGGAGGTGTTTCTCGAACGCGGCGTGGCACGTGCCTCGTTGGACCAGATTTCCCGACGGGCGGGAGTGACCCGCGGCGCGCTGTATTGGCATTTCCGCAACAAGGGCGATCTGTTCCGCGCCATGCTGGAGCGTGTTCACCTTCCCTTTGAGGACCTACTGAACAACCTTGATCACGCAGAGGTGGGCCATCGGCCACTGGAAGCGGTGCGCTTGGGCTGCCACACCGGCCTGAAGCAGTGCGATACCCCGAGACACCGACGCGTGCACGGCATCTTGCTGCACCATTGCGAACGTACCGATGACTTCGACCCGCTGCAGGCAAAGGCAGAGATAGCCAGAGAAACCTGTCAGGCCTTGCTTAGGCAGTTTCAACAGGCAGAAGAGCGCCATCAGCTGCGTCCAGGGCTGAGCCCGGAGCGCGCCACTGACTTGTTCCACTACGCCCTCAGCGGGCTGTTCTGGGAATGGCTGCGAGTACCCGATGCGTTCTCGCTCAGCCAGCGCGGCCCGGCGCTGGTGGATGACCTTATCACCCTGATCGGCAGCAGTGAGACGTCATAGCAGCGCAGCACCGGTCAGTGCTGGTGATGTCCGTGGTAATGACGATGTTGCCTGCTCTCGGCATTGTCCTGGGGTGGCACCGGCTCATGGCGCTCGATCAGCTTGAGTCGCACCAGGCGCGTGCGCGCATCGAGAAACTCGCGCTCGGCGACTGAACGAAATCCATCTTGTTCATCCAGGTACTTGACCAGCACCCGCACCTCTCCTTCCTTGGGCATTGAGCCGGGCTTGCCCCTGAGGCAAACCTCCCGCGTGCCATCGGAACACAGCACCGCTCGACAACATCCCTGCTGATCGACAAAGCCCACCACTTGCACTCGCTCACCTAGCAGGCACCGCTGGTTGAAAGAAGGCCGGTCACGGTAATGACGCAACAACGCGCGGCAACTCTTGGCCGCAAGTGGTGACGCAAGAGCAAAGGCTCCCCACAATACCGCAATACCCAAAGGCACGATCACCAGCGCCAGATTAAACCAGCGCAACACCAGTAGCTCGGCAACCAGCGTGATGATCGCCGCGTACACGAACAACACAGAAAGCGCCATGGTGACGGGCACGCCAGCAAACCCAAGCGACACCATGGTGCTGGCCAGGTGGTCGTCTCTCAGGCTATCGCGCTCAAACAGCTGCAACGGTGCCACCCTGACGGCGACCAGCAACCAGTAGATCAGGACCACGGGCAGTAGCAGCGTGAACAGAATAAGCGGAAAGCTGAATGCCGTTTCCTGGATGATCGCGATATTCATACGTCTCTCCCGTGGCGAAGGGTGGGCCTTCCACCTGCCCAGCAGCCGATGCCACTCGTTTAGTGTCTGATAAAAGCATAGCGCTCTCTACGTCAAACCTCGACCGGGCGGTGTGGATTTTTTCGTTACCGGACAACGTGTTGCGCTGCAGCAAGCGATGCACCAAGGCCTGGATATCCGCTCTCTGCGTGCGTCGGCCTGCCCCGAAAGACGGCCCAGCGGGAAGAAAAAAGGCGCCGTCCCAATGGGACGGCGCCTTGGTCAGCACCACGTGCAGATAAAGCGAGTGACGCTATCAGGGGGTCGTCGGACGTTGCTCTTGATCACCTCTGTCATCCCCCCTGTCATCACCCCTGTCGCCGCTTATATCTTCGCTCTCGTCGTGGGACGAGTTGCTGCCGAATAGCTTGTGCGACAGCGTGGCGATCATGGCGTAGAAGGATGGCACGAAGCAGCTGCCCAGTACCGCCACCGACGCCATGCCCATAGCCACCGTGGTACCGATGTGGTGACTACTGGTGTCACTGGCACCGGTTGCCATGGCCAGCGGTAAGGTGCCGAAGATGAAGGCCATGGAGGTCATGACGATGGGGCGGAAACGCAGTTCAGCCGCGGTGATGGCCGCCTCACGTATGCTCTTGCCCATTTCCTTGCGTTGCAGCTCGGCAAACTCGACGATCAGGATAGCGTTCTTGGCCGCAAGGCCGATCACCACCAGTACCCCGATCTGGACGTACACGCTGGTGTCCAGTCCACGCATGGCAATACCCGCGATGCCACCCAGGAAGGCAAAGGGCGTTGCCGTCAGCACCGCCAGCGGCAAGGACCAGCTTTCGTACTGGGCCGCCAGAATCAGGAATACCATAACCATGCCGAAGATAATGGCGATGGTACCGGCGTTGCCTGCCTCGCTTTCCTGATAGGCAGTACCGGTCCAGCCCATCCCCCAGTCACTGCCCAGGGTGTCCTCGACAATCCTCTCCATGGCCTGGATCGCCTGGGTGGAGGAATAGCCCTCAGCAGGACCGCCCTGGAACTGCGCCGCCGAGTAAACCCCAAAGCGGGTCACCACGGCAGGCGCCGCCTTGCGCTCGAGAGTCACGAACTCGGACAGCGGAATCCGCTCGCCATTGCCACCACGCACGTAGACATTGTTGATGTCGTCCGGGGTGTCGCGGTACTCCGCCTCGTTCTGCAGGTACACCTGGAAGTTACGGTTCTGGTAGCTGAAGAAGTTGACGAAGCCGTTACCGAAGGTATTCGACAAGGTCGCGTTCAGGTCGGTCAGCGACACGCCGTAGCTCAGCGCCTTCTGCTGGTCGATATCAGCCCGGAATGACGGCACGTTGACACTGAACGTCGAGAACACCTGATTCAGCGCAGGATCCTGATTGGCTGCCTGCATGACCTTGAGCGAGGCCTGGTAGATCTCCTCGGGTGTGGCACCGGAGAACGACTGCAGATAACCGGTGAACCCGCCAGTGGTGGAGAGACCAATGATCGGCGGCATATTGAAGGCCATGACCGTGCCGCCATCCACCTCGGCACCGATCTGGAAGATCCGTCCGATCAAGTCATCAACGGTGGTCTCCCGCTCGTCCCAGTTATCCATGTTGATGAAGATGATGCCGCGGGCCGTATTGACCGAGCTGGTCAGCATGTCGTAGCCAGCGATGGCCGATGAGTACCTCACACCGGGCACCTCCTCGATACGCTTGCTGACTTCCGCCATGTAGGCCTTGGTACGACTCAGCGACGCCGAGTCCGGCAGACTGACGGCCGCCAAGGCAATGCCCTGATCGGTCTCGGGCACCAGAGTCGACGGCGTGTTCTCGTACAGCCAGAACGAACCAACGCCCACCAGGGCCACCAGCGCCAGGGTCAGTATCCAGGCCTTGACCAGCCCCTTCACCGCCAGCATGAACAGCTTGGTGACCCCGTCGAAGAAGCGATCGAACAGCCTCAGCGGGGTGCGCACCGCACGCATGAAACCGGATTCTTTCTTGTGCAGGTCATGCTTGATGAAGATCGCGGACAGGGCCGGAGTGAAGGTCAACGCCATCAGCGCCGAGAAGGCCACCGATATGGCGATGGTCAACGCGAACTGCTGATAGATCTGCCCGGTGAAGCCACCAAGGAACGCCACCGGTACGAACACCGCCGCCATGATCAATGACGTCGCAATGACCGGACCGCCCACTTCCTTCATGGCCTGAACCGTCGCCTGACGAACGCTGATGTCTTCATCTTCGGAGAGCACTCGCTCGACGTTCTCTACCACCAGGATGGCGTCATCCACCACGATGCCTATCGACAGCACCAGGGCAAACAGGGTCAGCAGGTTGATCGAGAAGCCGAACGCATAGAAGCCTGCAAAGGTCGCCAGCACAGACACCGGCACCACCGACATGGCGATCACGGTGAAACGCCAGTTCTGCAGGAAGATGAACAGAATGACGCCAACAATCAGGAAGGCTTCGATAAAGGTGTGGAAGACGGTTTCCACCGACGCATCGATGAACAGCGTGGTGTCATAGGGCACCACGAATTCCAGCCCCGGCGGGAAGCGCCCTTCCAGCTCCGTCATTTTCTCCTTCACCAGATCCGCGGTATGCAGCGCATTGGCGCCAGGCTGCTGCTGAATCATGATCGGCGTCATGATGGCGCCGTTAAGACGCGCTTCGACACCATAGAAGGAGGCGCCCAGCTCGATGCGAGCCACATCATCCAGACGCAGTGCAGACCCGTCTTCGTTGGTACGCAGCAGGATGTTGCGGAAGTCGTCGGCACTGGACAGACGTCCGCCGGCGGTGATGGTGTAGGTAAAGGCTCGCGGGCTGTCGATGGGTGTCGACGCCAGGCTGCCCGCAGGCACTTCCGTGTTCTGGGCGCGGATCGCCGCCGCCACTTCAGTCGGCGTCAGGTCGTACTCGGCCAGCTTGTTCGGGTCCATCCAGATGCGCATGGCAAACTCGCCGCCGCCCAGCACCTCGGCCTCACCGACGCCGGGAATCTGGCGCAGCTCATCGAGAATGTTGAGGGTGGCGTAGTTCTGCATGTAGATGTTGTCGTAGTCTCCCTGGGGAGAGATCAACGACACCAGCATCAGGATCGAGCTAGAACGCAACTCGACCTGAACCCCTTGCTCCTGCACCGCTTCGGGCAACTGGGACAGCGCCCCTTGCACCCGGTTGTTGACGTTGATGGTATTGATATCACCGTCAGTGCCGATGTCGAAGGCGACACTCAGGCTCATGGAGCCGTTATCGGAGCTGGTCGAGTTCATGTAGAGCATGTTCTCGACGCCGTTGATGGCTTCCGCCAGGGGAGCCGCGACGGTTTGCGCCACGGTCTCGGCGTCAGCCCCGGGGAAGGTCGCGCTCACCGACACCGTCGGAGGCACCACGCTGGGATACTGCTCGATCGGCAGTACCCGCATGCTCATCGCACCGATGATGGTCAGGATGATCGCCAGGACCGAGGCAAAGATCGGCCGTTTGATGAAGAAGTTGGCGAAATTCATTCGTTGCCCTCTCCTTCAGCCTCCTCGGCCTCCTGGTTGCCCTGCGGTGCCTCCATTGACGCCTGGTCGGCGCCCTCTCCCGCAGCGGCCTCAGCCTGCTCGCCGGGAGCCTGTCCTGCGCCACCCTGGCCACCTTGCTGTGCCTGCTGCTCGTCGTACTGGGCCGCCTGCATCAGCGCCTCGGCATCACCGTCAAAGGGTTGCGGGTCAATCGGGGTGCCTGGCTTCAAGCTGCCCGGATCGCCGACTACCACACGCTCGCCAGGCTCGACGCCATCCAGGATGATCTGCCACGGACCGGCCAGTTCACCCAGCTGCACCGGGCGCGCGCGGGCGACGTTGTCGTCATCCAGCACGTATACCTGCGGTCCCATCAGCCCCTGAGTCAACGCCAGCTCGGGAACCGCCAGCACACCGAAGCGCGCAAGTCCCTCGATCTTCACGCGCACGTATTGCCCGGGCAGCACCGCGCCGTCAGGATTGGCGAAGGTGGCCTCGGCCTGGACGGTGCTGGTGTCGGGGTCGACGCGGGAACCGAGAAAGTCCAGGTGACCGCTCAATACAGTGGGTGCCTCCCCGCGAGAAGAGTACGCTTCCAACGAGGCAACAATGTCTTCGATGCTCATGTCTTCAAGCTGACGACGCAGCTCGAAGGCATCGTTCTGGGGCATCTGGAAGCGCACCTCGAGCGGGTCCAGAGGGGTAATGGTGGCCAGCTCGGTATTCGGCGACACCAGGTTGCCGACGTTGACTTCGCTCAAGCCAATCACGCCGGACACCGGGGCTCTGACATCCGCATAGTTCAGATCAAGCTGGGCACTCTTCAGGGCCGCTTCGGCCTGGGCCACGCTGGCACGTGCTACCCGCGCGTCCGCCAATGCCTGATCCACCTGCTGGCGGCTGACAGAGTTCTGCGCGGCCAGCTGCTGGAAACGGTTGGCATCACGGTCCGCCCGAGCCACCTCGGCCTGGGCGCTGGCCAGATCTGCCTCACGCTGCGCTACCGTTGCCTCATACAGGTCAGGCTCGATCGTATACAGGCTATCGCCCTTCTCCACCTGATCGCCGGGCTCGAACTTGCGCTCTTCCAGCACACCAGTGACGCGCGCCACGAGCGTGACCTCCTGCTCGCTCATCAACTTGGAGGGGTACGACTTATCCAGCGGAATGTCCTGATAGGCCAGCTCTGCCACTTCAATAGGCTTTGCCGGCGGCTGGCCGCCCGCCTGGGCGTCAGACTGTCCTTCATCCTGGCTACAGCCAGCCAGCAGCAACGCCGCCGCCAGTGCGGCCCAGGGGCGACCGCGCGTCATGGTGGTTTTCATCCCGTCATTCCTTGGGGTTCGTGATGTCGTAAGGCTGAAAGACATCCGGCCACCGCGGTGGTGGCCGGACCGGCGCTGGCGGGAACTACGAGTCCTGACGCGGAGGCGCGCCAATGTCCAGCACTGCGTCGTAGCCGTCGGCTTCGCTCTGCTCGGGAAGCGTAAAGTTGACCTGCCCTTCTTCTACCAGGAAGGCGTTCAGTTCAGCGATATCGTCAGCGTCGAGCACGCCGGCCTGGCGATGCAGGCTCAGCAGGTCGACCACGTAGTTGTATCGAGCATCGGCGTAGTCGGCGATGGCGTTATACAGGCTCTGTTCGGCATTGAGCACGTCAACAATGTTACGTGTGCCGACCTCATAGCCCGCACGAGTGGCGTCCAGAGCGCTCTGGTTGGAGACGATGGCCTGCTTGCGCGCCGCCACGGTGGACACGTCATTGCTGACCTGGGTGTACAGCGAGCGAATCTGCAGCACGGTCTCGCGGCGCTGGGACTCGAAGTCGTACTGACTCGACTCCAGCTGGTAGGTCGTCTGGCGCACGGAGGCACTGGTGCGTCCGCCGGTGTAAAGCGGCATGCTCGCACTCACGCCCACCTGGCTGTTCGAGTTGTAGTCCTCGTAGCCGTCCCGCTCATCATCGCTGTAGGCGTAGTTGGCAAAGGCCTCGAAGACCGGTAGATCCGCCGCGCGAGCCACATCGATCTGCTCGCGAGCCACATCGACACCGGCCTGCTGCGCCAGCAGTTCGGGATTGCGCTCAATCGCCAGCTCGATCCAGGCATCGCGGCTGGCCGGCTCAGGCAGCGCAATGGGCAGGTCGTCCTGGAGCATCTCGATGCTGTCGTAACGCTTGCCGGTCAGTCGCTCGAGGGCCTCGAAGGCGACCTGCAGGTTGCTTTCAGCGGTAATGCGGTCCGCCCGAGACTGGTCGAAGCTGGCACGAGCTTCTTCCACATCAGTGATGGCGATCAGGCCCACATCGAACTGCTCCTGGGCTTGCTCGAGCTGACGCCCGATAGCACGCTCCTGGGCACGGCGTGCTTCCAGAATTTCATACGCACGGAGAATGTCGAAATACGCCGAGGATGTGTCGATCAGCACCTGCTGCTCGGTCGCGGCCAGGCTGAAGGTCTGCTGCTCGAGCTGCGCCTTGGCCACGTCGACCTCACGGCTGTTCAGCGCGTCGTACAGCTTCTGAGTGGCCTGCAAGTTGATTCCGTAGCTGATGTAGTCATCATCCATACCGGTGCCGCTGAAACCGGACTGGGATTGCGTCTCGAAGATGTGGTTATAGGCCGCTTCACCTGAAGCGGATACCTGCGGATTGAGGTCCGCCTGCTCGACGTTGATGCCCTCTTCCACGCCACTGGTTGCAGCGCGTGCCGATGCCAGCTCGGAATTGTTTTCCAGGGCGTCGCGGGTAATGGTCAGCAGGTCAGCACCCTGGGCCTGTCCCACCATCAAGGCAGCTACAACGGCACACAGCAGGTGGCGGCGCACGCGTACCGGCGTACTCCGGGAATCAGAAACTGGATGGGAAGGCGTCATTAAAAGCATCCTCGGTATGTTGCTTGGCGTTGTCCACAAGTCCCATCACACCGGCCCGGAGGGCTCCTTCCAGGCAATCAGGACCGGTACAGCAGCGGGGCGCGTCATTGACACAGCGTGGTCGACTCCCGCGCCATCCGCGAGATTCGATCTTGCATCGGGTCAACGATCTTTCACTTGCAGCATACGCCAATAGTAGCAATCGATATACATACATTGTCGCATGTTTGATGGACTATTCTACCGCCCTTCGTGCAAGGATGGTGAAAATTTCGCAATTTCGCACGCACCCTCTAGCTCGACTAGAATGATGCAATGCAGCATTTGCATCCTCGCCGTCAGACCACCCGTCAGGAGCTGCCATGGATCATCTGAGCCTGGTCACACATCGCGAACTGGAGATCGCCGTGCGCGTTTTCCACCCCGAAGCACCGAAAACGGTAGTGGCCTGGCATGGGCTGGCGCGCCATGGTGGCGACTTCGCAGCCCTGGCAAGAGAGCTGGGTCCAGAATGGCGCGTTCTTGCTCCTGACACCCCCGGGCGAGGGCTCTCCAGCTGGTCCATGTATCCGGCCAATGACTATGTATACGCCCATTACATGACAGTCGCGTTAGCTGTACTCGACCACTTTTCGTTGGACAGCGTCCCCTGGATTGGTACCTCCATGGGAGGCCTGCTCGGCATGTTGCTGGCGGCAGATCCTGCCAGCGCATCCCGCATCGAACGCCTGGTGCTTAACGATGTCGGCCCCGAGCTCGACCCCTCGGGGCTGACCGAGCTTGCCAGCTACTTTACGGTCCCCCATCGATTCACGCGGCTGGGGCAGCTTGAAGCAGAGCTACGTCGCCACTACGCCGGCTTTGGCATCGACACCGAGGACGGTTGGCGCCAGCTGACACTGGAGAGCGCTCGGCGCCTGCCGGACGGCAGCTGGACCTATCACTACGACCCCCGGATAGGCGAGCAATTTGTCCATGACACGCCGCGGGATACCTGGTCCGACTGGAGGGCCATACGTTGCCCTTTGATGGTCATTCGTGGCGAAGATTCCACGCTGATCAGCGAAGACATTGTCCAGCGCATGGGCGAAGCACAGCCAACACTCGAGACATTGAGCGTACCTGGCTGTGGACACGCTCCCATGCTCGATCGCCCCCAGCAAGTCGACCCCATCAAGGCCTTTCTGGAATCCACCACCAGCGCCCAGCAGGAGGCCGTGGACGCCAACGCCTTGCCATGGTGGAAGCGCTGGCTGGGTATCGGGCACTGACACACCCCGGCTACACTGGGCAGCTCTTGACGGGTCTAGCCTGCCCGGTGGGCAGGCAGTCGCAGGCCCTCATGCACTGTTGCTCCAGGGAGACGTTATGTACAAGCTCGCCTTTTTCGTACCACACGACCATGCGGAGGCGGTCAAGGAAGCGGTCTTCGCCACCGGTGCTGGCCGTATCGGCGACTATGAAGCCTGCTGCTTTCAGACCGCCGGGGAAGGTCAGTTCAGGCCCTTGAACGGCGCGGATCCGCATATCGGCCGAGTCGGTGAGCTCGAGCGAGTACAGGAGTTCAAGGTCGAAATGGTGTGTGCAGATGAGTTGATTGAAGCGGCAGTGTCGGCACTGAAACTGGCACACCCTTATGAAGAAGTGGCCTATGACGTCTGGCGCCTGGCCGAACTGTGACGTCTTGCGCCTGGCCGAGCGGCGACCTCCTGCTCCAGCTCGGCTCAAGCTTCGGCTCACGCTCGGCTCACGCTCAGATCGGCCTCGCCATCACAGGCCCACGGCGAGCAGCATTGAATGGGCCCTGCTCAGGCACTGCCGAAGAAGGCGGAGCGCTGCTCTGGGGTGATGTCACTGACGTGCAACGGGAAGTGATCAGTGCCCCGGTCTTCGAAAAAGTGCCGCAAGGTGCGCTCGATGGTGGGAAAGGCAAGCTCATCCCAGGGTATCTCGTGTTCTTCAAAGAGTTGCACGTCCAGGCTCTCCGGCCCCGCCGCATAGCTGCCGTTCAGCTCCGCCAGAAAGATCATGAAGACCTGGTCGATGTGGGGCAGATTGATCATGGTGTACAGCCCCGCCAGCGCCACATCGGCGCAGGCTTCCTCGCGGGTCTCCCGCCGGGCCGCATCCGGTGTCGTCTCTCCGTTCTCCATAAAACCTGCCGGCAGCGTCCAGTACCCTTCTCGGGGAGCTATGGCCCGCCGACACAGCAATACGCGAGAGCCGCACACCGGCAAGGTCCCCGCCACGATCCTGGGATTCTGGTAGTGAATCGTGCCGCAGGCATGGCACAGGAAACGCGGGCGGTCATCCCCCTCAGGGATGGCAAAGCTGACCGGCTCACCACAGTGGCTGCAAAAATTCATGGGCTGCAATCGTTCTTGTCGTTCCCTGGCAGGGAGTGGGAGACAGGCTTGACGCCGCTACGTAGGGCTGGGTACAACGAACGAAACCCAGCGGACACCCCATGTTAGAGAAACTACGCAAACGCCTGCAAGCGCATTCCCCGCGGCAGCTAAAGGTCAAGCTGCCAGAGGCAGCGGTGCTGATCCCAGTGATCGACCGACCAGAGCCGGGCCTGTTGTTCACGCGTCGCGCCAGCCATCTGTCGACCCACAGCGGCCAAGTGGCCTTCCCTGGCGGCAAGCGCGAGGATCAAGATGACCACCTGCTGGCCACGGCCTTGCGTGAGTCGGAAGAAGAAATCGGCCTGCAGGCCCATCACGTCGAGGTGATCGGTCAGCTGTCCGATGTGCTTTCCCTGCACGGGCTCAAGGTCACGCCCTTTGTCGGCATCATACCGCCGGGGCTCCCGCTGGCGCCGGATCAGGGCGAGCTGGACGCCATCTTCGAGGTGCCGCTGGCTCACTTCCTTGACGATCATCGCACCCATACCGATGTCATCCCGGTCGACGGCAATAACCTCTACGTGCCCAGCTACCTGATCCCTGCCGACCAAGGCGAGGACTACGTGATCTGGGGGCTATCGGCGATGATGCTGGTGGAGCTTCTGGCGGAGGGATTCGGCCAGGAAATGAGCCTCTCGCGCCGCCCTGAGGGTACACTGCGCCACCTGCCTCCGCGACGGGCCCCACATGCCTGACGCAGACAGCCACCACTGGCTCGCAAGGGCACATGACATCACCTGGCAAGAGACGACTTCGGCACCATGAGCTATCCAGACGCTTGCCCTCTACCCCCTGGCCGCCTCGACGAGTTGATCGAGGCGCTGGTGGAGCAAGGCTTTTATATCGGCAAGGAACTGCTGGATCCTGCGCTTTGCCAGGCCCTGCACAGCGAAATCGAGGACCGCGCTCGTCTAGAGGCCCTGACCAGGGCAGGTATAGGACGCGGCAACGAGCACGAAACCCGCGATGACATTCGCGGAGATGCCATCCATTGGCTCGACCGGGAAACCCTGGCCCAGCGTCGCTACCTGGACACCATGGGGGAATTGCAGCAGGCCCTCAATGCCAGCCTGTTTCTCGGCCTCTTCGAGTATGAAGCGCACCTGGCACGCTACCCCAGCGGCGCCTTCTATCGTCGCCACCTCGACAGCTTTCGCGGCCGCGCCAACCGTGTGGTCTCCACGGTCGGCTACCTCAATCCGGACTGGCCTGAGGACGGCGGCGGTGAGATGGTGATCTACGCAAGCGATGACCAGGATCGGGAAGTGGCGCGTGTGGCGCCACAGGCTGGGACCCTGGTGTGCTTCCTGTCAGAGCAAGTACCCCATGAAGTGTTGCCAACGCGACACCCCCGGGCCAGCATCGCGGGCTGGTTCCGACGCAACGCCTCACTCGGGGGCATGATCGACCCCGCGCGCTGAGTCAGCCGCCCTGTGTGACCTGCGCTTGCCAGACAAGCCATATCGCTATCGAGTGTGCCCATGTCCACCACTACCGACACCCGGCTGCGTGAGCTCGAGCAAACCATCGCGCGGCTGGAAGAAGAAAAACGTCACTATCAGTGGCTGGCGGAAAGCACCACCGATCTAATCTCGCGGCACGACCAGGACGGCGTCTTTCTCTATGCGTCCCAGGCCTCGCAGTCGCTGCTCGGCTTTGCGCCGGAAGAGCTGGTGGGCATCTGCGCCTATGACATGTTTCACCCCGACGACCTGGCCGCCCTGCTGAGCAAGTCACCCAGCATTTACTACCACGAAGGCTTCTACGAGCAGACCTACCGTTTCCGCACCCGTGAAGGCCACTACATCTGGTTCGAGACCACGAGCCGAACTCGCCGAGACCCCGCCACCGGCGACTTGATCGACATACTCTGCGTATCCCGCGATGTCAGCCGGCGGGTCGAGGAAGAAGCGAGACGTCAACGCCTGGCACGGGTGGTCGAATCGACCACGGACTACGTGCTGTTCTGTGATGAAGACGAGACGCTGGTCTACTCGAACCAGGCGGCTCGCGAGCTGCTGGGCCTTGCCAAGGACAGCCCCTCGCTGGCCATTCGCCAGCTGCTGACCACCCAGGCCACCCAGACCTGGTGCCAGCAGGTACTGCCAGCCATTCACCAGCATGGACGCTGGAGCGGAGAGTTGGCCCTGGCCAGCCCTGGCGGTGACATTCCGGTGCTCAGTGTGGTCCAGCAACACCGTGAACAGGCAGGCCATGCCCAGCTATCCCTGGTCAATCGAGACCTCAGCCTGCGTCTGGAAGCAGAAGCGCAAGCGCGGCGCCACCAGGAACAGATTACTCATGCCAATCGGCTGGCCTCCCTCGGCGAGTTGGCCACCACGATTGCCCACGAGTGCAACCAGCCATTGGCGACCCTCAGCAACTATGCCAGTGGCGCGCTGATGCAGCTTGAACGCAATCCCCAACAGCCTGCCAGTGAGCTCACCGTTCCACTCACCCGAATCAGCCATCAGATTCAGCGGCTATCGGACCGTCTCAAGCATATTCGCCGGTTTGTTCGCCGTGGCAGCCTGCACCTTGCCCCCCAGGACCTCTCCGCCATCATCTCTGCGGCGGTCGACCTGTGGGAGCCACAGTGCCGCCACGAAGGGGTTCAGCTCATCTGGTGCATGACGCCTCCTGGCCTGTACGTTACTGCCGACGCCGAGGGGCTGGAGCAGGTACTGGTAAACCTAATTCGTAACGCGCTAGACGCCTGCCGCGACACGGTGGCCACTACCTCGCCTCCCCGTATCCTCGTCGATGCCTATCCCACCGGCGCAGATACGGTATGCATCGACATTTTGGATGACGGGCCAGGCGTCCCTGAAGATCAGCGTCCACAGCTCTTCACGCCTTTTGTCAGTAGTCGCCCGGAGGGCCTTGGCATGGGGCTATCGATCAGTCTGTCATTGCTGGAGGCCATGGGCGGAGGGCTGACGCTTGAGGACACTGGTCGTGACGGCGCAACGTACCGAGCTCCAGTGCCAGAGAATTCTCAGCGCTTCCAGGTGTCTTCCCCCTTTACCGGTGCACGCTTTCGCATCAGCCTCGCGCGCGTCTAGGCACCAGCACCAGCGCGATGAACAGTCCCCGGCAGGGCCCCAATCGGATAGGATAACGACGTTGCTTGTTTTCTGTTATCGGCGGTCAGCATGTGCTCACCACATGTCCAGGCTCGCCAGACCACCTCGGTAACTGCCATGTCCCATGATGTTCCGCCTGCCACCGTCGCCATCGTCGATGATGACGAAGATCTGAGGGAGTCGCTGGCCTGGCTGCTGCAGTCGGTAGGACTCGGCGCTAGAGGCTACTCCAGCGGTGATGACTTTCTTGCCTCGACCCATTCGCATCAGGTGCTATTGCTGGATGTGCGCATGCCCGGACTCAGTGGGCTTCAGGTCCAGCAGCGGCTAGCCCAGCGCGACCAGCACCTGCCGTTGATCATGATGACGGGACACGGTGATGTCCCCATGGCGGTGGCAGCCTTGAAGGCAGGCGCCTTCGATTTCATCGAAAAGCCCTTCAACCAGCAGCAGCTGATCGACACGATTCAACAGGCGCTGGATCTCCATCACTGCCAGATGAACCACTGGTCGCGACAGCAGGAGCTGAAGCGTCGCTACGACACGCTGAGAGCCAATGAGCAAGCCATCCTGCGGGAGGTGGCGCGGGGTCTGACCAGCCGTGAAATCGCTGAACAGCTATCCCTCAGCGCCAAGACCATTGAGGTTTACCGTCAGCGCATCATGAAGACGCTGGGTGCCGCCAATCTGGCTGAACTGATTCGAATGGCCGTTGCGCTGGAGCTGGTCGATGCGCTTCCGGCCACTCACTAACATCGCGCACTCGCCTGGCAAGTATCGCCACCTCGCACACCTTCTCGCCTCAGGCCGAATCACGCCATCGATCCGGGCCGGCGCTTCGCTCCTGATGCCAGGAAGGCCCCTGAGGTGAACCCCGCAACCGGGCCAGGCGCTGAGAGAGCGGCTCCAGCCCCAGCGCCTGTCGGCGTCGGTCCACGTCGGCAGGGTTCTCGATCTCACCAGGGACCGGCCAGCCATCCTCACCAATCTCGAACTGGGTGCCGTAACGCTGTGGCTGTCCCATCAGCACGCGCATACGATCCTCCAGGTAGGCCAGCTGCCACCCGGGAGCCTGACCGTCGCCAACGGCCTGCTTCAGGGCAACACAGCAGCGCTGCATGAAGTCGACGTCAAACACCGCATGCATGGCGATATGCCACGCCGCCTCGCAACCATCCTCACCTGCGGCATCGCGGCCCGGCCAGCCCTGACGATCGATGATCCCCGACAGCCGCTCGGCATTGTCCTGATACAACGCCCGAACCCGCGGGTGATAATCCATCGAGGGAAGTTCCCCGGAAGCGCTGAGTTCCTCCAGCAACGTCCGGTCCTGTTGCAGCAGCGTGATCATCTGCTGGGCCAACACTCCTTTGCGTATCGTCATCCCGAGCACCTCGTATCCGCTGATCTGCCACGCTTAATCACAGACTCCTAGGGTTAATGGTCTGCATCAATAGTCGATTCTCCGACCGCTCCGTAGGAAAACATCGACAAAGCAGGCTTGTTTCGGCAAAGAAAAGACTGGCGTCACCGAGCGCAGCGTGGGGTCAACCCGCATGCTAGAGTCCATGGGAACACCCTGGCATCCCTCCTCCGAGGCATCCCAGGCCTAGCAGACGACGCTGTCAGTGCTGCCACTTATGAGGACATGCTGATGAATGAGACCGACCTCCATCACCTGCGCCGTTGCATCGAGTTGGCACAGCAGGCCCTGGACAAGGGCGACGAACCCTTTGGTTCGCTGCTGGTCGATGGCCACGGCACGATACGCTTTGAGGACCACAATCATGTCGCGGCGGGTGACGCGACTCAGCATCCAGAGTTCGCCATCGCCCGTTGGGCCGCCACCCACCTGTCAGCAGAGGAGCGCAGGGCAGCCACGGTATACACATCGGGAGAACACTGCCCGATGTGCGCCGCCGCCCACGGTTGGGTCGGCCTTGGCAGGATTGTCTACGCCAGCTCGTCTGAACAACTGGGTCAATGGCTGGCGCAGTGGGAGGTCGCCCCGGCACCGGTGGCACCGCTACCGATTGGATCCATTGTTCCGGGCCTTCAGGTCGACGGGCCAGTCGCAGCGTTCGGCGATACGATTCGCGAACTGCATCGCCGGTACCACCAGGAGAAGCGCCTCAGAGGGTGACAGGACGCTGGCTTGCTTCCAGGTGGTCGCCGACCCTGAGCACGGCACCGACACCGTCTTCGATGATGGCATTCTGACCGAAGTAGGCGCCTTTCCAGCCAGGCTGTGTGTCCATTTCGACCAGCGTCTTGAGCGGCTCCTTGGGGGAAGGCGCAGCGCCACTGCGCTGATCAAGGGTAATGATCTTGCAACGCTTGCAGGGCTTGCGTAGCCCCAGTCGATAGCCTGGGCCCGCCAGGCTGCTCCAGTCACGCTCAGCAAAGGCGTCAGCGCCCGACACCACCAGGTTGGGACGGAAGCGCTCCATCGGGACGGGGTCTTCTCCCTTGGCCAGCAGTCGCTCGTTGAGCGCCGCCAGAGACGCCTCGCACGCAATCAGCAGTGGATAGCCGTCGGCAAAGCCAGTATGAACCACGCCCTGTTCCTGGGGGGACAGGTAATCAGTTTCGACCAGCCTTCTGGCGGAATCGGGGAGTCGCACCAGGCGCAAGGATCCTTGAGGAGCGCCCAGCGCAGCGGCGAGCCACTGTGACGCCTCAGGGCCCTCATCCTCCGCCTGGCAGTCACTTGCCCAGACCCTCACATCCAGCATGGCCCCACTGGTATCCGCCAATGGCACCACCAAGGGCGGCATATCCGCATGACGCAGTTGTAGCGCTGTTTCGGTCAGGACGACACCGATGGTCGCCAGCGCTGGTAGCTCGCGCTGGGTGACGAATTTGCCCGTGGGATTGACCAGCATCCAGCGACGATCATGGGCCAGGCCGCGCTCGGTAAGTTCCGCATGGGACAGGGTGATTCCCTGCAGGGACTTCACCGGATAGCAGGCGAGAGAGGACAGCTTCATCAACGTTCCTTGTCAGTGGTGGGTGCGCTCGACGTGGCGGTGAGCGGTAGCCATGCGATCTTACCCGACAATGCCGACACGCTGTCGTAACAGACTGTCGTGACGATCTATCACAGCGAGCTGTCGTGACACGCTTTCGTGACACCCTATCGTGTCGCCCTATCGTGACACGCTTTCGTGTCGCCCTATCGTGTCACCCCAGCATGACAGCGCCCACAGGATCCATGACGCCGATGTGGTAGGTGTCAGTTAAGCTGGCTGAGCTCAGCCAATGGCCAGTTCTACCGCCCTTTTCGCGTGGATCGCCGTGGTGTCGTACAGCGCCACCGCGGTATCCTGCTGATTGACCAGCAGCGCAATCTCGGTGCACCCCAGAATCACGGCCTGGGCCCCATCAGCGACAAGCTCCTCCATGATGGCCAGCATCTCATCGCGAGACGTTGGCACGATCTGGCCATGGCACAGTTCATCGTAAATGATGCGATGCACTTGCTCGCGCTGGGGCTTGTCAGGGACCCTGACGTCAATTCCGAAGGCCTCGAGCCGATCCTTGTAGAATCCCTGCTCCATGGTGAAACGCGTACCCAGTAGCCCAACACGCTTGATCCCGTCCATGACCAGTGCATCCGCAGTGGCGTCGGCGATGTGGAGCAAGGGAATATCCACGGCCTTCTCGATCTGACGTGCTACCTTGTGCATGGTGTTGGTGCACAATACGAGCATGTCGGCGCCGGCTTCCTGCACCTGCCAGGCAGCGCCTGCCAGCAAGGCGGCAGCGTCTTCCCAGCGCCCCTGCCGCTGGAATGCCTCGACTTCGGCAAAATCGACGCTGACCAGGACGATCTTGGCCGAGTGGTGTCCCCCAAGGGTCTCGTTGACACCACGATTTAGGTACTGGTAGTAGCTCACCGTGGATTCCCAGCTCATTCCACCCAACAAACCGATGGTCTTCATGCCCGCCCTCCCGGAATCATCCCTGACGTCAGTATCGTCTAACCCACAGCATACAGGGACCCGCTGAGAGGAACAGTATCCATCAGCTCAACCCTTGGCTGCTCCTGAGTGGGCTGCGCGATCATGAACAACCGCTTTCTCCAGGCCCAGCACCTGGCCATGGGGAGTCGGGCAGCCTCGCACCTGCTGATACCCCTGTCGCTGATACCATGACACGGCGCGACTCCCCGACAGCACACGCAGGCGAAGGCATTGAGCACCTGACAAGCGCGCCATGTCTTCCCACAGTGCGAGCAACTGCGTACCGATTCCCTTGCCGCGTTCATCCGGCACCACATGCAGCTCCCGCAGCACGACAACATCAGCACTCTGCTCCCATGCCAGCAACCCCACTCGCCCACGGTCACAGACCGCCCAGCGCCAGCACCTCTCGGGGAAACGCTGGTGAAACCGTTCACTGTCCCAGGTCAGCCCGTGGCGAAGGTAGTCATCTGCCATCTGATGACGCACTAGCGTTTCTGCCGCGTCTGCCTCTGCGCATCCCTCGAGCGTCACCCTATCGCCGTCCATGCCCCATGCCCCTTCCCATACCTTTCCTACAACAACACGGCCCTGGTAAACACCAGGGCCGTGTTGTCGAGGCTATGACAAACCCGCGCCGTCAGAAGTTGGGTTTGCGTTTCTCGACGAAGGCGCTCATGCCTTCACGCTGCTCGTCGGATGCGAAGCACAGCGCGAACAGGCTGGTCTCCAGCGCCAACGCACTGTCCAGATCCTGATCCAAGCCATCGTGGATGACCTGCTTGGCACTGCGCACGGCTCCCGGACCATTGCCAGCGAGCTGCTTGGTCAAGGTCTGGGCATAGTCTTCCAGCTCCGCCTGGGACATCACCTGATTGACCAGCCCGATACGCAGCGCCTCGGCGGCATCAATCTTGCGTCCGGTGGTGCACAGGTCCAGCGCCATGGCCGGCCCCACCCGGCGCGGCAGGCGCTGTGAGCCGCCGAAGCCAGGAATCACGCCCAACAGAACCTCCGGCTGACCAAACACGGCGTTGTCGCTGGCCACCGCCCAGTCACAGGCCAAAGCCAGCTCGCAGCCGCCTCCGAGGCAAAAGCCGTTGACCAGGGCCACCACGGGCACTGGCAGCGTCTCAAGTCGCTTGACGGTCTTCAACGCCTGGGCCGCGAAGTCGCGCGCCTGCTGAGGTGACATCTCACGCATCTCGGTGATGTCGGCCCCTGCCACGAACGACTTTTCGCCAGCGCCGGTCATCAACACCGCACGCAGCCCTTCGCGGCCTTCCAGCTGGTCCAGTACGTCTTCCAACGCCTGGATGACGCCACTGTTGAGAGCGTTCAGCGCCTTGGGGCGGTTGATGGTCAGACGAACAACGCCGCCTGTATCGGTCATCTCGACCAGTTGCTCACTCATGCAGGGACTCCTGTACGTAAAGGGACAGACACCGCTGTGAAGGCTTCAGCCGCCCTCCGCCACTCGCCCGGGACGGGTGACGGCCAGACGCCTCGAACAAGCATGGGATCTAGCGCGTGCTTCACAACGCTGTGCTCGAAACCGTGATAGTTAGGCCTGGCTCTCAAGACCGGGCTTTCAAGACCGGGGGTTCAAGACCAGGCGTTCGCATCACCCTAGCGAACGCTTGGTAGGCTCACAAGCCATTCTTTTGGCGCATATACGCCGCATCAACCACTGTAGTCGTGGAATCCTCGCCCGCTCTTGCGGCCCAGATAACCTGCATCGACCATTCGCTTCAGCAAGGGGCAAGGACGGTACTTCGGATCCCCGAAGCCTTCCGCCAGCACATTCATGATCGCCAGGCAGACATCCAGGCCGATAAGGTCGGCCAAGGCCAAGGGCCCCATGGGGTGGGCAGCGCCGAGCTGCATGGACGTATCGATATCGTTTACGCTGGCGACGCCTTCCTGCACCAGGAACGCTGCCTCGTTGATCATCGGCACCAGCAGTCGGTTCACCGCAAAGCCCGGCGAGTCTGAAATCGCCACAGACGTCTTGCCCATGGCCTCCGCCAGCGCCTCGACACGAGCCACCGTGGCGTCACTGGTCTGTTCAGCGCGAATGATCTCGACCAGCTTGAGCACCGGCACCGGATTAAAGAAGTGCATACCCACCACCCGTTCGGGACGTTGGCACACGCCGGCCAGTCGAGTGAGCGACAGCGAGGAGGTATTCGAGGCCAGAATGGCCTGGTGATTGAGCGCGTCCAGCTCCTTGAACAACCGTTCCTTGAGCTCTGCGGCTTCAGGGGCGGCTTCAATAATCACCTGCCGATCTGCCAGTGCATCAAGCGACGTGGACGTCGCCAGGCGGGCACTGGCAGCCTGCTGATCCTGCTCGCTGAGGCGACCTTTCTCCACCAGCCTGCCAAGTCCCTTGGCGATTCCTGTCTGCGCGCGCTCAAGGGCTTCCTCAGCGACATCACACAGCGTGACCTGGAAACCACTCTGAATCAGCACCTGGGCTATCCCCTGCCCCATGGTACCGCCTCCTACGACTCCGATCAGAGTCTCGCTCATGGCATCGTCCCTCTAGGTTTCATTCAATGGTTAATCGGTGATACATCTGCGACATATCTGTGTGAGTGCACGACCACGCTGGATCATATAGCAACGCCGCCGGAGATGACCGGCGGCGTCATGCAACGTTCCTCGGCAGGTAACTTACCCTGGGCGAGTAGCGTCAGCTTTCCTTGGCTTGCTGACGCAGCATGAATTTCTGGATCTTGCCTGTGGAAGTCTTCGGCAGCTCGGCAAACACGATGCGCTTGGGCACCTTGAACCGCGCCAAGCGCTCGCGACAGTGTTCGATGATGTCCTGTTCGGTCACCTCAGAATGAGCCGCCTTGAGCTTGATAAATGCACAGGGACTCTCCCCCCACTTTTCGTCGGGCTGCGCCACCACGGCGGCTTCCTCGACGCCAGGATGCGCATACAGCACATCCTCGAGCTCAATCGTCGAGATATTCTCGCCCCCGGAAATAATGATGTCCTTGGAGCGGTCCTTGATCTCGATATAGCCATCGGCATGCCAGACCGCCAGGTCGCCGGTGTGGTACCAGCCGCCGTCCAGCGCCTCTCGGGTGGCGGCCTCATTCTTGAGATACCCCTTCATGACATTGTTGCCGCGCATCATGATCTCGCCAATGCTCTCCCCATCCTTCGGCACAGGCTCCAGCGTCACCGGATCGGCCACACAGAGTGCTTCCAGCATGTGACCACGCACACCCTGTCGGGCCTTGAGGCGGGCGCGCTCCTGCAGCGGCAACGCATCCCAGGCTTCGCGCCAGGCACACACGGTGACCGGACCGTAGACCTCGGTCAGACCATAGACATGGGTCACGTCGATTCCCATCGCTTCAACGCCCGCGATCACCGCCGCTGGCGGTGCCGCTCCGGCCGTCGTCGCCTTGACCGGATGATCGATGGATCGACGGTCTGCCGCCTCAAGGTTTACCAGGCCGTTAAGTACGATCGGCGCCCCGCTGAAGTGGCTGACCTTCTCGTCTGCGATCAACTCCATGATGCGCTTGGGGTCGACCTTGCGAAGGCATACGTTGACCCCGGCGTTGGCGGCGATGGTCCAGGGAAAACACCAGCCATTGCAGTGGAACATGGGCAACGTCCACAGGTAGACGGGATGGTGTGGCATGGCCCATTCAAGAATATTGCTGACCGCATTCAAGTAGGCGCCTCGGTGATGGTAGACCACCCCCTTGGGCTTGCCGGTCGTACCCGAGGTGTAGTTCAGCGAGATCGCGTCCCACTCGTCCTCTGGCAGCCGATAGGGATACTCAGGGTCACCTTCCGCCAACAGCGCTTCATACTCAAGCTGCCCCAGACGCTCGGCGTTCCCCTCGAACTCAGGGTCCAGCACATCAATGATCAAAGGGGGATGCTCGAGGCCTTTCACCGCCTCGCCCACCACCTCGACGAACTCGGGGTCTACCAGGATGGCCTTGGTCTCCGCATGCTCCAGCATGTAGGCGATGGCCGCCGCATCCAGGCGAATGTTCAAGGTATTCAGCACGCAGCCTGCCAGGGGCACGCCGAAGTGGGCCTCGAACATGGCCGGCACGTTGGGCAACATCACCGATACGGTATCCCCCTTGCCAAGCCCGCGCTGCTCCAGCGCCGAGGCCAGGCGACGGCAACGCTGCCAGGTGGTGGCCCAGTCGCGGCGCACCTGTCCGTGCACGATGGCAGGCAGATCGGGATAGACGCTGGCCGTACGTTCGATGAAGGTCAACGGAGAGATCGCCACATGGTTGGCTGTGTTGCGTGGCATCCCCTGGTCATAAAGACTACTCATTAGTAACTCCTTATTTTATGGCGCATGTTGACCCAGTGACGGCCTGCGTCTTCCGTTGGCGAAGGATAAATGGCAAGTGGAATGGGCCTGAAACAAAGATAGCCGCCGAGAAGGCTCGGCGGCCACGAGATCACGCGAGTGACAGTGACAGCCAGTCCTGGTAACCGGCTTCGATCACAGACCGTTGCGCGCGCCCTTCGGGCAGCCAGTGACGAATCGCAAAGTCGGCACAGACCAGCTTGCGACGATAGAACTCGTCATCCTGCCCGGCGTCCAGAGCGGCTCGTGCGACCAGAGCCGCACGCCCCATCTGCCATGCACACAGAACGTGTCCTGCCAATGACAACAAGGGAGTGGCGTAGGCTTGCACCGCATCCGGTCCGCTGTGTTCGTCGCTGCCCTCTTCCAGCACCCTGGCAAGGCAGGCCCGGAGATCCTGGGTCGCCGCCGCCAGCTCATGGCCCAGCTTTTCGAGTGACGGGTGAGACCCCAGCGCCTGGGCGGTGCCATCGACGTCATCCAGCAGGCTCGACATCGCCGCGCCACCATCACGTTGCAGCTTGCGCCCGGCAAAATCCAGGGCCTGAATACCATTGGTACCTTCGTAGATAGGCGCGATGCGCACATCTCGCAGCAGCTGGGCAGCACCGGTTTCCTCGATAAAGCCCATCCCGCCATGCACCTGCACCCCCATGGAGGCAATCTCCACGGCCTGATCGGTGGAAAAGCCCTTGACCACAGGAATCAGCACATCCACACGGGCCTGGGCGGCCTGTCTGACGCTGGCATCATCGTGATGCCGTGCAACATCCAGCTGCTGCGCACAGAGCAACGCCAGGGCGCGCAAGGCGTCCGTCCGGGTCCGCATCGACAGCAGCATGCGGCGCACATCAAGGTGTTGGGCAATATCACAGGCCTCGCCACCTCGGGCTGGCGGTGTTCTTCCCTGGGAGCGCTCGTTGGCGTAGGCCACGGCATGCTGGCAGGCACGCTCTGCCACACCGATGCCCTGAATCCCTACCTTGTGACGTGCCTCGTTCATCATGGTGAACATATGATTCAGGCCGCGTCCGGGTTCACCGACCAGATAGCCGATGGCCCCGTCCTTTTCACCAAAGCTAAGGGTGCAGGTGGGGCTGCCATGAATCCCCATCTTGTGCTCTATGGACGCGCACACGACGTCATTGCGCTCGCCCAGACTACCGTCTTGATTAACCAGAAACTTGGGTACCAGAAACAGCGAGATGCCCTTGTTGCCTTCGGGCGCATCAGGGGTGCGTGCCAACACTAGGTGGATAATATTGTCGGCTGCATCGTGCTCCCCCCAGGTAATGAAGATCTTCTGACCGAACACGCGGAAATGATCGCCCTCTGGCACCGCTCGGGTGCGTACGCGTGACAGGTCAGAGCCTGCCTGGGGCTCGGTCAGGTTCATGGTGCCTGTCCAGCTACCCTCGACCAGACGCTCCAGGTAGCGTTCGCGCAGTGCTTCATCGCCATGGTGCGCCAGTGCTTCGATCGCACCGGCTGTCAGCATAGGGCACAGGCCCAGCGCCATGTTGGCGCCATGCAACATTTCCTGGACAGCACTGGCCACCACCTCCGGTAACCCTTGTCCGCCCAGCGACTCGGATACACCAATGCCATTCCAGCCGCCTTCCGCGTAGGCCTGGTAAGCCTCAGCAAACCCATCCGGCAGCGTCACCCCGCCGTCGTCGCGTCGTTGGCAGCCCTGGCGATCCCCTGTGGCATTCAGGGGCCCCCAGACATCGGTGGCTAGCTTTCCGGCTTCTTCCAGCACGGCATCTATCAGATCAGGACTGACCTCGCCGAAGACCGGCAGGTCCAGGGATTTGTGCTCAAGCAACTCACTCAGCACAAAGGCCATGTCTTTCAAAGGAGCGGCGTAGGGATACATGGGGGCACCTCATGAAAACGATACCCGCGATAGTAGATTCCCTAGTCGACGCAAACTATTGGGCCAAGGTCGAAAAACCGTAAAACGGTGATCTTCGACAAGGTCCATGCTCAGACCGGCAAGGTGCACGCACTGAGATGGGGCCAGCAACTGCCCAGGGCCAGGCCCCGTGGCGACGCCCTGTCAGTGCTCGGCAGACATCCTGCCGTACACAGAGGTGACGAGGCATGCCCCCAGGAATAAGGGATAAGGGAGAGTAGAAAAGCGAGAAGCGATGAAGGCGGTGATCAGAACGGAGGCTGCGGCAAAGGGGGTCAGAGAAAAAAAGTGGCCAGAAAAGACAGCGCCGCCGCCCGAAGGGGCGACGGCGGCATCAGGTCGCGGGTCTCTGTTACGCCCTGACCGGCCGTGACAGGCCAAGACATCAGAGCGACGACCCTACCGGACCCGTGGATCAGGGTGTCTGGCGAATGACATCGGTACCCTCGGGAATATCGAACTGGTAGCGCCCGTCATCGATCTGGCCATTCTGCTCGGCGTTGTCAAAGGCAATCGCCGTGCGTTGGCCGGTGCTGTCGGTCATTTCCAGTGCCGCCAACTCCTCGCTGTAGAAGGTCAGGCGCAGGCTTTCAAACAAGGTGTCGGCTGCCTTGGGTTCCAGCGTGAAGGTCTCCGAGGTGCCTTGCTGGGAGCTCGACACGTTATAGCTGTCGGTCAGCTCGCTGGCACTTCCCGACAACAGCAAGGCAGGCGTGTGCGTAACGCGTTCGTCCAGGGCCTGGATAGTAGCTTGCTGCAGGTCCGGGTCGAACAAGGTGACTTCGCTGCCGTCCGATACCACCACCTGCTCATATGGCGCCTCTACCTCCCAGCGGAACTTGCCGGGACGTGACAGCCACATGTGACCCTCCGTACGCTGCAGTCGCTGACCGCTGCCGTCCAGGATCTGCTGTTCAAAATCGGCAGAGTAGGTGTTCAGCGGCTCCAGCATGCGCGTCAGTCGCTCGGCACCATCCGCCAGCGCAGTAGCAGGCACCGCAAGTGCCAGTGCCAGCGTGGCCAGGCCGGAAGTCAGGGTAAGGCGTGCAGGCATAGCGTCTCTCCGTCGATATGGTCGATTTCCCTGTCGTGCCGAAGATGCTCCGGCATGAACGGGCATGTCCCTTTGAGCCCAGTATGCCTGGCAAGTTGCCATGGGTCTCAAACGCAACCGTCTGTTGCATGGTCGTTTCATGGTAGCGCCGCATGCGTCGCCAAAAAGCGACGCATGCGACGATCGGGGGCTAGCCTCCTGCGGGAGGCGGTGCCAGCACTTCACGTCCGCCGTTGGTGCCCATGGAGGACACGACACCGGCCATTTCCATGGCTTCCACCAGACGCGCGGCCCGGTTGTAGCCGATCTTGAAACGCCGCTGCACGGCGGAGATAGATGCGCGCCGCGACTCGGTAACAAAAGCCACCGCCTCGTCATACAGCGCATCCTGTTCGGCATCGCTGTCGTCACCGGAGCCCTCAGCTTCCAGCCCGGTCAAGGCATCGGCGGAGACACCTCCCGACAGGATCTCGTCAATGTACTCAGGCTCGCCACGGCGCTTCCAGTCCTCGACCACTCGGTGAACTTCGTCATCATCGACGAAGGCCCCGTGAACGCGAGTGGGCTGGCCCGAGCCGGCCGGCAGATAGAGCATATCGCCGTGACCGAGCAGGTTTTCAGCGCCGCCCTGGTCGAGAATGGTGCGCGAATCCACTCGCGACGACACCTGGAAGGCCATGCGCGTGGGAATGTTGGCCTTGATCAGGCCGGTCACCACGTCCACGGACGGGCGCTGGGTCGCCAGCACCAGATGGATACCCGCGGCGCGCGCTTTCTGGGCCAGCCGAGCAATCAGTTCCTCGACCTTCTTGCCGACAATCATGAACATGTCGGCAAACTCGTCGATCACCACCACGATGTACGGCAGCTTTTCCAGCACCGGAGGGGTCTGATGCATTTCCCACGGCTGAGGCTCCCACAACGGATCCGCCACCTGGGCGCCGGCACGCTCGGCCTCATCCAGCTTGCTGTTGAAGCCGGCGATATTCCGCACCCCCATGGCCGCCATCAGCTTGTAGCGGCGTTCCATCTCGGCCACACACCAGCGCAGCGCGTTGGCGGCTTCCTTCATGTCGGTGACGACAGGCGCCAGCAGATGCGGGATTCCGTCGTAGACCGACAGCTCAAGCATCTTGGGATCGACCATGATCAGGCGTAATTCGTCAGGGGTCGCCTTGAGCAGCATCGAGATCAACATGGCATTGACCCCGACGGACTTGCCCGAACCGGTCGTACCGGCCACCAGCACGTGAGGCATCTTGCCCAGGTTGGCGACCACCGCCGCTCCCCCGATGTCCTGGCCCAATGCCATGGTCAGAGCGGAGGCCTCGTCCTGATAGCGATCCGAATCGATCACCTCGCGCAGGCGAATCATGGCCCGGTTGGGATTGGGAATCTCGATCCCCACGGTGGGACGCCCTGGAATCACCTCCACCACGCGGACGCTCTTGACCATCAGCGAACGCGCCAGATCCTTGGCCAGATTGCTGATCTTGGACACCTTCACTCCCGCTGCGGGCTTGATCTCGAAGCGGGTGATGACCGGACCCGGCCAGGTGTCGACCACCTCGGCCTTCACGCCATATTCGCGCAGGCGCATTTCCAGCAGCTCCGCCATGTCGGCAAGCTGCTCTTCGGTGTAGTTGGGCTGGTGCGGCTCCGGCGGCGTCAACAGTCGCAGACCCGGCAAGTCACCATCGGGTTCGGGCAGATCATCGAAGCCGGAACGCTGGTTCTGCAGGTGCTCCACGGTCCACAGCGTCGGGCCGCCCTGATCGGCCGCTTCCCTCCCCTGCTCCGCTGTCGCCACATGGGGAGTGACCGGCGCATCGCTATCCTGGTGGTGGACATGCCCGCGGTCCTCGGCCGATGGCTCAGCTGAAGAGGCGTCGCCCCTTGGCGGAGCCTCTGCCGCCGTCACAGACGACTGCTGCCGACTGTCCATGGTGGGCTGCGACACGCTGTCATGGTGAGCGCTCACCACCCGCCGAGGGACCTCGTGCGTGGATGACAGCAGTCCAGCGCTGGACGCCAGGGCGCCACCAGCCAGCGCGCCGCCGTCGTCTGGCAACACCGGCTCGGGGATATCCTCCGCCCGCCTTTCTTCGCGCTGAGGCGCTTCAGGGGTAGCAGCAGCGGGAGCTGCAGCGCCAGCTGTGGAGGAACCAGCTGTGGCGGAACCAGCTGTGGAGGGCCCAGTTGTAGAGGGAGCAGTTGTGGAGGATGCAGCTTCGCTGGGCGGCTGCGGGGCGTTCGTCCTGTGCTGTCCCTGATTCGTACTGTGCTGTCCCTGAATAGCAGCGCCCCGAATAGCAGAGCCCTGAGGTGGCGCTTCGTCCTCGGCGTGAGCCGGCGACGGAGGCTGCGATGTCGTCGCACCGGCGTCAGCGGCATCTTCGGCTGCACGCTGGCCCGCGTGATCTTGAGGCGCCGGAGAGGCTGATACGCCGCTCTGCGCGGTGTCAGCGTCAAGCCTGCGCTCCTGGGCCTCGGCACTGGTGCTTTCTGGGGCCACGCTGCGCGTCTCATGGGGCATCGAGGCCGCCGGCTCAGGGGCAGCAGCCCCGGCGGCGGGCTCATCGCGCTCAGCGCGCAGGGCAAACGTTGGCTCCGCGGGCTGGCGGGTGTCACGCCTGACGTCAGCGGAGTGTCGTGTTGGCGAGCCCGCAACCGTATCGTCACTCGGGCCTGTCCCGAGACTCGCGCCCAAGGTGGGCTCCCGGCGCTCGCGGGCTGAGGTTGGTGCACTGCCAAAAGACGGCTCACGGCGAGCGGCTGTCCCAGCCTCCCTTTCGTGTTCCCGAGAGGGGCTGACAGAATCTCTAGCAGCGGGGGCACGCCCATGACGCTCATCAGCATCCAGGGCAGGCGCTGGCTCCTCCCTGCTTGCCCTCAGCCCAATGGAGGGCTCAGTGGCCGCGCGGCTATGGCCGGCTGTCGCCAGTCGTTCGGTATAGGCAGCCCCCGGCTGTTTGGCTGACGGCGTGGATTCCGCCACCTCCCATGGAATATCGGTGCCGTCCTCGGTGTCCCACTGCGGGCGCTCGGAGGCGACATCGCGACGACGGCCCAGCAAGCGCTGCCACCAGGCAGGCTTGTTTGCGGCGCCGTCTTGCTCGTCTTCGTCCTGAATGTCGCGCTGGGTGTGGTCCTCGACCGTTGACTCCACACGATCCGCCTCAGCATCCGAAAGAGCCGGATCCTGGGCCTGCTTGCGCGCGGAGACAGCCTCGTCGGAGGCATCCTTGCCGCCCGCGAAACGCGCCTTGATCCAATGCCCCAACAGCAGGCAACGATGACCGGCCTCGTCCATCACGTTCAGCCAGGACAAGCCGGTGAACAATGGCATCCCGCCCAGAATCCCGACGACCGCCAGCAGCCCTGTGCCGCCATACCCGACTAGCGGGCGCAGCGCACCGACCAGCCCCACGCCAAGTATGCCGCCAGTGGAATACGGCAACACACTTTCCGGGTGGTTGAAATACAGCGCGCCGAGAGTCGTCGATCCCAGCAGCAGCAGCACCAGGCCGCCACAGCGAACGGCTAGCGCAGTGGCATCCCACTCAAACTCGACCCGCCGGGAGCGAATCAGATACCACGCCGCGAACGCCAGCATTCCCGGCCACCACAGGGCACTGACCCCAAACAGCGAGTACAGCACGTCGGCTAGCCAGGCGCCGATCGGCCCCATCCAGTTGGCGACGTCGGTTTCAGGACCGCTGCTCGACCAGCCAGGATCTGCAGGTTCAAAGCTGAACAGTGCCAGCAACAGGAACACACAGGCGGCCAGCAGCACGATGATGACACCTTCCCTGGCAGAGCCGTGCAGACGCAGGCCAACTTTCTTGGCGGTCTCCTTGGCAGCTGCCGCCGTCGCTCGAGACGACACAGACTTCTTGTTGGCACTCAAATGGCCTTCCCCTTGCGCCATGGCGGCGTCTTCCATCCTACTGACTGGCCCTCATGATACCGAGCCAGCCGGTGAGCGAATAGGCCCCAGACGGCTTGAGCGTGCCGCCATCTGGGGGCACACTCGCCTGTTGATCAAAAACCCTGTTGAAGGGAGCCCCATGCTACCCTGGCTATCCCCCTACCCGGTCGCCTTTCCCAGCGTCGAGACGGCCCTTGACGACCCCGACGGCTTGTTGGCTGCAGGGGGCGACCTGACCCCCGAATGGTTGATTGCCGCCTATCGTCGCGGCATCTTTCCTTGGTACAGCGATGACCAGCCCATCCTGTGGTGGAGTCCGAATCCTCGCATGGTACTGCGTCCCGACGAACTGCGCGTGCGTCGGAGTCTGGCCAAACGCGTCCGCAATGCAGGTTTTACGGTCACCGCCAATCGCGCCTTCACATCGGTGGTTGCCGCCTGCGCTGCTCCCCGAGGTGGCGACCAGGATGGCACCTGGATCATCGACGAGATGCGCAGCGCCTATGACCAACTCCACCGCATGGGTGTGGCTCATTCGGTAGAAGTATGGCGTGACACCACTCTGGTAGGCGGGCTGTATGGTGTAGCACTTGGTCCTGTGTTCTTTGGCGAATCCATGTTCAGTCGCGAGGCTGACGCGTCCAAGATCGCCCTGGTCCACCTGGCACATGCGATGCAGCGGGGAGCCGGCAAGCTTATCGACTGCCAGATGCAGACCCCGCATCTGGCCAGCCTGGGCGCTAGAGGTATCGCCCGATCCGAGTTCATCGGCTATCTTGAGAAGTGGCTGGATGGCCTGGACACAGACGCTCTGGTCACGCCTGCGTGGTCTTTTGCTGACGTGGCTTGCGTCGACAACGTCTGACTCGGCGCTTGCCATCGCAGTGGGTGCATCGCCACGCCCCCTGCTGTGGGAATCATTGAGTTGAGATGATTGAGTTGAGGTCATTGCAGCTCAGACCACGGCAGTTCAGACCACAGCAGTTGAGACCATGGCAGTTGAGACCATTGCAGCGGGTCATGCCTTTGCCTGACGACCGACGAGACGCCATCCGACAGGGAGACGGCCGCCTTGAGCAGCAACACACCGCGGCAACCGGTCCGCGACCTGAGGTTTTTCCTCACGGTGCCACACGCTTGCAGCTACCTGCCAGAAAAAGAGGCGACCACGCTGTTCCTTGATCCCAAGGAATCGCCGGGGCCGAGTGTATATGATGCGCTGACGCTGCTCGGCTTTCGGCGCAGCGGGCTTCACCTGTACCGCCCCCACTGCGAAGGCTGCCATGCCTGTGTCTCGGTGCGAATTCCTGTCGCGGAATTTCGCCCAAACAGGAGCCAGAAACGCTTGATGCGGCGCAATGCCGATCTGACCGTCGATGTGGTACCTGCCCGCTTCGACTCTTCCCACTATGATCTCTATGCGCGCTATATCTGCACTCGCCACCACGATGGCGACATGTTCCCCCCAAGCCATGAACAGTACCGCACCTTTCTGAGTCTCGACCAGCCTTATGCCCGACTGCTGGAGATGCGACTCGACGACAGGCTGGTGGCGGTCTCCGCCTTCGATGAACTCGGCCACGGCCTGTCAGCCATCTACACCTTCTTCGACCCCGAGCAGAGCCTCGAGAGGCGATCCCTTGGCACCCAGGCGGTGCTCACCCTGATCCAGATGGCGTCGGCGAAAGGGCTTGACCACGTATACCTGGGTTACTGGATCGAGGCGTGTCGCAAGATGAGCTACAAGAGCAACTTCACTCCCCTCGAAAGGCTGGACGGACGCCTGTGGCGCCGGCTGGTACCTACCGAACACAGCTGAACGCCTGGCGCTGTACCGCCCTGAGTCGCGCCAGGGTCGCCACTGCTCACTCGATCCAGACAGCCTATGCCGCCAGCAACGACGGCATGCCAGTGACAGGGTAAACGCCAAAGGCGTCAGACCTCAGCCTAGACATCTGCCGTTTTTTCAGGCAACTCACTTTGCCATCTGCCCCAGCATCCGGCAGAATATCGCGCTATCCTGACCAGAGTAACGGCAGTCGCGCCGCGCGGTCGGGCATCACTCTGTCTACACATGCGAGGATTCGCCTATATGGCACGCGAAGACCATATTGAAATGGAAGGCGTGGTCGTCGACACGCTTCCCAACACCATGTTCCGGGTCGAGCTGGAAAACGGCCACGTGGTCACCGCCCACATCTCGGGCAAGATGCGCAAGAACTACATCCGCATCCTGACCGGGGACAAGGTCAAGGTCGAGTTGACTCCCTATGACCTGTCCAAGGGTCGCATCGTATACCGTTCTCGTTGAGATCGGCCGGCGTCAGCGCTTTGCGTAGACGCCACTTGCCGGTATCGCGCCCGTCGGGCGTGCCCGCCTCGCCGGCAAGCGCAGCTCCCTGATATTCGGGTCAATGCCCATCGGCATTCGGCCCCTATCGCCCAGTGCTGGAGCACACCTGACACTGGTGCGGATAACTCCGGAGCCTGGCGCAAAAGCCGCCTGCTGCGCAGCCCACCCCTGCCACGATTTACGTAGCAGGGTGGCGCTTGGCGTCCGGAACTCGCCTGCGTTTTTCACACCCTGCCGCCTTGCTGCCCGGTCCCGTGGGCAAGCGAGCCAGCAGGCGATACCTACAAGAACGCCCTGTCATAAGACAGGGCGTCATCTCTTGCGTCAGCGGTGTCCTCAAGACTCGCTGCGGCCTAAACCAGAGAGCTCAGTCAGGGCGCATCGGCCAGCTCCACATCGGTGGAGAGATGCAACTCGCCACTTTCGAGGCTGACATGGACAACACCCCCGTGCTCAGCCAGATCTCCAAACAAGATCATCTCGGCCAAGGGCTTCTTCAGCTTCTCCTGAATCAACCTTGCCATCGGGCGAGCTCCCATGTCCGGGTCATAGCCCATGGTCGCAAGCCAATCTCTCGCCTCGTCATCGACTTCCAGCTGAACACGCTTCTCGTCTAGCTGAGCCTGCAGTTCCACCAGGAACTTGTCGACCACGTTGCGCACCACCGGCTTGGGCAACGCCGAGAACTGGATAATGCCGTCCAGGCGATTGCGGAATTCCGGTGTAAAGGTCTTGCGAATCGCCTCCATGGCATCGGTGGAGTGATCCTGGGTCTGGAAGCCGATGGAGCGGCGCGTCGCGATCTCCACACCCGCGTTGGATGTCATGATCAGGATGACATGACGGAAGTCCGCCTCGCGACCATTGTTGTCGGTAAGACGCCCGTGATCCATCACCTGCAGCAGCAGGTTGAACACTTCCGGGTGTGCCTTCTCGATTTCATCCAGCAGCAGCACACAATGGGGCTGTTTGGTCACTGCTTCTGTCAGCAGGCCGCCCTGGTCATACCCTACATAGCCAGGAGGTGCGCCGATAAGACGTGAAACGGTGTGCCGCTCCATGTACTCCGACATGTCGAAGCGCAGCAGCTCGACGCCCATGATGTGCGCCAGCTGGCGAGCCACCTCGGTCTTGCCCACCCCCGTCGGGCCAGCAAACAGGAAGCTGCCCACTGGCTTGTCAGGAGACTTGAGCCCAGCGCGAGAGAGCTTGATCGCCGCCGCCAGGCTATCGATGGCCTCATCCTGGCCGAACACCAGCATCTTGAGATCCCGATCCAGATTCTCCAGCAGCTTGCGATCGGAGCTGGACACGCTCTTCGGCGGAATTCGAGCAATCGATGCGACTACCGCCTCGACCTGATCCACATCGATGGTATCGACACGCATCTCGGGCGGCAGCAAGCGCTGGTGAGCGCCCGCTTCGTCAATGACATCGATGGCCTTATCCGGCAGGAAGCGGTCGTTGATGTAACGGTCGGCCAAGCGGGCCGCGCTGTCGAGCGCAGCGTCGGTGTACTTGAGCTGGTGATGCTCCTCGAAGCGCGAGCGCAAGCCCTTGAGGATCTTGATGGAGTCTTCCACCGAGGGAGCCAGGACGTCGACCTTCTGGAAACGACGCGCCAGCGCCCGGTCCTTCTCGAAGATACCGCGGAACTCCTGGAAGGTGGTCGAACCGATGCAGCGCAACTCGCCGGAAGACAGCAGAGGCTTGAGCAGGTTCGAGGCATCCATCACCCCGCCAGAGGCCGCCCCCGCGCCGATCACGGTATGAATCTCGTCGATGAACAGAATCGCGTTGGGCAACTTGCGCAATTCGGCCAGCAGGCTCTTCAGGCGCTTCTCGAAGTCACCGCGATACTTGGTACCCGCCAGCAGGGCGCCCATATCGAGGGAGTACACGACGGCATCCCCGATCACGTCGGGAACGTCCTCCTCGACGATGCGCTTGGCCAGGCCCTCGGCGATGGCTGTCTTGCCCACCCCGGCCTCGCCCACCAGCAGCGGATTGTTCTTGCGACGGCGTGCCAGAATCTGCACCACACGCTCAAGCTCGTGGTCGCGGCCGATCAGCGGATCGATCTTGCCCATACGCGCCTGTTCGTTGAGGTTGGTAGCAAACCCGGTCAACGGGTTGCCGCCGGCCTCGGTGCTGCCATCTTCAGCATCTTCTGCCTCCGGCGACGATGCCGCCGGGCTTTGACCGTGACCGATCACCTTCGAAATACCGTGAGCGATATAGTTGACGGCGTCGACACGGGCCACGTTCTGCTGTTTCAGGAAGTAGACCGCCTGGCTCTCCTGCTCGGAGAAGATGGCCACCAGCACGTTGGCGCCCGTCACTTCGCTCTTGCCTGAAGACTGCACATGGAAGACCGCACGCTGCAGGACACGCTGGAACCCGAGGGTCGGCTGCGTCTCGCGCTCGGTCTGGTCTTCCGGAATCAGCGGCGTCGTGGAATTGATAAAGTCCTGCAGGTCAGACCGCAGCTTGTCGAGGTTGGCCCCGCAGGCACGCAGCACGTCTGATGCTGACGCATTATCCAGAAGTGCCAGCAGCAGGTGCTCCACGGTCATGAACTCGTGGCGCTTGGAGCGCGCCACGGTGAAGGCCGTGTTCAGGGTCAGTTCAAGTTCTTTGCTCAGCATGGCAGTCCCCTTCTCGCCGCCTAGGGCTTGCGTCGGATCTTTTATGGTCCGGCACCATCAACATCGGGTACAAATGGCGCCGTTGCAAGTTCTTCGTCAACGAAGGACGCGTCTCCGTTAACGCATGTGCCGCCTCATGCGCCCACATCACAGGCAGATCAGCGATTCTCAGGATTCCACCTAGTCCGCCGCTTCTATATCGCTCAGCAGAGGATGCTGACACTCCCTGGCATACTCGTTGACCTGGTGACTCTTGGTCTCGGCAATGTCGTGGGTAAAGACGCCACAGGTGGCTTTGCCATGGCTGTGCACTGTCAGCATGATCTGCACGGCCGTCTCGCTATCCAGGTGAAAGAACGTCCTGAGAACCTCCACCACAAACTCCATGGGGGTGAAGTCGTCATTATGCAAGACAACCTTATACATGGGTGGCTTGGCTAACTCAGGATCGGCTTCCTGAGTGGCCAGGTCACCGTCGTCCTGTTCGTCGGGCTCTCCCGGCGGACGCGTCATTCCTGCCACCGGCATCTGGATCCAGAGCGGATCCTCGTCTCTTGCGTTGAACATAGGCCTCACACTGTCAATCGGGTGCCCGCGCTCACCCGCGTCGAGCATTGGACGTCTGGGGCGCGGTAGGGTTCCCTCTCATTATCGGGAATCCCGACGCGGCTTTCACCCTCTACGCGGACAAAATGCAAAAGGCCCTCGCCGGCGAGGGCGAGGGCCTTGTCTGTCAGCACTGACAACGAGCAGGACGGCTCGTCGCTCGGTGCAGTCGCTTACATGTTGTCAGCGACAGCCTGACCGAACTCAGAGCACTTGAACAGCGTGGCATTTTCCATCAGGCGGTGGAAGTCATAGGTGACTTCACCCTTGCTGATGGCTTTCTCCATGCCTTTCAGCACCAGATCAGCAGCCTCGACCCAGCCCATGTGACGCAGCATCATCTCGGCAGACAGGATCAGCGAGCCCGGGTTGACCTTGTCCTGGCCAGCGTACTTCGGCGCAGTACCGTGAGTCGCTTCGAACATGGCAGTGGTGTCGGAGATGTTGGCGCCCGGAGCAATACCGATGCCGCCGACTTCAGCCGCCAGAGCGTCGGACAGGTAGTCACCGTTCAGGTTCAGGGTCGCGATGACGTCATATTCGGCCGGACGCAGCAGGATCTGCTGCAGCATCGCGTCAGCGATCACGTCCTTGACCACGATGTCCTTGCCGGTCTTCGGGTTCTTGAAGGTCATCCAGGGGCCGCCATCGAGGAGCTCAGCGCCAAACTCTTCCTTGGCCAGCTCATAGCCCCAATCCTTGAAGGCGCCTTCGGTGAACTTCATGATGTTGCCCTTGTGCACCAGGGTCAGCGACTCGCGGTCGTTGTCGATGGTGTACTGCAGGGCCTGGCGCACGAGACGCTTGGTGCCTTCCTCGGACACCGGCTTGACGCCAATGCCGCAACCCTCGGGGAAGCGGATGTTGGTCACGCCCATTTCCTCGCGCAGGAACTTGATGACCTTGTCGGCCTCAGCGGTACCCGCCTTCCACTCGATACCGGCATAGATATCTTCAGAGTTCTCGCGGAAGATAACCATGTCGACGTCAGCGGGCTTCTTGACCGGGCTAGGCACGCCTTCGAACCAGCGCACCGGACGCTGGCAGACATACAGGTCCAGCTTCTGGCGCAGTGCGACGTTCAAGGAGCGGATACCACCGCCCACCGGCGTGGTCAGCGGGCCCTTGATGGAAACGATGTATTCCTTGACCGCTTCCAGGGTTTCTTCCGGCAGCCAGGTGTCCGCGTCATAGACGTGGGTGGCCTTCTCGCCGGCGTAGACTTCCATCCAGTGGATCTTGCGCTCGCCGTTGTAGGCCTTCTGCACAGCGGCGTCGATGGCGATCTTCATCGCCGGGGTGACGTCGACACCGATACCATCACCCTCGATGAACGGGATGATCGGGTTGTTCGGCACATTCAGGCTGTTGTCGGCGTTAGCGGTGATCTTTTCGCCGCCCTCAGGGACGACAATTTTCTGGAAACCCATTGAGAACTCCCCTGTCAGGTCTATTCAGTGGAGCGCGGAGTATAGCATTACCCCCAGCGCCCGGAGTAGGCTTTGTCGACAATCTTTGCAAATGACCGCACGAGCCCCGTCAGACGGGCCTCGTCAGGACTACCGAGCCAGCCCATGAGTCAACTCTACCTGCTGCACAAGCCCTACCGCGTGCTGTCCCAGTTCACCGATGAGCAGGGACGCGATACGCTGGCGTCGCTCATCGATGTACCCGACATCTACCCTGCCGGACGTCTCGACTACGACTCGGAGGGGCTTTTGTTGCTCAGCGACGACGGTGAGTTGATTCATCGTATCAGCCACCCCCGCCACAAGCAGCCCAAGACGTACCGTGTGCTGGTTGAAGGACAGCCGGATCAGCGCGCTCTGGACGCCCTTGCAAAAGGCGTCACGCTCAAGGACGGACCGACCCGACCTGCCAAGGTACGACGCCTTGTCCACAGCGGCCTGCCGGAGCGTGAACCACCTCTCGACCCGAAACGCCATCCTGATACCTGCTGGCTGGAGCTGACCATCAGCGAAGGGCGAAACCGCCAGGTGCGCAGAATGACAGCACACGTCGGGTACCCCACACTTAGACTTGTACGGGTGGCCATTGGCCCATGGAACCTGGACGGGCTGGCGCCGGGGCAATGGCAGCGTCAGACGCTGCATGCACCCAAGCGCCCGAGAACCGCATCCCCAGCGAGGAGACGCCGATAATGCGATGGACCCCTTATGTGACCGTGGCCACCGTGGTCGAACGCGCTGGGCGCTTCTTGATGGTGGAAGAGGACCATGGCGGCCCTCATACCCTGTTCAATCAGCCCGCAGGCCATCTGGAACCCGGTGAGCGCATTCGCGATGGCGCACTGCGTGAAGTCGCCGAGGAGACCGCCTGGCGGGTGGGTATCACCGACTATCTGGGCATGTACGTGTATCAGACCAAGGACGGCAAGGCGTTTCACAGCCACGCGTTTCTGGGCATGGCACTGGCCCACCTGGGTACCGAGCTTGACCGCGATATCCACGCCATCCACTGGCTGACCCTGGAAGAAATCGAAGCACTGGATCGGGACGGACGTCTACGCAGCCCTCTGGTGCTTAAACGTATCCGCGATGCCCTGGCTGGCAAGACCTTTCCCATGGACGTGCTCCACGAGCGGTGAGGCTTCGGTTGAGCGCCGCATTTCGTGTATAATCTTCGCCCCTGCACCACCACCCCGAGAGTTGTTATGTCAGCGTCCAACGGCAAAGTCATCGTCGGCATGTCCGGCGGAGTCGATTCCTCCGTTTCCGCACTGCGCCTGATCGAACAGGGATATCAGGTAGAAGGTCTGTTCATGAAGAACTGGGACGAGGACGACGGCACCGAATACTGCACCGCCATGGAGGATCTGGCGGACGCCCAGGCCGTGTGCGAAAAACTCGACATCCCCCTGCATACCGCCAATTTTGCCGCTGAATACTGGGACAATGTGTTCGAGCACTTCCTGGCAGAGTACAAGGCTGGCCGCACGCCGAATCCGGATATCCTGTGCAACCGCGAGATCAAGTTCAAGGTGTTCCTTGATTACGCAGAGATGCTGGGAGCCGAGATGATCGCCACCGGCCACTATGTCCGCCGCGGTGAGCGCGATGGCCGTCCTCGCCTGCTGAAGGGCCTGGATGGCAACAAGGACCAGAGCTATTTTCTGCACGCGGTGCCGGAAGCGGCCATCGCCCGCACGCTGTTCCCTGTGGGCGAGATCGAAAAGCCGGAAGTTCGTGCCATTGCCGAGCGCCACGGTCTGGTCACCGCCAGGAAGAAGGACTCCACGGGCATCTGCTTCATCGGCGAACGACGCTTCAGCGATTTCCTCAAGCAGTATCTTCCGGCTCAGCCCGGCCGCATCGAGACACCTGATGGTGACGACATCGGCGAACATATGGGACTGATGTACTACACCCTGGGACAGCGTCAGGGGCTCGGTATCGGCGGCCTCGCCAACTACTCCGAGGACCCCTGGTACGTGGCTGGCAAGGATCTGGAGCGTAATGTCCTGGTGGCCGTGCAAGGCAAGCATCACTCTCTGCTCTACACCGACAGCCTGGCCACTGAAGCCATGGACTGGGTAGCCGGTCACGCTCCCTGCCAGCAGGGTCGCTTCACTGCCAAGACGCGCTACCGTCAGGAGGACGTGCCCTGCACGCTGACCAGCATGGCAGACGGCGGTGTCGAGGTGTACTTCGATGAGCCTCAACGCGCCGTGACACCCGGCCAGTCACTGGTCATCTACGACGGAGATGTCTGCCTCGGTGGCGGCGTCATCCGACACACCTGGAACGCCAAGGAGCGCGCGGCATGACCGATTCGGTACCTATTCACCGCGCGCCGGAATCCCCGGCTGCCCGCCAGGCCATTGCCATGGCGGGCGTGTTCCAGGCGGCTCATCTGGTGGATGACCTTGCCCGCACCGGCCAAGTGGACAGTCGCGCCTGGGACACTCAGATCAACGCCACCCTGGTGACCAACCCTCCCACCTTCGAATCGATCTACGGTGGACACCCGAACAACCTGCGGCTGGGCCTGGAGACGCTGGACGGCGTCCTGGGTCGCCGGCAGGCCAATCCGGTTGTGATGCGCTACGGCTTCAGCCTGATGCTGCTGATGAACAAGCTGCGCAACCAGCCCGCCATGATGGATGAGCTCGGCGCTCACCTGACCCGCATTCAGGGCCAGGCCGAACACTTCGGCCCCACCCACGAAAACGTGGTGGCTAGCCTCGGCGAGGCCTACCAGCAGACCCTGTCGACCTTCAAGAACCGCATCGTGGTCCAGGGCGACCCCTCCCTGCTGCAGAGCCGAATGATGCCCGAGCGAGTGCGGGCGTGCCTGCTGTCCGGCATCCGCTTCGGCCTGCTGTGGCACCAGCAGGGCGGGCGACGCTGGAAGCTGGTCTTCCAGCGAGGCAGCCTCAAGCGTGCCCTGGACTCGCTATAACGATATCGCTTCGACACTCTACCCTGTACCTACCCCACCGGAACCACACCATGCAACTCTCCGCACTGACCGCCCTCTCCCCCGTCGACGGCCGCTACGGCAGCAAGGCCGAATCCCTACGCGAGCATTTCAGCGAATTTGGCCTGATTCGTGCCCGCGTCACCGTCGAGATCCGTTGGCTCGAGCGCCTCGCCGCTCACCCCCAGATCACCGAGGTGCCGGAATTGTCGGCCGCAGCCACCGCCTTCCTGGACGGCCTGGTAAAGAACTTCAGCGAAGCAGACGCTTCACGCATCAAGGACATCGAACGCACCACCAACCACGATGTGAAAGCGGTGGAGTACTGGATCAAGGAAGCGATCGCCGACAACGCAGAGCTGCATGCCGTCACCGAGTTCGTGCACTTCGCCTGCACCAGCGAGGACATCAACAACCTGTCCTACGGGGTAATGCTGCGCGATGGCCTGGACAGCCTGCTGCCCACCATGCGCCAGGTGGCCGACGAGGTTGCACGACTGGCAGCCGAGCACGCTGAAGTGCCGATGCTCTCGCGCACCCACGGCCAGACCGCCAGCCCCACGACGCTGGGCAAGGAAATGGCCAACGTGGCCTACCGTCTGCGTCGCCAGCTCAAGCAGATCGAAAGCGCCGAGGTGCTGGGCAAGATCAACGGTGCGGTCGGCAACTACAACGCCCACCTGGCGACCTACCCGGACATCGACTGGGAGGCCAATGCCCGCACCTTTGTCGAGGGCCTGGGTCTGACTTTCAACCCGTACACCACCCAGATCGAGCCTCACGACTATATCGCCGAGCTGTTCGATGCGGTCTGCCGATTCAACACCATCCTGATCGACTTCGACCGTGATGTCTGGGGCTACATCTCGCTGGGCTACTTCAAGCAGCGCACCGTGGCCGGTGAGATTGGCTCCTCTACCATGCCCCACAAGGTCAATCCGATCGACTTCGAGAATTCCGAAGGCAACCTGGGCCTGGCCAATGCCATTCTTGCTCACCTGGCCCAGAAACTGCCGATCTCCCGCTGGCAGCGGGACCTGACGGACTCCACCGTGCTGAGAAACCTCGGCGTCGGTCTGGCCTATGGCCTGATTGCCTACCAGGCGTCGCTCAAGGGCATCAGCAAGCTGGAAGCCAACCCCCAGCGCCTGGCAGAAGATCTCGACGCCAGCTGGGAAGTGCTGGCGGAGCCGATTCAGACCGTCATGCGTCGTTACGGCATTGAAAAGCCCTACGAAAAGCTCAAGGAACTGACCCGCGGCAAGCGCATCGATCAGGCCGGTTTCGCCGCCTTCATCGATGGCCTCGAGCTGCCGGAAGCCGTCAAGGCAGAGCTCAAGCAACTGACCCCAGGCAGCTACATCGGCAATGCCGTGGCACAGGCCCAGGCGCTGCCTCGCCACTGACCCGGCTGCGGCCTCACGCAGCGTCTGTTCGCGACGTTGCTGTGCTCGCGGCAGCTGTCAGACCCGTTCTCACCCCACCCTATGGTGGGGTGAGGCGTATTCAGTCCTTGCCCTTGCACTCATCACATGCTCGACTGCCCAGCGAGCCGCTTCTCACCATCATCAGGAATCATCATGTCAGCCGATACCCCTCTTACCCTGCTCGGCGGCCTGTCAGCCGCCGATTTTCTCCGGGACTACTGGCAGAAGGCGCCACTGCTGATTCGTGGCGCCTTCCCTGACTTCGACAACCCTCTGTCTCCCGATGAGTTGGCAGGACTTGCCTGTGAAGACAATGTCGAGGCGCGTCTGGTGGAAGAACAGGGCCCCGAGAGTGCCTGGCAGGTCAGCCACGGCCCCTTCGATGACAGCACCTTCGCACGCTTGCCGGAACAGGATTGGACCCTGCTGGTGCAGGCGGTCGACCACTACGTGCCGGACGTCGCGGCGTTGCTGGAAGAGTTTTCTTTCCTGCCACGCTGGAGACTGGACGACATCATGGTCAGCTATGCCCCTCCCGGCGGGAGCGTGGGGCCCCACGTCGACCAGTACGACGTGTTTCTTGTCCAGGGCAGTGGTCAACGGCATTGGCAGCTGGGGGGCAAGGTGGCGGACGATGCACCGATCATCAAGGGCATCGATCTACGCATCCTCGAGACATTCGACATCGACCCCGACCACGATTGGGTGCTGGAACCCGGTGATATGCTCTACCTGCCCCCGGGCTGGGCGCATCATGGCGTCAGCCAGTCGGATGACTGCATGACCTATTCCGTCGGCTTTCGAGCCCCGTCTGCCGATGAAGCGATCACCTCCTTTGCCGACTACCTGGGTGAGCAGCAGCCAGCGTCCAAGCGCTACAGCGATGCCGGCATGCCACCGTCCACGGATCCTGGAGAGCTCGACAGCGCCGCGCTGGAGCGCATGCGAGCGCTGATTCTCGACACCATTGACGACCCCGCTCAGCTGGCACAATGGTTTGGCCGGGTGATGACCCAGCCCAAGTATGTCGACCAGCTCGCCCCCAGCGACACGCCCACCCCTGAGGATGAGCTTGTCACTGCACTACAGGAAGGCGACATCCTGGTCACCGCGCCTGGCTCGCGCTTTGCCTGGCATGCCATCAGCGCCGACCGAGCAACCTTGTTCGCCGACGGCGACGGGATCGAATGCGATCTGGCGTTGGCGCAAGACATCGCAGGCCGTAACGAGTTCGATGCCAGCCTGCTGGATCACCCCGATGCCCCGCGGGTACTGGTCAAGCTGGTGGACGCCGGTAGCCTGGGCTGGCCTGTCACAGACGACGAATGGGACGAGGAGGAGGACCATGACTGAGGTCACCATACAGCACGGAGGCTGGGAGCAGCTTGGCGAGGCTGCCAGCGAGATTCGCCACCGCGTATTCGTTATCGAGCAGAACGTTCCCCTGGAGGAGGAATGGGACGGTCGAGACCCACAATGCCTGCATTTTCTGGCCATCCGCGGTGAGCAGCCGCTGGGTACTGCCCGATTGCTGCCGGACGGCCACATCGGTCGCGTCGCCGTCCTGGCCGAAGCCCGCGGACTCGGCGTTGGCGTTGCGCTGATGCGGGCAGCCATTGATGCCGCACGCGAACAACGCTTCAGCCAGGTCGAGCTCGCCGCCCAGACACAGGCGCTAGGCTTCTATGAAGCCCTTGGCTTTGTCGCGGAAGGCGAGGTCTTCCTCGATGCCGGAATACCGCATCGCAACATGACGCTAACGCTTGCCACCTGATCCCTTCCCCACCCTGATACCTCAGGAAATTCGACTACAGGAATACCTCGCAATGACGCATTCCTGTAGTCGGACTACAACGTTGTATTACCCCAAGTACCAATAGCAAACCCTCATGCTGCTGGGCCATAGTCTGTTCCATGGCGCGGACGAAGGGCCGCTACAGGAAGGTAACTCGCCTACTTTGTAGTCATCCTGATCCGCCGCGCCGAAACGGGACCACGGCTGCAGTATCGTTCACTGGCTGGGTCGAAAAATACGACTACACTTCGCAGATGCAGCATAAGGCGGACAGCACTTTTGCTGCATGGCACTGAATCAGCACGACACCGATGCCAGCACTGGGCAACGACAGGACTGGCAGAGAGAACAGAGGCAGTGTGCTGCATGTGGCACCGCGATAGTCGCTTCATCACAACATCAGGACGGCCAGACCATGACCTTTCGTGAAGAACTGAAGACACTGACCCAGCTTCGTGAAGCCCAACGCGGCAAGTGGGACAACATCGACCCGCATAGCGCTGCCCGCATGCGCGTGCAGAATCGCTTTCGCACCGGCCTCGATATCGCTCGCTACACCGCCGCCATCATGCGTGAAGACATGGCCGCCTATGATGCTGACAGCGCCAACTACACCCAGTCCCTGGGCTGCTGGCATGGCTTCATCGGCCAGCAGAAGCTGATCTCCATCAAGAAGCACTTCGGCACGACCAAGCGTCGTTACCTCTACCTGTCCGGCTGGATGGTCGCCGCCCTGCGCAGCGAATTCGGACCTCTGCCCGACCAGTCCATGCACGAAAAGACCAGCGTCGCCGCCCTCATCGAGGAGCTCTACACCTTCCTGCGTCAAGCGGACACCTGGGAGCTCAACCACCTCTTCCGGGCACTGGATGACGCCCAACAGGCCGGCGACGACGCCAAGGTCGAGGAGTTGACCCAGCAGATCGACAGCCACCAGACCCACGTGGTGCCGATCATCGCCGATATCGACGCCGGTTTCGGCAACGCCGAAGCGACCTACCTGCTGGCCAAGAAGATGATTGAAGCAGGCGCCTGCTGCATTCAGCTCGAGAACCAGGTGTCTGACGAGAAGCAGTGCGGACATCAGGACGGCAAGGTCACGGTGCCCCACGAGGACTTCATCGCCAAGATCAACGCCGTGCGCTACGCCTTCCTCGAACTGGGCGTCGATGATGGTGTCATCGTGGCCCGAACCGACTCTCTCGGTGCCGGTCTGACCCAGAAGATCGCAGTCACTCAGGAGCCTGGCGATCTTGGCGATCAGTACAACAGCTTCCTGGATGGCGATGAGATTGCCTCTGCCAGTGATATCGACAACGGCGACGTGGTCATCAAGCAGAACGGCAAACTGGTCAAGGTCAAGCGACTGGCGTCCGGCTTGTATCAGTTCAAGCCCGGCACCGGTGAAGACCGGGTCGTGCTGGACTGTATCACCAGCCTGCAAAACGGAGCCGACCTGCTGTGGATCGAGACCGAGAAACCCCACGTCGGGCAGATCGCCAGCATGGTCAACCGCATTCGCGAAGCGGTGCCCAATGCCAAGCTGGTCTACAACAATTCACCGTCCTTCAACTGGACGCTGAACTTCCGCCAGCAGGTCTTCGACGCCTGGGAGAGCGAAGGCAAGGATGTGTCTGCCTACGATCGCGCCGACCTGATGAATGCGCGCTACGACGAAACGGAGCTGGGTCAGCTGGCTGACGAGTGGACACGCAACTTCCAGCGTGATGCCTCCCGGGAAGCCGGTATCTTCCACCATCTCATCACGCTGCCGACGTACCACACAGCCGCGCTGTCCACCGACACGCTGGCCAAGGGCTACTTCGGTGACGAGGGGATGCTGGCCTACGTTGCCGGGGTGCAGCGTCGCGAAATTCGCGAGGGGATTGCCACCGTCAAGCATCAGGACATGGCCGGCTCCAACATTGGCGATGACCACAAGGAGTTCTTCCACGGTGATGCCGCACTCAAGGCTGGCGGCAAGGACAACACCATGAACCAGTTCGGCTAAAAAGCGGTAGATTGGGCTGCGGCGCCCCGGACTGCCAAGTGGCGGTTCGGGGCGCACTCGTCTGGGCGGACACACCGGCGGACGTGTCACCGGCGAACATTTTCAGTGCCCTTTCGTCTCCCTGCTGCTTGAGATGCGCTGCACAGAGCTCCTTGCATCAACATCTCCTTGCATCAACGCTAGCCAAGGACAGGCGCGCCAGCACACTCTTGTTGTCAGGAAAGCGCCAGCACTGCGACATTACCTTATCGACGGCGAGTCACCGCTGGGGCGCTGTCGGCCCAACAAGCGTCGGGAGTGGCCCGGTAAGCGGGAACCAAAAGCCTGTGATAGCTTCTAATGAGGCACTAGACTATTATCGAACAGCGTTTCGCAAGCCAAGGGCTACGCCATCATCCCGGGCAGAACGCCCTGCTGCGACGCAACTGCATTCAAGGAGAACACCCATGAAGATCACACTGCTGCCCGTCCTCGCCATCAGCGCTCTGACGCTGGCAGGCTGTACTGCCACCAACCAATACTCCGGCAACGTTTACTCTGGCAATCAGGCGCAGACAGCCCAGAATGTCCAGGTCGGCACCATCACCGCCCTGCGCCGCGTGCAGATTCAAGGCGACAGCGCTGCCAGTGGCATTCTCGGCACCGGCGGGGGTGCCATCATCGGTGGTCTTCTCGGCAACCAGGTCGGCGGAGGCTCCGGCCGCACCATCGCCACTGCCGCGGGCGCCATCGGCGGTGCAGTCGCAGGTAACCAGATTGAAAAAGGCGTCAACCGCACCGATGCCTGGGAGATGGAGATTCGCAAGGACACTGGCCAGACCGTCGTCATCGTGCAGAAAGCAGATCAGGCCTTCCAGGTCGGTCAGCGCGTCCGCTTGATTGGCAGTGGTTCACGCCAGAGCGTTGCTCCTTACTGAGCCGACATGCTTGAGATGGCCTCCTCCCGCCATTAGACCAAGCCAATACACACACACCCCATAGCGACGCTATGGGGTGTGTGTATCTCGAGTGCGCTTGGCAGGCACTTCACCATCGACAGCCTAACGCCCCTTCCGCCTTCAGGGCGTCACAGAACTGGGTCAGTGCACCTTGCCCATGACCCAGCAGCCCAGCTTGCAGGCCACCAGAGCAATGACGCCAATCACCAGCAGGGTCATCAGCATATCGATGGGGAAGACGATAAAGGTAGCGCCCAGAACCGCCAGGGCCGGGCACCAGATCCAGCGATCGTCGTCGCTGCGCAGTACCGACGGCAACAGCCCGTCGAGCACGCACCCAAGCCCTTTCTCCCAGGACTTGATCATAACCGCCAGCAATACCGCAAAGGCCAGCACCCAGATAAGTAGCGATGTCATATCGTAGCTCCGCAAAAACAGCGTGGAAGGCAGGATGAAAAATCTCCCCTGAGGGTATCCCCACCATCGGCACTGCGCAACAGCACCATGGGTGGGCACCCGCGTGAATCCTGCTCAGGATATGACCACGTAAGGTGAAAAATGTCCCATTCCCCTGACAGCCCCCGCACCGTCGCGTTACCATGCGTCCTCACACGCACTCACCAAAGGTTCATCAATGCAAATTGCGCAGAATTCCGTTGTCGCGTTCCACTACACCCTGACCAATGACGCAGGTGAAGTGCTGGACAGCTCGGAAGGCCGCGAGCCGCTGACCTACCTCCACGGCGCCGGCAACATTATTCCGGGTCTGGAAAAGGAACTCGAAGGCAAGGCCGCAGGCGACAAGGTCAACGCCAAGGTCGCTCCCGCCGAAGGTTACGGTGAGGTCCAGGAGCAACTGGTCCAGGAAGTGCCGCGCGATGCCTTCCAGGGCGTCGAGAGCATCGAGCCGGGCATGCAGTTCCAAGCCCAGACCCAGGGCGGTCCGCTGATGGTCACCGTGACCCAGGTGGAAGGCGATACGGTTACCGTTGACGGCAACCATCCGCTGGCAGGCCAAAACCTGAACTTCGACGTGGAGATTGCCGAAGTTCGTGAGGCTAGCCAGGAAGAAATCGAGCACGGCCACGTGCACGGTGAAGGCGGCCACGAGCACTAAGACTCGCCACGATCACCGCGCTGCTGCGCTTTACCCGCAGCGACATCGCGGCACATTGAGCCAGCGCTAGATCCCAGGATCAGCGAATCGGCTTAGCCCTGACAGGGCAGCAAAGGACAGCTTAGGCTGTCCTTTTGCATGTCTGGGCACTGCTCAGCAGAAGGCCCGCGCTGGCGTCTTCTCCCTGCTTGCGCTCACTGCCTTTTAGCGCTGCCCTGTTGTTAGCCTTTCGCTACCCAGTCGTTACCCTGTTGCCACCCTATGGTGACGATAGGGTGGCCCCTTAGGTCGCCGCCCCTTTCTGTCGCTGCCCTACCTTTACGGGAATAGTGGCGACGCGCGATCAGGGATTGGGCAATGACTGGGATGAGATCGCCTTCAGGGTGTGATAACCGCCCCAGAGTCGCGTGGCCGTCGTCAGCAGACACGCCCCTGCAAAGACGACCGCCAACGTCGGGAAGTGACCGGGCCACAGACAAAAGGCGATCAACGCCAGCACGGTTTCGGTACCCTCGGTCAATCCGTGGAGGTAGTAGAAGGCTTTGCGCTGAAAGCGTGGACGCTCCAGATCATGTCGGGCCGCCATGATGGCGAAGGCCAGAAATGATGTCCCCGTGCCGATGAAAGCGAACAGCAACAAGGCCGCCGGCAGCGCATTCTGCTCGCTATCGGCCAGAGCAAACCCCAGCACGACGCTCGCGTAGAAAACGAAGTCGAGGCCGATATCGAGAAAACCTCCCGCATCGGACGCAATGTCCAAGCGGCGCGCCAGAGCTCCATCGAGACCGTCTGCCACACGATTCAAGACAATTGCCAGCAGCGCCCAACCATAGGCCTGAATCGCCAGCAACGGCAGCGCCAGCATGCCGATGGCGAAGCCTGCCAAGGTCACGTGATCTGGGCGTACCTGAGCACGCTGAAGCAGTGTGACCAGAGGCTTCAGGGGCCCTTGGGTTTTCGGCATGGTCCAGCGATCTAGCATTTTCAGTCTCGGTAAGAGGAAGGGTATCAAGGGTGAAAAGGCGCACGGCGGAAACCTCCGCCGTGCGCTCTGGAGTGACTCGCTCGTCAGGGACTAGGCCGCGGTATCGTTGGCAGCTCGCGTCGCGCCGTCCGACTTGGTCGCCGCGTCGGCCTCCCCGGATGACGCGGCCTGATCCGCCTCGGCGCCACCTCTACGCCAGCGGAAGTAACGCTCAAGGTAGCCAAGCACACGTTCGGGCTTGTGGGCATTCTTCCAGACACCAGCAGCCGCCTTGACCGCTTCGGAGTGGGTCGGATAAGGGTGAATGGTCCCCAGCAGCTTGTTGAGCCCGATGCCACGCGTCATCGCTAGAGTGAATTCCGCCAGCATCTCTCCTGCTCCGGCACCCACAATGGTTGCCCCAAGGATGCGGTCCTTGCCAGGTACGGTCAGCACCTTGACGAAGCCAGTCGTGTCACCTTCAGCGATGGCCCTGTCCAGTTCTGACAGTTCATAGCGCGTCACCTCGAAGGCTACGCCCTGTTCCTCGGCCTCACGCTCGTTGAGACCGACCCTGGCCACTTCAGGGTCACAGAAGGTCACGGCGGGCAGTGCCTTGTAGCTCACCGTGAATCGCTTGAATTCACCGAACAGCGCGTTGACGGTGGCATGCCACGCCTGGTGGGCACTGGCATGGGTCAACTGGAAAGGCCCGACCACATCACCACACGCCCAGACATTCGGCAGAATGGACTGCAGACCACCGTCCACATCCAGGGTGCCATTATCGCGAGTGCCTACGCCTAGCGCCTCGAGGCCCAGCCCCTCTACGTTCGCCTGGCGCCCCACCGCCACCAGCAGCTGGTCAAAGGCCAAGTGCTCAATACGGGTCTCTCCACCGTCGTTGATCTCTACCTCAAGACGGTGCTCGCCGTTGTCGCCTGCCAGCACCTTGAGCGCTCGGGTCGACAGATACAGGTGCACACCGCTGGCTTCAAGCCCGGCTGCCGCTTCACGCGCCACATCCGAATCCTCACGGGGCAGCAGCTGAGGCCCCATTTCGACCAGCGAGACCTGACTGCCCAGCCGAGAGAAACTCTGCCCCAGCTCGCTGCCGATCGGGCCTCCCCCCAGCACGACCAGTCGCTTGGGCAGCGAGGTCAACTGCCACAGGTTATCCGACGTCAACACCTCAATGTCGTCGATTCCCGGAAGCGGCGGCACCCTGGGCCGCGCGCCGCTGGCAATAATGACATGCCGCGTGGTCAGCACCTGCTCCCCCACCTGCACGCGCCAGGGGTCAAGAAGCCGTGCCTCCCCCTCGACCACATCCACGCCAAGCCCCCGATAACGCTCAGGGCTGTCATGGGGCTCCACCTCAGCGATGGCACCGTGTACATGCCCCATCACCGCGGCGAAATCTACCTGGGGCTCGCCAGCGCTTACGCCATAGGCAGGCGCCCGACGGATGTCCTCCGCCGCCCGGGCTGCGCGGATCAGTGCCTTGGACGGAACGCAGCCCGTATTGAGACAGTCGCCCCCCATGCGATGGCGTTCGACCAGTGTCACCTTGGCCTTTACCGCCGCCGCGATATAGCTCGCTACCAGGCCAGCAGACCCCGCCCCGATGACCACGATGTCGCGATCGAAGCGAGCTGGACGCTGATAGGCTGACGCCAGGCGACGACGCTTGAGCACGCCCACCAGCGCCTTGGCAAGCCAAGGGAACAGGCCAATCAGCACGAACGACAACACCAGACCCGGCGACAGAATCCCCGACAACGAATCCAGATCCCCGAGCTCACGCCCGGCGTTCACGAACACGGCGGTTCCCGGCAACATGCCAAGCTGGCTGACCCAGTAGAAGGTCGGCAGACGCATCCGGGTCAGCCCCACCACCAGGTTGATCACAAAGAAAGGAAAGATGGGGATAAGACGCAGGGTGAAGAGATAAAAAGGCCCCTCTCGATCAATGCCGGCATTGATCCGCGAGAGCTGCCGGGAAAAGCGCGCTTCCAGACTCTGGCGCAGCAACGTCCGGGCAATCAGTGCCGCCAACGTTGCACCCAGAGAACTGGCAAACGACACCAGCAACAGCCCAGCCCAGAAGCCAAACAGTGCACCGGCCAGCAGTGTCAGCAATCCCGCCCCTGGCAGCGACAGGGCAGCCATCAGTACGTAGATTGCGAAAAAGCCTCCCGCCACGGTCCATGGGTCGTCATGGAACCACTGCTGAAACTGCGCTTGCTGCGACTTGATGGCCTCCAGGGTAAAGGCATCGTTGGCGCCGGTGGCGAAGAAGCCGACAACCGCGAGAGCGATCACTGCCAGCAATATCCATTTTTTACGGGTCACCCGTCTCTCCTTCTCGACTCGGTAGGGCACAGGGGCCTGGGCAACAGACGTCACGATCTCGCCGTGCGTCAGTAACAAGACGCTTCTCGCTGGCTCAGGGCCAAGGCATCACGATGCCTTCGAGGTTAGCAGCAGCGGCTATGTCGCGGATAGCCGCCCTAGCCTTACGGCTGAAAATGCAAAGATTCTGAATTTAGCTGAGTCGTCCTGTAAGGAAGGACCTGCCACACTGACCAAACCTGCGGAAGGTCACCTGCACCCTGGACACTAAACGGAGTGAATTGATGCGAATTCCCCTGATCCCACGAAGCGTCATTGTTGCCGGCATGTTGACTGGTGCCACGCTGACAGCCCCCGCGGCCTTTGCCGATCAGCAGACGGCTATCTTTGGTGGGGGCTGTTTCTGGTGCATGGAAGAAGCGTTCGACAAGATCGACGGCGTCGAGGCGACCGTATCGGGCTTTGCCGCCGGGAACACAGAGGACCCGACCTATCAGGCGGTCAGCGCTGGGGGGACCGGCTACGTGGAAGTCGTGCAAGTCACTTACGACACCGACAAGCTCGACTACGAGGACCTGCTCTACGTCTACTGGCGCAACATTGATCCCTTTGTCGCCAATCGGCAGTTCTGTGACGAAGGCGACACCTATCGCTCTTCGTTGCTGCCGCTGAACGACGAGCAGCGCAGCCAGGCGCAAGCAAGCCGAGACGCCATCGCCGAACGCTTTGATCAGCCTATCGAGACCCTGATCGAAGACCCCGGCACCTTCTATCCGGCCGAGGACTATCACCAGAACTACTATCAGAACAACAAGGTTCGCTACACCTTCTATAAGAACGCATGCGGTCGCCCGGATCGCCTCAAGGAGATCTGGGGCGAAGAAGCCATGCCCCACGCGGCCCCGGGTCAACAGGCGACCTCCTGAGCCCTTGCCATGAGGGCCGCTCTGGGGCTCCTCTGCGCGAGCCCATTACCCTCACGGCCCCTCTCGACCGACGTGGACGAGAGGGGACGCTGTCTTCCTGACAGCTCTTGGCCAGCAGGTCTATACGGCAGAAGGGTGGCGGGTGGCGCCGGCCGGCTAATGACTGCCGGACGTCGCCACGGCGATGTTGCGTGCTTCTTCTTGCCGCTGACGCCGACACAAGCGCCAGCTCAGCCATCCCGTCACGGCAAGTACACACCAGCTGGCGCCGATCACACCGGTCCACCCCTGCCACAGCCAAAATGGCTCCAGCCATAGCGGCCCCAGGCTCGCACCCAGATAGTAGAAGACCAGGTAAAGCGCCGACGCGCTGCCCCGTCCCGTCTTGGCCTGGCGCCCGACCCAGCCTGATGCGGTCGCATGGCACAGAAAGAAGCCAAAGGCACTGACCATCAGCGCCAGCACGATCACGCTGAGGGACTCGACCAGCGTCACCCCCAGCCCCACACTCACGATCCCAATTCCCAGCAGCATGGTGCCCGGCGCACCAAGCCTGGCGACCACCCGGGCTGACAGGGTCGAGCCAAGGGTGCCGCCCAGATAGGTAAGGAACAGCAGCCCCAGCCAGCGAGGGCCAAGCAGAAACGGGGATTCTGCCAAACGGAACGTCATGTAACTGTACTGGTTGATGAACACCAGAAAGTTCAGCCCCCCAATCAGATAGGCCGGCCACAGCCATGGATTGCCAAGATGCGACCTCATCTGCTGCACCGCGCCGGACACGCGAAAAGGCTGGGGCTTGAAGCTCCTGGCGGCAGGCAGCAACCACCAGAACAACATCGTGCCTGCCAGCGTGACCACCGCCACCGAAACGAAACTTGCCTGCACCCCCTGCCACTCACCGATGACGCCGCCCAGGATGCGCCCGCCGATACCTCCCAGGGTGTTGGCGGCGATATACAGTCCTACCGCACGGGTCATGGCCTGAGGGGAAAATTCGTCCCCCATCCATGCAATGGCGACGGCCGGCAAACCGCCCAGCGCAAGCCCCTGCAGCACCCTGGCAGCCAGCAGGCTCTCCAGCCCCGGAACAAAGGCAATCAACAGCGTCGCCAAACCCACCGCGGCCAGACTGACCTTCATGATCGCACCGCGCCCAATGGCGTCGGATAGCGGGCCATACACCAACAATGACAAGGCCAGCGTCAACGTTGCCAAGGACATGACCAGGCCGATCATCAAGGTCGATGCATCATGTGCCTCTCGCAACATGGGCAGCAAGGGCTGGGGTGCATACAGGTTGATGAACACCAGCATGGAACCCAGACACAGAGCCAGTGTCGCTCTGCGCCAGGTGGGCGTATCGGCATGAATCATGAAAGTCTCCTTTGGCAAACGCTATCATCCATGCTTCACTTCCATCACACCAACAGAAGAAAATGATGCTCACCATCAGATTGACTTATGAGTCTACCCTTTGATCTCAGGTCGCTGGCTGTTTTCGTTGCCGTGGTCGACCATGGCGGCTTCAGCGCTGCCGCTCGTGCGCGACATGTAGCCCAATCTGCCGTCAGCCAGACCATCGCTTCACTGGAACAACGCCTGGATACGCCGCTGTTCAAACGTCAGGAACGCCCCATACAGCTGACTCCAGAGGGTGAGGTGCTGCTGCAGCATGCGAGGCGTCTTCTTGACGATGCCAGCGCCACGGAGCTCGCCATGCGGGAACTCAAGGGCCTGGTCAAGGGTGAGGTCCGCATCGGCATTCCTTCCATGCTGGGCTCCTATTACCTGCCCCCGCTGCTGATGGGATTTGCCGCGCGTCACCCCGGCATCCGCATGACCGTCATCGAGGCAGGCGCACGCCGCCTGCAAGCCCTGATCAAGGAGCGGGAACTGGATTTGGGCATCGTGGTGGAAGACGGCACGAATCACGACCTGGAGACGGAAACCCTGCTGTGTGAAGAAATGGTGATCTGTGCCCCTCGCGACCATCCTTTTGTGTCACAAGGCCAGGTCAGTGCGGCGGAATTTCTGTCACAGCCGCTGGTGCTGTTTCAGGACGGCTACTTTCATCGAGAGTTTGTGGACGCCATGGCCCGCCAACTTGGCATGGCACCTCAACTGGCGTTTCAATCCAACCTGATTCCGCTGACCAAGGCTATCGTGCGCCAAGGCTTCGGCATCACCACATTTCTGCGTCGGGTCGTGGAGGAAGACGACCTGGCCGCCGTGTCCTTTTCGCCGCCAGCCATGTTGACCTTGTCCCTCGCCTGGCAGCCCCAGGGGTACCTGTCGCGCGCCGAACGGGCCTTCATCGACTACGCACTGGCCAACCGCCACGGGCTATGACCAAGCCGCAAGCCGTAGAGTTGACGACATAAAAGAGGCAAGCCATCAGGCTTGCCTCTTTTATGTCCATCTAACGATTCACAGGACAGCATCATGGGGCGCAGGCCATGACCAGTGACCTGAGCAGCCGCTTGTCCGCCATCAAGCGCTATCAGCCGCCAAACTGTGCCGGGCTGTAGGCAAACTGTCGCATGCTCAGATGTGTCGGCTCGAGCGGGCGGCGCGCCTGCCAGTAGTAGCGGCGCCAGTAGCTGTTGTCGAGCTTGGAAATCATGACACCACGTGAAGAAGACGCGTGCAGAAAACGCCCCTGCCCGACGTAGATGCCGACATGACGATTGCCAGGAGGCTTGAAGAAGACGAGATCACCAGGGGACAGCTGATCGCGAGTGATGGGTTCGCCCATGTGGAGCTGGCTGCCGGTGGTTCGGGGTAGCTCGACCTGGAAGGCGTCGCTGAAAATGTTCTGCACCAGCGCCGAACAGTCGATGCCACTCATGTTGGTGCCACCAAACCGATAGGGCGTTCCCGCCCAGCGATCGTGTTCTGCCATCAGGGCCTCACGAATCGCGGCGGCTGGATCATCCAGGAAGCTGCCGCCGGTATTGGGCACTTCAACAGGTGACATTCGCGAGGCGGCTCGCTCCGCCAATGTCGGCATGTCTCTGCTGAAATAATCGTTCTGGGCAGTATCCTGTTGACTCGCACATCCGACCAACAGGCCAAGCATCATCATAGCCGCTGTCACGCGGCAGGTCTGGGCGACGCTCATGCGACACACACCTCATTCCCTGAACCGGACCCGCTGACGACAGATCCGGCGCCCAAGAGCCCCTGTGGAAGTGACGCACTAGTGCCACTGCCACAATACCCTCAGCTACGCTAGTGGATCGACGACCCCCTTCTTTACGGGGGGTCTGACGAAAGTTCTCATGGATAGTAGCCAAAATAATCTGTTATGACGATAGATCAGGACAATTTTTTGGCACTTTTTTTCTGTTGTTCCAAGACGATCAGTGCAGGGTTCGACCATCTCCCGGCAAAGTATCAATATGCAGAGGTGCCCAGTGTCGCGGGCGCGCCCCCGGAAAGTCCAGGCTCGCCCAGGTTCCCGCGAGGGGTGGAGCTCCCGACAACCAGGCGATCAAAGCCTGTCGAAAACTGGCCAGAAATGACTCGCGCTCTGGCGTCTCACCCATGAAGAACGAGAATCCTGCGTACAGCCCTCTTGCGTAGTCCTGCCAGCCGGCATAGTGGGTAGATGCCAACTGATAGGCCCGTTCAAGCAGGGCCAGAAAGTCTGGCTGTGCCAGCCACCCAAGCTGTCGACCGGCAATGGCAAGGTCGACGGCCTGTGCCAGATCCCAGGCACACATGTCGATATCGTTGCAATGGTCGGCATTGTCGCGAACACGCAGCAGGCGCAGCAGGTGATTACGCTCCTCCTCATTGCACTCCCCGGACTCAAGAGTGGCAATCTCGGAGTTCAAGCGCGCGGCATTCAGGGTGTAGGGCGCATAGTTGATCTGATACTCCTGGCGATCTCCCACATCGAGCAGAAAGCGCACGAAATCGATCAGCTCCGTCGCCGTATGCAGCCCGTAATGGCCATCGATCCAATCGCGGATCGACGCACCCTCACGATCGCTCTCTGGCTGTGGCAGACTCCAGGAGGCGGTATTCAAAGGTCCGACCAGAGACAGCGCCGTAAAATGCATCAGACTGGGCCGCTCTCCCGGCTCTCGCCAGTCCCCGCCCTGCCAGGTCAGCCAATGAAACAGACTGCCAGGATCGTCCAGGTGCCAGCGAATCTCATGACTCAACGTCGGCTGTTCAGGCTCCGGTAGCAGACTGTCCCAGGTCGCCCACGCTTCGAGTAACCGCTTTGGCGAACTGTAAAAACGGCACAGGACATCACGCAGTGCTGCCGCCATTTCCTCAAGACTGGCGGCATCAAACTGCTCACTATCCATGCTCATCAACAGGTAGAAAGCGTACTTTTCCGCCATATGAATGGTGGCCGAGTGGCGCGTGGCCTTGGCCAATCCGTCACGCCCGGAGATGTCGCCAGCGGGCGCATCACCAAAGGGGGTTCGGGCGGAGGGCAAGGCACGATGGGCAGCGTCGGCCGCCAGTTGGTTAAGGTGATGGGCCTGGGCCGGTAACCAGTAGCGAACCAATGCCCGGGCCCCTTCGTCCGGATGCAGGTCCAGCGTCTCGACCAGATACTTGCGGGCTTCATCTCGGCGGGACTGCACCAGTGTCGGCGGCGGCCCTTGGCGCGCAGCCAGTTCGGGCTCGCGTACCGAGGCCAGGGCGAGCACCCAGTGCCGCGGCGATAGACGAAAGCCACGGGCGGCCTCGCGCGAGGCCTCAATCATGCCTTCGTCCAACAGCTCCGCCAGACTGTCCTGCCAGGGGCTGAGGGGAGAGCCCATCAGCCATTGCCAGTCCGCGGCCAAGCTGGGAAGCCGGTCCTGACCTTCGAACAACCCACGCCCCCGCTGGTAGGACCGAGCCAACGCGCTCCAATCACTGTACCGACGCTGCACCAGGTCGGCAGCGTGATAGGCCATTAGAGCTGCGTCGCTGGGGGACAGCCAGCCCATGCAGGCGCCCGCCCAGGCCAGGTCCACCGCACGCAGCCAGTCCCAGGCGGCCCACTCCAGCGGCTCGCCCTGGTCGATGTAACGGCACAGCAGGCGGCCGTAGGCACGCTCCTGAGGGCCGAGACCTTCACACCACGCCTGTCGCTCTGCGGTGCTGACACTCATCAGTCGCGAGGCGTCGATATCCCACCCCTGCCGGTCGCCTTGGCTCGTCAGCCAGAGCAGCGCCCGCTCAAGATCCTCGACACAATGAATCTGCCAGACCTCAGCCAGCCAGGTGTCGACACCCTGCCAGTCGTGCTGACTGGCTGGCGTGACCAGCACGGGAGAGAAGGCAGCACGCAAGCGCCAGACACGGTCCTCGGGACTATCCGGCCATAGCGGCCCGACAGATGCCTGGGCGAGGCCCTGTTCCAGCAATGGCCAGGTGATGCCAGCACCTTCGCCCTCCAGCTTGGACAAGGCTCGGCAGGCATCGAGCAAACCTTCGTCGCCGTGCAACCAGCCTTCTCGTCCACGCGCCTCGCACAGGGCCTCAAGCCAATCATCCAGGCTGTCGTAGCGGCGCTGAATCTCGCGGCAGCGATTGACGGCCCAGGACCGGGCGACATCGGCTGTCAGCCAACCAGCAGCCCCACCCAGCGCAATCAGCTCCAGAGACGCCAGCAATTGCGATGCGGATGCATGACCGGCCGCATCCAGCTCAAGCAGACGCCAGGCCAGCTCACCTCGATCCACCACTTCAATGGCAGCCAGGCGCTCAAGCGCCGCCTCTTCCGGCAACGTCAAAGGGTCAGGCATGAAAGCCCAGTCACACAGCACCAGTTGCTGCGCCCACCAGGCATTGAGCGGATCAACCAAGTCTCACCTCGCTGGAACACGAATATCAGGCCGGCCCGGCAGAAGCCTGCTACGGCGTTTCACTCTTCACTATGTTGCGTCGCCGTCTCTACACAACTGCGCTTGTCGACAGGCAACCCCGCAGTGGCCGCAGAGCCAACGTCGCAGGCGGTGGCAACAAGACGGCGACATAGTGTACCGGAAACTGCTCGTCGCGCCGATGCCAATGTCCTGTTCGAGGGGTGAACGATGGTCGTGCTGTGCGCTTCCACCGGATTCTTCAAACAGCCGTAAAAAATTATGATCACGCCCCTTGGCGCCATGTTTCAAATAATGCACACTCGTCAATCATGAGATAACACCTATTCCCTGACTTTCGCGGAGCCCCCCATGTCCAACGCTCAGGACCTGATTATCGACAAGGCATACATCGGCGGCCAATGGCGTGCCACCGACCGTCGCTTCAGTGTGACCAATCCCGCCACGGGTGCCGTTCTGGCAGAAGTACCGGACCTCGGTGCCGATGAGGTGAAAGAGGCCATCGGCGCCGCTGATCAGGCCTGGGCTGGCTGGAAGCGCAAGACCGCCAAGGAGCGCTCCGCGCTGCTACGCGCCTGGTTCAACGCGATCATGGACCATCAGGAAGCCCTCGCCGAGCTGATGACCCTTGAGCAAGGCAAGCCGCTGGCAGAGTCTCGCGGCGAAGTGGCCTACGGGGCTGCCTTTGTCGAGTTCTATGCCGAGGAAGCCAAGCGCATCGCCGGCGAGACGCTTCCAGGCCACGGCCAGGACAAGCGCATTCTGGTATTCCGTGAACCGGTCGGCGTGGTCGCTGCCATCACCCCGTGGAACTTTCCGCTGGCCATGATCACCCGCAAGTGCGCCCCTGCTCTGGCAGCAGGCTGCACCGTGGTGGTGAAGCCGGCGGAGGCGACCCCTCTGACCGCCCTGGCGCTGGCCAAGCTGGCAGAAGAGGTCGGCATCCCCGCTGGTGTCATCAATATCGTGACCTCCAGCTCGCCTCGCGAAGTGGGCCCCGTGCTGACCGGTGACGCTAGAGTGCGCAAGGTGTCTTTCACGGGCTCTACTCCGGTAGGCAAGATTCTGCTGGCCCAATGCGCAGATACCGTCAAGAAGGCTTCCATGGAGCTAGGTGGCAACGCTCCCTTCATCGTCTTTGATGACGCTGACCTGGACGCAGCCGTGGAAGGCGCCATTGCCTCCAAGTACCGCAACTCCGGTCAGACCTGTGTGTGTACCAACCGCTTCCTGGTTCAGGACGGGGTGTACGATGCCTTCGTCGAAAAGCTGGGCAAGCGTGTTGCCCAGCTCAAGGTGGGCAACGGCCTGGAAGAAGGCGTGGTCCAGGGCCCGCTGATCAACGCGGCCGCGGTGGACAAGGTGCAATCGCATATCGCTGACGCCCTCGACAAGGGTGCGCGTCTGGTGACCGGTGGTGAAGCTCTGGAAGGCACCTTCTTCCAGCCCACGGTGCTGGCCGATGTCACCACCGCCATGCGCGTGGCCAAGGAAGAGACCTTCGGCCCGTTGGCCCCCATCTTCCGCTTCAGCAGTGACGATGAGGCCATCGCCATGGCCAATGATACCGAGTTCGGCCTGGCTGCCTACTTCTACGCCAGCGATTACCGTCGCATCTGGCGCACCATGGAGCAGCTGGAGTACGGCATGGTCGCCATCAACGAAGGCATCCTGTCTACCGAACTCGCGCCCTTCGGGGGCGTCAAGGAGTCGGGTCTTGGACGCGAGGGTTCGCGCCATGGTCTCGACGAATACACCGAACTCAAGTACGCCTGCGTCGGCGGCCTGTGAAAGCCGGGCGACCAGCCGTCTGCCTCATGCCACGAACACCAGAGGAACACTTGAGTTAGACCGTGCATCCTCACCACAAAATATGCCGGGACGCGCACTGCGCGTCCTGTCGTTAACGTCTACCCTGAACACACTCTCTCCACACTGCAGGCACAAGGAGTCTGAAGATGTCCAACGCACAACTGAACGAACTCAAGCAAAAGTACGTGGCCAAGGGTGCCGCCAGCCCCGCGACCGCCTTCGCAGACCATGCCAAGAATGCGGAACTGTGGGACGCCGACGGCAACCGTTTCATTGACTTCGCCGGCGGCATCGGCGTCCTCAATATTGGTCACTGCCACCCCAAGGTGGTCCAGGCGGTCAAGGACCAGCTGGACAAGGTGATGCACACCTGCCAGACCGTGATGCCCTATGAAGGCTACGTCAAAGTGGCCGAGAAGCTGGCCGAGATCACCCCGGTGCGCGGCGATGCCAAGGTCATGCTCGCCAACTCCGGCGCCGAAGCGCTGGAAAACGCGGTCAAGATTGCGCGTGCCGCGACCGGCCGCAACAACGTCATCTGCTTCGACGGTGGCTACCACGGCCGTACCTTCATGACCATGGCCATGAACGGCAAGGTGGCTCCCTATGCCAACGACTTCGGCACCATGCCGGGCTGCGTCTTCCGCGCCGGCTACCCGGTCGCTGAGCACGGCATCAGCGAAGAGGAAGCCATTCGTCGCCTGAAGATGGTACTGAAGACCGACGCCAACCCGGCCGACACCGCGGCCATCGTGCTTGAGCCTGTGCTGGGCGAAGGTGGCTTCTACCCGGCTCCGCAGAGCTTCCTCGAAAAGATTCGCGAGATCTGCGACGAGCACGGCATTCTGATGATCATCGACGAAGTTCAGAGCGGCTTCGGTCGTACCGGAAAAATGTTTGCCATCGAACACAGCGGCGTTCAGCCCGACCTGATGACCATGGCCAAAAGCATGGCAGCAGGCATGCCGATCTCAGCAGTGGTCGGCACTGACAAGCACATGGACGCCTCCGGCGCCAACTCGCTGGGTGGCACCTATGCCGGTAGCCCAGTGTCCTGCGCCGCCACCCTGGCAGTACTAGAGGTGTTCGAAGAAGAGGATATCCTGGCCAAGAGCCGCGCGCTGGGTGACAAGCTGGCACAACGTTTCGCCCAGTGGGCCGAGACATTCGACGCTGTCGTGCACCCCCGCAACCTCGGTTCCATGGCCGCCTTCGAACTGAACGGCAAGGATGGTCAGCCGGCCCCCGAGCTGGCCGCTGAACTTTGCAAGCGCGCTCGCGAGAACGGCCTGATCCTGCTTTCTTGCGGCATGTTCGGCAACACCATTCGCTTCCTCATGCCGGTCACCATCGAGGACGCGGTTCTCGAAGAAGGCCTTGGCATCATCGAGAACGACCTCAAGGCCATGCTGGGCAGCACTGCCGCCGCCACGGCGTAATGCTAAGACGCTGACGGCCCACCGCCGTCATGCCTCGACGCCACCGGCTGATGCCGGTGGCGTTGTTGTTTGGGGGCAGTGAAACAGCAGCAATGCTCGCCCTTGCGGGCACCCAGATTGGAAAAAATGTGCCCAAACAAGCTACGGTAAAGCCTCACTCATGGACGCGAGGGACCCGACCATGCAAGAGGATGAACTAGGCAACATGGGCGTTGCGGCACTGACGGAACATTACCGCAATGGCAGCGTCTCACCGCTGGAAGCGACTCGAGCCGCCCTGTCCAGGATTGAACGCTTTAACCCGACCGTTAATGCCTACACCTATATCGATGCCGAAGGCGCCGAGAAAGCCGCAACAGCCTCGGCGCGGCGATGGGGGCAAGGCAAGCCACTCAGCCCCATCGACGGCGTACCGGTCTCCATCAAGGACCTGACCAACGTCGCGGGCATGCCCACGTCAAATGGCTCGCTGCTGGGATCTCGTCAGCCCTGTGACACTGATGCGCCACCGGCCCGGCGACTGAGAGAGGCCGGCGCTGTTCTGCTGGGCAAGACCAACACGCCGGAAGATGGCTGGAAGGCGGTCACCGATAACCGCGTGTTCGGTGCCACCTGCAACCCCTGGGACACTCGCCTGACGTCCGGCGGATCGTCGGGAGGTGCTGCCGCAGCTGCCGCCCTGAACATGGGAGTGCTGCATCAAGGTGGCGACTCTGGCGGTTCCATTCGCATACCCGCCGCCTTCTGCGGCGTCTTCGGCTTCAAACCAAGCTTTGGCTGGACACCGCAGTGGCCGCCAGCGGAGGCCCCGACGCTTTCCCATATCGGCCCGATCACGCGCACGGTGGAAGACGCCGCCGCCATGCTCAACGTCATTGGCCGCTACGACTACGTGGACCCCTATGCTACCCGAGGTCAGCCGAGCGACTGGGGCCAGGACCTGGGCCAGGACTTGCGCGGTCTGCGCATCGCCTTCTCCACCGATCTCGGCTTCGCCGACGTGGACCCTCAGATCGTCGCCAAGGTCAGAGAGGCCGCCCACCACCTCGAAGCCTTGGGTGCCGAGGTCTGCGAGGTCAACCCAGACCTCCCGTCCCCCCTGTGGATCTTTCAGCGACTGTGGTTTACCGCCTCACTGGAGATGGTCTCGCAGCTCAGTGATGACGACCGTGCCAAGCTGGACCCCGGCCTTTACGAGAATGCCTTGCGCGCAGAGGACTGGAAGGCCGTAGAGCTCTTCCGCGCCCAGGCCGCCCGGGCCGACCTGACGATGCGCCTGGAACAGTTCAATCAGGACTATCACCTGCTGATGACCCCATCCGTGCCCATCAGTCCCTTCGAGATTCACCACCAGGTGCCTCCGGGAAGTGGCATGCGCGACTGGGAGGAATGGGCGCCCTTCTCCTACCCCTTCAACCTCAGTCAGCAGCCCGCAGCGTCAGTTCCCTGCGGCTTTACCGAACAGGGACTGCCTGTCGGTTTTCAACTGGCGGGAGGCAAGTACGATGACGTCAGGGTGCTCAGGGCGTGCCACGCGTACCTGCAGGCACACCCACCCCGCTTTCCCTCCCTGCCTGACCCCGCCCGTCATGCAGGCTGAATGGCGCTTGCCATCGGCGCCAAGGGAAGATCAAAAAATAAACACAACATAATGGCGCTGCTACTTCAAACCCACCACTTAACCCAATAACAAGCCCCTTCCAGCGCCCTACCCGTATGAGAAAAGCGAAGGTATCCCGACCTTCGCTTTTCTCCACCACCACATTGGCGATTTAGTGGCATTCAAACTCCGCGACGAGCCCTGTCGAAGGAATCCTCATGGGAATACCATTTACCACACTAGGAACAGATGAGACGAATGCATCATCCTCATTTCCCGTTATGGTATAGTTCGAGTCGCCACATACCTCTTCAGCCTCTTCTCTCACATTGTCCATGTGATCCGATTTTGATGCCCAAACATTACCACTACTCGTCACTCTGTATTTATGCGGCCCGATATTTTCGGAATGGGCTATTGAGCATGCTGAAATCAAGAAAACGCAGCATAGTGCGATGATAAATATAAAAAAATTTCTCACAATCTGATACCCCTTATTCTTGGAAAACCTGGTAAACATGAGTATGCACAGCATCTGAGGCCACTTCTCACTATCACAACTGTCCTCGCCTATTTTGAGAAAGGATCCTTCAAAGGCTGCCTATCGACTATGCAAATCTCTAACACGACCACACCACACATAACCATCACAAACTTGACCTAGATCAAAACCCATGAGGCAAAGAAAGCGTTCCACCTCTATATTAATGAGCACACATACTTTACCCCACGTCATTAATTGGAAGCTTATCCCATACGGTGGACGACATAGTTTGCTAGCTAGAAACAACGAATACTCGGCTTCACCTAGTCAGCAAGGCCGTTGTACTAACGACTAACTCCGGACCCAATCTTGAAGAACACATCATGGTGCACGTTATCATCGAGTAAAAACGGAGCAACCGAGTGATAGCAAGTCTGCTCGAGCGGTTACCGCAGGCGATCAATCGAAAAATGACTCACTATGGATAGCCCGATGACAGGTATCCTGCATATCAGCGCAATATCGTCACCGCATGACTCCCCGACCAGGTAAACGGCGACCTTCATCATCTGTCGACCACGGGCCGAAACCTCTATCGCTGCTTTGAAACACCCTGCAACGCTGCCTCAGCGGTACCCGTCATGGCGAAGAGCGCCTACCGGGCAGCCATGGCGTGAACAAGAGAACCGGCGTAACGAGATGCCTAGCCCGCCCAAACGCCAAGGGCCCGGTGCAATGCACCGGGCCCTTGGCGTTTGGGCGATGATGACGCTTCTTATGAGGCCATATCACCCCTCAACGGTCGTGAGTGAACGCTAACCTCGCAGCTTCCCCACGCCCCATAGCAATACCACGGCACCTACCACGGCCGTCACCAGTGAGCCGATGAATCCTCCACTGGAAAGCCCAACCAGGCTGAACAGCAGGCCACCGATCAATGCACCAACGACACCAACCCCGATATTGCCAAGCAGACCGAAACCACCACCACGCATGATGTTACCTGCGATCCAGCCGGCCAGTCCGCCAATGATCAACCACGCGATAAAGCCCATTGCGTTCTCCTTCGTCGCTGAATGAAAGCTTGCGGTTCTGCGGTACAAGCCCCCCAGCGGCAGATCCCTTGGCCGAGGAGCAAGACCTTCAGGCGTGCCCTAGAGGCCATCGCCCATGCATTTACAGCTATACCATTACATTCATGCATACGAAAGTAGCGATCTGTATCTCGAGCCACGCAAGAGGAGGCCAGGCTAAGCACCAGCAGCCCCTGCCGCGGCCGCCATAGACGGTCAACAGCCGTGCCCTACCGCCACCGCACACCACCATGGAGTCATCAGAACAACGCAATGCCTGGCCTTCATCACTCCCCGCACAGCTTGCGAGCCCTCACTCACCGCGTCTGCCTTCTGGCCTCACCGAGTCACCGTCAGAAGCGATTTCCCGGCTCGGCGAGGAACGCCTCTTCCTCTGGCGTGGAGCGCCGCCCCAAGGCAGCGTTGCGCTGAGGATAACGACCGAAGCGGAGCAGTACCTCCCGGTGCCGGTGCTCATGGTGCAAATTGCTTTCCAGTCCCGGTTGGTCAAACAGGCGCAAGGCTTCCTCGTGTATCAGCAGTGACTCGCTGTGCATGTAGGGCATGTAGAGAAAGGCACGCCAGGCGACATCCAGCACCCGATCCGCCCCCTGTGCCACCGCCTCCTGCGCCAGCACCAATGCCTGGCCATCGCAGGCGAAGGCAAGCGCACTATCACGGTGGATGTTTCGCGAGAACTGATCCAGGACCAGAATTTCCGCCAAACGCCCGCGTGCCGAGGTACGCCACTGCCAGGTCTCGGCAGACGCGGCAGCAGACAGCGTCGCACTGAACGCATCGCGCATGCGTTGGTCCAGGTCGGCGTCCTTGGCAAACCACTGCCGCGGCGTCAACGTGTGAAACCAGAACTCGATGACCTCATCGGCTCGCGCTACCGCTACTGACATGGCATTCTCCCCCTCACAGAAATCCTCTGCCATTGGCACCCGACTACCGGCACTGGGACGCCGGCACCGGATGATGGTCTACCACCACGACTCGCCAAGATGGCATTGTGTGATCGCTCGCGTGACTCACCCGGCCACCCACCTGCTGGATCCCATCACCCATGACACCCTTCGAACTGCTTCGCTCGCTGGCGGTCGTTTTTCATATGTCTGGCCTGGTCGTCTGCCTGCTGGGTCTGCATATCGCTCGCACCCATCGCTGGCCAGGGCGGCTTCTGGCCGCCTGCGGATTCATCATTGCGGCAACGCCTACATTGCTGCAACTACTTGGCATCGTTGAGCCTGTGCCGGTTCCAGCAGTTCTTCCGGAACCACACGGCTAAGACAAAAGATGTATGGCTCGAGCGTGATAGCCACATAAACTAGCCAACATGCTGCCAACAGGCACTATATCGACGAACTTAATCCTTTAAGAAACGGAAAAGCGCGTTCACCTCAGGCGGCCTGACCGCGCTGGCTCCGCCATCGCGACCAGCATGTGCAGGGGCGATCTCGATACCGATCATCAAGTGAAGCGATACAGCTGCAATACTGCATACAGCGTCCCGGGACCCTTGACCACCGGTTAGCACCGGCGGGGGACGCTACCACTGAACCCTTGGTCGGCCAGTACCGTCGTCGCCCCCACGGCACGCGCAGCGGGAACGCCGCCACCGCGGAACACGATTGCAAGGATGACACTATGCCCCTACTGACCTTTGCGTCCTTTTTGTTCTTTACCGGCCTGGTCGCCTTCATCACCTGGCGGATTACCCGCCGGGACGACCATTCCAGCACCAGCGGCTTCTTTCTCGCTGGCCGCAGCCTGACCTTCCCGCTGATTGCGGGCTCATTGCTGATGACCAACCTGTCCACGGAGCAGATGGTGGGCTTGAACGGCTCAGCCTTCACCGATGGCCTTAGCGTCATGGCCTGGGAAGTGGTCGCCGTCATGGCACTGGTGGCGCTGGCACTGTTCTTTCTGCCGCGCTTCCTCAAGAGCGGGATCGCCACCCTGCCCCAGCTGTTGGAAATCCGCTTCGACAAGGGCACCCAGCTGATCACCAACGTGATCTTCCTGATCGCCTACGCGGTGGTGCTGCTGCCGATCATCCTGTATTCCGGCGCGATCGGCCTGCAAGGGATGCTCGACCTGTCGGGACTGACCGGGATCGAATCCAGTACCACGCTGCTATGGCTGACGGTATGGATTGTCGGCATCATCGGTTCCATCTATGCCCTGTTCGGCGGCCTGCGCACGGTGGCCGTGTCCGATACTCTCAACGGCATCGGACTACTTGTCGGTGGCTTTGTCATTGTCTATTTCGGCTTGCAGGCCGTCAGCGACAGTGGCGGCGTTCTCGCCGGCTGGGACATCCTCAAGCAGGCCAACCCCGAGAAGATGAACTCGATCGGGGGCAGTGACCAGAGCGTACCGTTCTTTACCCTGTTCACCGGGGTCTTTCTCATCAACGTGTTCTACTGGACCACCAACCAGCAGATCATCCAGCGCACCTTTGCCGCCAAGAACCTGGCCGAAGGCCAGAAAGGCGTGCTGCTGACGGGCTTCTTCAAGCTGCTGGGTCCGCTTTACCTGGTCCTGCCCGGCATCATTGCCTATCACCTGTATGCCGACCAGGGCATCAAGGCGGACGAAGCATACGGCCACCTGGTCTTTAACGTGCTGCCCGCGCCGCTGACAGGCTTCTTTGCCGCGGTGATGGTTGGCGCCATCCTGTCATCCTTCAACTCGGCGCTGAACTCGACCACGACGTTGTTTAGCCTGGGCCTCTACAAGGCCGTACTCAAGAAGGACGCCAGCGAGGCCCAGGTGGTCAGGTCCAGCCAGGTGTTCGGTTGGATCATGGCGATCTCGGCCATGACCATTGCCCCCCTGCTGGCGGGTCAGGAAAGCCTGTTCGGCTACCTGCAGAAAATGAACGCCATCTACTTCATCCCCATTCTTGCCGTGGTGGTCGTCGGCCTGCTAACCAAGCGAGTGCCGCCCATGGCCGCCAAGATCGCCCTGGTTGGCGGCTGTCTGATGATCTTTGCCGGTTACTTCATTCCCCCGTTCAACAAGCTGCCCGTGCTAATGCACGAATTCCATTTCGTTGCGCTGGTCTTCGTGTTGCTGGTGGTCATCATGCTGCTGATCGGCAAGTGGCGCCCACGCACCGACGCCTGGCAGCAGGAGGACGTCGGCGCCGTGGATCTGACACCCTGGAAAGGCGCCGTTCCCGCAGGCATCCTGCTGGTCGTGCTGGTGATTGCCATCTACGTGGCCTTTGCTGGCTGAAGCCCCCACTCCCTCGAGTCGCCTCCTAAACGCCTCGTTCCACCCCACTGGAGCGGGGCGTTGCTGATTGCGAGCCCCATGTCCGGATCGGTGGGGTACCTGTCCTTGCCGCCACCCTCACCAGGCGCCATCATCAACACGGCTTCCACGACATGCCGAGACCCCGATGATGGACATCAAAGACGTTGCCCTGCTGGCCTACCCCGATTGCCAGATGCTCGACGTCACGGGGCCCTGGCAGGTGTTCGCCACGACCAATGAGGTGCTTGGGCGCCGCCACTACCGCCTCCAGCTGATCGGGCGCGGCGACGAGGTCATGTCCAACGGCGGGTTACGCCTGCGACCGGACCTCGGCTGGCGTCAGTGGGAGGCGGGCGACGGTGGCCCAGTGGATAACGCCACCTTGCTGGTGGCCGGAGGACACGGCGTCTTTGTGCAATGCCAACAGGCTCGCTGGCAAGAGCGCCTCAACCGAGTGGCGCCACGCCTGGACAGGCTCGGGTCGGTCTGTACCGGCGCCTTTCTGCTGGCCGATGCTGGACTGCTCGACGATCACGACGCCACCACCCACTGGCGGCACTGCGAGCGCCTGGCCCAGACCTTTCCCCAGGTACGCGTGCAGGCTGATGCGCTGTATGTCCATGATCGCGGGCGTTACACCAGCGCAGGGGTGACGGCGGGTATCGACCTGGCCCTGTCACTGGTCGAGGCAGATCTAGGCACAGACGTGGTCGCCACGGTCGCCCGAGAACTGGTGATGTTTGTCCACCGCCCTGGGGGCCAGTCGCAATTCAGCGAGCTGTTGGCCCGCCAACACGCCAGCGGCAGCCGTCTGCGTCCCCTGCTGGAGCGCCTGCACGCGGCACCGGCAACCGATATGGACCTGCATAGCATGGCCGAACAGGTCCATATGTCGTCGCGCCACCTGTCTCGACTGTTCCGTCGCCAACTGGGCACGACGCCCATGGAGTACCTCACCCGAGTGCGCCTGGAGGCCGCCCGGCAGGACCTGATTCGTGGCGCGGCGTCACTCGAGCAACTGGCATCGCACTGGCGCCTGGGCACCAGCGAGCAGCTGCGACGCCTGTTCCAGCGTCACTACGGCGTATCACCCTCGATCTACCGAGCACGCTTCGGCACGTCATCCGAAGCCAGCTGACGCGTTATCCCCCTCGCCAACTGACGCCTGGTCCCCCACCGGTCATCTGATACATCACACAGGAGTCTTCGACATGCACGACGCCACTCAACCGCGACTGCCCACCGGCGTCGTTCTGCTATCGCTGTGTCAAGCGCTGCTGGTCAGCGGCAACATCCTGCTGATCGCGGTGTCTCCGCTGATCGGCCAGGCCCTGGCTCCCACGCCGTGGCTATCGACATTGCCGGTCGCTACCCAGTGGCTTGGCTTGATGCTGGCCACCCTGCCGGCATCACTGATCATGGGGCGACTGGGACGCAAGCGCGGCTTCGTGATCGGCAACCTGATCGGCCTTGGCGGCACCGTGGCCGCCTGCGTGACGCTGGTCGCCGGCAACTTCGTCGCCTTCGCGATGGCCACCACCGCGATCGGTATCGGCATTGGCTTTGGCCAGCTCTACCGCTTTGCCGCCATCGAGATTGCTCCGGCCCAGGCACGGGACCGGGCCGTCGGCCTGGTGATGGGGGGCGGCGTGCTGGCGGCGTTTTTCGGCCCCTGGCTTGCCAGATTCAGCCAAGACGCATCGGTCACCCCGTTTCTCGGCAGTTTCATTGGCCTGGGGGCGCTCTATCTGATCGCCCTTGGCCTGCTGCTGGTCATTCCCCTTCCCCCCGTTGACCGCCAGGCGCGTAATGAGCCCGCCCGCCCCATGGCCGAGCTGTTACGGCAAAGCAAGCTATGGCTGGCCATTCTCGGCGCCATGGTGGGCTACGGGGTGATGAACCTGGCCATGACGGCGACGCCCTTGGCCATGGCCACCCACGGTCACGCGTTTCACCATGTCTCGATGACGATCCAATGGCACGTATTGGCCATGTTCGTGCCGTCCTTCTTCACCGGGCGATTGACCCAGCGCCTGGGCGCCTCGAGCATGATCGCCCTGGGCTGTGTGCTGCTAATGGCCAGCGCACTCACCGCCCTGGGGCCCTCGACCATCGCCGGCTTCAACATTACCCTAGTGCTGCTCGGCCTCGGTTGGAACTTTACCTTCCTGCCCGCCACCGGCCTGCTGACCGAATGCTATCAGCCCGCCGAAAAAGCGCGGGTCCAGGCCCTCAACGAGTTTCTGGTGTTCACCACCGCCGCCATCACTGCCCTGGCAGCAGGCCCCCTAGTGGGAGTGCTGGGATGGCAGACATTGAATCTGTGGCTGCTTCCCATGGCGGCCCTGCCGCTGGTAGTGATCGCGCTACAATCGCTTGTCTTTGCGGCACGGCGCCCTCAGATTAGGGGGTAATCTGACAGGATGGAGCCGCAATGCCCACGGACCTGACCCGTGATCTGATGGATCTGATCGAACGTGGCCGAGACCGCCAGCTACGCCTGGCGGTCACCGGCCTGTCTCGGGCGGGCAAGACAGCCTTCCTTACTTCGCTGGTGGATCAGCTGCGCCATGCTGGCCTGGAAGCGCGCCTGGACTTGCTTGCTGCCAGCCGTGAGGGCCGTCTGCTGGGCGCCCAGCGGGTGGCCCAACGAGACCTGGGCGTGCCCCGCTTTCCTTTCGACCAGGCTCGCGCCAGCCTGGAACAGATTCCACCGCGCTGGCCAGAGCCCACCCGCGGCATCAGCGAGCTACGCCTGACCATTCGCTACCGTCCGCAGCGCCAATCCTGGTTCAGCGCCGACAACGCGGAGCTGACCCTGGACCTGTTCGATTATCCGGGGGAATGGCTGCTGGACCTGCCTCTGCTGGATCACACCTTTGCCAGCTGGAGCATGGCCCAATGGCAAGCCATGCAGGAGAGCGCCGGCCCGGCACGACGGGCCATGCTAGCGCCTTGGCAGGCCTGCGTTGATCAACTCGACATCGCACAGGAGGCGGATGAAGCTTTCCTCGCCGATATCAGCGAGCAGTATGCCAGCGGACTGCGCGCCGCCCGTGAGGCGGGCTTTTCGCACCTTCAGCCAGGGCGTTTCCTGCTGCCCGGAGAGCTGGCAGGCGCCCCCGTGCTGCAGTTCTTTCCGCTGCCCGGTCTTGACAGTCACTCAGCCGAGACCCTGGAACGCTTGCCTGAGTCGAGCGTGTATCGGACGCTGGCACGCCGCTTTGCCCACTATCAGCAACATATCGTCAAGCCGTTCTACCGCGATCACTTCCGTCGATTCGACCGCCAGATCGTTCTGGTCGACGTGCTGGGCGCCCTCAACGCCGGCCCTGAACGTTTCGAGGACCTGTCCCAGGCGTTGCAGCAACTGATGCAGAGTTTCAACTACGGCAGGCGCAGCCTCTTCAGCCGCCTGTTCACACCGCGCATCGATCGCCTGGCCATTGCCGCTACCAAGGCGGACCATGTCACACCGGATCAGCATGCCAGGCTTGTCAGCCTGTTGGAGGCACTGCTCGCGGAACCCCTGAAAAACCTCAAGTACGCCGATATTCCGGTCAAGGCACTGTCGCTGGCCTCCATTCGCGCCACCGAGGCGCGTGAGGTCACCCATCAGGGACGTACATCGCCGGCCCTCAGGGGCACCACCCTGGACGGCGAGTCGCTGCTGACCTTCCCGGGAGAGGTGCCAGGCCGGCTTCCAGACCCTGCCTTCTGGGAACGTCAGGGATTCGACTTTACCGCCTTCAGGCCGCAACCGGTGACGGCAGGAGCCCTGCCCCACATCCGCATGGATCTGGCGCTGGATTGGCTACTCGGAGACAAGCTCAGATGACCCAGGACTCGCCGAACGACCCGCGCCCCTCGGTGCGCTTTGCCGAGCAGGATGACGCCACCATCGGCTCTTTCCCTGACCCCAGGCCTGGCCAGCGCTTCGATGAAGGCGTCGACAGCCGGGCGCTGACGCCCACCCCGCCAGCCACTGCCGACGACGATCAGGTGGACTTGGCGGGCACCCTTGGACGCCCTCGCAAACGCCGCTGGGGACTGGTGACGGTGCTGCTCGCCACTACCGGCCTTGGCGCTGCCGAACTGGTGACCGGCGTGCCCCAGACTCTAGCAGGGGGAGACCTGCTGGCGACCGGCTGGCAGCTGCTGGGACTGACGGCCATTGGACTTGGCGGACTGGCCCTGATGCGTGAGCTGTTTCGTCTGAAGCGATTGAAGCGCCACGATCAGCTGCGTCTGGCCCTGGCGCAGATGCATGAGCGCTCGCCCAAACAGGCACTGGCGCTGGCTCGGCGCCTCAAGACTCAGCTCGCTCTGGGCGATGACGACCCCCACTGGCATGCCTTCGAGGCGGCGCGAGAAGCGCACCATGATGGCCAGGACCTTCAGCAGCTGGTGGCGCACCACTTGCTGGCGCCGAGAGATAGAGAGGCCCAGCGCCTGATATCGCGAATGAGCGGAGAAACCGCGGTCATGGTCGCCGTCAGCCCGATGACCCTGGTGGACATGACCCTGGTGGCATGGCGCCACCTGGCGATGGTGGACCGGTTGTGTCGACTCTACGGGCTGGAGCTGGGCTACGCAGCCAGGCTCAAGCTGCTGCGCAGCGTGCTGTATCAGATGGCCTTCGCAGGCGCCACCGAGCTCGCCACCGACGCCAGCGTGCAGATGCTGTCACTGGATCTGGCCGGGCGCCTTTCGGCCCGCGCCGCCCAGGGCCTTGGCGTGGGTCTGCTCGGCGCTCGGCTGGGCTTGAGGACCCAGCGCCTGGTACGGCCGCTGACGTTCAGCCCGGAGCAGCGCCCCCGTTTGGCCGACCTTCGCCGCGACCTGTGGCGCCAGCTGAGACGCATGGAGGCGCCCAACAAGGACGCCTGAATCACCTTACAAACCACCGTAAAAAACCAACGTACACACCAAGCTCTACCGAACCCACGGGGCCAAGCGACGCCTGGCCCCGTGGGTTCTGTTCACCCGACTTCGCGCCGTGCCAGCACGCCCATTACCTCCTGACAGGCACCCATGGTGTGATAGTCCACCTTGCCGGCCGGGCTCTTGGCGTCATCGTAGCGGCGGTTGTTCGCAGACAGGATGCGATACCAGGCACCGTGTCGATGATCCATCAAATGCTGCCAGCTGTACTCCCACAGGCGCTGATACCAGCGCTGGTAGCAGCCCTTGCCGGTGACTTCCCACAGCACCGCAGCCGCGGCAAAGCTCTCTGCCTGTACCCAGAAGTACTTGTCGCCGTCACATACCTCGCCGTCCAGATCGCATCCATACACCAGACCGCCATGCTGCTTGTCCCAGCCAGCCTCACAGGCACTGCTGAATAGCCGCTCTGCGGTAGGTATCAGCCAGGCGTCGTCGCGGTAACGGGACAGCAACACCAGCAGCTTGGCCCACTCGGTCTGGTGACCCACCTGATACCCCCAGGGGCGGAACAGGTGCTTGGGGTCCTGCCGGTTGTAGTCGAGGTCAGGGTTCCACTGCTGATCGTAGTGCTCCCATATCCACCCATGGGGATGCTTGCGGTTGATGCCGATGATCGAGCGCGCAATGGCCAAGGCCTGATCCAGATAGCGGGTTTCAGATGTCGCCTCGTAGGCTGCGATCAGCGCTTCGCAACCATGCATGTTGGCATTCTGGCCCCGGTAGTCCTTCAAGCGCCAACGCTCATCCGCTTCATCGGCAAAACGCTGCCACTGGGGCTCCCAGAAGTGCTGCTGCAGCATTCGGTGAACCCGACCAATGCCTGCGTAGGCCTCAGCAATCCCCGCCCGGTAGGCCTCGGCATAGGCCAGCAGCACGAAGGCCAGACCGTAGCAATGATGGGTGGTGTCCTCAGGCTTGCCATCTCGTAGCGTCCAGGCATAGCCCTGATGGCGCGTCTGAAAGTGGGCCTTCTCCAGATAGGCAAGCCCGTGGCGCGCCCAGTGCAGATACTCGGATTGACCGCTGTGCAGCGCAAACCGCGCATAGGTGACGACATAGCGCGCGCTCGACACCAGATGACGATGCTCCGCGTCATAGACGCTGCCATCATCGCGCAGGTAGTGAAAGAAACCACCGTGGGGATCGATCGCCCTGGGGTGGTAGAAGGCCATCGTGTCGCGCACGTGACGGTCGAGAAACAGCGGGTCGTATCCGTTCATCCGACGCTCCTGAGAAGTGATCCGAGGCTATATGACCTGTTCATGCTGGGCGCCAAGGCCCGCACGAGGCCAGCGACAGGGGCATGTCTGGGGCATTGGTGGGGCTGGCGCGGCAACTAGCCGTGCCGCTCATCCGCGAGCCCGAAGCGACGGCGCAGGCAGCGCGCCACCCCTTCTTCGGCGTGATGGCCGATCACTGTCGCCCCGGGCAGATCCTGCGCCAGCTGGGGATGGGCGTTGGCCATGACGTGGGCTTCGCCCGCAAGGCTCAGCATTTCCAGGTCATTGAGGTTGTCGCCAAAGGCCAGGCAGCGCTCTGCAGGAATCCCCAGATCGTCGAGCAGCGCAGACACGGCACTGCCCTTGTTGACCCCTGCCGCCATGATTTCCAGCGAGTGACTCATCGAATAGGTGATGTGCAAGGCATCGCCTGCTGCCTCCCGTGCGGCCGCTTCAATGGTGGCCAGCAGACGAGGCTCGCCGATGTAGAGCACCTTACCTACACCCTCCACCTCCATTCGCTCCGTTGGCGCCACCTGGTACTCGAAGCCAGTCGCTTCATGCAGGGCCAGCAGACCAGGGGCATGATCGTCGATCAACCAGGCATCCTCGCGGTACATGTTGAGGCGTACCTCTGACGGCCGGGGAAGGCCCAGCAGCATTTCCACCTGTTCCGGCCGCAGGTGCGCAGACCGCACACACTGCCCGGCAGCATCCAGAGTCCAGGCGCCGTTGCTGGATATGATGTGTGCCGCCCCACCCAGTCGATCGCGAAAACCGACCATATCCCGGTGGTGTCTGCCTGAGGCGAGGCACAGCCGATGCCCCTCCCCGGCCAACGCACGCAGGGTATCAATGGTCAGCGCGGCCAGGTCGTGATCGGCACCCAGCAAGGTGCCGTCAAGGTCGGACACGATCAAGTGTGGCTGCATAAAGGCTCCAGGACGTTGCAAGTGGATAGGGCCAGGGATCGCAGCAGTCTACACCATCGACCGGCGACACAAAGGGACAGCGTCTTGCGAGCAACATATGAAAGAGCAACGTATGAAAGAGCAACGGCACGCCTCTCGGCATGCCGTTGCTTAGGGTGCTTCGCCAAGGTCTCCTGGGAAACATGCTCAGTTGGGCACCACACCTGCCTCACGCAGGCCCCCGGCCAGAGCGTCCGCATCCTTGCCGACCACCAGATGCCAGACCCCCTCTGCCACCCTTAGCACACCGTGGCAGCCCAGCTGGGCCAAGGCCTGCTCATCCAGCTCGCTATCGTGACGGACCGCCAGACGCAGGCGAGTCGCGGCGCGAACGTCCAGCGCGCGGATGTTGTCACTTCCTCCCAGGGCTTGGCGCCAGGCTGCTACCTGCTCATCGTTGAGGCTTGTCGGGGTGGATACCTTCTGTCCGACCACGACCTCGGCGGGATCAGCCCCCACTGGGGGCGTCTGCCCCTGAGCCGCCATGGCCGCACGAATCTCGTCGGCGACGGTGTCGGCGATAGGGCCCAGGATCACCTGCACACCGCCCCCACCCAGTCGCAACACACCACGAGACCCCAGTGCCTTCAGCGCTGCCTCGTCGATCTGGTCCGGCTGTTTCAGCACCAGTCTTAGACGGGTGGTACAGGCCCCCACCGCTTCGAGGTTGGCCGCCCCTCCAAGGGCGGTGGTAAAGGCGGGACCACGCTCACCGAGTTCGGCGGCGCTCATCTGGGTGTCCTGCGTCAGCGGCTCGCGTCCCGGCGTGAGCAGGTCAAACCGCACAATCGCCCAACGGAACAGGCCGTAGTAGACAAGCCCGATGACCACGCCGACCGGCAGCATCAGCCAGCCGTTGGTGGACAAACCGTAGGACAGGGCATAGTCGAAGGCCCCGGCGGAGAAGGTGAAGCCCAGCTTGACGTCGAGCCACTGCATGATGGCCATGCTGAGACCGGTCATCACCGCATGGAAGGCGTAGAGCAGCGGTGCCAGGAACATGAAGGTGAACTCAATGGGCTCGGTCACCCCGGTCAGGAAGGCGGTCAGTGCCAGTGATAGCAGCAGCCCTCCGACCTGGGCCCGACGTCCCTTGTCGGCGGTGTGGTACATGGCCAGTGCCGCCGCCGGCAGGCCAAACATCATCACCGGGAAGAAGCCCGCCATGAAGCCACCGGCAGTAGGATCTCCGGCAAAGAAGCGATTGAGATCGCCGGTGGCGTCGCCAAAGCTGCCGAAGACAAACCATACAAAGCTGTTGAGGACGTGGTGCAGGCCGGTGACGATCAACAGGCGATTGAGTGCGCCGTAGACAAACTTGCCGAAAGCGCCAGCGTCAATCAGCCAATGGCCAAGGGTGTCGATGGCATGCTGTATTGGCGGCCAGCCCCAACCAAAGGCGATGCCCAGTACCACGCCAGCAAGGCCGGTAGCGATGGGGACGAAACGCCGGCCACCAAAAAACGCCAGATAGTCGGGTAGCTTGATGGCCTTGAAGCGGTTGTACAGTAGCCCCGCGACGGTACCCATGATGATACCCGCCAGCACTCCCATGTTGATCTCGGGGTTGAGACTTTCCAGCACCGCATCCAGCACCAGATAGCCGATGACCCCGGCAAGGCCCGCAGCACCATTGCTGTCGTCGGCAAAGCCGACGGCCAGTCCTATGGCAAAGATCAACGCCAGGTTGGCGAAGATCGCCTGGCCAGCGCTGGCCACAAAGGCAATGTCGAGAAGGTCAGGCTGCCCCAGCCGCAGCAGCAGGCCGGCGACCGGCAAGACGGCAATCGGCAGCATCAACGAACGCCCCAGCAGCTGCAGCGCAGCCATCAGGCGTGAGCCCAGTGAGCTTGTCATGTCATGATCCTCTCGGAAGGTGTCTCGGCGACCAGCGCGGCCTCTACCAGTTGCGTCAGTGCATGGCGCACCGATGCAGCGTCTGGCATCGCCAGCAGGGTATCGATTTCGCGCGCGATCACGCTGGCGTCCAGGCGGCGCAAGCGCGCCTTCACCGCCGCTACGCTGGCAGGCTCCACCGATAGCTCGGAGACGCCCATGGCCACCAGCAGAGGACCCGCAAGCTCATCGCCGGCTGCCGCTCCGCACACTCCCACCGGGCAGCGCCCCCCGGTGCCCGCCAGGGTCGCCTGAATCAGTCGCAGCACGCCGGGGTGAAGCACATCCGCCCGGGCCGCCAGCAGCGCATCCTCGCGATCCATGGCCAGCCCATACTGGGTCAGATCGTTGGTACCGATCGACAGAAAGTCAGCCACCTTGGCCATGGCGGCGGAACATAGCGCCGCACTGGGTACTTCGATCATCGCTCCCAGCAGCGGCAGTTCGGTCAGGCGCATGTCGGCCGCCATTGCCTCCATGCGCTCGCGCACCCATTCGAGCTCGCTGGCATCGCTGACCATCGGCACCATGATGCGCAGATGACGCAGTGGCTTGACCCCCAGCAAGGCGCGTAGCTGGGTATCCAGCAACTCAGGGTGAGAATGCCACAGGCGCATGCCGCGGACCCCGAGGGCAGGGTTGGGTGACGACGGCAGTGTCAGGTACGGCAGCTGCTTGTCGGCGCCGATATCCAGGGTGCGGATGATCACTGGCTTGGCGCCCAGGGCATCGACGCTGGCCTGGTATTCCTCACGCTGCTGTGCTTCGCTGGGCGCCGAGTCCCGCCCCAGGAACAGAAACTCACTGCGCATCAGGCCGACACCATCTGCCCCACTGGCGCTTGCCTGGCGGGCCTCTTCGGCGCTGCCGATATTGGCGGCGACCTCTACCATGCGGCTATCGCGGGTCACCACTTCCAGGTGTGCCTGGCTGCGTTCTTCTTCGGCGCGGGCGGCCCGGGCGGCGATCTCCTTCACCACCTGTTCGCAACGAGGCTGGTCAGGTGTCAGCTCCAGCCGCCCCTTGTCGGCATCCAGCACTACCGTGCTGCCGTGATGGGCATCGGCTGCCTCAAGCAGCGCGCCGCCCATGGCCACCAGACAGGGCACGCCCCGGGCGCGGGCCATGATCGATACGTGGGAGGTGGTACCGCCCGCCGCCAGGCAGAGCCCCGCCGGATCATGCTGGCACAGCTCGACGAAGGATGAGGGAGTGAGGTCATCGGCCACGACAATGGCGTCTGCCGGCAGCTCCCCCAGGGCCGTTGACGGGCCATCACTGAAGGTCAGCATCACTTGACGCTGAAGGTCTCTCAGGTCAGCGATGCGACCGATCAAGATGGCGTTGCCGGTGGCGCGAAGGCGGTCGGCTTCTGCGTCCAGGGCTTCACGCCAGGCTTGCCCCGGACTGAGCCCCTCTTCCAGCCTGCTGACCGCCGATGCCACCAGGTCCGGATCTTCCAACCACGCCTGATGGGCTTCGAACACCTCAGCTTCGGCCTGCTGGCCTTCACGCAAGGCGCGTGTCCTGGACGCCTCTAGCTGCGCCCCTACCTGCTCCAGCGCCGCCATCAAGCGTGGACACTCCACCTGACGACCGTGACCCTCTAGCGGCACCTCAGGCAACCTGACGCTCAACACCGAAAGCGGCCCACTGGCCATCCCGCGACTGGCTGTCAGGCCCCCTAACTGTCCAGGCTCCAGCTCCCCTGCAGCGGGGGCCGCCTGCTGAATCTCACCGGCGCCATGGCCTTCCGCTGTGGTCAGCAGGGCAACAGCACTGGCCATTGCCGCCTCAGCGTTGGCCCCTTCCACCTTGATCTGCACCGCATCGCCACACTCGAGCCCGAGATTCATCAATGCGCTGACACTGCCGGAGCTCGCGGTGCGCGCCTTGGCACCCAGGCTCATGACGACCTGGTGGTCGCGGGCAATCGCCCTGAGCCTGGCCGCCGGACGTGCGTGCAGTCCCGCTTCAATGGCCAGCGTCACCGTGCGCTCGAGCTTTGGCCCCGCCGGCTCAACGCCAGCGACGCCGCCGGCCACCGCTGGGCTTGCCGGGCCCAGCACGATCAGTGGTTCCCCTCGCTGTACGATATCGCCGGCACGCAGCTCCAGCTCGATCCACTGGCGCTCACCGCTATCCAGCACGACCATGGGCGTCACCAACGAGGCAGCGTCGCAGGCCAGCTGGTCCAGGTCGAAGTAACACAGAGGTTCGCCTGCCTGTACCCGTTGCCCCTGGGTCACGCAGGCCTCGATGCCACGACCTTCGAGCATCACGGTGTCGAGCCCAAGGTGCACCAGGACCTCGATGCCCTCATCACTCCTGATGGTAAACGCATGATGGGTGCGAGCAGACTGAACCACTTCGCCGTCACAGGGGGCATGCAAGCACCCGCCTAGCGGGTCCAGGGCGATGCCCTGGCCGAGACTGCCCTCGGCGAACACGGGATCCGGGACGTCGGCCAGGGGGACCACCACCCCCTTGACCGGCGCCACCAGGGTGACATTGCTCAAAACCATGATCTGCTCCGTATCGTTGTCATTGAGGAGAGGACGCTTGGGTGGAAGGGATCGCACTAGACCGTGCACGTCACCTTGCGCAGGTGACGGGGCTGATCAGGATCGATCCCCCTCGCCTCGGCGAGACGTGCCACCATCGGATAGAAGCTCTGAATGACGGACAGCGGCTCAAGGGCCTCATGGCTGGTGCCGGTCAGCGTCAGCTGTCGCCGGGCCACCCTCTCGTCAGCGGCGAGCAGCACCTTGGCCCCGACGCCTTCCAGCCATTCCGCAAGCTCCAGCAGACCGGCCTGCTCGGCGCCTGGGGGAGCGAACACCAGCACCGGGTAGCCGGGCTCGATCAACGCCATCGGCCCATGCTTGACCTCAGCTCCGCTGAACGGCTCGGCTTGGATACCGCAGGTTTCCTTGAACTTGAGCGCGGCCTCCTGGGCGATCCCCAGGCCGGCGCCACGTCCAATCACCATCAAGCGATCGACATCCTTGAGCGCTTCCACGGCAGGGCTCCAGTCCTGAGCGGCAGCCTCCACCAACCGATCGGGAAGCTCGTTGAGTGCGCCCAGCAGCATGGCACTCTCGTTCCAGTGCGCCAGCAACTGGGCCCCAGCACTCAGGGTCGCCAGGAAGCTCTTGGTGGCTGCCACGCTGCGTTCTTCTCCGGCGAACAGCGGTATCTCGATATCGCTGGCCTGCCCAAGTGGCGATTCAGCGGTGTTGACCAAGGCCAGAGTGGTGGCGCCTCCCTGCTTCAGAGCGCGCTGGCTGACCACTAGATCGGGGCTCTGGCCCGACTGGGAAATGGCAATGGATAGCTGTCCCTGAAGCTTCCAGGGGGTGCGTGCAAGCGTCGACAGGGAGGGCGGCAGCGATGCCACCGGTATCCCCCGGGCCTGCATGCACAGATAGGCCAGATAGCTGGCGGCGTGATCCGAGCTGCCCCGCGCCACCGTCACGGCAGCGCTGGGCGCTTCATGGCGCAGCCGCTCCCCCAGATCGCGCAGCAGGGTCTGGTTACGCGCCAGCTGGCCGCGCAGTCGTTCCGGCGCATTCAGCGCCTCTTCAAGCATGAGTGACATGGGGGTCTCCTGACACCAGATGACCATCCAGGTGGACAGCCGAAAGCGTTAACTGGGGATCGAGCGTGACGACATCGGCGCGCGCGCCAACCTCCAGGCGGCCCACGTCGGTGCGCCCAAGAAAGTCGGCGGGAAAACGCGACAAGCGATCCGAAGCCTCGGCCAGGCTGAGGCCGAGACCGACGAAGTTGCGCAGCGCCTGATCCATCGTCAACGTGCTGCCCGCAAGGGTGCCGTCTGCCAGGCGCACACCGCCCAGGCACTTGGAGACCGTCTGGCTTCCCAGGCGGTAGTCGCCATCGGGCATGCCTGCCGCCGCGGTGGAGTCGGTCACCGCATACAGGCGCGGGATACAGCGAAGCGCAGTGCGAATAGCCCCAGGATGAACGTGCAACAGATCCGGGATGATCTCGGCATACTCAGCGTGGGCTAGCGCAGCACCGGCCATGCCGGGCTTGCGGTGATGCAGGCCGGTCATGGCATTGAACAGGTGGGTAAAGCCACAGGCGCCATGTGCCAAGGCTTCCACCCCGTCCTCGTAGCTGCCCAGGGTGTGGCCCAGCTGAACCTTGACGCCCTGTTCGCTGAGGTGACGAATCACCTCACCATGGCCGCTGATCTCGGCGGCCAGTGTGACCACCAGGATCGGGGCCAGCGCCAGCAACTCGTCCATCTCGGCCACGCTGGCGACCTGGGCATGGGCCGGCTGGGCACCGAGCTTGCCAGGGTTGATGTAGGGTCCTTCGAGATGCACGCCCAGGACTCGCGATGCCTGGGGCTCCGGCTCACGCATGTAGGTCGAGATCTCCCGCAGCACCGCGCGGACCTGTGCCGGAGTGGCGGTCATGGTCGTCGCCAGCAGGCTGGTCGTACCAAAGCGCAGGTGAGTGCGTGCCAGGGTCGCCACCGAGGCGGCCCCCTCCATCGCGTCCGCTCCCCCGCCGCCATGCACGTGCAGGTCAATGAATCCCGGAATCAGCCGCGGAGCATCGTTTTGCTCAGGGTCGACGGGGCGACCTTCTATCGCGGCAATGCGGCCATCTTCCAGCCGCATGTGACCCAGCAACCAGCCCTCCGGGGTCAATATATTGCCGCTCAAGCGGGTAGCAGCGATCGTCATGGACACCTCCTAGCGGACAAGCTCAACGGTGAAGTCGTAGTAGTCAGTGCGACAGTAAGTAACGCTTAACTCGGCAGGAGTGTCGTCGGCGAGAAACCCCAGACGGGTGACCTTGAGCAGCGCTTGCCCTGGTGCTACCTGGGCCAGGGCGGCCAGCTCGGCATCGGCATTGACCGCCGTCACCTGCTGGCGCGCGCGGACGATCGGCGTACCGGCGTCCTCCAGCCAGCGGTAGAGGGACACATCCACATCCATGGGGTTGGGCAACACCGTGACCGGCAGGCAGCTTTCTTCGACCGCCATCACCACATCGTCGGCAAGGCGCAGACGCTTGAGCCGTGACACCTGGGCGTTGCTGGACAGCCCGAGGCGAAGGTTCTCCTCACTGCCGGGCTGGCAACGCTCACGTGCGATCCACTCCGAGCGAGGCTGAAACCCCCGCCTGGTCAACATCTCGCTGAAGCTGGTCAGGCGCGTCAGAGACTGGTCCATGCTAGGCCGGATAAAGGTGCCAGAACCGCGATCCCGTCGAATCAGGCCCGTCGTTTCCAGCTGATCAAGGGCCTTGCGGGCGGTAATTCTGGACACACCCAGCGCTTCGGCCAGGTTGCGTTCGGATGGCAAGGCTTCGCCGGCACGCCACTCGCCTCCGCGAATCGCGGCCTCCAGCTCATTCGCCAGCTGCCGATACAGGGGGGTGGCCAGCGTTCCATCAAGTCTTAGACGATCGAATCGTGAATCCATGGCGGTCAGGTCCTCGGAGCTAATAGGACCAATATAGCTCCACATGAAGACCAATTGAATACCAATCTAGTACCACATTGGTCGAACCCTGACTGTGCATTTCACGGCGAAGGGAGATGCCACTCAACACCCCGCCCGAGGTATCCAGCAGGGCGCGAAAGGAGGCCCCTGCTCTTGTCAGCGTGTCGGCAAGGGCCGATAAGTACCCACAAGATCTTGATTTCCCGTTGTCACCGAGCAAGGGGTTTGGCCGCCGCGCGAACAATCCGTATAGTGGCCCCCTTATTCCCGCCACTCGATCGTGACCATGCTGCAGAACAACGCCTTGCTGGCTCAGCTCAAGCAACAGATCCGCGATAACACCCCCCGTGTCACGGGTGTCATCAAAGCCACCGAAAAAGGCTTCGGTTTTCTCGAAACCGATGATGGTGCGTCCTACTTTGTGCCACCTCCCGCGATGAAGAAGGTGCTGCACGGCGATCGCGTCGAGGCGGTGCTGCACGAAGAAGGTGAGCGCAAGTCGGTCGAACCCGACACCTTGATCGAAAGCAACATGGAGCGCTTCGTTGCCCGAGTGCAGCTGCGCGAGGGCCGCCTGGCGGTGGTGCCCGACCACCCGTCGATCAAGACCGCCCTCAAGGCGCGCATCAAGCGCAGCCTGGACGAAAACACCATCGGCGATGGGGACTGGGTCGTAGCACGACTGGTGCGCCACCCGCTCAAGCCGGATGACCGCGCCTTCTTCACCCAGATCGACGAACTGGTGGCCAAGACCGACGACCCCGCCGTGCCGTGGCGCGTCACCCTGGCCCGCCATGCCCTCGAGCAGGAATGCCCCGACGCCGGCACCGACTGGCCGCTACGCGACGAAGGGCTCACCCGTGAGGACCTGACCGCGGAGCCGTTCTTCACCATCGACGGCGAGAAGACCCGCGACATGGACGACGCCCTGCGCGTCGAAGTCCGCGAGGACGGCGGCTGGCGCCTGTCGGTAGCCATCGCCGACCCCACCGCCTACGTGGAGGAAGGCCACGCCGCCGACCTCGAGGCCCGCACTCGTGCCTTCACCGTCTACCTGCCGGGCCAGAACGTCACCATGCTGCCCGAGCAGCTGGCCGATGATCTGTGCTCGCTGCACGAGGGCCAGGAACGCCCGGTGCTGGCCTGTCGCCTGGACGTCAACGCCGATGGCAGCCTCGGTGACTATCAGTTCTTCGCTGCCACCGCGCGTTCACAGGCTCGCCTGGTCTACGACAACGTCTCTGACTGGCTCGAGGGCCAGGGCGAGTGGGCACCTGAAGCGTCCATCGGCGATCAGCTCAAGGCCCTGCGTGATCTGACCGAGGCACGCACTCGCTGGCGCCAGGAGCACGCCCTGGTGTTCAAGGACCGTCCCGACTATGTCTTCGACCTGGACGAGGCCGGTAACGTGCTGGCGATCCGCACCGAACAGCGGCGCATCGCCAACCGCATGATCGAAGAATCGATGATCGCCGCCAATGCGTGCTGCGCGGCGCTGCTTGCCGACAAGGTTGGTCATGGCATCTTCAACGTCCATCGTGCCTTCGAGGACGACAAGGCCGAGGCCGCCCAGAGCTTCCTGGAGACCCAGGACATCAGCGTCGAACGTGAGGCGCTGACCGACCTGTCCCGCTACAAGGAGCTCAAGCGCGCGCTGGAAAGTCGCGATGACGCCTGGCTGGATGCCCGCCTGCGCAAGTTCCAGGGCTTCACCGCCATGTCGGCCCAGCCGGGTCCGCACTTTGGCCTGGGACTGGCCGCCTATGCCACCTGGACCTCCCCGATCCGCAAGTACGGCGACATGGTCAACCATCGCCTGATCAAGCGCGTGCTCAAGGGCGAGCAGGCCCCCAAGGAAGCCAGCATCGAGCTGACCGAACAGCTGACCGAGCGTCGTCGTCTCAACCGCCTCGCGGAACGTGACGTCAAGGATTGGCTGTACGTGCGCTACCTGACCCCGGCGGCCAAGCAGCAAGATGTGTTCGAGGCCGAGATCATCGCGATCAACCGCGGCGGCATGCGCGTGCGCCTGACCGCCAATGGCGCGACCGCCTTCGTCCCGGCTCCGCTGATGCACGCTGACCGCGACAAGGTGGTGGTGGACGACAAGGAAGGCCGCATTCAGATCGAAGGTGAAGAGCGCTTCAAGCTCGGCGACAGCGTGCGTGTCGCCCTGACCGAAGCCAAGGAAGAAACCCGCTCGCTGGTGGCCCAGCCCAGCGTCTGAGCGGTTGCGCTACCCGCTAGCGGCCAGACCGCGCCGCTAGCGGGCAGGGCTATCTAGCAGTGCGTATCGTGATAGAACAAAAAAACGGCGACCTGTGGGTCGCCGTTTTTTTGTTGGGCCTCAATGCGCACCGCCTCCCCCTGTCGCAGAACTGTCGTATTTCCCTCGTAGGCTCGTGGCTACGATGTCACTGCCACGGAGGCTTCCTTGCATCTCGCCGACGTCACCATGTTCCACGCGCCGTCTAGCGGCGGTGTTCGTACTTATCTGCAGGCCAAGCACCGGGTCTTTTCACGCTTTCCCGAGTGGCGCACAAGCCTGGTGGTGCCTGGCGCAGAGCGAGACAGTCTAGGGGACCACCATCAGCTGCCCTCCTTGCGTATTCCCCTGGGACAAAGCTATCGCTTTCCGCTTCGCCGTCGCCCCTGGAAAGACGCGCTCGTGGACCTGTCCCCCGACCTGATCGAGGCCGGCGATCCCTACGTGACGGCCTGGGCCGCCCTGGACGCCGGCCAGCAGCTTGGGATACCCGTGGTCGGCTTCTATCACTCGGATCTTCCACGCCTGATGGGCGATCGTTTCGGCGCCCCAGTGCGACGGCGTCTGGAGCGCTATGTGGTCAACCTCTACCAGCGTTTCGACAGCGTGCTGGCGCCCTGCCAGGCCATGGCAGACCGACTTGCCTCCTGGGGCGTCGATCGCGTACGCGTGCAACCCCTTGGGGTGGATCTGGCCACCTTCCATCCTGACAAACGGGACCCAGCATTGAGACTCAAGCTGGGCCTGGAGGCCGATAGCCGCTTGCTGGTCTTTGTGGGCAGGTTCTCCCAGGAGAAGAACATCGACATTCTACTGGACACTGCCAAGCGCCTGGGCCACCCCTATCACCTGCTGCTGATGGGTCCTGGCATGCCAACCCAGGTACCGTCCAACGTCAGCGTGATCAATCGCTGCGTTGGCATCCATGAAGTCGCCAGGGCCCTGGCCTCAAGCGATGCACTGCTGCATGCGGGCACCCGCGAAACCTTCGGGCTGATCGCCCAGGAAGCGATGGCCAGCGGAATCCCGGTGGTCGGGGCGCGCGCCGGGGCCTTGATCGAGAACGTTCCGCTGGGCGGTGGCATTCTGTGTCAGCCGCATTCTGCCTCGGCCATGGCCGAGGCCACCGAAGCCCTGTTCGCCAACGATCCCAAGGCCTCGGGACGCCATGCCCGGCGCTTCGTCGAACGTCAGTTCAATTGGGACAAGGTCATGCTGTCACTGCTGCACCACTATGAAGCCGTCGTCGACCCTATCGTTCCTGCCAAGCGACGCCATGGCTGAAGGGCCATCCACCGATAGCGGACTCAGGCCTGCCCAAGACGGCGCGCGTCAGTCTCCCCGACATCGCACAGGACTGCTGGTGAAGGCCGGCCTGCTGGCCCTGACCATCGTGCTCTCGCTGGTGGTGCCCTGGTGGCTGGGAGGCACTGGCACCCTGGGCGCGGTCATGACCTTTCCCCCTGAAACGCTGTGCCTGATGGTGGCGTTGGCGATCCTCTGCTGGAACCTGAACGCGGCGCGCCTGAGGCTAATGCTGAATGGCCGCGCGGGACGGCTTGGCCAGACGGGTGCCCTGGCCATCGAGATGTCGTCAAAATTCGCCCTATGCGCCACTCCGGCCGGCGGTGGCGGCGTCGCCACGCTACTGTGGCTGCTGTCGCGCCGGGGTTATCCCGCGGCTCAGGGCTCGGCGATCTTTCTGGTCGACCAACTGGCCGACATGCTGTTCTTCAGCCTGATGCTGGGGCTGCTGGTGGCGCTGTCGCTGGGAGGAGTGGCAAGCTGGCCCCACCAGTCGCTGGTCGAGGCGGCACTGATCGGGCTCATGGTCGCACTGGCCGCTTTCACCGCCATCATCGTCTGGCTACCGAGATGGCTTCGCTATCCGCCGCGGTTGTCCGTCATCACGGCCTGGTGGCCTGCACGCCTGTCTCTCAAACCGCGAGCAAGACGCTGGGGCGTCAGGCGCTTGCTGCGCTGTCGCCACACCCTCATGAACACACTTCAACTGCCGCCACCGATACTCGCAGGCATCTTCCTGCTTTGCAGCCTGCACTGGCTGGCACGCTACAGCCTTCTTTATCTGGCGGTGCTCGGTGTCGGTGGTCAGGCCGACTGGGCCTGGACCTTTCTGGTCCAGATGCTGGCCATGGCCGCCAGCCAGCTCAGCGTGCTACCCGGCGGCGCCGGGGCTGCTGAAGTCAGCGTCGGCGCGCTGCTGCTGCCCGTCATGGCGCGGGAGCAAGCGGCCGCCGCAGTGATCATCTGGCGTCTGGTCAGCTATCACCTTTACCTGGTGGCCGGGGCCCCGGTCTTTGCAGTGCAGCTATCAAGCGTGTGGAAGCGTCGCTGCTAAGGCGTCAGGGCGGGCGTCAGGGCGGGCGTCAGAGCGTCAAGGCTCTCGCCCGCCAGCTCAGAGGCCTTTAGACCTCGCGATAGACCTGCACGTTAGACCCGCACGTTAGCCCCGCACGGTAGACTCGAACGTTAGCCCCGCACGTCAGACCCAAACGTTAGCCCCGGACGATAGACCCGCGATCTAGCCCCGCGATCTAGCCCCGCGATCTAGCCCCGCACATTAGAGACCAGAGATTCAGGCGACATATCCGTGGAAACGCCCACAAAAAAGGCCACCCGAAGGTGGCCTTTGTGCTGACGCCTATTGTGACGCCAGGACCGCTTACCAGCCGGTCGCTTCCTTCAGGGCATCGCCGATCTGGGCGAGGGAACGCACGGTCTTGACGCCCGCCGCTTCAAGAGCCGCGAACTTCTCATCCGCAGTGCCCTTGCCGCCAGCGATGATGGCACCAGCGTGGCCCATGCGCTTGCCAGGAGGCGCAGTCACACCTGCAATGTAGGAGACCACCGGCTTGGTGACGTGCTCCTTGATGTAGGCAGCGGCTTCTTCCTCTGCGGTACCGCCGATTTCACCGATCATGACGATCGCTTCGGTGGCCGGATCCTTCTCGAACATCTCGAGGATGTCGATGAAGTTGGAGCCCGGGATCGGGTCGCCGCCGATACCCACACAGGTGGACTGGCCGAAACCATGGTCAGTCGTCTGCTTGACCGCTTCATAGGTCAGGGTGCCGGAACGAGACACGATACCGACCTTGCCAGGCTTGTGGATGTGGCCCGGCATGATGCCGATCTTGGTCTCGCCAGGAGTGATGACACCCGGGCAGTTCGGACCGATCAGACGCACGCCCAGCTCATCGCACTTGACCTTGACGTCCAGCATGTCGAGGGTCGGGATGCCTTCGGTGATGCACACGATCAGCTTGATGCCGGCGTTGGCCGCTTCCAGGATGGAATCCTTGCAGAAGGGAGCGGGCACGTAGATCACGCTGGCTTCAGCGCCGGTCTGCTCGACGGCTTCCTTGACGGTGTTGAACACCGGCAGGCCCAGGTGTTCCTGGCCGCCCTTGCCCGGGGTCACACCGCCGACCATCTTGGTGCCGTAGGCGATGGCCTGTTCGGAGTGGAAGGTCCCCTGGCCGCCAGTGAAGCCCTGGCAGATGACCTTGGTGTTCTTGTCGATCAGGATGCTCATTACTTGCCCTCCGCTGCCTTGACAACCTGCTGAGCCGCATCGGTGAGGCTCTTGGCAGCGATGATGTTCAGACCGCTGGAGGCCAGTTTCTCGGCACCCAGCTCGGCGTTGTTACCTTCCAGACGCACGACGACCGGCACGTTCACGCCGACCTGCTCGACAGCACCGATGATACCTTCGGCGATCATGTCGCAACGCACGATGCCACCGAAGATGTTGACCAGTACCGCCTGGACGCTGTCGTCGGACAGGATGATCTTGAAGGCTTCCGCCACACGTTCCTTGGTGGCACCGCCGCCCACGTCAAGGAAGTTGGCCGGTTGGCCACCGTGGAGCTTGATGATGTCCATGGTGCCCATGGCCAGACCAGCGCCGTTGACCATGCAGCCAATGTTGCCTTCCAGGGCCACGTAGTTCAGGTCCCACTGGGCGGCGTTGGCTTCGCGCTCGTCTTCCTGAGACGGGTCACGCATTTCCTGCAGGTCCGGGTGGCGATACAGCGCGTTGCCATCCAGGTTGATCTTGGCGTCGAGGCAGTGCAGGTTGCCTTCGTCGGTGATAACCAGCGGGTTGATCTCGAGCAGCGCCAGGTCCTTGTCGTGGAACATCTTGGACAGGCCCAGGAAGATCTTGGTGAACTGCTTGACCTGGGCACCCTCGAGGCCCAGGGCGAAGGCCAGCTCACGCGCCTGGTACGGCTGCGCGCCGACCAGCGGATCGATCTCGGCCTTGAGAATCTTCTCAGGCGTCTCTTCGGCGACCTTCTCGATCTCGACACCACCTTCGGTGGATGCCATGAACACCACGCGGCGGGTGCCACGATCCACCACCGCGCCCAGGTAGAGCTCGTTGGCGATGTCGGTGCAGTTCTCGACCAGAATCTTGGCGACCGGCTGACCGTGTTCATCGGTCTGGAAGGTCACCAGGTTCTTGCCCAGCCACTGCTCGGCGAAGGCCTTGGCCTCGTCCGGGCTCTTGATCAGCTTGACGCCACCGGCCTTGCCGCGGCCGCCAGCGTGCACCTGGGCCTTGACGACCCACTGCTCGCCACCGATCTTCTTGCACGCCTCATAGGCTTCTTCCGGGGTGTCGCAGGCAAAGCCCTTGGAAACAGGCAGACCATAGTCGGCAAACAGCTGCTTGCCTTGATACTCGTGAAGGTTCATCGATTCATGCCATTGGTTGCATGTGACTCGAACGGCGCCCCACCCTGCCCCGCAGGATCAGTCGTGTGGGACGCCACCGACCGCCACCGATACATGGTCGGCGGCGATGCGTCGGCAACAAGCGCCGGCAAGCCTGCCAGAGCTGCACAGGCTTGCCGGAGTGCGCCGGACGCTTGTTGTCTTGCTAGCGCTTCTTGCGGTTGGCGACGTGGATGGCATGGCCTTCCACTGCCAGTGCGGCTTCGTGAACCGCCTCGGACAGACTCGGGTGCGCGTAGCAGGTCAACGCCAGGTCCTCGGCACTGGAGCCGAATTCCATGGCGATCACACCCTGGGCGATCAGCTCACCGGCATGCTGGCCGACGATATGCATGCCCAGCACGCGATCGGTTTCCGCATCGGCGATGATCTTGGCCTGACCGTCGGTGGCGTTGTTGGCCATGGCACGACCGCTTGCCGCAAACGGGAAGCTGCCGGTCTTGACCTTGATGCCAGCCGCCTTGGCGTCCTGCTCGTTCATGCCGACCCACGCCACCTCGGGGTGGGTGTAGATCACGCTGGGGATGGCGTCATAGTTCATCTGGGCCTTATGGCCAGCGATGACGTCAGCCACCATCACGCCCTCTTCAGAGGCCTTGTGGGCCAGCATCGGGCCACGCACGCAGTCGCCGATGGCGAAAACGCCCGGCACGCTGGTGCGGCACTGATCGTCGACGTGAATGAAACCACGCTGATCCAGCTCGACGCCCAGGCCATCAGCGACCACGCCCTTGGTGTAAGGACGACGGCCGACGCAGACAATCAGCTTGTCGAAGGTCAGTTCCTTCTCGCCTTCATTGTCTTCGTACTTGACGACCACTTCCTCGCCCTTGACCTCGGAGCCGGTCACGCGAGCATTCAGCTTGATATCCAGGCCCTGCTTCTTGAGCAGTTTCTGGGTTTCCTTGCCGATGGCGGAGTCGACCATGGGCAGGAAGCTGTCGAGCGCTTCCAGCACGGTCACGTCGGAACCCAGACGGCTCCATACGCTACCGAGCTCGAGGCCAATGACGCCGGCACCGATCACGCCAAGACGCTTGGGCACGTCCTGGAATTCGAGCGCGCCGGTGGAGTCGACGATCAGGCCTTCGGTCAGCGGTGTCGGCGGAATCTCTACCGGCACGGAGCCAGCGGCGATCACGATGTTATCCGCTTCGACGGTGCTGGTGCCGCCGTCCTTGTCAGTGACCTCGACCTTGTTCTTGGCCACGACCTTGCCGGTCCCTTCGATGGCAGTCACGCCATTGGCCTTGAACAGTCCGGAGATACCGCCGGTCAGCTGCTTAACGATCTTGTCCTTGCGGGCCATCATCTTGGACACGTCCATGCTGACGTCGCCCGCCTGAATACCCATGTCGTCGAAGTCGTGCTTGGCTTCGACGTACTTGTGGGACGCCTCGAGCAGCGCCTTGGACGGAATACAGCCCACGTTCAGGCAGGTACCGCCGTGCACTACCTTGCCTTCCTTGCCGATCCACTTCTCGACGCAGGCAGTCTTCAGACCCAGCTGGGCAGCACGGATGGCGGCCACGTAGCCCCCCGGGCCCGCGCCAATGACGATCACATCATACTTGTCGGCCATGTTGGCTCCTGTTCGTTCTGTGTGCAGAGGCTCTGCAATAAATCCCTGTCACTGCCAATCAGGTCAGATTTCCAGCAGCAGACGCGCCGGATCCTCGAGCAGCTCCTTGATGGTGACCAGGAACTGCACCGCGTCCTTGCCATCGATCATACGGTGGTCATAAGACAGCGCGAGGTACATCATCGGGCGAATCTCAACCTTGCCGTTGACCGCCATCGGGCGCTCCTGAATCTTGTGCATACCGAGGATCGCGGTCTGCGGGGGATTCAGGATCGGCGTGGACATGAGCGAGCCGAAGATGCCGCCGTTGGTGATGGTGAAGGTGCCGCCCTGCATGTCTTCAATGCCCAGCTTGCCTTCGCGACCACGCTTGCCGAAGTCGACAATGCCTTTCTCGACGTCGGCGATCTTCATGCTGTCGGTGTCACGCAGCACCGGCACCACCAGGCCACGATCGGTGGATACGGCCACGCCGATATCCTGGTAGCCGTGGTAGACGATGTCATCGCCGTCGATGGACGCATTGACGTCCGGGAAGCGCTTGAGCGCCTCGGAGGCCGCCTTGACGAAGAAGCCCATGAAGCCAAGCTTGACGTCGTGGGCCTTCAGGAAGGTGTCCTTGTACTGCGAGCGCAGCTCCATCACCGCACCCATGTCCACCTCGTTGTAGGTGGTCAGCATGGCAGCGGTCTGCTGGGCCTGGACCAGACGCTTGGCAATGGTCTTGCGCAGGCGCGTCATCGGCACGCGCTTCTCGGGGCGCTCGCCCTCGACGGCAGGTGCTGCCGCACTGGCGGCGGCCTTCTTGGCCGGCGCTGCCTTCTTGGCACTGCCTTCCTTGACCGCCTTGAGCACGTCTTCCTTGAGCACGCGACCGTCCTTGCCGGTACCCGTGATCGCGCTGACATCAAGGTCGTGCTCGGCGATCAGCTTGCGCGCCGCCGGTGCCACGATCTTGTCGCCCACCTGCTCGTCGCTGCCACCGTCATCGGCACTGGCCTTCGGAGCCTGCTTGTCAGCGGTCGGAGCGGCACCACCAGCGCCGACTTCGAAGATCGCCAGCACGGCTTCCGACTCGACGGTGCCGCCTTCCTCGACCTTGATCTCGGCGAGCGCGCCATCTTCCGGTGCGACCACTTCCAGCACGACCTTGTCAGTCTCGATCTCGGCCAGCACTTCATCGCGCTTGACCGCTTCACCGACCTTCTTGGTCCAGCTCGCTACGGTGCCTTCCTGAACAGATTCAGGGAAGCTCGGCGCCTTGACGTCACGCTTCTCACCACCGCCCTTGGGAGCTTCTTGCGCGTCGCCCTTTTCAGCCGGCTTGGCCTCTGACTTCTGCTCGGCGCTGCCGCCGCCTTCACCGATGCGGCCCAGCACTTGCTCGGACTCTACCGTGTCGCCTTCTTCCACCAGCACTTCGGACAGGGTGCCAGCTTCCACCGCCACAACCTCGAGCACGACCTTGTCGGTCTCGATCTCGACGATCAGCTCGTCACGCTCGACGCTGTCACCGGGCTTCTTGTGCCAGGTGCCCACGGTGCCCTCGGCAACGGATTCCGGAAAGGATGGTGCCTTGATCTCGGTAGCCATGTCGTATCCTTAATGTTCTCTCTCTTCCCGATGGTCGCCTTAGAGATTGAAGGCGTCTTCCACCAGTTGGCGCTGCTGTTCGGTATGTACGGACATGTAGCCCGCCGCGGGTGCCGCTGACGCCGGCCGTCCAGCAAACTTCAGCTGGGAGCCCAGACCGTCCTTGAGCGAGTCGGCAACGACACGCAGGTTGTGCTGCATGGAGTACCAGGCACCCTGGTTGAGGGGCTCTTCCTGACACCAGACGATATCGGTGACGTTGGAGTACTCCTTGAGCGTTTCGATCAGCTCTTCCTTGGGGAAGGGGTAGAGCTGCTCGACGCGAACAATCGCCACGTCGTCGCGCAGGTTCTCCTCGCGCCAGTTGGCCAGGTCGTAGTAGACCTTGCCGGCACACATGATGATCCGCTCGACCTTGTCGGCATCACGCTGCCCCTGATCCGGCAGCACCATGTTGAAGCTGCCTTCGGCCAGTTCTTCCAGGCTCGAGGTCGCTTCCTTGTGGCGCAGCAGGCTCTTCGGCGACATCACCACCAGCGGCTTGCGCAGCGGGCGAATCACCTGGCGACGCAGCAGGTGGAAGATCTGGGCCGGCGTGGTCGGGACACAGACCTGCATGTTGTGCTCGGCACACAGCTGCAAGAAGCGCTCGAGACGTGCTGACGAGTGCTCAGGCCCCTGCCCTTCAAAGCCGTGAGGCAGCAGCATGGTCAGGCCACACAGACGTCCCCACTTGGTCTCGCCAGAGGAGATGAACTGGTCGACCACGACCTGGGCACCGTTGAAGAAGTCACCGAACTGAGCTTCCCAGATGACCAGCGCATTCGGCATGGTCGTCGAGTAGCCATACTCGAAGGCCAGCACCGCTTCCTCGGAGAGGAAGGAGTCGTGAATGGTGAAGCGCGGCTGACCGTCTGCCATGTGCTGAAGCGGCACATGGGTGGAGCCATCCTTCTGGTTGTGAATCACCGCGTGACGGTGAGAGAAGGTGCCACGCCCCACGTCCTGACCGGTCAGACGGATCGGATGGCCCTGATCCAGCAGCGTCGCGTAGGCCAGAGTCTCGGCAAAGCCCCAGTTCATGGCCATGCCACCGCCCTGCATCTTGCGGCGATCTTCGTAGATCTTGGCGACCTGACGCTGCACCTTCACACCGTCCGGAATCTCGCACATCTTGGCGGCGAGCTGCTTCAGTCGCTTCATGTCGAAGCTGGTATCGGCGTGCCCGGTCCACTCATGACCCAGGTACGGCTTCCAGTCGACGAACAGCGAGGTGTTGGGTTCCTGCACCAGCGCATTGGCCACGTGATTGCCGGCGACCAGGTCATCACGGTACTTCTCGACCACGGCCTTGGCGTCGTCTTCGGTCAGCACGCCCTGCTTCACCAGACGGTCGGCGTAGAGGGCACGAGAAGAGGGATGATCCTTGATCTTCTGGTACATCATCGGCTGAGTGCCGGAGGGCTCATCCGCTTCGTTGTGCCCGCGACGACGGTAGCAGACCAGGTCGATGACCACGTCCTTCTTGAACTGCTGACGATAGTCCAGTGCCACCTGGGTCACGTGGAGCACCGCGTCGGGATCGTCACCGTTCACGTGCAGGATCGGGGCCTGCACCATCTTGGCGATATCGGTGCAGTACTCGGTGGAGCGTGCATCTTCCGGGTGGGACGTGGTGAAGCCCACCTGGTTGTTGATGACGATATGCACCGTGCCGCCAGTCTTGTAGGCGCGGGTCTGGGACATCTGGAATGTCTCCATCACCACACCCTGGCCAGCGAAGGCCGCGTCACCGTGAACGTTGATCGGCAGCACCTTGCCACCGTCCAGGTCATCACGACGATCCTGGCGAGCACGCACGGAGCCTTCCACCACTGGCGCCACGATCTCGAGGTGCGAGGGGTTGAAGGACATCGCCAGGTGAACTTCGCCACCAGGCGTCATCACGTTGGAGCTGAAGCCCTGGTGGTACTTGACGTCGCCGGAGCCGCGTTCGATCAGCTTCTTGCCGTCGAACTCGTCGATCAGCTCACCCGGGTTCTTGCCGAGAATATTGACCAGCACGTTCAGGCGGCCACGGTGGGCCATGCCGATGACGACTTCCTTGGTGCCGTAGCTTCCGGCGCGCTGGATCAGTTCGTCCATCATCGGGATGAAGGTCTCGCCACCCTCGAGGCCGAAGCGCTTGGTGCCGGGGTACTTGGAGGCCAGGTAGCTCTCCAGACCTTCGGCGGCTGTCAGACGCTCAAAGAGCTGCTTGCGGCGGTCATCACCAAAGTCGGGCGCAGAGCGCACGGACTCGAAACGCTGCTGCAGCCAGCGCTTCTCTTCCGTATCGACGATGTGCATGAACTCGCAGCCGATCGCGCGGCAATAGGTGCGATCCAAGGCATCGACGATTTCCTTGAGCGTTGCCTGCTCCTTGCCCAGGAAGAAGGACCCGGTCTGGAACTCGGTGTCGAGGTCGGCCTTCGACAGCTGGTGGAACGCAAGATCCAGATCCGGCACCGGCTTGGCATCGCGCAGCCCCAAGGGGTCGATGTCGGCCTTCTGGTGACCACGGAATCGGTAGGCGTTGATCAGCTGCAGGACCTTGACCTGCTTGCGGCTTTCTTCGCTGTCGGCAGTCGCTGCGCTGGCTACCGCGGTGCGGCGCTCGCGGCCCAGCTGATAGAACTGATCACGGATCGGTGAGAGGGGGGTCTCGTCGGACGGGGCGCCTTCCTGGCGGGACAACTCGTCGAAGTAGTCGCGCCATTCATCGGGGACGGCGCTGGGGTCGTCGAGGTACTGCTCGTAGAGCGCTTCCACGTAGTGGACGTTGCTGCCCGTCACGTGAGAGGAGCGCCACATCAACTCCATTATGCCTTGTTGCATCTCTCGGTCACCCTGCACTGATGGGGTGGTAGTGGGCTCGATGCTAATCCGTACCGCGGGCGTGCTGTCACAGGACATCTAGCGCGATGCCCTGCCCTTCATCACCCATGGCACTGACTATCAGCGAGCGCCCTGGTGGTTCTGCCGCGACCTGTCGGCCGTCGGTCTCTCTGCCTTGCGGTCTTGCTTCATGCTCAAAAGCCGGTGCCCATGGCACCGGCTCTTGACGCTGTCATCCGCGGGCGCGACATCGTGTCGCGCCCGCGAACCGGGACATGATAACAAGCCCGGCGCCACGTTTTAAGTGGCATTCGCGAGCAACATCTCGCGGATCTTGCCGATCGCCCGAGTGGGGTTAAGCCCTTTAGGGCACACCGCCACACAGTTCATGATGCCGCGGCAGCGGAACACGGAGAACGGATCCTCGAGCTCGGACAGCCGCTGCTGGGTGGCCGTATCGCGCGAGTCAGCCAGGAAGCGGTAGGACTGCAGCAGACCCGCAGGACCAACGAACTTCTCCGGGTTCCACCAGAACGACGGGCAGGAGGTCGAGCAGCAGGCGCACAGGATGCACTCGTAGAGACCGTCGAGCTTGTCGCGCTCTTCGGGGGCCTGCAGACGCTCGATCGCCGGCGCCGGCGTATCGTTCTGAAGGTACGGCTGAATCTTCTCGTACTGCTTGTAGAACAGCGCCATATCGACCACCAGGTCACGAATGACCGGCAGCCCAGGCAGCGGGCGCAGTACCAGCTTGTTGTTCTTGACCACTTCAGACAGCGGCGTGATGCAGGCCAGGCCGTTCTTGCCGTTCATGTTCATGCCGTCGCTGCCGCAGACGCCTTCACGGCAGCTGCGACGGAAGGCGACAGAGCTGTCGTCTTCCTTGATCAGCTCAAGCAGGTTCAACACCATCAGGTCACGACCCTGGGTGTCGACCTCGAACTCCTGCATGTAGGGTGCGGAGTCGGTTTCCGGATTGTAGCGGTACAGGGATACCTGAAGCTTTGACATGCTGACTCCCCCTTAGTAGGTGCGGATTTTCGGCTCGAACTTATCCATGGTCTTCGGCGCAAAGTTGACGTCGCGCTGACCGACGCGCTTGTCGCCGGGGAAGAACATGGAATGCTTGAGCCAATTGGCGTCGTCGCGATCCGGATAGTCGTAACGCGAGTGTGCGCCGCGGCTTTCCTTACGCTCCAGGGCAGCGATGGCGGTGGCTTCAGCCACTTCCATCAAGTTGTCCAGCTCCAGCGCCTCGACACGTGCGGTATTGAACGCGTGCGACTTGTCCGCCAGGTGAGCGTTGGCAATACGGCCGCGCAGCTCCGCCAGTTTCTCCACACCCTCGACCATGTTCTTCTCTTCGCGGAAGACGCCGAAGGAGTTCTGCATGATGCTCTGCAACTCGCGCTTGAGCTCAGGCACGCTCTCACCGCCCTCGGACTCGTTCCAGCGAGTGATGCGCTTCATCGCCGTCTCGATGTCGGAGTCACGGGCATCCAGGTATTCGATACCTTCGTTCAGAGCACTCTCGATGTACATACCCGCGGCACGCCCGAAGACCACCAGGTCCAGCAGCGAGTTGCCGCCCAGACGGTTGGCGCCGTGGACAGAAACGCAGGCAGCTTCGCCACAGGCATACAGACCGTTGATGATCTGGTCATTGCCATCAGCATCCTGAGCAATCGCCTGACCGTGCACGTTGGTCGCGATGCCGCCCATCATGTAGTGACACGTCGGCACCACCGGAATCGGCTCCTTGGCCGGGTCCACATGGGCGAAGGTCTTGGCCAGCTCGACGATCCCGGGAAGGCGCTTGGACAGCACTTCTTCGCCCAGATGGTCCAGCTTGAGGAAGACGTGATCGCCGTTTTCGCCACAGCCACGTCCTTCCAGAATCTCCATGACCATGGAGCGAGCGACCACGTCACGGCCGGCCAGGTCCTTGGCGTTCGGGGCGTAACGCTCCATGAAGCGCTCGCCGTCCTTGTTCACCAGGTAGCCACCCTCACCGCGACACCCTTCGGTCACCAGCACGCCTGCGCCGTGGATGCCGGTCGGGTGGAACTGCCACATTTCCATGTCCTGCATCGGCACGCCGGCACGCAGGGCCATGCCGATACCGTCGCCGGTATTGATCAGGGCATTGGTAGTGGAGGCATAGATACGGCCGGAACCACCGGTGGCCAGAACGGTCGCCTTGGACTTGACGTGCACCACTTCGCCCGTCTCGATGTCCATGGCGATACAACCCACCACGTCGCCGTTGGCGTTCTTCACCAGATCGACGGCGTACCACTCGTTGAGGAAGGTGGTGTTGTTTTTCAGATTGTTCTGATACAGCGTGTGCAGCAGAGCGTGTCCAGTACGGTCGGCAGCGGCACAGGTACGTGCTGCCTGGCCACCCTCGCCGAAGTTCTTGGACTGACCGCCAAACGGGCGCTGGTAGATACGACCGTTGTCAAAACGGGAGAACGGCAGGCCCATGTGCTCAAGCTCGAACACCGCCTTCGGCCCTTCGGAACACATGTACTCCGCGGCGTCCTGGTCGGTGATGTAGTCACCCCCCTTGACGGTGTCATACATGTGCCAGCGCCAATCGTCATTGGGATCGGCAGAAGCGATGGCACAGGTGATACCCCCCTGGGCGGACACGGTGTGCGAACGGGTCGGAAAGACCTTGGACAGCACCGCGGTCTTCTTGCCGGACTTGGCCAGCTCCAGTGCGGCACGCAGGCCAGCACCACCGCCACCGATGATGATGGCGTCAAAGGTCAAACTACGCATGGTTGACATGTAATCAGGCTCCCCACAGCACTTGGATGCCCCAGACCAGGAACACGAAGATGGCAATGATGATGACGGACTGGGCGCCGACACGAATGCCGGTCGGCTTGATGTAGTCGGTGGTCACGGTCCACAGACCCACCCAGGCATGGGCGGCGAGAGACACAAAGGCCAACAGCGAAAAGATACGCATCCAGGTCTGTTCGAACAGACCGCTCCAGGTGGCGTAGTCGAGCTGCGGGTGAGCCAGCAGGTAGACCACCAGGAACACCGTATAAAGGGCCATGACCACCGCACTGGCACGCTGGATGATCCAGTCTGACAGACCGCTGCGGCTGAAGCTCGTGATGTTGGTTACCATACCCAGACTCCTGCCAGAATGATCAGAACAACGCTCGCCACGATAGTGATCTGAGCCTTCTTCACTGCGCCTTCAAGAGATACGCCGATGTTGGCGTCCATGATGAAGTGCTTGCAGCCAGCGACGAAGTGGAACGCCAGGGCGGACAACAGACCCCATGCCACCAGCTTGGCGAAGAAGTTGTGCGCCAGCGCGTCACGCACGGCTTCGAAACCGGCGGGGGAAGACAACGAAGCGTCCAGCGCCCAGAAGCCGAAGATCAATCCGACAAAGAGGATGACGCCGGTGATCCGGTGGGTAATCGACGTCAAGGCGGGAAGGGGGAAGTGGATCGTGGACAGATCCAGATTTACGGGTCGTTTGCTATTCACGGCTCTCTACACACTCTCTTGGCCCACTCTACGACAGACGGGCCAGAGGCCCGAGCGGGCGGTGGTTTTGGGAAGGGCGCTGTCGTGAACCAACCCTCGACAAGTTGGACACGACCTCCTGTTCCTGCCAGTCGCGGCCTGAATTATAGGGACATGCCCCCACCATGACAAATGGCATCGCGTCACAATTTGCTCGCTGCTTCGAAGCAAAATGCAGCAAAGCTGCATAGAAACGCCACCTCGTCAAGATGCTGCGCCGCAAAACGCCCATTTTTGATGCAAAGCATCAAAAACTATACAAACACTGTACTGCTAATTGAGCATAGTACAACAGCAAGGTTTCGATGGGAGAATTGACAATATCCTGAACGCTTCTATAGTGGGCGAACCTTTTTTGCCGGGCGACCCCCTATTCGTCGGCACGTTAGTGAGAAATAACTACGTATCGCTCCATATCGAACACGAAGGAGGCCAGACATGGCTGACAGAAAAGCGACCCTGACGGTGGATGGTCTGGAGAACCCTGTCGAACTTCCCATTCACTCGGGCACTCTGGGCCCAGACGTCATCGACGTCCGTGGCCTCGGTGCAGAAGGCCTCTTTACCTTCGACCCTGGCTTCCTGGCCACCGCCTCCTGCGAATCCGGCATCACTTACATCGATGGCGAGAAAGGCGTTTTGCTGCATCGCGGCTACCCGATCGAGCAGCTGGCCAAGAACTCCAACTTCGTCGAGCTCTGCTACACCCTGCTGTTCGGTGAACTGCCCAACGACGAGCAGTACAAGGATTTCGAGCATCGTGTGCGCAACCACACCATGGTGCACGAGCAGATCGCGAACTTCTTCAAGGGCTTCCGCCGCGACGCCCACCCGATGTCGATTCTGTGTGGTGTAGTCGGCGGCCTGGCGGCCTTCTACCACGACCACCTGGACATCACTCAGACCCAGGACCGCGAGATCAGCGCCATCCGCCTGATCGCCAAGATGCCCACCATCGCGGCCATGTCCTACAAGTACAACATCGGTCAACCGTTCAACTATCCGCGCAACGATCTGAACTACGCAGAGAACTTCCTCTACATGATGTTCAGCAATCCGTGCGAGCCCTACGAAATCAACCCGGTCTACGCCAAGGCGATGGATCGTATCTTCATGCTGCACGCCGACCACGAGCAGAACGCCTCGACGTCGACGGTGCGCCTGGCAGGCTCCACCGGCGCCAACCCGTTCGCCTGCATCAGCGCCGGCATCGCCGCCCTGTGGGGCCCCGCCCATGGCGGCGCCAACGAAGCGGTCCTGAACATGCTCGACGAAATCGGTGACGATTCCGAAGAGAACATTCAGCGCTTCATCGACAAGGCCAAGGACAAGGAAGATCCGTTCAAGCTGATGGGCTTTGGCCACCGCGTCTACCGCAACTTCGACCCCCGCGCCAAGGTCATGAAAGAGACCTGCGACGAAGTCCTGGCGGAACTCGGCAAGGCAGACGATCCCCAGCTCAAGATCGCCAAGCGCCTGGAGCAGATTGCCCTGGAAGACGAATACTTCGTGGAGCGCCAGCTCTACCCGAACGTCGACTTCTACTCTGGCATCATCCTCAAGGCGATGGGCATCCCGACCAACATGTTCACGGTCATCTTCGCCGTGTCTCGTACCATTGGCTGGATTTCCCACTGGCACGAGATGCTCAGCGACAGCTACAAGATCAGCCGTCCTCGCCAGCTCTACACTGGCCACACCCAGCGCGACTACCCGACGAAGTAAGCGTCATCGCTTCGACACTGAGCATCAGCAAGGGCCGCCCACCAGGGCGGCCCTTGTCGTTAATAGGGTTCAAGGATGAATCAGCGGCACCACAAGCGCTATGCTGACCCTTCACGCCTTATCCAACAGCCACAAAATGACGAAGGAGCCTCTTGATGAGCCAGCAGATTTCCACGGTCGCTTTTATCGGCCTTGGCGTCATGGGATACCCCATGGCCGGACACCTTGCCCAGGCAGGGCTGGATGTGCGCGTCTACAACCGCACCTCGGCAAAGGCCCAGCAATGGACCGAGCAGTTCGGCGGCAGTCACCACCCGACCCCGGCAGAAGCCGCCAAGGGGGCGGATCTGGTACTGGTCTGTGTCGGCAATGACAACGATGTCCGCGACGTGGTCACCGGCGCCGATGGCGCCCTGCAAGGACTGGCAGCAGGAGCACTGCTGGTCGACCACACCACCGCCTCGTCCAGCCTCGCCGAAGAGCTCGGCAAGGCCTGCGCAGAGCGTGAGGTGGGCTTCATTGACGCCCCCGTCTCCGGCGGCCAGCAAGGGGCCGAGAAGGGTGCATTGACCATCATGTGCGGCGCACAGGAAGACAGCTTCGAACGTGCCCGCCCCACCCTGCTTCACTATGGAAGAGCCGTGACGCGCATGGGCGACATTGGCGCCGGCCAGTTGACCAAGATGGTCAACCAGATCTGCATTGCCGGCCTTGTCCAGGGCCTCGCCGAGGGCATGCACTTTGCAGAAAAGGCTGGCCTCGACCAACACCGGGTGATCGAGGTCATCAGCCAGGGGGCCGCCGGCTCCTGGCAAATGGAAAACCGGCACGACACGATGATCAAGGATGAATACGATCACGGCTTCGCGGTGGACTGGATGCGCAAGGATCTCGACATCTGCCTGAGCCAGGCGCGCCAACTCGATGCACGACTGCCCGTCACTGCTCTTGTCGATCAATTCTACGCAGAGGTCCAGGCCCTGGGCGGTGGACGCTGGGACACGTCGTCCCTACTGAGACGCCTTAAGGCCACGGATCGCAAAGACTGACTTTTCACATACCAGCAGGGGCAGCAACATCACGCTGCCCCCAGCCTGCCCTCTCGCGACTCCATCTGGAAAGCCAACCTCCTCCCCCTGATACCCCCAGGCTCTCGTTTTCCACACTTTCTGTGGATAACCCTGTTCACAACCTATCGAAACCGCCCCTCAATCGCCATGAAATGGGCCTCGACCTTAAATTGGTCAATTTTTGACCTTAAGTAAGCTGTTGAAATACAAGGAAAAAAATAAAAAACGCGTAACCACGGGCGCTATCCCCGAAGCGAGAGCTGACCGGGGCAGGTTGAGCAGTGGTGGTGGACAAATACCCTTTGCTGTCAAGCCGACAATGACAACAAATGGCAATAATCCACAGGCCAATTTGGCATCAACATCTGTTGACAGATGTAGCTAGGCAGAATGCTACGCAGACCAAGAAACCCTCAGCCTAATGCTTTTGCATTAAGCCAAGTGACAAGGCATATAGATAAGCGGCATCAAAAGAAGAGTGGCGTCCCATAGGGGGTTCGAACCCCTGTTCCCGCCGTGAAAGGGCGGTGTCCTAGACCACTAGACGAATGGGACGCAGCCTGAAACGAGGATGGTGGAGCCTAGCGGGATCGAACCGCTGACCTCGACACTGCCAGTGTCGCGCTCTCCCAGCTGAGCTAAGGCCCCGTCTCGTTAAGACGATGCGTATAGTACTGATTCCACTTGTTTCGGTCAAGCCATCCTGGCAGAAATTTGAAGGCCCGAGCGCCTGTGGCCGTCCTGTCGACGCCGTTGGCTGCTCACGGAGACTCGGCCACCGCCGACTCAAGGACTTAACGTCAAGAGGGCGCCAGCGACGTTGCGCTGGCGCCCTCTCTTGCTAGCGCTCTTCAGCCTGTTGCCACCGCCCCTTGCAGATGGCGGTGCTAGCTTATCGGCAGCTCACGGCTATTCCGCCGGCAGCTCGCGGTACTCTTTCTCGAAACGCTTGGCCTGCTTCTTCGACACGCCGCCCAGCACACCAATGGCATGGCGCAAGCGGGCTCGGGTCATGTCGGAGCCAATGATCGCCATCGCATCCATGACGGAGGTGCTGGACGAAGAGCCGGTGATCGCGATGAACACGGGAGCCAACAGTGCCTTCATCTTGAGATCAAAGTGAGCCCCCAGGAGCTTGACCTCCTCCAGCAGCGACGCCTTGTCCCAACGGGTCACATTCTCGAAACGCCACACCAGGAACTGCAGCAGCTTGAGCAGGTCTTCCCGCTCGAGCTTGATATCGCTGAAGCTTGCTTCACTGATATTCGGCAGTCCGGAGAAAAAATGGCCCGCCAAGGGCGCGACATCCGACAGGGTATCCACGCGTGTGCGCACCTGAGGGAGAATCTCGGAAACGTACTCTTCGTTGAAGGCCCATTTCATCAGCGCTTCGAGAAAGCCACGATCATCCAGGTCTTCACGCAGGTAGACACCGTTGAGCCAGGTCAGCTTTTCAAGGTCGAATACCGGCCCGCCAAGCGACACACGCTGAATATCGAAGTGCTCCATCATCTCGGACAGCGAGAACTTCTCCCGGTCGTCAGGCATGGACCAACCCATGCGACCAAGGTAGTTGGTCACTGCCTGAGGCAGGAAGCCCATGCGACGGTAGTAATTGATGGACGTCGGATTCTTGCGCTTCGACAGCTTGGACTTATCAGGGTTACGCAGCAGCGGCATATGACAGAGAGACGGCATCTCCCAACCAAAGTACTCATACAGGAGCTGGTGCTTGGGTGCCGAGTTGATCCACTCCTCACCGCGCAGCACATGCGTGATGCCCATCAGGTGATCGTCGACCACGTTGGCCAGGTGGTACGTCGGCATACCGTCCGACTTGAGCAGGATCTGCGCATCGACCTGCGCCCAGTCCACTTCGATCTCACCGCGCAACATGTCCTGCACCACACAGGGGCCACTGGCGGGTACGTTCATGCGCACCACGTAAGGCATGCCCTCACGCTCACGGCGTGCCTGCTCTTCCGGCTCCAACGCCAGATCAGCAGGCTTCAGGGCAAGATGCAGCCCCTCGGCCTTGCGCGCTTCACGCAGTTCATCCAGCTCTTCGCTGGTGCGATAGCACTTGAAAGCATGTCCGGCATCCAGCAACGTCTGCGCGTGCTGGGCATAGATCTCACCACGTTCGCTCTGGCGGTAGGGTCCATGGGGACCGCCCACATCAGGACCTTCATCCCAGTCGAGGCCGAGCCAGCGCAGCGAGTCGAGAATCATCTGCTCCGACTCCGCGGTAGAGCGGACTCGATCCGTATCTTCGATACGCAGGATGAACTCTCCGCCGTGCTGGCGAGCAAAGCACAGGTTGAACAAGGCAATGTAGGCAGTACCTACGTGAGGGTCCCCCGTGGGCGACGGGGCGATACGCGTGCGAACAGTCATAACGTCCTGCATCCTGAATAGGTTGAAGCCAAGCTGGTAGCGTGGGCGCATTATACGCACCGTGGACGCAATTGCGCAGGGGCCAGCGCCGCTGACCATCGCCCCACTCTATGCAGAGCGCATGGCAGGCTCAGCCTGACGTCGAGTCAACCCAGAGCACGCGCGGTGGCTCGCACAACGGAGCGACGGAACAGCGAAACCAACGGAACGACATAACGAACGTCACGAACGGCCGCCACATACAAACGCAACAACAGAGGAGTGAGATCATGTCGCAGTCATCCCCCAGGTTACCCGAGGACTACTGTGCCATCGTCGTGGGCAGTGGCGGTGGCATTGGTCGTGCGGTGCTGGAGCGGTTGCTGACCGATCAGCGTCTCGGTCGGCTTATCAGTGTCAGTCGTCGACCCACGGATCAGCTGGATCCCCGGCACGAGCCCATCGCCGCCGATATCACCGCGGCAGATGGCCGAGAGGCGCTGTCCCAGGCACTGCATGAGCAGGCAGGCGCGGTTCATCTGGTGGTCAATGCCGTCGGCCTGCTGCACGATGATGCTCGCGGCGTCCAGCCCGAGAAACGCCTTGAGGAGCTTGACGAAGCCGCCCTGCTCGCTCTCTACCAGATCAACGCCATTACGCCCGCCCTGCTTTTAAAGACGCTGCTCCCGCATTTCAAAGGCCAGCACCCTGCGACCTTTCTCAGCCTTTCCGCTCGCGTCGGGTCGATCGGCGACAACGGCCTGGGCGGCTGGTACGGATACCGGGCCAGCAAGGCCGCCCACAATATGCTGATGAAGACGGCAGCCATCGAACTCAAGCGTTTAAATCCACAGTCTTGCGTGCTGAGCTTTCATCCAGGCACGACCGACACCGAGCTCTCTCGCCCGTTCCAGGCACGAGTACCTGAAGGCAAGCTGTTCAGTCCCGAGTTCGTTGCCGACGCCATCCTTCAGGTAGTGGAACAGCATGGCCCCGATGACAGTGGAGGCTTCTACGACTGGGCAAATACCTCTATTGACTGGTAGTTATCCCAGCACCCTAGGTATATCGTTGACTCCTGATATTGCATATGGAGACCTTATGAATGAGTATTCTAAGTTCTCTTATTGTGTCGACAGGGTGGTTCCATGGACGCGCTGGGTCCGCGCATCAAGTCTTTACGAATGGCAGCCGGTCTGAACAAGGCAGCACTGGCACGCCAGGTGGGGGTCTCGGACGTTACCATTTCCTATTGGGAGTCCGGCACGATCAAGCAAATTGGACATGAGCGCCTCGTGGCATTGTCCCAGGCGCTCAACTGCCCGCTCAGCCACCTGCTGGAGGGTGAGCCAAGCCGCCCCTCTCCTCTCTACCTGCGGTCATCACTACCACTGCCTTGGCAGGAAGTGGCACACAAGGGTATCGACCTTCCGCTGGAGCTGATTCCCGACCAGCGCTGGGACGGAGACTGCCATCTCGTGACGCCGGCCCCACAGGAACACTTCGACTTTCTAGGCCCCCTGGACCTGGCAGCCGTCGCCCCGACGGATATCTTTCGCCAGCCCGGCCTTTACTTGATCGCGGAAGAACAGCAGCTCTATATACGCCGTGTGGCGCAGGACGCCAATGGTCAACTGACCTTCCAGCGCCAAGGACAAACAGCGACCACCCCCTACCACAGCGGCATGCGCCTCAAGGCGAAGCTCGTCGCCGTGTGGAGAAACGACAGCTCGGCGTGATCAACCAAAGAGCGAGCGGCAACGGAGCTGCCCTTGCCGCCGCCCACACGACAACGCTCAACGCCTATTGTGCGTATTCCGCCTTCAACACTCTTCTGCGCCAGATCTTCTCATTCCCCATCATTTGCCACGGCCTTCTAGCGGCTCTCGGCACACAGGCACTGACTGGCCCTCGCGGCTAGCGTTGCTGCTGGACCTCGACATCATCCAAGGTGCGCCGCACCTCCTGCCCCACCAGGAACCGCTCGCTGGTCTCCACCAGCTTGCCCAGGCCATGCTCGGATTCAACCACCAGCGGCCCCGACAGATATCTGCCTCGCTCGCCAATGCTGGCCTTTACCGCCGCTGGCTGAACGTCCGCAGGCGCCGTCGCGAATTCAATTCGATAGTACCCGTCCGGCAGACCGCTGCCAGGCCCATACGGCCCGGCGCTGACAGCGCCATCGGTCACCTGGGTGCGTGACTGCCAACGAACGTTGCTGGCCTCCCGCACCACCCGAAGCTGAACCCGCGTACCCGCCGGCAGATTCGTTGTGGCCGTGACGTACATGCGCCGGTCAGGCCCTAGCTGACTGTCCAAGGCAACGGCCACCGGCTCGGCAAGACGCTCATCGATGGGAGATGCGTCCTCAGCCTCCTGGGGAGGAGACTCTTGTGGCAATTCCCTTGCCGCCATGGGCTGGCGTGCCTCAGTGGCGCGCTCCTGCTCGGAGGCCACATTGACGCCAGACGACTTGCCGTCGTCGTCACAGGCAACAAGTGCCACGGATATCAGTAACCATCCAATTCGCCATGCGGACATAGCCTTCCCCCTTGTCTACTCCAAAAGACTAACACGCGAGTGCAGGGGTGTACCTGTTAAGCGTCAGCGCAACTTTAACCAAAACACTAGCTCACCAATTACTTACATTTCTTAATGCATTAATACCAATTAAAACCCACAAAAGCTTAGTAAAAAGGAACTATGCCGTAAGAAGCATCTAATCTAAACCATAACAACAACAGGATGTGACGCTTGTAAAAAGCGCCAACCCGATGACCCCAATAAGCACTACTGCGGCATAGGCGAGGTACCGACCGATGACTCTACAAAAGAAACTTCTTGTGATCGCACTGGCCAGTGCAATGGCGACCCTGACCGCCTGCTCTGGCGACTCTAGCAACTCTCGCACGCTGGCAAGCAATAGCCAGGACCCGATCACCAGTGATGATGATTCTACCGGAGGCGGCGGCGACGGAAGCGGTGGCGGCAATGGAAGCGGCGGCGGCGACGGAAACGGCGGCGGCGATGGAGACGGCGGCGGCGATGGAGACGGCGGCGGCGATGGAGACGGCGGCGGCGATGGAGACGGCGGCGGCGATGGAGACGGCGGCGGCGATGGAGACGGCGGCGGCGATGGAGACGGCGGCGGCGATGGAGACGGCGGCGGCGATGGAGACGGCGGCGGCGATGGAGACGGCGGCGGCGATGGAGACGGTGGCGATGGTATTGCCCGCAGCTCGCTGGAAAACCTCAGCATTGCGACAGCCGACACGGCCGGCGGTATCGATCAGACCCTGACCGATATCGGCACAGGTATCTCCCAACAGCAGGCCGTTCCTCAGCTTTCAAGCGTCACACAGCCGGCTGGCACCATCATCAGCGAGGGCGGGGACGTGGTCGGGGATGTCTCGACCGGCGTTCGTAGCGGACTTGGCGATATCAGTAACAATGACAACTATCTCGGCACCACCGCTGCAGGCATCACCAATGGTGCCGGCGAAGCGGGCCAGATGGTGTCGGCCACCGGAGCCACGGTGGAAGCCCTCGCCACCCTCCCGGTCGTCATGGAATTGAACGCTAGAACAGGTCTCGTCACCAAGCTTGGCACCACTGTCCAGGGACTCGGCGGTAAGGTAGAACGGGTCGGAGATGCCCTCAGCGTCAACCTGGAGGACTCGGACCAGGTGCTGGGTGGGCTCACGACCAAGCTCAGCACGAGTCTGCGCCCAGTGCTGCTGGGAACCGATGGCAAGGTGACCCGCGTGGCCCAGGCGCTGGTACTGCCCGCCCAGGCTGGCAACCTTTTGCTGCGCAGCGGCGAAACCTTGGGCGAACTCGGTCAGCGAATCGGGCAGCGTTACACCTTGCTGGGCGGGGCAGGTAACAGCGTCACCGGCACCGGTGGGATCGTCATCGCCACAGGTGAGCTGCTCGGTGGAGGCAGTGCCAACGATGGTAACGGCCTGGGCGACCTGCTTACTGGCGATACCACGGCACCCAACGATGGTCGAACTGACCTTGAGCGCACAGTGGCCAGTGCGGGCCAGGCCGGTACTGGCGTCGGCAACGCCGTGACGTCCCTGGGTAACGGCATCTCTCAGCAGAGCCTCGCTGGTCAGGGTGAATTCATTACCGATGGCCTGGGCAATGTCGTGATCAACTCGGGCGAGGCCGTATCGGGGGTCACTGGTGGCCTCAGCAACGGTGTCGGTAATATCTCCAACAACCCCAATGCCTTGGGTACCAGCCTGGCGGGAGGTGGCGTCGCGGTATCTGAGACCGGTGAAGTGGTCTCAAGTCTCGGTGCCACCGTGGGCGATCTGCGCCAGCTCCCGCTGGTCATGCAGCTGGATACCCGCACCGGCGCCATTTCTCAACTCGGCAGCAGCCTGGCGCAACTGGGAGGCGGCGTGACCCAGGCCGGCAACACCCTGGCCCTGAGTTTCAATGATCAGACATCCCACCTTGGTGGGCTGACCAGTGAAATCACCGCCGTTGTTCGCCCTGTGGTGATCCATACCGACAGCGGAGTGACGCAGCTCAGTCAGGCGCTGGTGGTCGGGCCTGAAGCCGGCAACTTGCTGATTCGTGCGGGAGTGGCCGTGGATGGACTGGGTGGACGCATCGGCGGCAATGGGGCACTCGCCTCAGGTCTTGGCAGCACGGTCAGCGGTGTCGGTGGCGTTGTCGCCAACACCGGCCGACTGCTGGGAGGTGACGAAGCGCGCCTTATCGCAAGCCTTGATGGGCAAGGCCTCAGCAAGCTCGAATCTGCTGGACTGCTGGGTGACGGCGCACTGCTCTCGGGACTTGGCGGTAGCCAGGACGGCAATAGCCTCACCGGCGGCCTGGACAGTCAGCTGGGAGGAGACAGTAACCTGATCGCTGGCCTCAACGACAGCCTTGGCGGCAATCTGACCCAAGGCTTGAACGGAGCTCTGGGAGGCGATAGCTCAGGCGGCCTCACCTCCGGGCTGGGCTCGACCCTGGGTGGCGGCGACAGCGGTGGCGGCCTGGTCTCCGGCGTCAACGACACCCTGACCAACACTCTGGGAGGCGATAGCAGCGGTGGCGGCCTGGTCTCCGGCGTCAACGACACCCTGACCAACACCCTGGGAGGCGATAGCAGCGGTGGCGGCCTGGTCTCCGGCGTCAATGACACCCTGACCAACACCCTGGGAGGCGATAGCAGCGGTGGCGGTGGCACAGGCGTCACGTCAGGTATCAGCAACGCCCTGGTGGGTTCAGAGGGTGATGGTGGCCTGGTCGGCGGCACCCTGGATACCGTCGGCGGCGTCACCGATAAGCTGACGGGAGGGCTTACCGGCAGCGAGGGCTCCGGCTCTGAAGGGGGGGCCAAGACAGGTGGCCTGACCGGCATCGTGGGAGGTCTGCTTGGCGGCAACAAATAAGCTGCGGCTGAGATGATCTGAAGGCCCGGCACCCTGACGGGTGTCGGGCCTTTGTTCTCTCTGCCTTCTCTTTGTGCTCGGCCTTTGTGTACGGCCTTTGTGTACGGCCTCTATGCTCAGCCTCAACAGTTACGCTCAGCGCGCTCATGACCCTCAGCGCTCTTGATCATTCTCGACACGAGAGCCAAGTGACAAGGCTCCTTTTAACAAGACCCATAACGATAAACGAGGCCTCGCCTGCTGCGACGCGCCTTGAGCGCCATACCCCACTGGGAACGACAAGGATATCAACGAATGCGCAGGACTTTTTCTCCTCTGGCAGCCACTGGCTGTCTTCTCCTGGCGTCTGCGGCCATGGCCCAGGAAACTCTGGACACCGTCGATGATATCATCGAGAACCAGCGACTCCTTCCCCCCGAGCGTGATGTGCAGACCGAAGTGGATCTGCCCGATGACGTCAACCCAGGCGTCCCTGACAGTGTCACAGTACGCCATGTGCGCTTTATCGGTGACAGCGTGCTCGACCTGAGTGCGCTATCCAGCGGACTACAGGCCATGGTCGGGCAGACGGTATCCCGCGAGGCCGTGGAGGCCGAGGTCAAGACCATCACCGACGCCTACCAGTCCTCGGGTTACCCCTTGTCATTCGCCTACCTGCCGACCAACAACTTTATCGACGGCAATGTGCGTATCGTGCTGGTGGAGGGTCACATCGCACGTACCGAAATCGTCGTAGACGACGACCCCGTGGCCCGCCGCGTCGAGCGACTGGTCATGCCGTTGCTGGATGAGCGCCCCCTGACACGGGCAACCTTCGAGCGCGTCAGCGGCCTGATCGAGCAAATCCCCGGCGCCAGCTTGACCCTCAAGGCCCCTGTCCCGCGCACCCCCAATGGCGCCACCACCCTGCGAGTGGAAGAACGCCGCATCGACCATTTCGACTATGCCGGCAGTGTTAGCGGGGGGGATGAGGAAGACGCCGTGTTCATCAACCGGGTGTCGACACAAAGCCTCACCTCCTGGGGGGAGAGCCTGGGCTTTTCCTGGCTATGGCCCATCGACAATGACAATGAACTGTACGCGCTGGACTTCCGCACCGGCATTGGCAGCGATGGCCTGACACTCTCGGCGTCTGCCGACACCTACCGCGGCAGCGATGATGAAGATCTTATCTACCTGCTCAACGGACAGCGCTTCGACCTCAGCCAGGATCAGGACACCGATCGCCAGCGCTATCGCCTGGGTCTGTCCTATCCGGTGCTGCTGACACGTTCTTCAAGCCTGACGCTGGGGGGCGCCCTGCGCCATCACGACGAAACCAAGACCACGACCCTACGCTTCGAGGATCGCACGCTCAACCAGCTGGTCGATGACTATGAATATTCCGCAGCGGACCTGGACCTGAGCTATCGCACCCAAGCCAACCGGTCACTGTGGCAGGCCTCGGCCGCCGTACGTCAGGGTGTCGACCTGGGCGGCAACGAACAGCGGAGCCGTTTGAATGGCACTCCTCTGGAGACCACCAGCGACCTTCACTTCACCCGCTGGCAGCTGGAGACTCAGTACCGACACCTGTTAGGAGAGCGCTGGCGGCTGACCGCGGCTGCCAACGGCTTCTACTCCGACGACGAGCTGCCCGAACCCGAGCGCGGCAACTACGGTGGCCAGCGTTTCGGGCGTGGCTACGATGCGGGTCAAGCCGAAGGGGACTATGGCTACGCGGGCTCACTCGAGCTGCGCTACCTGCATACGCTCGATAGTGACTGGCTCAGTAACGTGGAGCCCTTCCTGGTCGTCGATGGTGCACGCACCGAGTTCCAGAACCGTGATGTGGATAGCCATCTGGCATCTGCCGCAGCGGGCGTTCGGCTAGCCAAAGGACGATGGTACGGACTGACGCTGGAGTACGCAGAGCCCATCGGCGACCGCGACCCGGACACCGACAGCCGTGACGGGCGTATCAATGCTCGGCTGGTGTGGAACTTCGAAGGCTAAGCGACTCGAGGTATCCACCGCCGAGGGCATTCTTCGCTGAAGGCAGCACGGCCAGGACCCCAGACCCTGGCCGTTTTCATGTCCGCCCCGCCGCTTCACGCCACAGACGGCCATCAACCCTGCATCGATCTTCCCCCCTGTTCTGCGACGAGGTCGTCGCGCGACGGCTACTGCAGAATGCGCTCGCCCCATTCCTTGAGCCAGGCCAGCATAATTCCCGCTCCATCACCGCAGATCGTCCCGCTCCTTGCAGCGGGTCAAGACTTGCACCGAGGACCGCCCAACTGGCGGCTTGACCCTCGTAGACTCGAACGGTGGGCGCCACTCTCTCGGCGCCTGCTGGAGCACACCAAACACAACAGAGCCCACTCCATGACCTGATGATCCGGCCCATGAACCGACTACTGAACCGAGGAACACGAGATGGAAACGCAATCGATCTCTTCCCGTAAACGCAGCCGCCTACGTATGCCGACGGTGTACACCCTGCTGTTCCTGATCACCATCATGGTCGCCCTGCTGACGTGGGTGATGCCCGCCGGCAAGTACGACTATCGCGTCGAAGGCACCGATACCGTCATCCCCGCCACCGAAGTCCTCGACTACGAAGGCGATGAGCGCCTGCTGCCGATTCCTGGCACCTATCAAGTACTGGAAAGCTCGCCCCAGGGGCCCATGGACGTCTTGATTGCCCCCATCAAGGGGTTTCACAAGGCCGTTGATGTTGCCTTGTTTGTCCTGGTGATTGGAGGTTTTCTGGCGGTCACCATGCACTCGGGCGCCCTCGATGCAGGGATCGGCGCGGTGGTGGCCCGCTTCCAGGGACGGGAACACTTTTTGATCCCGGTCTTGATGATCCTGTTTGCACTGGGGGGCTCCACCTACGGCATGGCGGAAGAGACCGTCGCCTTCTGGGCCATTATCCTGCCGGTCATCACCGCCGCGGGTTACGACCGTATGGTGGCGGCAGGTATCGTCCTGCTCGGCTCGGGCACTGGGGTACTCGCCTCCACCGTCAATCCCTTCGCCACCGGTATCGCCTCGGGATTTGCGGGACTGCCGATCGGCGCCGGTATTACCCTCCGATTGGTCCAGTTCGTGATTCTGGTATCACTGGCCATCTGGTTCGTGATGCGCTACGCCGCCCGCGTCAAGCGCGACCCGCAGCGCTCCGTCCTGGCTGACCTGAGTGCAACACCAGCAAGCGCCAGCGCCCCCGTCACCAGCGGTGCCTACACCCTGCGCCATAAGCTGACCATGACGGTCTTCTTCCTGACATTTGGCATCATGGTGTACGGCGTAGTGCCCTGGGAAGACATGGGGATCACCCTGTTCCCGACCCTGTGGTGGTGGTTCGACGAGCTGTCTACCCTGTTCTTGACCTCTGCGATCCTGATCGCGGTCATCAATCGGCAGCCAGAATCCAGCTTCATTGCCAGCTTCCTGGATGGCGCTCGGGACCTGATCGGGGTTGCCCTGGTCGTGGCGGTGGCGAGGGGGATCTATGTCGTGATGGACAATGGCGTGATCATCGACACCATCCTCAACTGGGCGGAAGGTGCGGTGCAGGGACTATCGACCGGCATGTTCGTCGTCGTCTCCTACGTGGTCCATATCGTGCTCAGCTTCTTCATTCCTTCCACGTCGGGCCTTGCCACCGTGTCGATGCCACTGATGGCACCTTTGGCAGACTTCTCTGGCGTCGAGCGCGAGCTGGTCGTCACCGCTTTCCAATCCGCCAGCGGTTGGATCAACATGTTTGCTCCGACGGCGGCCCACCTGGTGGCGGGCCTAGCGCTGGCGAAGATTCCCTACGAGCGCTTCGTCAAGTGGGCCATGCCCTTCATCCTGCTGACCTTCGGCGTCAGCGCGGTGACCCTGTTCGTCGGCGCCAGTCTGGTCTGAACACGGCGACGCGCGCACACGACTCAGGCGCCGATAACCGTCACCGTCCATTCATCTGACTCATCCAGCCCCAGCGCTCCTTGCGAGCGCTGGCGGCGTTGCCGAGACCCTGCCAGCATCCGCCAACTCACGCCTTCTTGACGTACATCGACTTGAGCTTCATGGCACCGAACCCGTCGATCTTGCAGTCAATATCGTGATCTCCGTCGACCAGGCGAATGTTCTTCACCTTGGTACCGACCTTGACCACCGACGACGATCCCTTGACTTTGAGATCCTTGATCACGGTGACGGTATCGCCATCGTTGAGCGGGTTTCCGTGGGCATCGCGAATACCAGGTTCTGCGTCTCTCTCTGTGGTCTCCAGGGACCACTCATGACCGCACTCGGGGCAGATCAGCGAAGGGCCGTCCTGATAGGTATAAGGTGACTGACAGGCGGGACAGGCGGGCAAATCGCTCATGACGCTCTCTCTCATTGAAGGAAGGCGCTGACGGTACTCCCCCACCGCGCGAAAAGCCAGTCACCCGCCTGGCCAGGTCATCAGTCGCCTACTCCCTTTCCGGCTCTTCACCCTCGCCCTGGGCCTGACGCTCGTGAATCCGCTTGATATCGCGCTTGAGCTCCCTGCGCTGCCTGCGGGTGCTGAACTGCAGGGTGTCCCAGGTCTCTGGCACCAGCGTGCAGCTATCGTCGGCCTGGTGAAAGACAAAGCGGCGCTCGGCGCCAATCGGCAGGTTTTCCGAGCAATAGGTGCCAATCACCCGAACACACATCGCCTTGAGCACCAGGTCATCCTTCGTTCCCTCTTTGTCGTCCAGACCAGCGATATCAATGATCCGCTGTTTCAAGGCGTTGAAGGAGCCGATATGGACGAAACCACCACTGTCCAGCGGTCCCTGATGGGTGCAGCGACCGTCTGGCGTTCGCTCTTGGTCACTGTGGTCGTCTTCCAGGTCCGCCTCATGGTCGCTGACGTCCAGTGTCCAGTCGCCCTTGGAGGTCTCCAGGGTCATCATGATGTGCTGAAGATAGATAGGTTCGGCACTCATGTTGCTGATGACACAGAGAGCATCGAGGTTCTTGCGCTTGCCGCGGTTGATGATCAAGCGCGGACGGCGCTGACGGCGAAAGCCGAAGTACAGCAGCTGAGCATAGATCAGCCAGATGAGAAAGGAGCCCACGCTTGCCAGCGTCTGCAGAATGTCCTTGTGAGCTGAAATCCAATCGAACATGAGCGTCATCCTTGATCACTCGCCATGCGGCCGAAACGGCACACATGCGTTGAGGGAGTAAAAAAGCCCGCCCTGAAGGCGGGCTGTCAGCCTGTTCTCAGGCCTCGCGCTGATAAGTGCCCACCAGGCGATTGATACCCAACAGGTGCGGTTCGACCTGTTCGAGCAACTCGCTCATGCTGAGACCTTCGGGCAACTGGGTCGCGGTATCCAGCGCCAGCACCCAGAAATAGTACCGATGCAGCCCATGGCCCTCGGGCGGCAGGGGTCCGTTGTAGCCGAGATTACCCGCATCATTGCTCCCCTGAGTCCCCTGCTGGGTGCCTTCCTCAAGGGACGTCAGCGACGCAGGCAGGTTATACAGTACCCAATGCACAAAACCGTAGCTGCCATGTTGCACCAGCGGCGCATCCGGGTCGTGACAGATGACCGCAATCCCTTTAGTGCCTTCTGGCAGGTATTGCCAGGCCAGCGCCGGTGAAATGTCCTCGCCTTCCTGGGTATGACGTGCGGGAATACCAGCGTCATTGTCGAAAGCCGGGCTGGTGACGCTTAATGAAGAGAGCGCGAAAGGCATGGGGGTTTCCTCCCTGGAACGGTGGTCTTTGGTGCATCAAGTGAGCCCTTGGGTACAAGCCAACAACCAGCCCAAGGCGCCACATGCACCTTAATCACCCTTCCTAGGGTCGACAAGCCGCCACCCGCTGTCAAACGCGCATGTTATTGACACGAAGAACCCCTCACTGTCGCCATTGCCCACATGCCCATTGCGGAGCCACGCATGAAACGTCTATTGGTCGTCGCCCACGCGCCCTCCCCCAATACCCTGAGACTGCGGGAGGCCACTTGCCGCGCCAGCTGCCACCCGGATATCGAGAACGTGGACATCGTGGTGCTCGGCCCCCTGGAGGCAGGCCCCGAGGACGTGCGTCAGGCAGATGCCATCCTGCTTGGCACCACCGAAAACCTCGGATACATGAGTGGCGCCCTGAAGGATTTCTTTGATCGCAGCTATTACCCACTGCTGGATCACACTCAAGGCCTTCCCTGCGCCCTGTATATCCGCGCCGGCCATGACGGCACCGGCACCATGCGAGCGGTCGAGTCGATTGTCAGCGGACTGCGCTGGCGCTGGGTTCAGCCCCCGCTGATATTGAAGGGCGCATGGCAGGACGACTTCGTCGACCAGGTGGAAACGCTATCCCAGGCCATGGCCGCTGGACTGGACGCGGGTATTCTCTGACACCTTCGTCTGCTGGGCACGACGTATGAGACAGACGCGTCCTTGGAGAAAGACGCGCCCTAGGGGAAAGACGCGCCCTGGGGGAAAGACGCGCCCTGGGGGAAAGACGCGCCCTGGAGGAAAAGCGCGCCTATGCCTGTGAGGGTTGTCCTGCTGCCTACTTGCCGAACATCGCCGCTTGCCTACGGCGGGAGGCGAGCCACTGACGGATCCACCCTTCACCGCTGACCAGGGTGATCCCCGCCACCACCATGACCGCACCGATCATAAAGCCAGGCTCTATGGGTTCGTCCAGCAGCCAGGTGCCAAACCCGACCCCAAATAGCGGGGTCAGAAATGACAGCACCCCAATCCTCGACGCCTGGTAGTGTCGGATCAGCCAAAACCAGACCAGAAACCCGGCAAAGGAGACGATCACAGACTGGAAGGCAAGGCTCGTCAACGCCAGAGGCGTAGGATCAATCGCCAGCTGTCCCAGCACCGCGGCGCTGGCCAACAGCACCACGAACGCAGCCACCAACTGGTACATCAAGGTCTGCTCTGGCGCCAGCGAGGACAGTCGCGTGGTACGCACCAGCACCGTCGTGGCGCCCCACGCCACGCCGGCCAGCAATGCCAGCAGATCGCCCCACAGCGATGCTTGCCCAGCGGCCTCCACATCGCCCCCCGCAGGCAGCAGAAAGGCCACTCCTATGCCCACAAACGCCAGGCTGATCCCCAGCCACTGCATCGCTGCCATGCGCTCGTCGCGGACTAGAAAATGCAGCAATAGCGCAGTGAAGATGGGAGCGGTGTAGAGAAACACCACCGCATGGGAGGCGGTGGTAAAACGCAGCGCTTCTCCCAGCAGCACGTACTCCAGTGAGAACAAGCCGCCCACGATCAGACCTGGCTTCCAGCTCCCATCCCCCAGAGACATCCGCTGTCCCCGCGCCAGCATGTAGCAGGCAATCAGCGCGGCCCCCAGGCCAGAGCGCAGGGCGATCTGTAAAACCGGTGAAATATCGTCGCCGGTCGCCTTCAGGGCAACCTGCTGCATACCCAGCGTCAGGCAAAAGACCAGCATCAGGCCCACGGCGTGTGCGTCTAGCGTCCTACGATCCCCCATGACCTTCTCCCATCGCTACTGTCGGCCATGAAGTATGCGATTGTCGCATTCACCGCATATAGCTAAGATCAGACAAGCCATGCCTTCCCTCGGACAGGGTGCCGATCATGCCCCACACACCCAAGCATTTGCTGTTTCCGCCCTTTCACGATGCGCTGCCCGCGCCGGTCGTCTTTCGTACCGGCTATATGCCAGCAGATGCCGCCTATCCCCGTCATCGCCACAGCTGGGGAGAGTTCGTCTATTCCTACAGCGGGGTGGTCCAAGTCGATGTGGGGCAAAGGCGCTATCTGACACCGTCGCACTACGGGTTGTGGCTACCCCCCGGGGTAGAGCACCAGGGCCTTAATCGTCAGGCCGCCTGTCATTGTTCGCTGTACATCGCCACGCCTCAGGCCAGTGCACTACCTGATATCACCTGTGCATTGACCGTTGGGCCCTTGACCCGGGCCTTGCTCGAACACCTACGCCACCACCCCGCAGAAGCGCCCTACCCCGACGACCTGACGCGCCTGCTCGACGTGCTGGTGGACCAGTTGGCGGTCGCCGAATGCGCGGGAAGCTACCTCCCTACCTCCGCAGACCCTCAACTGCGCCGAGCCCTGCAACGGCTTGAGGACGACCCGACCGCCACTGCCAGCGTGGGAGAGCTGGCCAAGGCGGTGCACGTCACCGAGCGTACCCTGCTGCGCCGCGCTCAGCGCGACCTGGGGATGACGCTTACCGAATGGCGCCAGCGCCTCAAGGTCGTCAAGGCCATGCCGATGCTCGAATCCGGTGCCAAGGTCGAAGCCATCGCCATGGACCTTGGCTATGCCAGCGCGTCTGCCTTTATTGCCATGTTCCGGCGGCTGACAGGACAGACACCGGACGAATACCGGCGTGGGCAGGAGCGATAGCACCTCAGCACGGACAGCACAGCCTTCGCCCAGGAGCACTCGGCGACAGCGCGACAGCTCCCGGCAGCAACATCGTTCGGCCTGGTGTTGGGTGCACAAAAAACGCCGGCGCTGCTAGGCAGCGCCGGCGAGATCAGAACAACGGCTCAAGGCCGACTTGGCGAATTACTTCAAGGGATCAATTCAGGCGTTCGAACACGGTAGCAACGCCCTGGCCCATGCCGATGCACATGGTCGCAAGGCCAAGGCGCGTGTCCTGGCGCCGCATGACCGTGAGCAGGCTGTTGCTGATTCGGGTCCCGGAGCAGCCCAGCGGGTGCCCCAGGGCGATGGCCCCTCCGTGCAGGTTGACCTTCTCGTCCATCACGTCGAGCAGCCCCAGATCCTTGAGCACCGGCAGCGCCTGGGCAGCGAAAGCCTCGTTGAGCTCCACGGTCTCAATGTCATCGATCGTAAGACCCGCCGCCTTCAAGGCTTTCTGAGAGGCAGGAACCGGTCCATAGCCCATGATGGAGGCATCACAGCCGGACACCCCGGTAGACAGCACGCGAGCGATCGGCGTGAGGCCGAGGGCCTGGGCGCGCTCGTAGCTCATCACGACCATCCCACTCGCCCCAACGGAAAGCGCCGAGGATGTGCCCGCCGTGACGGTACCGCCACGAGGATCAAACACCGGCCTGAGTCCTGCCATGCTCTCCAGGTTGGCTTCCGGGCGAATGACCTCGTCGCGCTGGACCAGGATCCGACGCCCGTCGGCGTCATGCCCCTCGACACCGATGATCTCGCTATCAAAGGCGCCGCTCTGCTGCGCCTCATAGGCGCGCTGGTGAGAGCGCACGCCAAAGTTGTCCTGCTGCTCACGGGAAATGCTATGCAGCTTGCCAAGCAGTTCGGCGGTCATGCCCATCATCATCGCCGCCTTGGCGGCATGCTTGCTGGCACTGGGGTTGACGTCGACACCGTAGGTCAGCGGGATATGCTCCATGTGCTCTACCCCACCCACCAGGTAGACGTCGCCCATTCCGGCCTTGATATTGGCGGTCGCGATATGCAGGGCGCTCATGGAGGAACCGCACAGCCGATTAACCGTCTGAGCCGGCACACTGCGCGGCATGGCGGTCATGATCTGGGCGTTACGGGCGACGTTGAAGCCTTGCTCCAGGGTCTGGTTGACGCAGCCCCAGATGACATCATCCACCTCGGCCGGATCAAGCTGCGGCACTCGCTGCAGCAGAGCGTTCATCACTGCCGCCGACAGATCCTCGGCACGCACGTGGCGAAAGCCACCGTTCTTGGCCTTGGCCATGGCGGTACGGGCACCATCGACCACCACGACGTCTCTCGGGTTCAAGCTCATCTGTCTTCTCCTGTCTCGTGGGGTCACTTGGTGTAAAAGGTCTTGCCCGCGTTGGCCATCTCGCGCAGGCCATCCGTGGGGGCATACAGCGGGCCGAGCTCAGCCGCCAGGCTATCCGCCAGGGCGACAAACTCTGCCACTCCCATGGCGTCGATGTAGCGCAGCGCACCGCCACGGAAGGGAGGGAAGCCAATGCCATAGATCAACGCCATATCGGCCTCTGCGGGCGTGCCAACGATGTTGTCCTCAAGGCAGCGCACGGTTTCCATGCACAGCGGCACCATCATTCGCGCGACAATGTCCTCATCAGAGAATTCGCGGCTTTCGGTCACGACCTGACTCACCAGCTCGACCGCGCTTTCGTCGCGCACCTTCTTCGGCTTGCCCTTGCGATCCTCTTCATAGGCGTAAAAGCCCTTGGCGTTCTTCTGGCCGAGACGATCGTTGTCGAACATGACCTGAATCGCCGTCTTGCCTTCGCGGGCCATCCGATCAGGGAAGCCTTCCGCCATCACCTCATTGGCATGGACGGCCGTATCCATTCCCACCACATCCAGCAGGTAGGCAGGTCCCATGGGCCAACCGAACTTCTCCATGACCTTGTCGACTCGCTGGAAGTCGGCGCCTTTCTCCACCAGCAGGCTGAAGCCGCCGAAGTAGGGGAAGAGCACCCGGTTGACCAGGAAGCCGGGGCAGTCGTTGACCACGATCGGGGTCTTGCCCATTGCCTTGGCATAGGCCACCGTCGCCGCCACGGCGGCATCGCCGGTCTTCTCGCCGCGAATGACCTCGACCAAGGGCATGCGGTGCACCGGGTTGAAGAAGTGCATGCCGCAGAAGTTTTCCGGGCGCTTGAGGTTCTGCGCCAACCGGGTGATGGAGATTGTCGAGGTGTTCGATGCCAGGACGGTGTTCTCGCTGACCTGTGCTTCGACCTCGGTCAGCACCGCATCCTTGACCTTCGGGTTCTCGACCACGGCTTCGACGACCAGATCGACCGTGCCGAAGTCACCATAGGACAAGGTAGGACGAATATTGGTGAGCTTCTCCGCTGCTGCCTCAGGTGACAGCTTGCCCCGAGCCGCCTGCTTGCCAAACAGCTTGCGTGCCTCCTTCAGCCCCAGCTCGATGGCATCCTCCTTGATGTCCTTCATCAAGATCGGAGTGCCCTTCGAGGCGCTCTGATAGGCGATTCCACCGCCCATGATCCCGGCCCCCAAGACGGCAGCCTGACGCACGGGCTGAGCCTGCTTGGCATACTGTCCGCCCTTTTTCTTGACGACCTGATCGTTCATGAACAGGCCGACCAGGTTGTAGCAGACATCGGTCTTGGCCATCTTGCAGAATGCCTTGGCCTCGATGGCCTGCGCGCGTGCCCGCGTCTCGCCGGCGCCCTTCTGGATCACCTTGATGGCTTCCACTGGCGCCGGATAATGTGGACCCGCCTTGCCAGCCACATAGCCCTTCGACGTTTCAAACACCATCATCTGCTCGATGGGGTTCAGGTTGAGCGGGCTGTTCTTCTCTTCTCGACGTGCCTTGACGTCAAGCTCTCCGGCGTTGGCCCGGGCCAGGATATCCAGCGCCGCCGCCTCGAGGTCTTCTCGGGGCACCACGGCGTCAACCGCTCCCACCTTGAGGCATGCATCGGCGCGGTTCTCGGTGCCTCCGGCAATCCATTCGATGGCGTTATCGGCGCCGATGACCCGCGGCAGGCGAACACAGCCGCCCCAGCCCGGCACAATGCCCAGCTTGGTCTCCGGCAGGCCAATCTTGGCCTCCTGACTCATCACACGGAAATCCGTTGAGAGCACCACCTCACAGCCGCCCCCCAGGGCCAGGCCGTTGATCGCGCTGACCGTCGGGAACGGCATGTCCTCCAGGCCATTGAAGATGCCGTGAACCTGCTCGAGCATGGCTTGAATCTCCGCCTCGTCCTTGTCGAACATGGCGTGAAACTCAGTAATGTCGGCGCCCACAATGAAGGCTTCCTTGGCGCTCTTCAGCAGCAGCCCCTTGAGCCCCTGATCACCGCGCACCGCCTCGAGGGCTTCACCGAGCTCCTTGATCACGGCGCCGGAGAGCTTGTTGACCGATTCATCCTTCAAGTCGAAGGTAAGGATGGCGATATCGTCGCCATTGCGAGCCACCGAAATGGCGTTGCCTTGATAGATCATCCACGCATCTCCACTGAAGTCATCCCGTGTTACCCGGACAGTGGCCTGTGTCCCTGTCCAGGTGAGCGGTATTCATACGGCCGTTTGATTTTGCCAGCTTGGTGCAAAGATTCACTTCCGTCAACCCCTACCATTACCTTAGAGGGATTACACGACGTTGAAGCAGGTAAAGGCACCCTGGCAGCGTTTAAGCATACTGTTAACAGAGCGCTGGAGAGGTGTCGTGGGAGCTGGCAGGGCCACCGCCGCTATCCCCTTGCGAAGGCCAGGTCGGGAGCGCAGCTTGCCTATGGTTAAATGGCGGCCCTGCGCTACACCCGCTGTCGCTTGAGCGGCTGCGCATGACCTTGACCACGACCCTGCGTTCAGCGCTTTGTCGCAGTGCCGACTGTCTTTCATCGTTACGGATTCTCCTATGTCTACGCCGCCCGCCCAGCGCACCACGCTGAATGCCCTCCAGCGCACCATCGAAACCTGGGTTGCCCGCCTGCGTCCCTGGCACTGGGTCTGGCCACCGCTGGCCTTTGCCGCGGGCGTTGCCAGTTTCTTTCTGGTGGAGCGACAGCAATGGTTGGGTGTCCTGCTCGCCACTGGCATGCTGCTGGCCTGGATTCTGCTGCTGTCAGAGAGCCTGATCGGGAGAATCATGGTGCGGCGGGGCTACCCGTCCCTGCCCCGCGGCGTGACCACCTTTATTGCCCAGATGATTCACCAGGAAACCTTGTTCTTCACGCTTCCCTTCCTGGTCGCCACCACCGTCTGGGCCAGCGGTCAGGCACTGTTCACCTTGTTCATGCTGGCCATGGCTATCCTGTCGATTGTCGATCCCCTGTATTACCGCCTGGCCTCCCGCAAGCGCTGGCTGTATTTCGTCTTCCATGCCCAGTGCGTGTTTCTAGTCGTGCTGGTCACGCTGCCGCTGGTGCTGCACCTGAGTACCGGACAAAGCATGCTGGCGGCAGTGGTCGCCATGCTGCTGTTCAGCCTGCCAAGTCTGTTGCATCTCCTGCGGCCACTCAGCCCAAGCCGGTGGCTGGCCATGTTCGCCTTGCTGCCGGTGTTGGCGGGGGCGGCCTGGCTCGGGCGTGTGTGGGTCCCGCCCGCCACGCTTTGGCTGTCTGGAAGCGCGCTTTCCCCCGCCTTCGACGAGGCCAGCCGCACACCTCAGGGCAACATGGCGCTGACCCCGGAGGCACTGACGTCTCGCGGTCTGTATGCCTATACCGCGATTCACGCGCCGCGAGGACTCAAGGAAGAGGTCGTGCACGAGTGGCGTCATGAGGGGCAGCTGGTCGACCGCATCGCGCTGGAAATATACGGCGGCCGTGCAGAGGGATATCGCGCCTGGACCCGCAAGCAGAACTTCCCTGACAACGTGACCGGCAGCTGGCGGATCGACGTCATGACTGCCGGGGGACAGCGCATCGGCGTCCTCAGGTTCGAGGTCGCGGATGATCCTGACCAGGCCACCAGGGCAGACGCTACTATCGACACTCAGGTCGGCATGCCAGGGCTGCGCTTGCGGTGGCTGACGGCCGGCCCTGAGGGCCAAGAGGCAGACCGGGAAGAGGAAAAAGAAGACGCTGGTACAGCTCCCGGATTGACGGAAGACCACTCAGGCCGCAGCGAAAGCAGCGAAAGCAGCGAAAGCAGCGAAAGCAGCGAAAGCAGCGAAAGCAGCGAAAGCAGCGAAAGCAGCGAAAGCAGCGAAAGCAGCGAAAGCAGCGAGGATAGTGAAAACACCGCAACCAGTGCGCAAGCCCCTAACGAGGCCGTGCCACAGTCAACAGCGCAATAACAGGATCGGTGGATACCTCAATCGGACGATCGAGAAGGTGCATCAGAGGGCAAACCAGGGTGGTGGCTTGCATTCCCGCGCCAGCGTTCGGACAATCGAATCATTTGCAGCCTTGCGATTCTAGGTCGATATGAACGAGAACATTGGATTCCAACTCTCCCGTGCACCGCGCATATGGCGGGCGGTGCTTGATCAACGTCTGGCTCCGCTGGGGCTCACCCAGACCCGTTGGGTGACGCTCTATCATCTCTGGCGCATGCCAGAAGGCCAGCCACAATGCGACCTGGCTCGCGCTATCGGTGTCGAGGCGCCTTCACTGGTACGAACCCTTGACCAACTCTGCGAGCAGGGCCTGGTGGAGCGCTGCCCCTGCGATCAGGACCGCCGCACCAAGCGCGTCCATCTCACGGAGCAGGCAACCCCACTGCTGGAGAAGATCGACGCCATCGTGCGTGAAGCCAGGGAGGAAATGCTGAAGGGCCTGGATGATGATGAGCAGGAACGCTTGAGTGACATGCTCAATCGTATCGAAGCCAATGGCCAGGCACTGTTAAGCCCGGAAGACTGCCAAGGCTAAGTGGCGCTGGCTTGGCTTGGCTTGGCTTGGCTTGGCTTGATCTGGTCTGGTCTGGTCTGGTCTGGCCTAGTCTGACTCAGCATCGGCGGCGCGCATCCGCAGTATCGCAAAAGCGCGCCCTCCAAAGCAGAGCGTACTACTTTCTCCCGTCCCGCGGAGCCTAAGGCGGCGAGCCCGGGACGCTGCCGGCCGGACGATCAGGACGCCCCTGCAGCGCATCTCGGAGTGCCGCTGCTGGCGCCGAGATAGCGCCAAACTCCGGCGCCTCGAGAGACTCCTCCCACCACAGCGTCAAGGCCTTGTCACTGGATTCCACCACCCAGGCGTCGTCCGGCAGTTGTGACAGCAGCCTCGACAGGCGTGCGCTGATGACAGAGGGCAATGGCTCCAGCGGCTGTACCCTCCAGCGCCAGCCTTCATCGTATTTAAAGTGCTTCAACGACTCGCTGGCCCGAGCCTTGCGCACCAGCACAAAATGCGGTCCCGGGCGCTGAGCAGGATAGGCCCAACGATAGGCCGCCATCTTGTCGACCTCACCATGCAACGGGGGTGTATCCAGCTTGACGCTGGCACCTGCTTCAATGGCAACCTGACGCAGCTGGCCCTGCCGACGCTCCCTGGCGGTGGGCCTGAGCCACATCGCTGGTGCGAAGACCATCCCTACGACACCCAGTATCAGTAGCCACAACATACGGTTTCCTTTGCAAAAACGTTGATCGTCGGCATTGTTTTGACTGCCACGGCGTCCTAGAGTGACATTACGATACCTCTTTTACTTGACCGCCGAGGAGGCGTAGTCCCGTGAGCAATGAATATCGTCATGTGCTGGTGGCAGTGGACCTCACCAAGGACTCTCACAAGATCCTCGAACGAGCCTTGCAGGTCGCTGACCGCAACCACGCCAAGCTATCGATCATGCACACTCTGGAGCCACTGGGCTTTGCCTATGGCGGCGACATTCCCATGGATCTCACCAGCATTCAGGATCAGCTGGATGACCATGCCAAGCAACGTCTGGCGGAGATCGCCGATGCCACGGTTGCCCGGGAAGATCAGCATGTAGTGGTGGGCATGCCAGATACCGAAATTCACCGTTTTGCCGACGAAAACGGCGTAGACCTTATCGTGGTTGGCTCACACGGTCGCCATGGTTTCGCTCTGTTGCTCGGCTCCACCTCTACCGGGGTACTCCATGGAGCCCAGTGCGATGTGCTGGCCGTGCGAGTCGGCAAGGAAAGCGAAGAGTAAGCACACCACCCTCTCGGGTGTCATGCATCTCCAACGTTGGCGCCGGCTTCATGCCGGCGCCAGCGCCTGCCTTGGCCGCAGCTGGGTTACTCCCCGGACGCCATGGCCTCGAGTTCCATCCAGCGTTCCATGGTCGCGTCCAAAGCATCCTGGGTCTGCTGCAGCAACGCCAGTCGCTCGGCCACCACGCCGGAGGGCTGCTGGTAGAAGTCTGGGCGCCCTGCCTCGCTTTCCAACTCGGCCACCTGGTCTTCCAGCCGCTCAATCTCGGCGGGCAGGCCATCCAGCTCACGCTGCAGCTTGTAGGACAACTTGACCGGCTTGGCCTTGCCTTGCCCGGTCGGCCTGGAGCTACCCGCTGAGGGCGTTCCCCCCGCTGAAGGCTCTTTATCAGCTGAAGGCTCTTTATCCGCTGAAGGCTCTTTACCGGCTGAAGGCTCCGTATCCGCTGACGGCTCCACCCGCTGACGCGCGGCCCCCTCCCAAGGTGCAGGCGGCAGTTTACCGCCCTGACGCACCCAGTCGGTGTAGCCACCCACATATTCACGCACCTGACCACGCCCCTCGAAGGCCAGTACGCTGGTCACCACATTGTCCATGAAGGCGCGGTCATGGGACACCAGCAACAAGGTCCCATCGAAGCCCAGCAGCAGTTCTTCCAACAGCTCCAGGGTCTCGACATCCAGGTCGTTGGTCGGCTCGTCCAGTACCAACACATTGGCTGGCTGAGTGAACAGCTTGGCTAACAGCAGTCGATTCGACTCGCCACCCGACAAGGCCTTGACCGGCTGGCGGGCGCGCTCAGGCGAAAACAGGAAATCCTGAAGGTAGCTCATCACATGGCGATCGCGGCCACCCACCGTGACACGATCACTTCCCTGGGCCACGTTATCGTAGACGGTACGCTCCGGCTCGAGCCCGGCTCGCAGTTGGTCGAAATAGGCAACTTGAAGCTTGGTGCCAACCCGCACATTGCCCTCGCTGGGGGTCAGCTCGCCCAGCAGGATCTTCAGTAGCGTGGTCTTTCCCGCGCCATTACGGCCGATCAAGCCGATGCGGTCACCCCGTTGAATCTCGATGCTGAGATCACGGATGACCGTCGCTTCCTCGAAGTGCTGGGTGACGTTCTCCAGTTCGACCACGCGCTTTCCGCTGCGCTCACCGGAGTCGACGGTCAGGTTGGCATTGCCTTGACGCTCCCGTCGCTGACTACGTTCACGGCGCAGCTGCTCAAGGGCCCGCACGCGCCCTTCGTTGCGGGTACGACGAGCCTTGATACCCTGACGAATCCAGGCCTCTTCCTGGGCCAGCTTCTTGTCGAACTCGGCATTCTCGCGCGCCTCGATCTCGAGCTCGTGCTGCTTCTGTGCCTGGTAGGTAGCGTAGTCGCCGGGGTAGCGGCCCAGCTTGCCACGGTCCAGCTCAAGAATGCCGGTGGCAAGCCGCGACAGGAAAGCCCGGTCGTGGGTGATAAACAGCACCGCCCCGGCAAACGCCGCCAGCTGCTCTTCCAGCCAGGCAATCGTATCCAGATCCAGGTGGTTGGTCGGCTCATCCAGCAGCAGCAGGTCGGGCTCCGCCACCAGGGCTCGCGCCAGCGCTACCCGCCGCCGCCAACCGCCAGACAGCGACGACATGGCAGCATCTTCGGGCAGGCCAAGACGTGTCAGCACGACGTCGATGCGCTGGTGAAACGACCAGCCATCGATGGCTTCCAGACGGGTCTGCAGCTGCGCCATGCGGCGCATGTCCGGGTCTTCCGACTGCACCAGGTGGTGGTATTCCGACAACAGCCCGCCTGCCTCCGGCAGACCTTGTGCCACAACGTCAAAAATCGTCTCTCCGCTGGCCTCGGGAAGGTCCTGCTCGAGGACACCAATCTTCAAGCCCGGCGCACGCCACACCACACCGCCGTCGGCCTGGTTTTCCCCCGACACCAGGCGCAGCAAGGTCGACTTGCCAGTACCATTGCGGCCTACCAGCGCCAGCCGTTCACCCCGCTCCAGGGTCAGGTCCGCACCATCAAGCAACACATGGTGGCCATAGGCCAGTTGCAATTGCTCCAGTCGTAGCAGGGTCACGCTTCACCTCATCGCTTGATCATCGTCATAGTGTACCTCAAGCCCCTGGCTCTCTGGCATGGGCAGCGTCTGCCAAGCACTCTCGACCAGGCCGAGGTCCGAGCCACTGGGCGCCAATGGTGGTCACGCCTCGTGGCAGGTACAATGCGCCCCCTGCTTCATTCCCCGCCAAGGAGCCCGCCTTGTCAGCCTGCGATGACACTCAGGATGATCTGCTACCTGAAGCCCTGCGCTTTCGTTCTCCAACGCCACTGGTCGACATTGGCGCCAACCTCACTCATGAGAGCTTCGCCAAGGACCTCGACGCGACCCTGACAAGAGCCCGCCGTGCCGGCGTCGAGACGATGGTGCTGACAGGTACCGACCTGGCTCACGCACACCAGGCTGCGGAGCTGGCAAAGCACCATCCGGGCCTATATGCGACGGCAGGGGTGCACCCCCACCACGCGAGCGAGTGGTCTACTGAGTTGGAAGCCGCCATGCGCGCTCTTCACCGCCTACCCGAGGTCGTCGCCGTAGGTGAGTGCGGGCTCGACTTCCATCGCAACTTCTCCACGCCTGCACAGCAGGAGGCTGCCTTCGAGGCGCAGCTAGCATTGTCGGTGGAATCAGGCCTCCCACTCTTTATCCATGAGCGAGACGCGGGTGAGCGGATGCGTGACATCCTGCGGGCATGGCGAGATGATATTCCACGGGCCGTGGTGCACTGCTTTACGGCCGATCGGGACACGCTGCACGGCTACCTCGATCTTGATCTGCATATCGGCCTGACCGGATGGCTGTGCGATGAGCGCCGTGGCCACCACTTGCGCGACATGGTAGGCGACATTCCCGCCAATCGGCTGATGGTAGAGACAGACTGCCCCTACCTGCTGCCCCGTAACCTGCCAGCCAAGCTCAAGGGACGCCGCCATGAGCCGGCGCTGCTGCCATGGATCGTCCGTGAAATCGCTCATTGGCGTGGCGAAGATGAGGCCACCCTGGCAGCCAGCAGCACCGCTACGGCGAGAACGTTCTTTGACCTCAAGGAGTCCTGACATGGGCGACATGCCTGCCTTTATCGCCGTAGAAACCGGCGGCGACGGTGACCTGCCCCTGGCGATCGCCTGGAGCCTGGATGACGGACGCATCAAGCACACCCTGATTCAGCCCGACGAGGACTGGCTGGATGCGGAGACCGTCTCGCTGGGCGACTACAGTCGTGAGGAGCTGGCCAGCATCGGCGTCAGCCCCCTCGACGTCATCCGGGAACTCGAGACCGATCACTTCAACGCGACCTTGCTTACGGCGGGCGTATTTGATGACGAGGCGGCCATTTCTCGCCTGTTCGACACCTACGGGCTGGACCCCTTCGTGGAGCTGGCTCCGGCGGAGACCCTGTATCCTGACCTGGACCCCGGTGAGTGGGCGAGAGCGCGCAATGAGCTGTTCGGTGAACTTGGCCTGGAGCCCATGCGCCCGGAGCAAGAGGTCGAAGTCATGCTGCACCTGCATCGCCGTCTCAGCGGCAGCGTCGACGACGAATAAGGCGACTCAGCTGATCACTGGCTCAGGTACAAGCCGCTTGCGGCCACAGCGAATCGCCTCTGCCAGCCCCCTGCCCTCGAGATAGAACGCCTTCAGAGCCGCTTCAAATGCCGCGGCTCTGAGCGGCAACCCGTCACGGCAATAGCCCTCGGCGCGGGCAGCCACCCGCCGAGAAAAGGCTTCCCGATCAACCTCGACCTCTCCCAGGTTGTCGACGCTGACATGGAAGCTCAGTCCTGCCGCACGGCAGAACAAGCTTTCAAGGGCCTGAGGCGCCACCTCGACCTGTTCAAAGGCCTGTTGCTGGTGCTGGTCGCGCCCATCTGGCTCATACCAGTAGCCATAATCCTCGAGCTGTCGCCGCCGGGCCCCGGCGATGCACCAGTGGCTGACTTCATGCAGTACGCTGGCAAAAAAGCCGCGGGCAAAGATCACTCTGTGCCAAGGGGTCTGCTCATCGGCAGGCAGATACAGGGGCTCATCTCCACCGCGTTCAAGGCGGGTCTGGAAAGACTCTGAAAACAGGCCATCGAACAGAGCGATGACATCTTCAAGGCGGTGCTCCACTGGGGCTCCTTGCAAAGGCGGTGATAGAAGGCTCGTCATGAACGTCCGGCGCTGCACCGGGTGACGGCAATGCCGCCAGGCGTGCAAGAATAACAAGACCCGGGAGAACGCCAAACCCGCAGGCTACGGCGATGCTGTGCCACTCCAGCAGCTCGCTTCCACCCAGCTCAACCGTGGAGCGCGGTGCAGACCTTTCACGCCATGCTGACGTCCTCTCGGCCAGCACTATGATCGAGTTCACTAAGGCGACGAAAACCTTCACGTTGTACCAGCTGTTGTATGCCTATTTAGGTTGTACAAATTGCAACTAAGAGGCGCGCATTCACTTTGACAGCAACGTCAAATTGCCATGCCACCGACACCCTCCCCCCGCCATCGCCGTTTCTGTCACCATGGCCGGGAGCCGCCCGGATCTGAGTACGGACTTCTGGCTACGCTGCCCCTTATTACCATGTCTGAAACCAGCAACAAGACCACTGAACACACCGGCGTAACACTCATCAGACGCTCAACTCAGCCACTATCTGCTCAACCGAACATTCGAGACGCAGTAAGCAGGAAGAATCTTACAACTCCATGTCGTTATTAACTACAGTTCTTGATGATACTGTCTCTTCTCCTACAACTCTCTCCGGATTGACTTAGCGCACATCTAAACACTCTGTTAGCATGATCTAAGAGATAGTCCATGTATCATCTATCTCAAAGCGCCCAGTCACTAAACTCGCAATCACTGAGATCGATCTCTGATATACCTCGCCACCTGGGGTTCTTGATAAAGGCAACGATAGTGATTTCACCGTCGCTTTCATTTTCATGAATGGATGTTTTTAATAGCTTATCTAACACGGATATTGACAGAAACACCCAAATGAGTTCGTGACATGGCGGAGGTCCTCACGCTAGACACGTATTGACACCTCTGAATGATAGCGTGGGAGACTCATATTTGAGTCATAGCTTTAATAGTTACAGGACAACAATAAAAACCATCCTAACAACGTATTGAGAAGGGATATGAAATTTAAATTCACCTTAACATCCATCCTGTCCCATAACAAATCCTCTATCGCTACTGGAGTAGTGTGATGAATCCATACGAAAATTTACCAGACAAAGCCTTCTGGAAGAAAATGGTAGCCGAGAGGTCAATGTTTGACTTATCTGATTTATGGTCACCAAAATTCAAAGTTTCTCGACAACACAGGGTAGTGACCTTTGGCTCCTGCTTTGCACAACATATCGGGAGAGCTCTGAAGAGCCGAGGTTACCATTGGGTTTCGGCTGAGACCCCACCGAAAAGTCTTTCGGATGAAAGTGCAAGAAAGTACAACTACAACATCTTTTCAGCGAGAACCGGAAATATTTACACCACCTCACTACTCAAGCAATGGGTCGAGTGGGCGTTAGAAAAAAAAGGCGTGCCAGAAGAAATCTGGGAGAAAGACGGCCGCTTCTATGATCCCTTTCGACCAGCCATCGAGCCGCAGGGATTCTGTAGTGAAGAAGAGTTAAGGCAATCCCGGAATCAGACCATAAGTTCATTCAGGGAATGCATTAAGACGTCGGATTTTTTTGTTTTTACACTGGGATTGACCGAAAGATGGCTCAATTCAAAGCATGGCTACGAGTATCCGATGTGTCCAGGTACCTCTGCAGGAATGTATCAAGAAGATGTCCACGCCTTTAGCAATCAAATATTCCATGAAGGAATCAAAAGCATGACCAAGTCGATGGAAATGATGCGTCAGGTCAATCCATCACTAAAATTCATATTAACCGTTTCTCCTGTTCCACTGGTAGCAACAAACTCGAGTAACAATGTGCTGGTTGCAACGATGGAGTCCAAATCGATACTTCGTGCCGTGGCAGGACAGCTGGCCCGACAACGTCCCTATGTCGATTACTTCCCTTCTTATGAAATCATCAATAGCCCTGTGTTCAGAGGCGTCTTTTTCGAACCCAACCAGCGAAGTGTAAACCCGGCAGGGGTGCAATTCGTCATGAATCAATTCTTTCAATGCCAGCAGAAAAAATTTGGTAGTGAACTGTCCGTGACAGACAGAAGCCAGCAAAGCGATGACATGGAACGCAGTGAACTGGTTTGTGAGGAAGAAATACTCGAAGCCTTTGGAGGCGAAGGATGAAAAGGAAGGTCTGCATTATAGGTAACAGCCACGCCGGCGCCTTGAAAAGAGCTTGGGACCTGATGCCTGAATGGCATAGCGCTAACGAACTCACCTTTTTTGCTGCGCGAGCCAACGGGATGAGGCACCTTCACCTTAAGGGGCATACCCTTACTCCTCGTTCAAGGATGCTTAAGGAGTCCATCAGATTTACATCGGGTGGGCTAGACTCTATTAACGTTTCCGACTATGACACCTTCTTAATCTACGGACTTCAAATGGAGGCTTTTTTCATTGAGCCGGATTCTTTTTTCTCGGCGGCCGTGATCAGACAGTCTTTGCTTGACAGTGTCGACAGCACTCTTTCCTTTAACATCTTGAAAATGATAAGAAGCGTAACGGACAAGAGTATATATATAGGGCATAGTCCTTTACTCACGATGAATAGCGATGAAGATTGTACTTATTCTTCAGAGGACTATCTTTCCGGGGTACGATTAATGAATGATGGAGTACTTTCCTCGTACTGCGCGACATTGATCGCTCAGCCCTCTGCGACCATCGTCAACGGCATCTTTACCAAGTCAGAATTTTTGAAGGGAAGTAAAAGGCTGTCTGTGGGGGACAATCGTGATGATCAGGTACATCCAGATCACGATGATCGGCACATGAACGACACATTTGGCAGAGAATGGCTGTCACATTTTTTCGAGCAGGTCTCAGCAGGAACATCCTATCGATCACAGGGACGGAGTGCGAAAAGCTCCTCGCACCGGCCAGCTGGGTAGATCCTGCTCTATCTGTCTGCGGATGGCACACTACACCGAGCCCGCGGAAAAGCGTCATCAGGGCGTGGCCCCCAGCCGGAGCGCTGGCAATTGAAGGCTGCGTTGCCACCTCAGCCTTCAATCGCCGCGATAGCTGGCCGTTCAGAGAGGCTCCGCTAGAGGCGGATACCCGTGCGGCTATCTGTCATCTAGTCGACACTGTCGAGGACCTGGACGGCTGGCGTGCGGCTGCCTGTACGCCGCCTTCGGCTCGCACCGAGGTTTGGCCAGCGGATAATGGCCGATATTTGATACCTGCTAAATGAACGAGCACCTGCCACGTAAGGCTGCGCTGAGAAATGGTGCAGAGGCATACCGTCTTTTCCATTGATGTTCACAGCCAACGCCGCTGACAGGCGCCAGACTGGTGCATCGCTGATACACTCACACCATCTCCCATCGGCCGACAGCGCAGGATGCGGATAGCCAGGGCATGACGCCCGTTACCTTTTGCATGGAGCCTTAGATCGTGCGCCCTTTCCCCACTGGCCTTGGCGCCACGAGCCGGCGAGAAAGCTGGCCGCTTATTCGTCTTGCCCTTCCCATCTGCGGTGCTCAGCTGGCCCAGGCCGGAATGAGCGTGGTCGATATCATGATGACCGGCCGCCAGAGTGCTACCGACCTGGCGGCGGTGTCGGTGGGCGCCAGCCTGTGGATGCCACTGATGCTGTTCATGACAGGCACCCTGATGGGGCTGACGCCGATCGTCGCGCAGCTGATGGGAGGAGGACGTCAGGGCGGTATCCGGGCCAACGTTCATCAGGCCATGTGGGTAGGGCTGGGCCTTGGACTGATCTCGGCGTTGCTGCTGAACCTGGCAGTGGCGCCCGTGTTCCATTGGATGGCAGTGCCTCCTGCGGTTGCCGAACGCGCCGCTGACTACGTCGGAGCCGTGGCATACGGTATGCCCGCCGTGGCCATCTTTCTGGCCCTCCGGGCCTTTTCAGACGGAATGAACCATACCCGACCCGCACTGTGGATCAGTCTGATTGGATTGGCCGTCAATATTCCCAGCAACTATGTGTTGATCTACGGCGGAGAAGGCCTGGTGCAGCTGTTGGGTCCGGCAACTCCGGACTGGCTAGCGACCTTGCCTGCTCTCGGTGCTCATGGTTGCGGCATTGCCACTGCCATTGCCATGTGGGTCATGACGCTGGCCATGGTTCGCTATACCCAGAAAAGCCGGGCCTATGGCAGTGTTGAGCTGTGGCGCCAGCCAAGCCGGCCGGACCTGAAGTCGATGGCTGAGCTGCTTTATGTTGGGGTGCCCATTGGGGTCGCGATCTTTGTCGAGGTGACGCTTTTCACGCTGATTGCCTTGTTCGTCGCAAGCCTTGGAGAAATCGTGGTGGCGGCCCACCAGGTGGCGCTCAACTTCACTTCACTGCTGTTCATGCTGCCGCTTTCGCTGGGAATGGCGCTGACCGTTCGTGTCGGCAATGCCCTGGGAAGCGGCGATGCCCGCCTGGCCCGACTGGTCGCCTGGAATGGCATCCTGATCGCCTTGCTGGTGGCGCTGTTCAACAGTGCCGTCCTGTGGCTGTCCGCCGATCTGGTGGTCGGCCTGTATACCCACAACACCCAAGTACAGGCCCTGACGCTGTCACTGGTGGGCCTGGCCATGCTGTACCAGGTATCCGACTCGCTGCAGGTTGCCCTGGCCGGTGCCTTGCGAGGCTACAAGGACACCAGAGTCATCATGTTCATCACCTTGCTGGCATACTGGCTGGTCGGGCTGGGCGGTGGCCACCTGCTCGGCCGCTACGGTCTAGGAACCTGGCTGCCCCCCCTGGGCGTCCATGGCTACTGGATCGGATTGATTGCCGGATTGACCGTGGCGGCGTTGCTGCTAGGGGAACGTTTTCGCGTTAAGGCCAGACAGGTGGCCCGCGCCAATATCGACATCGCCCCATGAAGGCATGCCGCCTGTTCGCCCTGCTGGCGGGGCTCGCTGTGTTGCTCTGTGGGTGCGGGCCGTCGTCCCTGGAGCGTGAGCTCATCGCCTATCAGCACGAGCTTGCCGACGCCACTGGGTTATCACCGCCAGAAACCAGCGATGTGCCGAATATCGGTGATTTCCCCGAGCGCCGGTCACTGACGCTGGAGATTCCTGAGATCCGCGAAGGCCTGCTTGACGTTTTCGCCTTGCGTAGCTGTCACATCGCCAACCTGGTGGCCCAGCGCAACAACCAGCTTGGCAAGACCGCAGCACCGAGCCAGCACTGGCTCTACGAATTGCAGCTGTGGCGACGGCTTGACCATTGCATGAATAACCCTGCCGTCGACTCGCTCAGCCCGGAAGATCGCGAGCGCCTGGCCAGGCTGACCGAGACCAAGACCCGCCAGCTTCCCTTGGCCAGCTACAACGCCTTGGTCGCCTCTTCAGAGTGGGCAGGCAGTTTTTCACGCGCCAGTGCTGTACTGGACATTGACGAACTGACCGCCGTGGATGCTCAGCTACCCGCCTTGACCTACCTGACCCAGGCCGTAGATCGACAGTTCGACCATCAGTGGCAGCCAGACTCAGGCAAACTCGAGCAGGCGCTGAAAGTGCTCCGTGATCGTCCACTCAGCGCCGAACTCATGCGCACACTCCAGCTCGCCACGCTGCGGCTGAAAGAGGCCAACGGCCTGCTGGAAAGCGCGCTGGGCAACACCAGTCTGCCGCCCCAGGCGAGCTGTCCGCTGGCTGAGAAAACGCCCTCGGCGGATCTCCTGCTTCGACAGATGGAGCGTCTGCTACGTCAATCGCGACGCTGGTTTAGCGCCATGGACCAGCTCCTGGATGCCCACCTAGAGGGCGCAGCCGAACTCCAGCGCTACCGCAGCCAGTGGCTCTCGCCCAGCGGCGCTGACACTCCGCTGGTGCGTTTCCGCGAGGTCTTGGACCACCACAGGCTACTGCGCCAGCAATGGGATCAACGCTGTGTGGGCGACAGGGACTTACGCTAGTCGATCAGTCTGTGCTATTGATGAGAACAGGGACGTAGAGCGCAGCGTCCGGCCTTCGCCGAGATGCACAGCCGTTAGCAAGCAGCCGCTGGAGGGAGATCATGGGCATTCCACTATCACCCCGCCCCGCTCGGGTCATCGACCTGGAAAGCATGCGCCAACGCCAACAGGCGCGTCGACGCCTGGTCAGGCTGGCGCCGGAGCTAGACGGTCTGGAAATGGTGTATCGGCTCGATGCACATCCTGACACCCTCTATGGCATGCCTATCCTCGCTTGGGGAATGCGAGAGAACGGCGACATTGTGGGCCTGGTACCCTGGATGGAGTCACTGACTCCCTGCGAACAGCTTGATGATCCAGACCATGGACACTTCGTCGGTTACCGGGATCCCGAAACGGAAGAGCTGTTCGATCAGCCACCGGAACACAAGGAGATGGAGCTTGCTCACGCGGCTGCCTACTTCGAATACGAAGACACCAGCGACACCACGCTCATCCAAACGCTACCTGACCACCAGGGAACCCATGCGCTGTGCATGGACGATGAGGGCGAGCCTTGGCAGCTCAAGCAGGTCTTTGGCTGGCGCCTGTACAGTGACGGCACCATTGAAGCCTTGCTGGCTGACGAAGAACTGATTGAATCCGTACCCGTTCTGCCGGGCGACGCCTGCCTGTATCCCGGCCATAGCCGCCACAAGGTGGTCTACTTCTTCCAGCGCCAGATTGCCAACCGCATCCGTCAGGAAGACCCGGCAACGCTCGAGGCTCTGGCCATGATGGTCATGCCGGACGACGAGGATGACGTCGAATAAAGGCCCCATGCCCAGCACGGGGCGTCACCGTCGACGCCCCCTTCAAACAAGCGCGATGTCACAGGCCGGCGGAGCTGTCACCCAAGGCGAATAAAGTACCAGTGAGTGCCATCTTCCAGCGTGTGATGCTGCTGCAGATCGTGACCGAGAAACTGGCAAAACTTGGGCACATCACGCGTGGTGGCAGGATCCGTCGCAATCACCTTGAGCACCTCGCCGGTCGTCATGTCACGCACCGCATTGTGCATCATCATGATGGGTTCGGGGCAAAACAGACCACTAGTGTCCAGCTCCTTGTCGCTGGCGGGCAGGGCATCTACAGAATCCACCATCACTACCTCTGGGTTGGAGTAAAAGCATGATCAAGATCATCATCGAGCGACGTGTCATGCCGGGGTTGGAAGAAGAGTACGAACAAGCCGCCCGAGAAGCCATGCGCCAGTCACTTGGCGCCGATGGTTTCTTTGGGGGCGAAAGCCTCGTCGAACAAGGACGCTCGGACCGCCGACTGATGATTACCAAGTGGCGCGACCTGCGCGCCTGGAAAGCATGGTACACCAGCGAAGCCAGAGAACGCGTCATGCAACAGGTACACCCCCTGCTCACCGAGGCCGAGACCGTCAGAATCTTCGAGCCTGCCTACTAATCTTTATCGAGTTGACCTTCACAGACCAGGCCTGAAAAGACCAGGCCTTCCTGTTCCAAGCCTTCACAGCACTGGCCTGCATGGACGACCGGCGTCGCCGCGGTATCGACGAGGCATTCAAGCGGCGCGCCACCAAGAGCTACGTCTACGCAGGTATCTCAGCCGTACTGTTCTAAGCGATACGAACGTAGACCGTGACTTCTTCCCTGTCATGGTAGAGGTGGCGGCAACGTATCTCGGCCTTCACACCGGTCTCGTCAAGCTGATCGGCCAGGGTCGCCAGGCACAGCGATACCTCCTCCCAACGTTTTTTCATTGGCAGCTTGAGGTTGAAGACAGCTTCTCGACACCAGCGGTTTACAAGCCAGCGTTGCACCATGGCAATGACGCGGGTCGGCTTGTCGACGATGTCGCATACCAGCCAATCCAGGCGCATCGGCGGCTGCCACACGAAGCCGTCCTCTCGTAGATGCTCGACCATCCCAGACGCCATCAGTGTGCTATCCATCGGGCCATTGTCGATGGCATACACCTGCATCCCACGCTGTACGAGTTGCCAGGTCCAGCCACCGGGCGCCGCACCGAGATCAGCAGCCTGCATCCCCTCCCCCAGACGCTCATCCCACTCATCTCTTGGGACAAATTCGTGCCACGCTTCCTCGAGCTTCAAGGTCGAGCGGCTCGGAGCAGCATGAGGAAAACGTAGCCTTCGAATGCCTCCAGGGAACTCGCTTCGATTACCCGGAAAACTCATGGCCAGCTGCACGCGGTCACCGTCTCTCCAGACCAGGTGGAGGCGCCGCCCCCCCGCCTTGCGCCTCAGAGCACCACGCTTCTTCAAGCGCATCGTCAGGGGCCGCTCAAGCGCCTTGAGCAGGCTACTCAGTGCCTTGGCTTCATTGGTATCAGGCGTCTCCTGCCAGATGGACTCGAAACTCCAACCACAGGCTTTCAACTGCTCGAGGATGGCCGTCAGCCGGTCATCCCTGGACAATCTCAGCTCCGGCAACGCCAACAGCGACTGCCTGGCAAACACCAGCTCATCAAACCGCAGCGACCGATGCAGGTCATTGGCCGGGTATCCGTCCGCCATGACGACCCTGACAAGCCCCTCCTCCATCAATGGCTCGACGCTTGCCACCGTGGCATCGCGCCCGAGTCGGTCAGTCAGTTCGGCACACAGGTCAGGTTCAAAGCCTGGACGGCAGAAAAGCAGTATTTGGTCAGGCGTCATGAGTAAAGGTTCTCTTTCTCCAGGCAAGATCCGCCCGCCCCTTGGCGGACAGCTCGATATCCTTGAGCTGCACATTCAGCGCATTGGTGGAAATCACGACTTCCCACAGGGAAAACACCAGCGAAATCGATAGCGACACAAGGCTAATGCCGAACAGCAGCATTCCCAGCGGTGTCCAGCTGAGAAACAAGGCAAACATGGACAGGGTGCACAGCAGAAAGCTGAACACACCAGCTATCTGCATGCGCTTGGTCAACGAGATGCGCCGGCGCAACAGGCGAATCTGCGTGATGTGATCATCTTCACCGTCCTTCACCTGTTCCGCCAGCTTGCGTATCAATCCCGCCAGGGTCAAAAAGCGGTTGGTATACGCCAGCAGCAAGAGAGATATCGCAGGAAACAACAAGGCCGGCGTGGTCAGGTTCACGGTGAGCTCCAGAGCGTCGACGAAAGTCGATTATGGTAGCAGTCGGCACGCCCAACGACGAGCCATCTTGCACGTTCCACGCCCCCTGATACATGGCCAAACGAAACGGCCCCCGACTCACGTCGAGGGCCGTTTCCGGATACCACAAGTAGCGTCAGGCGACTTACCGAATACCTTGCTCTCGGGCCATTTCCAGCGCAGCACGCGGCGCCGTCCACAGGGTCGGCAGGAGTACCAGCGAGACGGGAATGGCAGTGATCACGATAAACTGCTGCAGGGCACTGATCTGACCGGCTCCCATGCGCAGAAGAATCGCTGCCATCAGCGCCATGGCGATACCCCAGAAGGCACGGACCATGGGGTTTGGCTCGTCATGACCGGCTCCCACGACCGAGATGGCGTAACTCATAGAGTCACCAGTGGTCGCAACGAAGATAGTGGTCAACAGCAGGATCGCCAGCGCCATTAGCGTGCCACCCGGCAGTGCCTGAGCCACGGTCAGCGTCGCGACATCGAACTGAAAGTTGTTCAGCGCCTCGGTCAGGTCAATCGCTCCAGACAGCTGGTAGTAGATCCCGGAGCCGCCCAGCAGGGTGAACCACACCATGGTAGCCACCGGAGCCATGACCGCCACGGCCAGAATCATCTGCCGAATCGTCCTACCGCGGGAGATCCGTGCGACGAAGATCGCCATCAAGGGCCCGTAGCCGATAAACCAGGCAAAAAAGAACACCGTCCACCACTGCATCCACCAGTCAGGAGCGGTTTGGGTGGTCATGGTGGCCATCTCGAAGAAGGATCCCAGATAGCGACCCAACCCCTGAGTGAAAGCATCGGTCAGGAACAGCGTCGGCCCGAACAGGAAGATCGCCACTGCTATCGCCAGCGCCAGGAAGACGTTGAACCGGCTCAGCACCTGGATACCCTTGTGAATCCCGGTAACCGCCGATGTCACATAGACTGCCCCCAGGCCTGCCAGCACCATCAGCTGGGGGCCATAACCTTCACTGAAGCCGAACAGCTCGTGCAGGCCGAAGCTGACCTGAGTCGCGAGGAAGCCGATGGGGCCTACCGTGCCGGCAACCACCGCAATCACACAGAGTGCGTCAACCAGACCACCCAGGGGCCCCTGCATGGCTCGTTCGCCCAGGACTGGCGTCAACAGCGTTCGTGGCTGAAGGGGTAGTCCCTTGACGTAGTGGGCATGGGCCAGCACGACGGATGCCAGCGTGCCCAGCACTGCCCACGCCAGCAGCCCCCAGTGCATGAAAGACTGGGCGAGCGCCCCTGCAATAGCGTCGACAGTTCCTGCTTCAGTATCGAAGGCCGGCGGTGTCACAACAAAGTGATAGACCGGCTCGCCGGCAGCAAAAAACACACCGCCCCCAGCCAGCAACGTGCACATGATCATCGACAGCCACTTGAAGGTGCTGATCTCAGGTGCATCCAGGTTGCCGATCCGCGCCTTTGCGCTCGGACTGACCGCAATGCCGATGGCAATGAAGAATGTCGCCAGCAGGAGCAGCTGGAAGTAACTGCCCAGGGTCTTGGCTGTCCAGGCAAAGCCCGTCGAGATGCCATTGGCGACCATCTCAATGTCGTACAGCGACAAGGCAACGAAGCCCAGGATAAATCCCACACTTAGGATGAGAACGATGGGGTCGCCCAGCCGGGCGCTTGAAGACTTCCGCGTATCGGTGCTAGCGGTGGAATGACTCATGTCGTAGGTAGCGACAGACGACGAGGCGTCGGGCTGTCGGACTCTCCTTTCGGGAAAGATGAATGGCGCCCTGATGGGCATGAAGGAAGCACGGAGGATTCCGCGATTTCATGGCAGCTCTGTGGCTGAAGGGAAAGGATTCACCGCGCCTCATGCGCGGATCACATCCGGCGACACACCTGTAACGAGGTTCCAAGCGTGTCGTAAAAAGCATGACAATGTCGACGTCGCATGACCACCCTCTGAAAAGCGCGATGGTTCAACGCTTGAGTCTTTCTCCGGTCATGCCAGCATGCCACTGGCGGGGGATACGAACTCCGGGCGTCACATAAACAACAGCGCCCTTGCACGGAGATGAGTCACCCTGGAGCTTTTTGCAAGGGGTGGCGAACGCCACGAGCCCGCCCTTGAGAAGGATCAGGCGGGACCGCGTCGAGGGAGCCATCGACCCGCACTCGTCTATGGGAAACGATCTTGACCTTGTGGAAAATCCCGATAGCCGCAGTGGTACTCGCAACCAGGCAGCTTGCCTCTCGCATGGGGGTGAGCCACCCCGAGCTTTTGCAGCGAAGCTGCAAGGGGTGGCGAACGACGCGAGCTTGCCCTTGAGAAGAGCCAGGCCTGACCGCGCCGAGGGGGTTATCGGCGCGGCCCCACACATAAAAAGCGGGGTCGACCCATGCGTACGAAAAACCCCGACCATCTCTCGATAATCGGGGTTCTTCTGAATAAATGCCTGACGATGACCTACTCTCGCATGGGGAGACCCCACACTACCATCGGCGCTGAGCGGTTTCACTTCTGAGTTCGGCAAGGGATCAGGTGGTTCCCACTCGCTATGGTCGTCA